>CAZHVT010000001.1:0-162655 GCA_964536205.1 uncultured Gammaproteobacteria bacterium
CCCTGAACAGAACGTGGCGCGAAAGTTTTTCGTGCTTTTTTGAAAAAGCACTGCAGGAATCTTCCTTAAAGAGGAGAGGTTTTCATGCTGGAAAATGCATTCTGAAATACGAAGGCTGTGAAGTAAAGAAAGTCAGACTGGTATTTTCTCTGAATAGAAAAGTTTCTATAAAGCACGCATGAGATCAAAGTAAGAATAAAAATATAAATATAAAAACAAAAACCGCCGTGGTGAGCAGCGGTTTCGCTCATCCAAACACCACTACCAATGGCTGGATGATAATCAACACTGAGCTAAACGTCATACCCCATCGGACATAACTTTAGCCTTAACCTCTTTGAATTGCCTTGCGACAACTCATTGGTCGACTATGTTTTAAATATATCATTTTTTTGCTAAAAGTCAACCATTTTGCCTAAAGTTATGCACAGCCCTCTTTGACACATGATCCTCCTTGCCAAATAAATCAATCTCATCTAAGGTACTTAAGAGACTGCTTTTTGGCAGTTTCACTGGATCGATGTTGTAAAAGGAGGATTTACACATTGATGTATCGTGCGGTGGCAGACCGTGTTGCAGTTGATCTCACACACCTAGATGTTCCTTTGACCCCACAAGAAACCCGAAAACTACTCGAGTCTAAAGGTTTCACATTTCGATTTCTTCAGATAGTTCCGGATTTGCGTCGACAAAAAGGCATTTCTGTATACAAACAACGTGCGCTTTTGCGCCAGGCTCCTGCTCTAGCGGATTGCTCAAGCTTAGTACAGTGGGCTTTCGGTCAATCCGGCATTGAAATTCCTCGCTTGTCGATTGAGCAGCGAGAATTCGGACGGCGGATAGATTTTGACCATCTTCGTCCGCTTGATTTGGTATTCACCAGTAGTGAGAAACACAATTACTATCTCACTGATAAGCGTGATGGAGTCGGACATGTTGGCGTATTTACAAGCCAACGCACTGTCTTGCATCTGACGCGTGATGGACTTCAAGAAGAAGGTATTTCGGAATTGCTGGTTAGACGAGAGTTTCGTGGAGCAGCGCGTATCGTGCACAATCCGCTTTCAACTGTCGTTCTTGAGACACCAGACAACATTGATATTCATAGTGATGCATCTGTGAAGTGGTTTATTCTCAGCCAGCAACCCGTTGCATCCGATCGGGCTTGCGCTGATGCCGCAGTTTAGCACCCCTCCGAGCCACGGCTCGGTTTTTTATTTTCCTCGCAATTCCATCGCCTCGACAATGCGAGACAATGCAGTAATAAATGCCGCTTCACGCAGCGATAAAGATTTTTCTTGTGATGTTTCCCAAACTGCTTCAAATGATTTTTCCATGATTGGTTGTAATCGACTCGATACTTCTTCTTCCGTCCAATAGAATTGCTGCCGATTTTGTACCCACTCAAAATAACTTACGGTTACACCGCCGGCGTTTGCGAGGACATCTGGTACCACATGTATATTTTTTTCTCTTAAAATTGAATCGGCTTGTGGGGTTGTGGGGCCATTTGCTAATTCGAGAATGATTGATGCTTTTATTTTTGATGCATTATCTTCTCGGATTTGATTATCGAGAGCCGCAGGAATTAAAACATCGCATTCACAAACCAACACATCTTCATTTGAAATTTCATCTCCGAGATTTCCTTTAGAAACTGATCCGTGTTCTTTTTTTGTTGAAGATAATATTTCTGGATCTAATCCATCTGCGTTATATACGCCACCCTTTGAATCTGATGCTGCGACGATGTTATATCCTGCTTCATGCAATAATCTCGCTGCATGATATCCCGCATTTCCATATCCTTGTACTGCGACTTTCAATTCCGAAGGATTTTTCCCTAATTTTTTTACAAGAGATTGCAATACATACACACCACCTTGTGCAGTTGCAGCTCCGCGTCCTTGTGATCCTCCCAGCGCGATTGGTTTTCCTGTGATCACTCCTGGTTCTGATCGTCCAACTGTTTTTTCATATTCATCAAGCATGTATGCCATGATCTGCGGATTTGTGTATACGTCTGGCGCTGGAATATCTTGATCTACTCCAATGTCATTTGCCATCGCTCGTGCCCAACCTCGTGCTACCTTCTCCAATTCCGATTCTGATAATTCTTTTGGATTGCATTTTACTCCGCCTTTTCCGCCTCCTAGCGGAATCCCAACTACTGCACACTTAATTGCCATCAACGCGGCCAAGGCTTTTACTTCGTGCAAATCGGCTTCATGATGAAAACGAATTCCACCCTTATATGGTCCGCGTGCATTATTGAACTGCACACGATATGCATCAAATGAAACAACCGATCCGTCATCTTTGTTTATGTCAATTGTTTTTTCAATGACATTATTTGGCTCGGATAATCGAGCCGTCATTGATTCATCTAAACCGAGTTTTGATGCCGCATCTTTGAGTGTCTCTACATATCTTTCAAATGGATTCATAGGAAGGAAATTAGTAAGTTATGTAACGTACCAGCCAAAAAAATGTCTGTCAAAAAAACGGCCGAAGCCGTCCTCTCATCTATATCCCCTACCTTATACCCTTGATTTATACACCAACGCCCACACAATACTTGCCAGCGGCACTACTATAAATAATCCTAATCCTAATGTTGCCATTGCGACTATCAATAGCAGCAGCAATATATACTGCAGCAAAAAGATGTCCATTTTTGCTCCTTCAGTTGCTTTTGCAGAAAGCCTGAAAGCCCCCATAATATCCAACTCTTTTTTTGACGCGAGAAAATATGGGAAAAACATATATCTGAATCCTAGATACAAACCTGGAATGACATACAACTCCAGTCCTATTCTTACCATTATCATGAATAGCATTGCAGCAAGCAAGAACTTTAGAAATAGATAATGGCCAACGAAAAAATCTTTGAACTTGGGTTGTTTATTATGTACGATCGCGAGAGAAACAACGATCATGCCGATTTGAAAATATGAAAAGACTAAAAATTCTGAAACTGCAATAATGTTCTGGATCATCATTGTTTCCGCGAATGTATATTGTAGAATTTCGGAACATACTTTTGTTGCGAAAATGACGAGGATAAATTTTGCAAACAACCCTAAATGACTTCGCATTACTTGGGCTGCTTTTTTGATGAATTTCTTTGATGATAATACTGTTTGAGAAGCAGCTGCAGTTTTAATGAGCACCCCACCAATCACCAACCCAATACTTGCCACTATCAAAAGATAGCGCAGAATTATCATGCTGTTCAATCTATGAGAGAGTAGCCGAGTCAATCCTTCTTGTACTGAAATATTCGTATATAAGAAACTCATATCCACACCTTCTATGGTGTGGAGCCAAATGATAATTGTCGTGAGCAAGAAATCATACATTGCAGCCAGGAACAGCATTGAGGGGACTGCGATGAGTATGATTCCGACATCGCGACGTTTGATTTTTGGGAATTTCATATTATTGTCATTCCCGCGAAGGCGGGGATCCATATTGTATCACACAAAATAAAAAAATCCGACCGTGGTCGGATTATTAAAAGTTCGCGTAAACAGGTTCGCCAAGTGGATTTTTGTAATTGTTATCACACTTGAGACGTCGAACGTGATCGGTTTTCAAACCATGCTTTTGCGGGAAATCTTTGATCACCTGACACAGAACTGCCGCACGCCTTTTTCGATCAGCAATAAGTTGCTCTGCCACCCATTCCGTATACAATTCACGCATGTAACGCTTTTGTAAAACGACTGCATGTCCGCGAGTTATAGGTTTGTTATGATCATCTTCCGGATATGCGTGTACTGCATGCACCACTAATCCGCGTAAAACTGATAATCTTCCCGTGAAATCGCATGGCCCGGGAAATTCTTCACAAAATCTTCGTGCAGGAATTGTTCTGGGATACTCAAGCAGCGAAAGAGATGTTCTTTCAAAATCTGCAACGAGTTTGCGTGCCGTAAACTCATCGAGCTCAACATCTGCGTGCGTGCTTTGCAAATCACCGAAATGATTTATGTCGCTTACACTGACGAGATATTCTTGAATGAGCTGGTGATGTGAATCTGTGAGCGCTTCTTCATTTTCAGGTTTCACATCATCGAATGAATGTGTTCGTCGAATATGCAGAATGAGCATTGCCACGACACCGATAGCCGCGAAAAATAAAAGTCTTTGTTTGGTTGTAAATTTCACGTTTCCCCCTTGGTAGGCCTGCATACTATATCATGTATATGACTCCGTCAAGCCATGCCCCGTACCCCGTGTGGTTCTGGGTTGACAAAGGCTCTTTTTTGTGATAGTTTTTATCATTGTTCATTTATAATTAATGTGTGAAACGGAGGAGACATGCGTATTACACGTCGACGAGCAATTTGGACGATTTCGATTCTTGCTGGCTTCATGATTATGTTTGCCAGTTTGTATCTGCTTGCACGTTCCTCTCGTCAGAGTGAGTGGAATGAAAAAGTGCAGCCGCGCACAGCTGAAGTTCGTTGGGGAATTATTGAGGCGCTTGCAGAGTGTCTTGATCCGACCAGCGATCGATGTCGTGCAATGCCGAATTTTCTTCCGCAGTCTTTGTGGGATAATGAAGCATGCGCAGCGATGGTTCGTAATACATTGAATTATGTTTTTGGTGAGGAGGTTTTTGATAATGCTCCTGCCTGGACATTTGCGAAAGTGAATGAAGACCGTCTGACGATGGTCTACAATCGCGAGCATGATTTTGAGGTTCAAGGTGATCGCATTGTAGAAATCAAAGATAGTGGATTTCAGCTGACAAAGCTGTTGAGTCGTGAGGATGTGTATGTCCTTGGCTATCACTATCACGAAACTCGATCCGACGAGAAAATCATTGCGGCTGATACGTACATGAATTCACACCTCATGCTACTTCTTCCACGTCAAAAATCTGGTTGGTGGGGATACCATCTCGTACATATTGGAGACGATAATCCCATTCGCATTGATCGGATTGACGAGATGCCAAAACTTTTTGATCTCGTCTACATTTGGCGCGTTGAAGATTTGATTCGTCCTAAAAAGATTGAGGAAGTGGTTTTGTACCACAATACCTTGAGCTATGAGGTTGCGAGTCGATGGCTTTCGTTGGGAATGTACAGTGAGCGTTTCAGTTCGTATATTGATACGATCGCAATGTGGATGGCGAATGCAGTTCATGAAACTGATCAATATCCACGAACTGTTTTGCGAAGTGATCCGACACCTCTGGCTGTTGTTGATCCTGGAAATCGAAAATCATGCTCTCACAATGATGTTCTCGGATTCTTTCATGGTGAAGCGATTCGTTGTCATAATGCGGAAAGCTCTCGTGGAAAATATGGATTAGAGAATCAATGTGTTGAATTTGTGAATCGATTTCTCGCTCGCTACCTTGGTTATCGCAATCTTACAATGACCGGACATGCTCATAGTTATTATACTGGAGCACGGCGGAAGGGTTTGCGACGATTCAAAAATGGTGGAAAAGAAGCTCCACAAGAATACGACCTACTTATCCTCCGAGGTGAGAAGGGAGAGAAATGTGGAACGTTTGGTCATGTTGCGGTTATTTCGCTGGTGACTGATCGCAATGTCTGCGTTGTGCAGCAAAACACGCATCCTTCGATTGAGCCGTGGCATACCTGTCACAAGCTCAATAGAAGCGGTGATTCGTTTACGGTGACCGGGGCGTTTTGTCCAGTAATTGGCTGGTCGAGACTTCCCGATCAATATCTTGATAAGGAAAGGAAAGATGAGAAAATTCCTCCGAGTTCTATTTCTGGTGATGGTAGTGGTGATGCTGACGGGCGGTGGCGGTGGCTACAGCGGCGATGCCGGCGGTTGCAATTGCCAGATGACTCCGATGGCTGTGAAGTAATCGGCCAACAGGTCGTCACACCACGCGATAAGCTCTATCGATTGGTCGATGCAGCTCACGCGGATTTAAACGCGACTGTTGCATGCAATCCGGAATTGAAGTCAGCACATCTGATTTATCCGAATCAGGTTCTGACATTGTGCAAATAAAAAACCCCTCGTAAGGGGTGCCCGTGCATATGCATGGGTTTTTTAATTATCCCGTCAGAAAATCGAGTTCAAACATATCCTCATGTGAAACAGTAGCACGATCAAAACACAATTTTCGAGCGATGCATACTGATTCTTCTTTTTCATGAGTTCTCATCTGTGAAGCCCAAATGTTGAGCACTTTCTCAAACTTTGCATCAATCACACGAGCTTCTTCTTTTAGCTCTTCACTCGACATGCTCATGTTCTCGAAATAGTGACGCTTGATTGGATGAAAAAGGAAAAGACTATGAGGAGCGCTTGATCGAGTATCTGCTGCCATCAGCACTGTGATTGCTGCAGATGATGCCTCACCAGCAACATGAATCTCGAGTTGATCCGACCAGTTGAGTGTATGGCGAACTAGATCATGAAACGCAATCGCTACATCAAGTGATCCACCAGAGCTCGAGAGAATTAATGTGACACTTTTTTCTGCATCTTCTTTGAATAGATCCCCAATTTCACGCACCACGCGCTCCATTGTTTCAGAATCAATCACTCCAATCCACAGCACGTGTCTTGCGAAACGATCAGCGGCATTCATTACCAATACCACGCTCTTTTTGAACTGCCACACTGAATATTATATTTATCTCGACTCATTTTTTGCTCCTATTTTCTAGTTTTTTGGTTAAAGGATTTATAATGATCGATGGGGAACATTAGCACTTCTTTGAATGTATGTCAATCCCAAGATATTAAAAAACCGCCATTATTGGCGGCTATATAGACAGGTACTTAATGAACGAGGTCTTCGAAAAAACCATAATCCTTACTATGCCTGATCAAATAATCACCATCTGACTCATGTTTGTCTGGCATATCAGATTGCTTGATCTCTCCTTCCACCCGCTTTTGAGAATGTATGTAGAATCGCCCATTTCGTGTTGCTTCGTTCAGCTGATCAAGCGCTTGTCTTTTGGAACGCAGTGCAAGCGGCAACCTTCTGTCGGATTCATCAATTAAATGCCAGTGATCTTCTGCACATCTTTCAAGTCGCGCATTTGATTGTGTCACATTTTCTCCCTGTAAAGAACAGTTTTGAAACTACACTATTTTACTTAGTTTGTCAATCACCTTACATGCTATACACTCCACGCAATGCACGGCCTGCCATGCACCCCACGCGGTGCATGGTCAACCCTTTGAGGCAAGAATGAATAAATTATGCCCCACATCTTGCGTCGCGCGTTTTCTATTTTTTATATAGTGGGCTTTTTTGATTTTGAATCCTGCTTTTTTTGTTAATTCAACTAATTCATCTTTTAAAAATACATGGACATAACGATTCATGAGTAATGTGCCATCGCTGGCATACCATGGAATTGTCATGTCGGATTTTTGTAAATCTTTGTGAGAAAGTTTGAGGCGTTTCTTGTAATAGTTTGCATAGAGATTCCATGTGGTGATGATTGCCATTCCGCCAGGTTTTAAAACTCGGAAGATTTCATCGAGTGCTTGTTGTTGGAATTTCTCTGAAGGGATGTGATGCAATGTTGCGAGAGAAAATACCGCATCAAAATAATTGTCTTTGCAGGGGATTTCAAGAAGGTTTGCTGCGACAAATTTTGCACCATCCATTGCATATTGATTTTTGGCGGCCTCTATGATAGTCTCGCTTTGATCAATCCCGATGTAGTCAGCTTTTTTTGCGAGTACATATGGAGCGAATCTTCCCGAGCCACAACCAAGATCGAGTACGCGCCCTTTATAAGGAATGTATTGCGCGAACATGTCAGCATCTGCCCAAAACTTTGTGCGTGTTTCCTTAAAGTGAGAGGTTATGTTGTCATAACCTACTCGTGTTTGTTCCATGATGTTCTGCGCTTCTTTCACATTCATATCGAATATAGTAACGAGTAAAGCGTAAAGCGTAAAGCGTAAGCGGTGTCGCCAAAGGCGACGATGTATAGATTGTCGCATTGCGACTCATTTTACGCATTACGCATTACGCTTTACGAATTACTCTTTACGCATTTCTAACACATGTCCATCAACAAACAAATCATCAAAGAATTAACCATGGCTGATCTCCATGACTTTCGTGATGTCGATAAAATTAAACACAGCGTATTGCGCGCGGCAAAAGGGAAGCAGCCGACTAAATCGGAATTACTCAAAACCTATCGCGAGATGCTGGATTCTGGGGAAGTAGAGAAATCTGCGGTGATTGAACGATTGCTGCAACGTGGTCATATTCGATCTCTCTCTGGAGTTTCCGTGATTACTGTTTTGACGAAACCTTATGCATGTCCTGGAAAGTGCGTGTATTGCCCAACTGAATCTATCATGCCAAAAAGTTATCTTTCTAATGAGCCAGCGGCACAGCGAGCGTTGCGCAATAAGTTCGACCCGTGGCTGCAGATTTCAAATCGGATTTGTATGTTGGAGGGAAATGGTCATGCGGTTGATAAAGTTGAGATGATTGTGAAGGGTGGAACCTGGAATGCGTATCGATATGATTATCAGTTGTGGTTTATTCGACGTTGTTATGAGGCGTGTAATCGATATGGAACTTCTGATGCAAATCTTCCTGATGAGCGCGCGGATTTTAAGATGAAGGAGATTGATCCTGAAACAACTTTTACGAATGTGAATTCTTTGGAGGTGATTGATGCGCCGAATGCGACCACTTCAGATGAGATTCAGAAATCTATTGAAATAGAAAAACAAAAATTGGCCGAAGCGATTAAAATTAATGAGATGGCGAAATATCGGATTATTGGATTAACTTTGGAGACGCGACCGGATTGGATTCGCCCAGAAGAAGTTGCGCGCATGCGTGAGATGGGATGTACGCGCGTTGAGGTTGGCCTACAACACACTGATGATGAGGTTTTAAAATTAATAAAACGTGGGCACACCGTCCAGCAATTTAAGGATGGGATTTCTTTGTTGCGTGATGCGGGATTCAAAGTTGATTTGCATACGATGCCTCATTTGCCTGGTGCGACGCCGGAATCTGATATTAAGATGTATGATATTTTATTTGATGATCCTGGATTGCGGCCGGATATGATTAAAATTTATCCGTGTACAGTTGTCCCACTTTCTGAATTGCAAGATTGGTATGATGAAGGAAAATTTACACCATATCCAATTGAAGATTTGTATCGCGTTTTGAAAGAAGCGAAAAAACGTGTGCCTAAATATTGTCGGATTTCGCGTTTGATCCGAGATATTCCTTCTGATTCTATTACAGCTGGGAACAAAGTCACAAACTTAAGAGAAATGCTTCAGAAAGATATGGAGGCTGATGGAGAGACTTGTGTGTGTTTGCGGTGTCGTGAATATGGTCGATCTTCAAAAAAATACGATGATTTACTTAAAGAAGAGCCGCAACTCTTTATAGAAAAATTTATTGCAGGGAATGGGACGGAGTATTTTTTGTCTTATGAGGATCCGCAGCGGAGATGTGTGTTTGCTTTCTTGCGATTGCGATTGCCATCATCGCAGGATGAGAAGATATTAGAATTGATGCCGGAAATTAAAGATTGTGCTTTTGTGAGAGAGTTGCATACATATGGTCATCTCGTAAAAATCGATGCGGAAGCTTCAGATTCAGATGTGCAACACAAGGGCTTCGGAAAGAAATTAATGAAAGAAGCAGAAAACATCGCCACAGAAAAAGGATTTAAAACGATGGCCGTCATCTCCGGTGTCGGCGTCCGCCAATACTACGAAAAACTCGGTTACCATCCCGGCGAAACATATATGCTGAAGAACTTGTCATCCTGAATGCTTTAGTCGAAGAATCTCCTCAAATTTTCTGCAATTAAAAAAATCCCGTTGTCCGGGATTTTTTGATCAGCCTATGCGAATCATGAGCGCGACACTTCCGTTTCCGATAATACCATTTACGATTGGATGCACCAGCGCCATTGCACTTGTGTCATTCCAGTTCAGAATAATTCCCACAATCACCAAGCAATATGCCAAAACAGCTGTATCCCACGGCGGCGTTTTTTCTCTAAGCGTGCCATTCCATAACCCTACCACAGTAGGATAAAACGAAATGAGATACACAATTTGTAATAAGATATTTGCGAGTACGGCATTACCTGTTGTCTGCCACAAAATACCCACTGCAAGTGAAATGCAAAGCGAGAACTTTTCAATTTTTCCCACTCTCGCAAATTTTCCCTTTGCCAGAGCGTAGAAAAAAATCGTACTTAATCCGATAGTTGCAGTCAGTGTGATTGACCATTCAAACAAATTTCCGTCGACTACTGTGAAGTATGTCGCCGTGTTGATCAATCCAATCACTGTCCAAATCAGCCATGTCGCTGGATTGGGAATAGATACCCCTTGCACGATCTGACGAAAATACATCACAATAACAAGGATCAAAACCACACTTGCCAGGGTTGAAAATACCTCTGCCATGAGCCCTCCTTTTGTAATGAGCCACCACAGAAACTACTTGAAAAATCTGTACTTGTCAATCCCAAATAAAAAACACCCAAACGGGTGTTGAAATTTTATGTGTCGAGAATCGCACCATTATAAAACGTTTTGTTCCAGAATACGCGTTCCCAATAATCGCTGTTTGCGCTAGCTGGTTGAGATGTTCGCCATTCATATCGACACATCCCACAATTACTAATCGCAAATTTTTTATCTTCACGATTCAAATCGGCCAAGAGAGTCTGTTCGTCGATATGTTCAATCTCGGCTCGCAACCCCATGAGAGACGCAAGATGACCAATAATCACCACATCCTTTTCGCCATATTGCGGAGTATAAATCCGCTGCAAAAATCCTCCAACTCGACGTACCACCTGCCAATGCGACTCCCCCGTCATCGTCGGCAGATCCATCGCTATATCGCCGGTCGTCAAACCATTGTGCCTGAACTTTGTATAATCGCGATGTTTGAGCTCTAATAATCTCAAACGCTTAAATTGCATATCCCACGACTCGCGCTTATCAGGATCCAAATATAGAACGTTGTCACCCTGATCTTGTTCAGCAAGTGCTTTTGAATCCTTGCTTTGTCTTTTCACACGAGCTCGAATCCCATCATCTTGCCAGGCAGCCTGCATTAATTCTAATGTTTGCCGAACCCGTAACCAAGGACTGTAGAAAATGGTAATAAATCCCTTGGGGTACATTTCAGCAAGTGCATGCCCGGTAGCAATCGCCTGCTCTTTGCCCGCTGGCGTCAGCGGCACATGCTGTTCCTGCACGCCAATTATTTGATGTGGTACATCATCTAAACTCTCGAAATGAAAATTAGCACGCTGTGCTATGTTCCAATAATACTCACCATGCCGTAACAACGTAATGCTGTTTGGCCGATGCATTCCCATCATGATCACAGCCTCCTTGTGGTCTTTCACACACTTCAATGAACGAGGTCAGAGATTACCATGACACTGGATTGCGCGTCAATACTTTGCCTTACCAATTGCTTTCACCAACTTCTCCGGTTCATCAGTTCCTAACATAAAAGTTTTACCGTCGGATTTTTCGATGAGAACAGCATGACGTCCGGAAATATTATACAGCCATCCTCTGCGTGTGAGATGAATCCCCCATCCTTCAATTATTTTTGTTTTCACTGCTTTAGCACTTATAATATCCGACAATATCACTCGTTTCTTTATGAGAGGAATCGGACCGAAATTCCAGATAAGTTCATGATCTGTGATTCTGATGGTTAATGTGGAAAATATCAACGCTAGGAATAAAAATAATATACCCTCAACCAACAACACTACCCGCGCCGTATCATCTTGCATCAACAAAGCCGTTACAAAAATACCCACCGCAACAAGCCCCAGCGCGATCATGATCACATAACCTTGTTGTGTGTGCCTGTATTTCATCTGTATGTATTATCATTTCTTTTTTCTAATCTCAATACTTTTGTCTTCTCACCGATTACTCGATATATAACTCTGACTTTTCCTTTTCTTACTCGATATATATCATTCCTTCCTTTTAATTTTTTAACATCCAACCCGCTTAACTGATTTTTTTTTATACGAATAAGGAGCGTTTTGCATACACTCCTTTCTTTTTCAGACATCTTGGCCAGGATTTTCTTAATCTTTTCCATATACAGCACTTAGAGCAATGCTAGTATATCATCGATGTCTACTCCTCCTTTTTTAATTTTTGTAAAATCAGCAACCATCTCCCAATTGCTTTGTGAATCAGCTGCAGATAATCGAAAAAGTGGTTTATTTTTTCTCATTACTATGAATGTTTGGCCCTTAGTGATAAGCTTCGCAAATTTGTCTACATCTTGTCGCAACTCTTTGAGTCCTATGATGTTTTCCATATTTTTTGTAAGTAAGATTATCTTAAGGTTATCTTATGCTACATTGTTTGTCAAACAAAAAACCCACCGATGTGGTGGGTACGATTTAGAGCGATAATCCACACATTGCGAGAGCTCCGAGCGTGAGACCGTCGTCAAGTTCGCCTGCTTCCACAAGCTGACGGATTTCCGACATGGAGTGCAATTTGCTTCCTCCAATCAACTCAGTTTCTTCTGGAGATGCATCGCCGATGGATTTGATTTTTGCATGGACGACATATTGTGCATGCGCGAAATATGCAGAATCCATCATCAAACGTCCAACAATGCGTGCTCCTGCGATTTCGTATCCTGCTTCATCGAGAGCTTCCATCTTTGCTGTTTTAATGACAAAGTCTTCGATCGATTCGTTGCCTTCAGCGTCGGGATTTGGTGGAATTTGTCCACGTGGGCATTCCCATCGCCATTGACCCAGCGATGCAACAAGCTCTTCCCACAGCTGATTTTCATCAATATATTTGATGTAATCTGCAGCATCACCCTCAAAAGGCAGCCTCTCTCCCGTCATTCGGTAATTGCGAATGAGCCCTACGCGATCGCCAACCTGCGCGATTACAATCGACCCCGCAGTTTCTGCGATGATGATCCGATCAAATGACGGCTGAAACTCACCATCACGAAATCGTTCTTCCATGAGACGTAGCAGAGCCCAGCCGCGCTTGTTGTGAATCCCACCCACTCCTTGCGAGTTTGGACCCCATCCAATCACTGATGCAGCCTTCACAAAATGATCTTCTCCCAGCAGCACTACCCTTCCGGGTCTTTCTTCGGTCATTCTTTGTCCTTTTGCTCTTCCGAAGCAACACACTTCAGCGCCGCAACCTTAGAATAAAATGATCTAATTGTCAATCATTAGATTTGTGATAAAAAAAGAACCCTGCCTCTCGCTTGTAGCGATATGACAGAGTTTCTTGTGCGATGACTGGGTGTTAGTTTGCTCTCTGAAAAGCGCGCAGCCGCTCTACGAAATCTTTGACCGCCTGCCGTCGTCCAGCCTTGGTCATTGAGCCATCCTCACAGAGCAGATGATCGTCGTAGAACACGAAGTGATCTCGATCTCGACACAATGCCGCTAGCTCATCATTCCGACACATCATCATCGATGAAGATCTCACCATCACCGGCCCGTTGTCGGGCACCGAATCCAGCGTACCGTGCCAGTCATGCCTCTCAAGCACGATCCCCAACCCCTCAAGCATCGCCATAAGTACTGGCGAATGATTGAAAAGAGATCTGATGCCCACATAATCTGGAAACAGATATACTTTTACTTTCATCATTCTCCTCTTTTTTCATGCGTGAAATGACAGATTCAATACGGCTATAATAACACAAAAAAGCAGTTCTGTCAACAGTCTAGATGGCTGTAATTTTATATTTGCAATGATTGACATATATCTATTGATTTGATAGATTCAAGCATCCTGAAATGGAAAGGAGGTGCAGAATTGTTTCACATCATATTGCAAATCTGGGGCGGTGGATTCTATCTCCTCAACAAGATCTTTTTCTCACAAGCTGAACGAAGCAAAGATGACGTAAAACAGAAATGGCTTGTTCGTTCATGGGCAGTTTATCTGATTGGTCTTCCTGCATGGCTCGTGATATTCGTACTTGAGCGAAACTGGATTGTTTTCGCAGTAGAAGCTGGTGGCGCCACAGGCATGGTTCTCGGACTCATGATTGCCAAACAAGGAATTGGAAATGAACCCAAGTGGCTGGATTACATTACACGCGTTGCGGTTGTAATGGGCATCGGCGTGAGTCTATATGACTTTGGTGGCATCACAACGATCAATCAAGTTCTCGAATTAGGTACCATTGTTGGATTCCTTTTCGGGACATACTTGCTTGCCAAACAAAAAGCTTCGGGCTATCTATGGTTTATTCTCATGAATGGATCAATGGGGACCTTGCTGGCAGTACAAAACTATTTTTGGCTTGTCCTTCAGCAAGCATTGTCTCTCATATTCGTACTCGATGCCTATCGCATGAACAAGCGCAATAAAGCACATTCATAATCCATCCTGCGCGGTGGATTTTTTATTTACCCAAACAAAAAATCCCCTTTCGGAGATCTTTTGTATAAGCAGGTGGCGGGAATCGAACCCGCATCGTCTGCTTGGAAGGCAGAAATAATAAGCCACTATACCACACCTGCGTGAGTTGTTGTGGCAGTAGAATACAACATATTAAAATAAACGTCAATAAAAAAAGAAAGGGTATGCGCATCTTGCACATACCCTTGCCCTTAGGCTTCGTCTAGCTCTCGCTCGATGTCGAGTTGAGGCAGTGCTTCACGATCGTCCTTATCGACCGCACGCTCAAGGAGTTCCAATCGCTTCCATATATACAACATTATATTTCCCTTCATGATATACTTTCCATGCATGAAATTCACCGTGATGTCACACATTTATAAACAAGCTATCAAACCCCTTCTTTTCCGTATGGATCCTGAATCTGCACATGACAGGTTCATTCGCATGGGACATGTATTGGGGCGATATTCTGGCGCTCGCCATGCAACAAGCGCTTTGTTTAGATATGAGCACCCCAGTCTTTCTCAAAAGTTGTGTGGCTTGAAATTTAAAAATCCTGTTGGTCTTTCTGCAGGATTTGATAAAAATGGTGATCTTACGCAGATTATGGAACCTGTTGGTTTTGGGTTTATGCAGGTTGGCACACTTACACTTCATGCATACGCAGGAAATCCCAAACCGCGTGCTGTTCGATTACCACATTCTCAAGCGCTCGTGGTGAACTATGGTTTAAAAAATATCGGGGTGGAGCACATTCTTCCCAAGCTTAACACGCATACTGATTTCCCTATTGGTGTTTCTGTTGGAAAAACTAATTGTTATGAGACAGCTGATGTTAATGCGGGGATTTTGGACTATGCTTCTTGTTTATATAAAGTAATTCAGAGTGGGGCTGGAGATTTTTACACGATCAATATTTCATGCCCTAATACTTTTGGTGGTGAGCCGTTTATTACATCTGATCGTCTTGATAGATTATTGACCTCCTTGTTTCGATTAAAAATTGAGAAACCTGTTTTTTTGAAAATGCCCATTCATCTTGCGTGGAATAATTTTAAACCCTTATTAGATGTTGCTGTTGCTCATGGAGTTGATGGAGTGATTATTGGAAACTTGTGTAAGGATCGACATTATCCGCTTATCAAAGATGCGTTGTCTCCTGCTGTGAAAGGTGGGATTAGTGGTAAGCCAACATGGGATGCATCTAACGAATTGATTTCTCAAGCATTTGAAAATTATAGAAATCAATTACTTATTGTTGGTGTTGGAGGAATTTTTTCTGCGGCTGATGCGTATGAAAAAATAAAACGCGGAGCTTCGCTTGTGCAACTTATTACCGGTATGATTTACGAAGGCCCTCAGCTGATTGGATCTATAAATAAAGGACTTGTGCAACTTCTGCGTGCTGATGGATATAAGAATATTTCTGATGCAATTGGTGCATACCATAAATAAAAAACGACCTTTTTTCGAGTGGCCGTAAACTCGTTTATTTCAGTAATCGCGCGCGGATGTTCATCAACCGCGAGCAGAATTCTTCCTCCGTGAGAACTGTCCTTTTCGGATCTGCATTGCCCATCGAGTGGGTCAGTAGTTGGTCACCTGTCGACAGCAGTGCGATTCGCCAGTGGACGTTTTTTGCGAGTGCATCAAACGCGCGGTCGAGAAGTTTTTGATATTCCTCGCCTTCGCGCTCGTATGCTACGCCATTCCACCACAATGTTTGCGTCGATTGCCACTCCAGGTTTTTTTGTCGCCCAACTTTTTTTGCCATGCGACCAACCAAGACGCACACCCGTTTCTGATCCAATGGATGCGGAAATTTGAATGCTTGCAGCAATCCTTCCATCGACTGACACACCAAACCATCAAAGGTAAAGATGCGCATCGGAAAGTTGGAGAGTTCTGCCGCAGGTCCTGTTTGTTCCGATGATATGTCGATCATGGTTCCATTCTCTTGTTTCCAACTCGTGTGATGGTGGGTGTGAAATTGAAGCGGAATGTCTCATAAAAATGCTCTTCGCAATCCCCGCAATAGAATTGGATTTCCTCTTCAGCATTGCCTTTTGGATAGCTGAGATAGTCATTGTCACCTTCACCCCAATCTGCGGCGGTATTGCATGTCGGACAGTGCGATGTAATTATCACACCCCCCATCTGATACTGCTTGATGTCTTCCAAATAAAAATTTTTGATTTCAATTGTTGTTGCAAAGGCACTTTTGTCTACCATGATTCTCTCCTCTTTTTTATGTTAATGAACACGAAACTATACCTTAAAAATCACTATTTGTCAATGGTAGCATAAAAAAAGCCCAGCGTGTGCTGAGTGTAAGTTAATTGCTCAAAATGAGTGAGATGATATGCGGGAGATCGCCGGCGAGATCCGCGATGATGCCATCGTGATCGACAGTTACCACTGTTCGTACCCACTGCTCCACCTCATGCGCTATCGATGGACGAGACCCGCGCGGAATCTCCATTTGTGTGATCAATTCAACGAGTGCCTTGAGTGTATGCAACGCAATGTTCTTGCGGTCTGTTTCACCTCCAAGCGCTGCTATTGATGCTTGTCCGGCGAAATCTGAAATCATCATGAGCGTTGCTTCGTAGCCGGGAAGTTTCTGACTATGTGTTTGTGGTTGTGGCATTATGCCCTCCTTATAATGATCGTGACCGAACCATACCTCATCACTTACTTCTTGTCAATATTTTTGACGCCTGCCCTTCGTAGCTTTAGCGAAGAAGGGTCGAAATAAAAAGTGCCCCCGATTTCTCGAGGGCTTTTTCTATAACTCGTTTTGTGGCCAAACGTGGCCAGCGCGGTTCACCTTGATGAGCCATGGTGCGCCTGTGTTGTATTTCCGGAACTCTTCCAGATCATCTGGTTTGTAGTCCCATGTTTTGTCTTTTTCTTGCGAGTAGAATTTTACCTCGTACTCCCCTTTGTGTGTATTGCGGAGATCGCTCCTGCCGTTTGTTGGAAAATCTGGCCAATGTTCCTCGTGTGTTGTCCCGCCAACCACATTTGTTTTGATAACATCCCATTCGTGATAGTCGAATGAACACCACTCATCGTAAACAGGACATTGATCGTAGCACGTGTCGTACTCGGTTCGGTAACAGGTGTCGTAGCAGGTCGAACATGTTGTTGTGCAGGATGCATAGCCATTTCCACTAGGTGAGCATGACTCGCGACAATTACAATCATGAGGTCTACAATCGTAGCTCACTTGATGAGGATTACAATCGTGCGGATTACATCGTTCGTACTCCTTGAACTTGGTCACACACTTTACATTATGTGCGTCACTTGGCATGTTTCCATCCCAATCATTGCCATGCTTGAGAAATCGCTGTTCAAGATTTACGGTATGCTCCCAATGAATTCCTGTGACCTCGGCGTTCACTTCATATGGCATGAAAATCCACAAAAGTAATCCGACTACTAATGCAATGCCGCCGATAATGCTCGCGATTTTTATCATTCGCGTTTTACGCTGTCGCGCAAACTCGAAATCAACTTCATAGCGATCAAAAGATGATGTGAAATCATCATTTCTGCGAATCGGCGTTCCTGGTTTCATATCCTGCTCGGGATGATACCGCTTAGTTTCCCGTGCCTCTGGATGGAAACTATCCATATCTTTTTTTCCGGCGCAGTTACGGCAACTGCCATTGAGATTTCTCTCCTGCGATCCGCAGTACTCGCACACCCAGTTTGCTCCAGCATTCGCTTCACGCAAACGCTCGGCGTCGGTGACGGATGCAACTTTTGTCGAGTCACCAGGCATGATGTCTTTTTCATCAGCCTCTTTTGGCGACCCACAACTCTGACACTGCGTGTGGCGTCCTTTATTCACATGATGACAGCTCGAGCATTCCCATGTCAGCTCGATAATGCGATGCCCTCTGCGTTTCATGAATCCCTCCATTGCTAAAAGTTTTGCAGAAATACAATTTGAAAGAACATAGTACTATAACATGATATTTCACTTTTGTCAATGTTTATACGCAAAAATTGATATCTATTGACCTATTGCTGGGTCTATGGTATTATCTTCCGACACAAAAGACTCGCAGCATAGGTGGGCTTCCCACACGTCGGTATGTCAGGTCTAAGTGTTTATATATAAGAGGTGCTGCTTAATCCTCGGATTATCTGCATCTCGCGAACCGAATCTATGACCGGTACCATTGCAAGAAAAATGGACAAGGGTTACGGATTCATCAAATCAGATGAGATGGAAAAAGATCTCTTCTTCCACGCCAAGGAATTGGTTGGAGTAATGTTTGATGAATTGAACGAGGGCGACGCAGTAACTTTCGAAGTTGCTGAAGGACCTAAGGGCGCAAACGCTGTGAACGTACAGCGCGCGTAGTAACCGTCCCAAAAACCACTCTTTACGAGTGGTTTTTGTTTTGCAATTTAAAAATCCCCTTTTTGGGGGATTAAGCGCTACTTGATGTACTAGTTGGCGTTTTCTTGCCCTGTTTCGCCCTGGGGAATGAGAAGGCTACGCAACTTGGCTTGCATGCGATACATCATGGCGAGTGCAGCCCAGAATTTGTGATCCTCCGCGTGATCGTCACTTATGTCTTTCAACCATGACTCAACCTTCAACTCAAGATAGCTCGTCATGTAGGTAACCTTCGCTTTGTCAGCTACTGACAGACTCCCCACCAATGCAGGATCTCCGAATATATCTCCAGTCTGTCTCAGGGGATAAATAATGTCTCCCACAGTACCTAACACTTCAGAATCTCCAGAATCGAGAATTTCACGAGTCAATGCATCAACTTCTGTTTCCGTTCTTTTGAGAAGTACGACGAGTAGTGCGTTTGGTTCATCCATTATGTCCTCCGTTTGAATGAGCGTACACTATTACATCATACCCGTTCGGATTAATCAATTATTGACACTTTAACCATCTTTTGATACATTCTTCTCATCGCTCATAAAAGGAGGCATCGTGCACTTTGCCACGTTTCAACAAACAATCGCTGTAAACTTCGAAGATCCGCACAATTTTCGTGATCTGACTGACATGACCGGATTCAACTTTCCTTTGTTTTCGGCCGAACTTTCTCATCGACAATTTGGTCGATTTGAGATTCGCGTTGCAGAGGCTTCTCGTCGATATTGGAATGCATGGATTGAGCGCGCAGTGCTCGGAACACGCAATCTCCGTATTAACGGCGCACGATCTATCGATATTGCACTTACTTCGTTCATTCCGATTGTTCAATCGCATTTGATTGATTGAAATTCATCCGCATGTCTACAGACATGCGGTTTTTTTGATGTGAATATGTTTTTTGCTAAAATTGGTCACCAACTTATCTTATTTCCACATCACCTTGTCTTTATCCACATCTATGCACACCTTTGTGGATAACATGTGGAAGTTATGCACATATCCACAGATTGTGTGCATAACCATGTGTATTGTTTGTGATTACACACAGTTTTAAATTCAATGTCCAACTTCTCTGCAACTAATTTAAGTAAAAAAGCTACGTTGACAAAACCGGTTTTTCATGTTATACTGTTTATGTAACTGAGATGACCGTTTGCACACCACTTACGCATCCGCGTTACCCATCATGTACAGTTAGCACCACCACTACCAACTGTATATACCACTACAACCACTTAGTTCATTCATGGGCCTGTCGCACCTGCGATAGACCTACAATCAAATCTTCCTCGTTCACTCGTTGGGAGAATTGGGTTTAACCTCTTTCTCCATCACTCTGCTCTGCTTTATGCTTACGTATATACCAAACAGGACACTGTGTGGCATACTCATAAGCTTGGGAACCTCTTTTAGATGGATCTCCCGTGGCTTGGGTAGGATGATGAGGTAAGTCACTCGGAAAATCCAGGAGAGTTATGTTGCAGATGCGTATAGCATGAGATGTCTCATGTCGTACTATACGCGTCTGCAGGTACTCGTCGATTATCCGAAGGGGGTACTGCAGGCTTTAAGCAACACTGTAAGGCTGTCGCAGACCCCTCTTTTTTTTGCTTAAAACCAGAAATCTCCGATTTCGTAAGTTTTAAGTATTCCCGAGGCCTACCACAATTTTGAAAATATTACGCGTATCGCATACCACTTAGTCAGAAGAATGCACAGATGAACCTAGCCGTGTGGAACAAAGCAAGAGGCGAGCTGAGGATTTTTACCAAGACTAATACGCCTCCATCGTATTCCCTTCGAAATTTCTGATTGCCTTAATTTTCTTGGACGCATCCGAAGCCTATCAAGCAGATTTTTAACACCACATAATGTGGTTTTTTTATTTCTCTAAAAAATGCGGATGTGCCTGGCTTCTGGTGCGATAGATACTGAATTCCGTATTTACCATTACACCCACCTAACAAGAGCATTCACCATCCAAGAAATACAGCATCATCAGCACCAAGATCTAAGAGAGCAAATCTTCACCCACAACAATTTATTATATATTTTGTCACAAAAACCCCAACAAAAAAGTAAATTATTATCCCCAAACCAACTTGACATAGCCCCTATTTCGGAGGATAATGATTTCATAATTTTGATATAGAAATATGGCTGGACACACAAAAACATTTGTTAAAAAAATGAATGAGCAACTTCTTGAGGAAGAAACTCGATTGAAGTTTGAATTGGGTCAAATTGCTGATCCTCAAGCTGAAGGTGGAAGTGAATATGAAACTCGTTTCCCGCAATATGGAGATTCTGAAGAAGATAATGCCGCAGAAGTTGAGGATTTTAGTCATAACATTGCGATGAAGGGTACATTAACCAAAGAACTAGCGGATGTTCAGAAAACCCTCAAAAGGCTCGATTCTGGCGATTATGGTATTTGCAAGTATTGTGAGCAACCCATAGAGGAAAAGCGCTTAGAGGCGCGTCCTACGTCTAATTCTTGTGTTGCGTGCAAGAAGGCCTTAAAACAAGAGATTTAATCTTTTCAAATGACAAGTGGTCATCGCACTAATAATTGTCACCCAACTGCAGCGATCCTTTTCTACTAAACACCCTTAAAGCTTGTCGGCGATGCACCTACATCTCCTCCTCGCTTATTCGGCTCTTTAGCGAAAAACTATCACTACATTTGAATAACACTATTACTGTGATGACCACTAAAAAAAAAGCGACATATTTATTTATAGTGTCGTTTTTTTTGTTGATTGTTGATCGTGCGCTCAAAATGTTTGCGATGCGCGACAATATTCGTGTATTAATTGAGAATAGATTGCATATTAGATTGTTTGAGAATGATCGTATTGCATTTTCATTACCAGTCTCGTGGGGGCCTTTTTTGTCTGGCATTGCAATTATGATTATGATATTTGTTCTTATCAAAGCCTATCGTACGTATCGTGAGTATTATTATGTTGATGCTGTACTTTGGTTGATGATTTTCTTGGGAGCAGCTTCAAATATTTATGATCGCTTGGTGCACGGATTTGTGATTGATTATATTCATTTACTTCCTGCTTCGTATTTTAATATTGCGGATGTGTTTATTGGAGTTGGAATTATTGCGTTGATGTTTATGAAGCCTAAAGTTTGTAGGGTATGAAGTACATAGTTCAAGTTGGGAGAGAGCCGGCCCTAGCGGTTTCAGAGGTTCTCACACTCGCCGAAACATTTAATAAACAAGTTACCATGTCGTGGGTTCACGATTCTTTAGTTTGTTTTGAAGCGGATTCTGCGTGTGATTTTATGACGACTGATCGACTTGGTGGTGCTTTGAAAGTTATTGAGCCTCTTGAATATGTTGATGATGTTCATACTGCGATAGTTGAGCATGTTTTGAAAACTGAAGGTAAAATTACGTTTGGGATTAGTTCGTGGATTGATGATGATCGACTAGCGCCGCAACACCTTTGTCCTGCAATTAAATCTGAATTGCGGGATCATGATCGTTCTGCGCGATTTATATTGCCAAAGAAAAAGCAGTTGGATGCTGCTGCAATTATTCATAGTGATATTTTGAAATCTGGTGGTGAGTTTCATATTATCCCGGAGGGTGACAAGATTTTGTTAGGACGATCGACGTCAGTCCATGATATAGATGCGTGGAGTACACGTGATTTTGAAAAGCCTGCACGCGATGCAAAACGTGGCATGTTGCCACCAAAGTTAGCGCGTACGATGGTGAATTTGAGTGGGATTTCTTCAGGAACTATTTTGGATCCGTTTTGTGGGACAGGAACTGTTTCTATGGAAGCGTCGTTATTAGGATTTGATGGGATTGCGTCTGATGCAGACCCAGAAGCTATTGAAGCAACAAAACAGAATATTGAGTGGCTTTCCTCTGTCATCCCGAATATGATTGTCATTCCCGCGAAGGCGGGAACCCATGTAGAAATACTGCAAAGTGATGCGCGCGACGTAGCACGCCGAATTAAAAAGGATGTTGATGCAATTGTTACAGAACCATTTCTCGGCAATCCAAAAAAACTTACACATGCACAACGAGAAGAACATGCATTAGGAATTGCGGATTTGTATGCTGATGCTTTAAAAAATTGGACGAAATTTCTCGAAAAGGGAGCGAGGGTTGTGATGGTAATTCCATTGTACGTAACAAAAAAGGGATTAGTGGCAATCCCGATTCATGATAAAATTTCTACATTAGGTTACGAAGTTATCGAGCCGCCGACTAAACCTATTTCGCTCGATGACCAACTCTCTCCTGCTGGTAATCTCCTCTACGGCCGCGATGATCAACGCGTGCTCCGCGAAATTATTTTGTTACGCAGAAATTAAGCAACCTCGTCAATATCTTCTGGTTTCACTGGTTTTCTCTCTTGCGTTGCTGCATGCGGATCTATAGTATCTTTTTGAACCGCTTCCAGTGATGGAAGTGTTTTTTCTGTGCCGTCATATTCTACTGTATCATCGATAGGATTTACTGCAGCTACCGTTTCTCCTGTCTCATCAACCTCACCTGTAATTGCCAAAAGATCTCGTGCAACTGTGTCGTCAGTTGGAGATACATGCTCAAGCGTAGGCTCTTCTCCTGTGAACCTTTCCGTCCCTGCTCTTTCTGACCGTCTTGAAAATGTTGGTTGGGTCACCGCTAGTTTTAATGTTTCCTCTGGATCACTGTGGGTTTCTAACATTCGCTGTTCTAATATTGCAAACTCTCCCATTAATCCCTCGATCTTTGCTCGAAAGGCTTTCAGTTTTTCTGGTTCAACACTTTTACCTTCCAGAATTTCATCACTTGTTTCAGCTCGTGCATCATCAATTGATTCCTCATACTCATTAGTAACCTCTTCAAATTCTGTTTTCCACTGTCTAAATACTCCTTCTAATTGAGCATCTCTATCCTCAAGTACATTTGCTGCAAAAGTCATTTCATCATCACTCTCATCTGATACCACATGCAATTCACCATACTTTTCCTTTATATATGTTGCTCTTATGACCAACAAAGAAACAAGCCTGCTCGCCTTCACTTGTAAGCGTGCAATATCGACCAACGATATTTTGTCCTTTGCGAGAACCTCCTCAACATCATTAAACTGCGTTTCCCTTTCAGTAAACGTACTCTCAATTAATTCTTCAATGCGCTCAATTTTCTTTTTTCGTTCTTCGGGTGAATCCTGCTCCACCTCTTCTGGTTGTTCTTCTTTCGGTTCAGAAAACTCGACCTCTTTCTTATTTCTTCTTGCTAGATACTCATCTATTTTTTTAAAAAATCCCATATTATCCTCCAATTTTAAATACACATACATCTCCATCTTGCATGACATATGTTTTTCCTTCAAGTCGAACCTTTCCCACTTCTTTTAATCCACCCCATCCGTTGTGTTCTACAAAATCATCGTATGTTGCGATTTCTGCCGCGATGAATTTCTTCTCAAAATCTCCATGGATTTTTCCGGCTGCTTGCGGCGCAGCTGTTCCTTTTTGGATTTTCCATGCGCGGGATTCAAGCTCTCCAGATGTGAGATACGTCATAAGATTCAATAATTCTTGTCCTGTTTTTATAACGCGAACCAACCCGCTTTCCTCCATTCCCAAATCGCTCATGAATTCTTTGGCTTCTTCTGCTGATAATTCTGAAAGTTCTGCTTCGATTTTTGCAGAGATTTTTACGATGGGGCAATTAAATGTTCCCTTCAAATCTTCATCCTCGCCCTCGTCAGTGTTTTGGATAATGAAGTATGGTTTTGCGGTTAGTAAACTGAGTTCTTGGGCGAGATATTTTTCATCTTCTTCAATTGCATCGATGATTGCTTTGCCTTGATCAAGTCGCGCTTTAAATTTCTCTAAAATGGAAAGGTCTTTCTCGAGTTCTTTGCTTGATCCTGCTTTCATGTTGCTTTTTGTTTTTTCAAGGCGTTTTTGTACGGTAGCGAGATCTGCCATGGCGAGTTCTATCATAATGACATCTAAATCGTTTTCCGGGTCGACGTCGCCGTGAACATGCATGACATCTTTATCTGTGAATGCGCGGATGACATGAGCTATCGCATCGACTTCGCGGATGTGTGCGAGAAATTGATTTCCCAATCCCTCACCTTCTGATGCACCTTTTACTAATCCGGCGATATCTACAAATTCAATTGTTGATGGGACGATTTTTTGTGATTGTGAAATTTCTGCGAGTTTGTCGAGGCGTTCGTCTGGAACATCAACAATACCGACTGATGGGTCGATTGTTGCGAATGCATAATTTGCAATCAATGTTTGTTTTTTGGTAAGAGCTTTGAATAAGGTTGATTTCCCTACATTCGGCAGCCCGACAATTCCAATTTTCATAGATGAGGATTGTAGCATTTTTGCTCGTCTACATCAAGATTCTAAAAACGCCCTTGCGGGCGATGTTTTAGAGTTTTTTGAGTGCTTCGATTTGGGAGTCTTCGAGGTGTATTACTGGGCGTTTTGATTGTACTTCTGCAATTGCTTCGTCCACCGACATCCCTGTGCTGATGAGATATGCTGCGACTAATGTTGGTGCGCGACCATGCCCGTTTTTGCAATGTACATATACTTTTTCATTTTGTCCGACCAGCGATGCAATCATATCTACACCTGATTTGATTTGTGATGGATTTGGCGGCGTGTGATCTACTGTCGGAAGCCAGAGAAATAAATCAACTCCGTATGGCGCATCCAAATGTTCTTTTTCTAGTGAGATGTCAGATTTTACTCCGTTTGCTAATAACTCATCTTTGAAATGATCTACGCAACATGCGTTTGTTCCGAGATAAATGTGGTCTGTGATTTGATTGTACTCAAAATCTGGCTGGCCTTCTTCGTGTGCTTTCATATATATTGTCATTCCCGCGAAGGCGGGGACCCATTAAATAACTTCCTCCTCCTCAATTATCTCCTCTACGACCTCTTCGACTGGGGTCACCTCTTCTTGTGTTTCTTCTTCTATTATTTCTTCTAGGATCTCTTGAGCTGTTTGTTCTTCTGCTTCTTCTGCTTCTTCGATTACTTCCTCAAAAACTTCTTCTACTACCTCTTCTTCGGCGGTTTCTTCATTTTCCTCTAAAGATGAAACAGGATTTGTTTCTTCTTCCTGTTCGATTATTTCCTCTTCAATCACCGCTTCTTCAACATCTACAACTGTTTCCTCTACAACTTCTTCAGTAACATCCTCAATTACCTCTTCTTGTGCTTCTTGCTCTAGCTCCTCAAATGTTGGGATTGGTTCTTCTGAAATGATTTCTTCTGGAGTTTCCGCTGCTTGTGCTGGTTCGCCAAATGGAATTGGTGGAGCTTGCGCTGCTTCGATTTCTGTTTCAACTCCTTCTTTTTGAACGATCCACCAATCGAGTAATGTGTATTCTGAAACTGGTGAGGACAGCATGATCGTGAATGATTCTCCTGGAATTTTTTCAGAAATATGGTAGCTTCTTCCTGCAAGATTGGTGAGGAAACTTACGAAAACTTTTGAATTATCCTGAATTGCTGGCGTGATAACTTTCAGCGAATCATTTCCTGTTTCAATCACCCCCTCACCGATCGTTGGGGCATTGAGGTTTTGCTCAACAACGTATTCTTCCGATGTAATTCGTTTTACTGAAATCTTACCATCTTGATCAATCGCCCATGTTCCTCGAGTTGAAGTAATTGCTGTTGCCAACATATCAGAGCTACTTGGTGACGATAAACTTCCATCTGAATTTTCTCCAATTGAAAGTGTTGTGCTTGATGTCATCATGCCGGCTCGAACCAATGTTTTGATATTTCCCATTCCTTCATCATGACTTTCCAGAGCTGTTGCAACAACAATTGCGTTGATTCCTATTGCAAGACTTGAATCGTATTTCATGAGATATCCTGGTTCTGATGCGGTCACCAACATATCTCCAACCTTAATTGCACCATTTTCATCTGATACATTTGTGTTTACCAGTCCGGCCAATGCGAGCGCTGCGCGATTCTCACCGCGAGCCCCCATCACAAAGGCAGCAGTGTTTGAAATGATACCTGCTGCAGATGATGAATATGCTTCATCAACTTTTTTGAATTTTCCTTCATGTTCTGGGTCTGGCATTACTACATCTCCAGACTCTACAAATTGTCCAGGCGCAAGATCAACATACTCAGCAAGATCACCAATTCCGAAGTCTGTTGAGTTTGCTATGAAACTGTTTTTTGCGTATACATTTCCGCCTGCACCGACATGGAATTTCGGTGTTCCTCCATTTGAAACTGTGAGTAATGTTCGATCGAGTGCATCTGTCGATGATGTGATGGAATTTTCCGTGTCAAAGTGAAATGCTGTTGCACCTTCAGCATCTTGAATCCCAGAGAAAAATGTTGTTGTTGTGAAATTACCAGATGGATCGATTGCATAACCGATTTCAAGCAATGTCCTGTTTACGCTTCCGTCTTCTGTGGTTGTACTGAATGATACGAGGTTTCCTTGGTCTATATCTGTTCCAGTAACCGCAAATCCAAATGCTGAAGTTCCGTCCGAGTTTGTTGGCTGCGATACAAGTGACCCAGCACTTGAAAAGAATATCGCATTCCCCGCCATTGCATCTGTTGTATCGACGGTAAGCGTACCATTTACGAATATTCCTCCTGCAACCTGAAGTTTTGCTCCTTCTGCAGTCGTATTAAGTGTTGTTGAGCTAATTCCTACGAATCCCCCTCCAGTTGTGTCCGCAATAATAATCGGTGCATTTCCAGTAGATCCATGTCCGATGTGTGCAGTTCCAGATGTGTATAATTCTGTCCATGCATTTCCTGGTTCACCTAAGTCGCGTGTTCCGTTTGGAATGACATCTGATGTGATAACACCTTGGATGGTGATTCCATCTCCTCCGTCACTTGAGCCAAGTATGACTGCACCTTCTGCTGAAAATACTTGATTGTTTGTGACAGTTAATGCGCTGAAATATCCTGGGCCACCAAAGAATGTTCCAGAAGCATAAATGTCATCCAATGCATTGTTTACTGCTCCAATATCGTATGTGTTGTGTGTGCCAAGTGATACTTCGGAATTCAGTGTGATTCCAGCATTGAACGTAGAGGTTGCATTTACTGTGAGTGTGTCTTGAGATGACGCTGTGAATGTATCACCGATGATCATATTTCCTCCAAAATATGATTCGTAACCATCCCCTAATATTAACCCGTAATTCATGTATCCACCTCCAAAAATAGTACTGGTTGCAATCGCCACTCCATTTTGAGCACCGTTTTGAATTCTAACTACTGGAAGCCCACTTGCCCCCCCATTGGTAGCTCCTCCGAGGTGTGCTGCTCCAGATGCATATAACCCTTGAAATGATAATGATTGTGATCCTAAATCTGTCGAGGCTGTTGCTTTAGGAAGAAGGTTCTGGCCGAATCTTGCTATTCCATTAAATGTAATGTTATCTCCGGATCCATCTCCTAGCGTGACATGACTGTTGAATGAAACTTGGTCTCTTACAGAAGTTGTTGAGTAGATGAGTAATGAGTCCCCTGCAGAATTGTCACCAATGATTACGCGCTCATCGAATTGTATGTCTGATTCAAATGTAGACGATGAGTGGACTACTAAATTATTTCCACTATTTGTTCCTATTACCACATCCCCTTCAGCTGTTAATGCTGATTCAAACGATGATGTTGAATGCACTCGTAAACTATTGCTATTGTTGGTTCCAATATAAAATTCTCCATCAATTCCAGCATTGTTTGCAAAAGTTGTTGATGCGTTTACGGTAACCAAGTCAGTCCCCGCACTTCCGATCGCATCTGGAAGCATTGTTGATGCGTACATTGTTCCTGATGTGTATGTGTTCCCATTTCCATCAATTGAGAATTTTTCTTCGCCTTGTTGTCTCACCATCAATAACGATCGGTTTTCTGCTACGGTCAAACCTCGTGCTGTATCAAATACAAATGCACCTGCTCCAGCCTGATCCAAAACTTCTGATTTGAATAGAACTTCTGCTGTATCTGTTCCGTAAATGAATAGTCTCGTTGCATCATCTGAAGACAAAGCTAGAATCGGTGATTTCGATGCATCATCTTCATTATCAATTCGAACAGCTGCCGTGCTTGATGTATCCGTCAAATTATGCTGACTTGAATTTGATGTTCCTTCCAGCTCGACCCATCCACCTGCAACATACAGATCACTTACTCCAGCACTCCAACTTCCGGAGATAAACTGTCCTAAACCAGCATCGTCCAACGTCACTCCATCGTCATCCATCCCAATAAACAACGCCTTTCCATTTGACCTTTGATCCATAATCACAAGCTGAGATTCCCCCATATTTAAATCTTGTCCATTTTCATCCATTGCATGAATGATAACTGAAGCCTCACGATTATTTCCCAACCCTTGTTTTGTATTTATTAATAATGCATGGTCATCGTATGCCATGTCTTGGTTCTCGTTAATATACACGTTGTTGAATAGCGATGTATCCCCTGAAATATCGAGTGTCGAACTTCCATAAAATGCTCCGCCAGAATCTACCCAAGCTAGCAAACTTGAGGAGGCGGAATTTACCCATTGTGTGAGATGTCCGGAAGTTCCTGTTGCGTGAATTGAGAGTGCTGGCTGTCCGGAGTCCGGGACGATGGTGAGTTTACCGACTGCTGTTGATGTACCAAATGCAAGATCGTCTGATGTGTCATCGAGTGTGATCGTTCCTCCGTTATCTGTAATTCCTCCTCCGCCACATCCTGTACATGTTCCGGAAACCGTGAGGTCTCCTGTGTACATTGTTCCAGATGCAAAAACATCTCCATCTTCATCAACGCGGAATTTTTCTGTGCCCCCAACCGCAAGACCCAGCAGTGTGTAGTCTGCTGTTGCTGATGCTGGGTTGATGTAGAGCACACCGCCAGCTACTTCAGTGCTTGTTGGCGTTCCGGTAAAAACGAAATCTCCATTGCTTAATGCTGCTGGAATGTATGCTCCTGTTCCGCCGGCTGTGGATGTTGCAAGTCCAGAGAGATAGAGTGCGTTGTATGCGAAACCGACGTTGTTTAATTGTTTGCGTGGCGTCATTTCTGAATCTGATGCAACGGTGACGCCGAGAAAAAGATTGTTTGATTGGAAAATTGTTGGATCGATGGTATTTGTATCTGATCCATCTCCTAAGTTTACAGAGAAAATTCCGCCGGTTACCGTGACGGTAACTGCAGTTGGCGTTCCACATGTTCCTGATGCAGTGTATTGACATGATCCGCCAGTTGATGCGTCGTAGATTGAAAATTTGATACTATAATCACCATCTGAAACCGTAGTTCCTGTGCTATCGGAGAGTTTTCCTTGATATGTGATGATGCCGTCAAATGCGTGAGCTGGTGTTGCGAAAAAGATTATTGAGATGCTTACCATGACAAAAACCATCACAGTAAATGTGATCTTAAAAAACCATTCAGTACGTGACAAGAATGGGGGCATAATCTCCTTCGCGGAATATTATTTCCGGTTACTTATTATACCATGAAAAGATATATTTTTTTATACTTTTTATGATGATTTCTGTGTATAAATTCTACATAAACTTTTTCTAAATTTAGGATGAAATAAATATTTTAACTTGGAAAGAAAAAAACGGCCCTGGCCGTTTTTCTCATAGAACACTGAACTTAGAACTTGAAACATTTAAGAGCCTTTTCCCTCACCAAAATATCCTCCAGATTTTGGTAATGGTGGTAGTTTTGGAGGTGAGTCCGTATCACTCTCGCTTTCAGGTGTTTTTTCAGTGGGTTTTTTACCTTCATGAAATAGATCCTTTGGTTCATTTGGATTTGTTGGTGTTTTGTCTGTTTCTGGAGTTGTTTTTTTCTCTGAAGGTAACGCTGTTGGAGTTGATCCCGAATCTGGGTGTTTTTGGGTGGTTTGTGCTTCTTCGAGCTGCTTATCCTGTTGTTGTGTGCTTTGTTCTTGTGTTTTTTGTTCCTGGCCTTCGCCGCGCTCTAACATTACTTTTTCACCAATAATTGTGGCTTCTTTTTTGTCTGATAAATCGAATACCTCACTCTTTTTCTTAATGAATCCCTTCTTTTCGTAGGTGACGTAGTATGTGCGTTGTGATGCGAGAAAGGCATATCTGCCGCGTGCATCAGTAAGTTGTGTATCCAACAGCTTGTTGTATTCTGTGTCGAAAATACGTGCAACTGTGTATCGCAACGGTTTTCGTACAAATGCATCGAATACAATTCCCCATTCTTTTGGTTTCTTTGGATATGCAAGACGTCTTATGAGGAAGAATAATGCGATGTGAGCGAATAGAATGAATATTGTTTTTGCGGTTGGAACAATGATTACCGAAACGAGCGCTAATACAATTCCCAACATTGAGATCCCAACTTGTACTTTTCGACCGATCGCCTTGAATATCAATTTCTTGATTGAAACATTGTCTGCCTTAGCTGGATCCAGAGGAATGTTTGGTGCGATGCGATGTGCTTCATTTTCAACGACGATTTCTTCGTTATGATAAAGTTCTGCGTATCGCCCATCAAGTTGTGTATCTTTGACGTATGTTGATGGGAAGGTGAATTTGTTTTTTGATGCTTCAAGTCTGTATCTTCCTTGATCTACGAAGAATGCATATCGTCCGAGTTTGTCTGTGATTTTTGTTCTGATGATTCGCCCGGAATTTACATCGATCAGTCGAACATATGCGAGATCAACAGGATTTTTTGTGAGTGAGTTATATACCACTCCCCAACCCTTTCTTTTGCGTCGACTGAATAGCAAGAGTGGTTGTGTGAACATGAATTGAAGATAGTGCAGCATCGAAGGCAAACCTGTTGCCGCGACAGTGTTTACTGCGATAGCTGTTGCAACAGTTGGAGCAACTGTTTGCTCCGTCGCATCCTCAACCTCTGGATTTTGTACGAATTTGATTGTTTCACGCACAGCAATTTTTGATCCATATGCAACTTTTTCTCCAACGTTTTCAGTGACATTTAATATGTTTTCGAGAACTGGAGCGTCGGGATCTATTACATCTGCGATTTTTTTCGGTATGCGAAATAGATCGAACGATCGATTTATGATGTTGTTTTCTATATCGAATGTTACTGTTTCAGTTCGATGTCCTGGCTCACTTACTTCAATTTTGTATCGTCCATTTGGAATCATAAATCCGAACAGTCCATTTCCTGAAGTTGTGGTTGGATTTGTTTGACCATACGGCGATACATCAATATTGTTTCCATCTACGTCTGTGAGTTTGATTGAAGCTCCTGGAAGTGCAGTGAGTGTGCCGTCAGTTTTTGATGATACTAACCCATACAGCGCCCCGCCGATTGTAAATGATGTTGTGTCTTCACTTCCGTCAGAGTATGCCACTCGCACAAATGATGATTCTTGGCCGGCTTTTTTCATCAGTGTTGCGTGATAGGATTTGTCACTTTCTTTGAGTGAGAATGTTTGTTCTCCGGTTACTAATGTGACTGATTGTACTTCTTTTTCAGCTTGTAGATTCTTTTTAGGTACGACTACACTTAGATCAAATCCTGTCAGAACTGTGACGGTATTTTTTATTGGCTTGAGTGTAATCGAGTATGAAGCGGTTGCAAATGCAAGATCATTGATGTCGAAAACATCTTCTGGTGCGCTGCCAAATCCTATTAATCCCAGCGCTGTGTCAGCTATCCCCTTTTCTTCTTCTCCTTTTGGAATATCTGCAGCCTCATCAGCTCCTGCATCCTCACCATCACCACCTTGCGGTGGTTTGAATGGAATTTCGTCAGGAATTCCCGGCTCTTCTCCGTCGGTTTCTGGAAAGGCATCTTCATCGCACGCATCTCCAATTCCATTTGCATCTTTGTCGATTTGATCAGGATTGTGAACATCTGGGCAGTTATCCTCGTCATTTGGAAATCCATCGTTGTCTTTATCTGCGGCTACTGGCTCATCTTCCGGTTTTGGTTCAATCAAATCTCCTTGTGCGAGCGCGCCTGATGAAACATTTCCAGATGTGTCTTTTGTGAATGCAACGAAATACACTTGTTTTGGAAATGATGCTTCTTTTGGAACTGAAATTATGATTGATGTTGTTTCTGCTGTTGTGGTTACGAGTGATAATCCGTCAGTTATACTTGTTGGTTTTGTATCTAAATTGTATCGAATAACTGTGCTTTCAAAATCTGGAACTGGTGGATTTTTCCATTTGAGAATTGCGAGCCATGAGTAGTTGTTTTCTCCGATTGGTTCTGGAATTAAGTTTGCCTGAAAATCGATGACGTTTGGTGGTGACACTTCGTCAGTTAGTGTGTTAAATGTTTTTATTTCGAGTGTTCCATTTGATTGCGCATCAGCCACAAATACATTCACCTCTTGTGATGCATTTGAAATCAAATTCACAAATGTTGCGGTGTGTGTTGTGCTAAATCCTTCTGGTGCTTTTGTTTGTGGCTCAACCGTTTCGTGTTCTTGGTCAATTATTTGGATGACACTTGTGGTTGGCTCGTTCGTTGTTACCGTAATTGTTGCTGTGGTTTGGGTGATGTTTGTGATTTCAAATGATAGGATTTGTGGTGCAGTTGTGTCTGGAGTTTGGAATGATCCGACATCACTTGTTGTTGTTCCATAAGCACCCTCGGCTTTGACTATGTAAAAGTAGGTTGTGTCTGATAACAATTCTGAAATTGGAATTGCATGATTTGTTTCGTCTTGAGGATTTATGAGGATGATATCAAACGGCCCTTCGATGGATGTCGAGAGACTCACGTTTGATGCAACTGCTTCGCTTGTTTGCCAACTTAAAATTCCACTTGTGTCGCTGACTGATTGATATGAGATGCCGCTTATAGTTGGTGGTACACCTGTTGTGGTTGCTGATGTTTCGACTTCTTCAGATTCTTGATCTGTGGCGGATGTGAGTCTTATAAAATATTCTGTGAGTGGTTCGAGTTGTGTGATTCCTACACTGTGTTGCGTGCTTAATTCTGCTGTATATGATTGTCCAATTTCATATGCCGCGGTTTTTCCAAGTTCGAGTTTTGTGTCTGCGTCTTTATTTGTTACCCACGTTACAGTGATTTTGCCGGCTGTATCTGCATCTACTTGCACATCTGTTATTTCAAGTGCGACAAAATCTGCGGCTGGTGTAGTGATAACCACCTCTTCTTGCACAGCTAATTCTGTGTCTGTTGCTGATGAGATTTTTCCAAAATACGTGATTTCAGGATTCAGACCTGTTAGCACCATTGTGTGATTACTCAATTCATTTGGGTCGTACGTGGATCCGAGTTCGTAGTTTAATGTTGTCCCCCATTCCACTTGAGAATCTGCTGCATGATTCGTGGTCCATGTGATTTTCATGGATGTTCCTGATATCGGAGTTACTACCACATTTGAGATTGCGAGTGATGCTGGTGGATCTGGATCTAATGGGTCAACTGGAGGATCTGCTGGAGGATCTGGCTGACTAGGAGCTCCCCCGCCGCCTCCGGACGGAACAGTTGCCTCAATAATCACATTTCCGGTACTTGTTGATATGATTTGAGAATGCGCGTCCTGTACTCCGGTTTGCATCAATCCAAAAGCTCCGAGCGCGAGCGCGGTGATTGCAATATATATGTGTATGCTTTTTTGTAGGCGCTTAATCATATTGATTATCGTCATTTTTTTCGTTTTTGTATTATCATCCAGCCGAATAATGGCAAGAAAAAGATCCACAATAATGGCGTGTAGATTATGAAACGTGATGTTAGTACCTCTCCCTGATAACCATTAAGTTGTAATTCGGCTTCGTACAATCCAATGCTTAGTGGGCTGAGCGCGTCATACCATTTGTTGTTTGCGTTCCAATATTGTCTGATTGTGCGTTGTGAATTTGGTAGGATTTTGTGAAAATCTTCGTTTATGGTTACGAAGTCTTGTGCCCCGGTAAATATATTTGTGACACTAATAATTCCTTGTGGTGTTGTATGAATTGAGCCTGTGTTTTCTAACATGAAAGATAGTTCAACTGGAAATCCTATAATTGTTTTGGGGGTTGCTGTGAACTCTTTAATTTCTTTTGTGATTTTCATGTCTCCCTCAACTGTGATGAAATGCAGAATTCCAACTTCATTTGCGCTTGCGATGATTGCGTTTTCCGGAGGTCGTGTTCGTGCAAAAACTGCTGCGTAATATCCTCCTGGGTTTGCATCTGGCGGAACTGTTATGGTGATGGGAATTTTTTTTGTTTCTTGTGGTTCAAGTGATATTTCTTGTTGTGGTACTTGAAACCATCTTACTGGCAAAGTCTCACTATCATCTGTAAATTCTGGCACACCTTCTGTTTCTCCTGCTGTGAATGCACGGACTTTAAAACTTACGAGTTCGATGAATGACGATTGATTGCTCACTTCTACTTCGAATTCGTGCCTTACTCCTGCTTCTCCGATTACTTCTTTGGTGAATGGGCGTACACCGAGCGCGTCAGCTTTTGTTGGGATTATTACTGCTGTAAAACCTAATATCAATGCCATCAATACTAAGATTGAGTGCCTATTTGTGTGAGTTTTTCTTAAAGTAAGCATGTATTACTAGAAATTTGCGACTGTTGAAAATGTGACTGTGTGTGCATATGATCCGGGTTCTGTATTGTCTGATATTGCTGCTTTGAAATATACGGTCGTTTCGTCTGATGTTACCGCACTACTTGAGCTAATGATTGATAGCAATGCTGAAGTTATTCCGATATCACGTGTGTTATATAGTCCAGATGTTCCGTCAGTTTGAAAACCATATTCTTCCGTTCCTGCAGTTACAACGAAATCTGAAACATCATCAATATCATAATCTCCACTTCTTAAGTTTCCGTCTTCACTCATTTTTACCGAGTAACCTGACATTGCATCTGTTGTAACGGTTATTAATAATCGAGCCTGCTCTATAGAAGAATCTGAAAGCTGACCGAGATCAAGCGAGCCTGTCGATAATGATGCGGTTAAAACTCCGTCCTGAAGTGCTCCGATCAGTCCGTCGATAACTTGATAATTTGTACTGGTTGCTGTCTCGCCGCCAAACTCCCCTATTGTGTCTTTGAGTGTATAATTTGTTGATGTTGAAAGACCTCCAGATCCGAATGAATCGAGCTGAATATGATAATTTGTTGAGGACATTGTTTCCGCCCACACAGCATATGGCATGAGCACTAACACGATTATTATTGCGGCGATTTTAGATTTCATATCGACTGAATTATAGCACGAAATTTGCGCGTGGATCTGATTGGGATGAATCCCATAAAACGTTCCATAATGACTTGAGTTGGCCGACCACCATCATGTCCGTCATATATGTTATATGATATTTTCCTGCTTTTCGGTAGAGATAAATTACCGTGGATCCGAGGATGATGCTGTTTGTTGGGAATAATTCTGGTCCGGACCATTTTCTTACGTGGAGTGGGGGCTGATGAACTGTTACGTCATGTTGATTTATTTCTTTTGAAAACGAGAGGATGTGGATTGGTACATCTATGTTGTGTGTGAATGCGAGGTCTTGGAGTATTTCCAGAAATGGGATTGTTGTTCTTTTGTCAGCGTATGCCCAGCCTTTGAGAGATGCAAGTGAATCGATTTTTACGAGAGAATCGAATTTTTCTGATATGTGCGAGACTGCTAGTTCGAGTGATTCGAATTGGTGTCGGGCTGCATATTCATAATCATCTTCAGCTTGAAGCTGCTCGATTACTCTTTGGGTGGCTTTTTTCTTTTCTTTTACTTGGGCTGCTTCTTTTTGGATTATGGATTCGAGGACATGTGGCGACTGTGGTGTGAATGATGTTCCGGCCGTATTTGTCATTATTGAAATGAGTCCTTTTTTGGACAGTTCTTTAGTGGCGCTGTATACGGTGGTTCGATTTATCCCTGTTGCTGATGATATGTCTTTTGGAGATGCTGTACCTGAATCGAGCAGCCATACGTATATGGCTGCTTCTGTTTTTGTGAGTCCTACTGTTACTAGGTCTTGTTCCAACATGTGTTGAAGGTACTTCAACAGGTATTTAAAGCTAAATTTAGTATAACAAAGTGTGAAATAAAGTCAAATTGTTGAAGGTACTTCAACACGAATTACTCTAAATTTAGCGGTGTAGTTTCTATAATACATCTATCTGAGGCGCTTCTTGTTGGATCTCTTCCAACACAAAAACTCCTGGATTGCCGTCTATTTTTTGAGATTATGGCAATAAAAAAATCCGATATATTATCGGATATAACTTACATATGTTTACAGTGCGTTCCGCGTGAAACACCACACTATCCAACTAAAAATCTATGAATTCTGTTTACTATTAACCCGTAATCAATATCTGCTGGAATACCAGTGTTAACCTCAATCACGTCACCATTAATAGCAAGAGACTGCAGTTCCTTATTACTAAATAACTTGGATATTTCCTGCATATTCAGCTCATCTCGATGTCCTTTATGACGATCACCGCTCGTAGCTCTGGACGCAAACCTACTTCGCAGTACTCCAGCACTGGCAGTACAAACAACCTGAATGGCTCTGCATCTACTATCCTCTATGATCTGTCCCACTTTGGGAGAATCGATTTCAGGCTTGAAATTACTCTCCACTATCGCAATGGCTCCTGACCTCATCAATTCCCTAAGAACTGTGTACATCATGAGATAGCTTGCGGCTCCAATCTTCCTTGACCACTCCCTATCTCCAATTCCCATTGTATCGAATAGCCCCTCTTTTATATCATCCCTGCTAATGAGAGGCAGGTCCAAAGTCGTCGCCAAGTATCGTGCCAGAGTCGTCTTGCCACTTGCCGGCAAACCCCCAACGATGATTAATGCTCCTGTATTCATGCATCCTCCGTCAGCACTATCCTGTCCCCAAGAGGAGTCGAACCTCTATCTCCACCTTAGGAGGGTGGCATTCTATCCGGTTGAATTATGGGGACTTATTTGTTGAATTTGAGTTTACTCTGCTTTTTCCTCGTTTTGTGAGCTCAATGTTCTTTTTTTCTCATTCCTGTACATGATTTGTGGATATTCTGTGGATAGCGTGGATAAGTGTTTCACGCGTAACTCTTTTTGCCACTTTGTTTAATATTCCAGAGCCAATTTCTAAACTTGTTTTTTAACAGGGGATTGGTCATCACTTCTGCGTAAGTTCTTGTGTTTGTGAAACATAGCATGAAACACTATGTGCTATTTATTTTAAATTAGTAAAATAATATTTTCTGTTTCGTACACATCTCAAGAAACGAGGTCTGTGTTATAATAGTGCCCTATGAATACTCTATCAATTATCTTTGCTGCTGTCAGCGTGGTCGCTATTGGTCTTCTTTTATATATGCTCCGCGAAATCCGCGCACTTCATCATTCTCAAATGGCTGATAAATCATCTGAATTGCTTAATCAAAACGTACAGAATATGCATCAACGTTTAGATGCTGCGACAAAAATCCTTAATGAACGTCTTGATGCTTCACATAAAACCATGCTAACTAGTCATGAGTCAATGTCTAAGGTTATGGGAACTGTTGGACAAGAATTGGGAACTGTAAAGGAAATCGGCCACAAACTCTCCAAGTTTCAGGAATTTCTCAACTCACCAAAACTTCGAGGAAATTTGGGAGAGCATATTTTGTATGATTCTCTTGCAAAAATCCTTCCAAAAGACAGTTTTACTCGGCAACATACATTCAAAACAGGAGCATGCGTAGACGCGCTTATTATAACAGATAAAGGCCATATTCCTATTGATTCGAAGTTTCCCATGGAGGATTTTCAAGCTCTAGCGAAATGTGAAGATGAGGAAGAGTTGGCGCGATTGCAATCTGCATTTAATCGAAGTACAAAAAAACATGTTGATGCAATCAGCAATAAGTATATTTTGCCGGCAGAGGGGACTGTTGATTTCGCATTGATGTATGTTCCTGCAGAGCAAGTTTATTATGAAATGGTGAGTGGAGATCACCAAATCTCTACATATGCCCAACAAAAGAAGGTGATTATGGTTTCACCAAACACATTCTTCCATTTCCTTCGCGTGGTTTTGATGGGACTTGAGAGATCCAAAGTAAATGATGAAGCGGAGAAAGTTTGGAAACTACTCACCTCACTCCAGCATGATTTCACCAAATTCGGTAAGCAAATCGACATCTTACAGAAGCATATATCACACGCAAGTTCCGCTGTTGAAGGCGTATCATCCGATTACACGAAGATTGGCCTGAAGTTTGACAATATCAAGCAATTAGATTAGAATATCTCCGATTTGTAGTTTCGCACACATGTTTTGTGTCTCATTCGGTGAGCGAAGCGAAATCCCGCGTTACGCTTTACTCGTTACGCTTTACTCATAAATTATGGCAAATACATCAGAAAGAAAGAGCGCTGGCTTAAAAGCCGTCCGCTCAGATAAAAAACGTGCTGCACGCAACGCCGCTCAAAAAGGCGCAATTGAAGTGCAAGAACGCATGATGAAAAAAGCAATCGTTGCAAAAGATTCAGAAGCAATCAAAAAAATTCAACTCGGATTACAGAAACTCTACGACAAGGCAACAAAGAACAACATCATGCATAGCAAAACTGCCGATCGTAAAAAATCTCGATTAGCAAAACGTGTTGCAACTGCAACAAAATAGTCTCAATGAATCGCCGCTTGGCGATTTTTTGTTTGATCTTGACCATAATGAGTCTTATACTTTGTATCTAACTATCAAATTTTTTTATGAAAATCGGAGCACATGTTTCTATTGCAGGGGGGATTGATAATGCGCCTGGACGCGCTGCTGAGTTAGGTTGTGAGGTTTTTCAGATTTTTTCTCGTTCACCACAGGGTGGTCCTGCGCCAAAATTGACTTCTGAATTGGTTGATAATTTTTTGAATGAATGTGAGAAATACAAAATATCGGAATGGGTCGTGCATACGCCGTATTATATTAATTTGGCGAATGCGAAAGAGGCGACACGGAAAAATTCCGCGCGGATTATTCGTGAGGAATTAGAGCGGGCGAGTGTGATTGGTGCGGCGTATGTTATGACGCATATTGGAAGTTCTCGTGAAGTTGGTCCTGAAGAAGGCTTGAAGTTATGCGTTGAGGGTGTGAAAAGGATTATGGATGGATATGATGGATCTGCGAAATTTTTAATTGAGATTGCTGCTGGTTCTGGTCATGTGATTGGCGGAACATTTGAGGAAATAGCTGAAATCATCAAAAAATCTAAAGCTGATGTAGAGGTTTGTTTTGATACCCAACATGCATTTGGCGCAGGATATGATTTATCGACAAAAGCTGGCGTGAAAAAAACTCTCGATCATTTTGATGCAACTGTTGGATTAGATAAGCTCAAAATTTCACATTGTAATGACTCAAAAGTAGAACTTGGGTCGCAGAAAGATCGTCATGAACATATCGGTGAAGGATTTATTGGAACAAAAGGTTTTGAAGCTTGGTTTGCCGACAAACGCACAAAAAACATCAATTTATACCTTGAAACAAAACACGACGCAGTTGATACAGACATTAAACTTTTAAAGAAGCTGCGGGGTTGACAAAGTCGTGAAATCCTGCTATACTTTTTTTGATTCGTTGGACTTTGTCCAGTCGAAGGAGTTGATTGCTGGGCTCATTACCCAGCAATACAACTCAGCACCCTGAGTGGAAGTTGGCCCGGGTAGCGTATATGCTGCAGCAGTCCAATCTCGTAAGGAGATTGTGGGGCATACGTGCCCTTAAGCGGACTACCTCGTCCAGACTTCATCTAGCTTTGTGTGTGCCACAAAAGATTCTGCTGCGAGCGCCTGTTATCTATATGATGACGGGCGTTTTTCTTTTTGAGTTACTCATTGACATTTCAAAAAATTTATTCTAGTATTGCTGCAGATCATTTGAAAAGGATGGAAAATGAGCATTAGACTGAAGATTAAAACACCCCGACAGACCTTTGAGCGAATTCTCAATATGGTGAGGGGGCATTCAAAGGTGTATACGAGAAACGAAGAACTTCTCATCATTTCATGTGGAGAGTTGAGCGGAGAGATTCTTGCGCGAGTCATCGCTCTTGGTGGGACGGTAAATCAAGAAAAGCCGTCTGATCTGGAAGACCCCGACAAATTCATTCACTTTGAAATTGATGGCGTTCAATATGGTGCCGACCGCACACAATTTCTTGAGACTGGGTGTGTGCTTTTGCCCGGGGGGATGGTCATACGTATTAATACTTGGAATGAGACTGCGCCTCCGACACCACGAACGTGGTCTGTTGTTCAAATGGCCAAAGCCTACCTTCTTCCATAGACTAGGGACATCGCATGTACGAACATTACCATGCCGTGATGATGCGATCTGTTCGAGATAAGTGGAAGGAATCTACTTTTCTTGACTGGGTTGCACGAAATTTAAATATGGATCGTTCGACGATTTCACTTCAGACAACAGTTCCAACAGAAGATGCAATAGAATCGGTTATCAGTTATCTCGTGTGGCATCATTGCTCTCTTGATAAAGGCCTGCTTCCAAAAGATCGACTCCCAACATTAGAAGAAATTCGATCGATTTTTTCTCACACATCTGGTGGTGATTAATAACCACTCATACATCCCGTACCGCGGGATTTTTTAATTAAAAAATCCTCAACCGTAGTTGAGGAACTTTAACGAAAGAAAAGTTCTTGTGGATGAACATCTACAGTCGGTAGATTCCACCACCAATGCAGAAGCGGCTTCCATCGCGAAGCGCTGGGTGCGAAATACACGGAGTTATCTTGACTTGGAATCGCAGGAAATGCACCCCCGATGAAGTATGAAAAATGCTCATCCATTCCGAATTCATCAATCAAAGAAACATCGGTGTTGTTCTTGCGGGCAATGCAGAATATACAGTATAACCACGTGCATGTTACGCTACGTTTGTGAGTTATCTTTGCCCATAATTTGCAGTTTGTTGAATCGCACTCTTGGCATCGATAATTTTCCGGGATTGGCTTTTCAGGAAGTACCTCTAATTCTGACAATCCTTCCCACAATCCTACATGAGCGGAGGTGAGACAGCTCTTACGTACCCACGAATCAGCAATGCACAGTCTTCCGCCCGTGAAGTACATGCATTTCACTGCGCGCGTGTATCCACGATCTTCACATATTTTCTCATTTTCTTGCGTTGTCGTGCTCTTGGTGACTATCTGCCTTGTTCCCACAATACACTCAGTGCATGCGTACTGCGTGTATCTCATCGGCAGTGACAATGATGATGGTCGGCCTATATAACCCGAAGCTTCCTTCCACCACAATCTACATTTACGAGCGCCACATGTCTGACAACTGTGTCCCATCATTGATTCCAATAGTACTATATCTGACATGTTCCCCCCTATTGAAAGAATTTTTCTTGCGGATGGATTTCTTCAGGAGCGTCCTTCGTGGGTATGTTCAGATGAGCAAATGCTTTCGCGAGCTGTACTGGCAGCTCCCACTCCTCATCCTCTTCTTCATTCCATGGATGTACGAAGGTAAACCTACAACTATGCATTTTTGCAGCAGAATTAAGCTTTTTACCCAAGAGGCACTTATGATCTGCTGTTATGTATGGACAAGTTATTGGTTTTACAACTGTGCTTGCATCACCGTGCTTCTCAATCCGAACATACAAATTTACAGGTTTCACTAGAATCGCAGCTCCATTAGCCCCAACTCCAACACAATCAACACGAATATCAAGTGTGTCTTCCATGTTTCCTCCTACTGAAAGAATAGTTCTTGTGGATGGATGCGTTGCGTTTGGAGGTTGCGCCACCATATAACGCGATCCTCTGGCGCGGCGGTGAATTTCCAGTAGCCTGTGCCTTCTAAGTTTGGCACTGCAGGCATATACGAACCAATCCAATCTGTTTTGACGTTTTCGCGAGCAAAGAGAGGATTTACTATTTTCCCCTGATCATCAATTTTATTTACATCGATTCCAACATCTTTTGCCACACATTCTGCACAAAATGTCGATGTGCCGTTTTGCTTTCGCCACAACTTACAGTCATCTGCAGCACATTCGATACACCAATAATTTTTTGGTGTACCAATTGAGGATGTATCAATGTTCGGTCGTGCTTTTGTTTCCAGTGCACACCACCATTTCACGGCGTCGTCTGGAGCCCCTGCATATTCCCAGTAAGCCGAATTGTCAGGAAGCGGAATAGCGGCATAATACCACCCAATCCGATCATTTTTGAGACCGTCGTCATCTGTAAACACTCCCGAATCATCCATGTCGCTGATGTTTTTTTCTTCTCTTCGAGAAGCACATGGTGCGCACACAAGACCGTATGACGGTACTGAGAAGTTTCTGAACAATTTACAGTTTGTGGAATTGCACTCGCGACAATAGTAATCAGCAGGAATCTCGTTTGTACTATAATCCAACATCATCGTACCTCCTATTGAAAGAATAATTCTTGTGGATGTGATGACTCTACAGGGAGTCGCTTCCACCAATCGAGCATTTCTTTGGTGATTTGTTCATTCCGCGCAGTGCCATGATTGGACGTCGCTTGTGCAGATGGGATTGCTGGATCCCATCTCGACTCAGGCAGATATGGTTTTATGTATGGAATATCCACCCCTCTTGGATTTTCTTCAACATCCTCATGAGTCAGCAGCTTCACCTTCATTATGCATGCCTTGCAAGATAATTCAAGATTATCGCTTTCCCAAAGTTGCATTCCTGTCTGCTCGCACTCCAAGCATCTATACCATTCGGGAACCTCACTCGCTGTGTAATCGAATACATTTTCGTCTGCATCTTCTTCAGGCTCGATGATGCCTAGTTTCTGTAGCACTGGGATAATCTCTCCGGGTGGTTTCCAGCCGGGGTTTTGTTTTTTCGAATATAGATAGTCAAAAGACAATCGACAATAAACCCCCTTTCTCTCTGGATCACATGTTTGACTCATGACGAAACATCGTGAACCAGATTCCTCACGACCAAACATGCACTCTTCCACTCTGACACGTACGTCAGATTCTTTGCTCAGCTTTAGAATCCCTATACGTACACTAACCCCCGCCCCCTCTAAGACAGGCTGGCCTTCGAAATCATAGCCCTCACATACCACTCTGGTTATTACATCAATTCTTCCTGTGTCCTTAGTCATAGCCGTCTTCTCCTTTTGTCAAAGAGCCTTTGAAATGTACGTTATTTTTTGTGGTTTGTCAATAGTTTAGAGAAAATAAAACCCCACTTACCGCGGGGCTATCTGAAGAATTTTTCTTGTGGATGCATGGGGTGTGTTGGGATATTCCTCCACCATAAACTCTCTTGCGCGCTGTTTGGTGTGTCTGTATACCATCCTCCGTCCTTGTTCCGTCTCGGGATTGCGGGGATGAACCAGCCTATGTGATTTGTTCTACCGGGGTGTTCTCGATAGTGCGGATCAGAAATTGTTCCATCATCGTCTATTTCTTCGGTTGTTATTTTGACCCTTCTGGCGACGCATGCAACACAGTATGTGGTGTCTATCCTTTCTGTTTTCCATAACTTGCATTGAGATGCACCACACAAACTACACATGTAAGAGTCGGGTATATTCTGTGAGCTGTAGTCAAACGACATGCGCACCCCCATCTGAATAATTCTTTTTGTGGCCGGATCTCTTTTTTGGTTCTTGTTTTAATTGGAGGCCATCTCCCTATATTCCAAAGAGTTATTGTAATGTACGGTGCTGTGATGTACTTGTCAATAATTAAAAACCTCAACCGCAGTTGAGGAATTTTATTGAATTAATGCTCCTTGTGAATGTTTTAGGGTACATTCGGCAAGCTCATCCACCATTGTGCTTGTGATTTTGTGTGGTGTCCTGTTGCCACATATTTCTCGTGTGAATCTAGTATGGCTGGGTAGTAGGCTCCGAGATTCCAGATTCTACACTCTGTATGATTCAGAGTGCATATACGTGTCCCATCTTCCCCTATATCCCTCAGACTTATCCCGAAATAATTAGTCAGACACACAATGCATTGCAACCCCTTGAAGCTTGGGTTCTTCCACAACTTACATTGTTTTGCGCCACATACTGCACACAGATAAAAGTCGGGTATCGACCTTGGTGTATCTTCTTGTAATGCGTCGTCCATTTTGACCCCCCGCATGTATTAATAAAAGAACAGCACATAATATCAAATATACTTGAATATGTCAACCCTACACCAGGTCATTTCCACCTTTGTTCCAAGGGTTGCAGCGGAGGATTCTAAAGAGTGTTTTTATTGATCCTTTTGTTAGGCCGTATTTTTTTATTGATTTGTAACTGTACTGCGAGCATGTTGGATTGAATTTGCAGTATCCGTGTGGGAAGAATTTTTTGAGCGGGCCGTGATCTGGAGAGAGTGTTTTTTGATAGAGGCGTACTAAAAACATTCCAATATGGCGGGGAATGTGTAGGATGTTCATACTGGCGTTTGTGCTAATCCTCACGAGATCCTTCGACTTCGCTCAGGATGACGCTATCGCGTCAGTTTTGAGATGAGCTCCTTCATGTTTTCCATCACATCTTTATATGAAGCTGCGCGCTCGGGAGGCGTTTTTTGACCCTCTTCTTTCGGTTTGGTGTATGTGGTAGATGCTGATCGTGCTTGAATAACAACATCAAAACCTTTTGGAACTGTTTCCAAAATTTCTCGCAATGATTCGCGAACACGACGTTTGATTAAATTTCGAACTGTGGCTCGTTTTGCAACTTTTGTACTTACAACTACTGCGAAGCGAGTTTCTTCTGCATTTGTTTTCAAAACTTGATACCGAAAAAGCGGCGTTATTACGCGCCGCCCTTTTTTAAATACTTTTTTAATGTCTCGTTCCGCCCGAAGTCTGTTTTGTTTGGGCAACATAGTAATTTATACAGCAAGAGACTTTCTTCCTTTGGCACGACGTCTTTTCAAAATGTTACGTCCTCCTGGAGAATTTGTTCGAGCTCGAAAACCGTGCTTTCGTGCACGTTTTCTTACTTTTGGTTGATATGTTCGCTTAGGCATATGTTTATTGGGCAGTAGGTTGCAGGGAGCAGGCAGTAGTTTTGCTTCGCTCAATGCTTTATTTGTGGGGGTATACTAACATTGTGGATTTTGTTTGGCAAGAGGTTGGGATGCACCGCGACATTTTGAGTATGTGTGGATAAGGGTTGACAGAATCCACAGGTCACGATAGGCTTAAATTCTAGCTATTGTTAGTGAATTAATATATTTTTAAAAATATATTCACACTTATTTTTTACATTTATCCACACTATCCACAAGTTTTCCACATGGTACACACATATCGTAAACAGTTGACCCTTTTCAAAGAATATTTTGTGATGTATCATCAGAAGACTTGTACTTTTATCGGGTGTGATACCCCATGACCTCCCACTATTATGATGACGAATGAATCAATCTGGCAAGCAGTGCTTGCAGAATTGGAGCTAGAGCTCTCTAAAGCGAACTTTACGACGTGGTTTCGTAATACTTCATTATCTTTAATGGAGAATAATGAGGTTTCAGTGTATGTCCCTAATAACTTCACCAAATCATGGTTGGAGAAAAAGTATCACACATCTATATTGAAAACCCTTGAACAGGTTCTTGGAGCTCGTATTCAAAAGGTTGCGTATTGCGTTGAGAAAAATCCACAAAAATCCCAAGCTTCTTTTATCACACAAGGTTTCACCTTCAATCACGATTCTGCAGACAATTCACTTACTGTTGGCCCACAGGCTCCTGTGGTACAGCAAAATCCAAATGCGCGCGGCTTACACCCGCGTTATGTTTTTGAAAATTTTATTGTGAGTAAAAGTAATGAGTTGGCACATGCCGCGGCGCAGGCTGTGGTATCCAACCCCGGTGCTTCTTATAACCCCCTCTTTATATACGGCGGAGTTGGGCTTGGAAAAACTCATTTAATGCAAGCGATCGGACACTCTGTTTTGCAACAAAATCAAGAGGCGAAAGTTTTGTATGTTTCTTGCGAGACATTTACGAATGATTTCATTCACGCAGTTCGCAATGGTTTGGCAAAAGAATTTAAAGATCGTTATCGCAATGTTGATGTATTGATTGTTGATGATATTCAATTTATTACTGGAAAAGAGGGGACGCAGGAAGAGTTTTTTCACACGTTTAATGCGCTTCACCAACAGGATAAGCAGATTATTATTTCATCAGATCGTCCACCAAAAGCAATTCCGGCATTGGAGCAGCGATTACTTTCTCGTTTTGAATGGGGGATGATTGCTGATATTTCATTTCCAGATGTTGAAACACGTGTGGCTATTTTGGAAGCGCGTTGCTCAGAGCGTGGTATTAAAGTTCCATCAGATGTATTGCACACTATTGCAAATCACATCCAAAATAATATTCGTGAATTAGAAGGAGCTTTGAATAAAATTATTGCGACGATTGAAATGCACAAGAGTGAGCCTACGTCTGAAATGGTACAGCAAGTTTTAGGAAGTATTAAAGCATCACGCACCATTCACTCTGTATCACCTAAGGAATTGATTAGAGTGGTTTCTGAATACTTTGATGTAGGTATTGATGATATGGTTGGAAAAAGCCGTGAGAAACGTATTGCATTCCCACGACAGATTATTATGTATTTGTTGCGTAAGGAGATGAAAAACTCATATCCTTCGATTGGAGCGGAGTTGGGTGGACGAGATCATACAACTGCGATTCATGCGTATGAGAAGATTCGTAAGGCTGTTGAGGTTGATAATAAACTCAAAGCCGACATACAGTATATTAAAGAACGATTGTATACGCCTGCGGCGTAGTGAGTTGGTGAGACTATTTCGTTGTACGTTCTACGTTGTACGTTCTAGGGTGATTTCTAGAATGTAGGACGTAGAACGTAGAACTTTTCCACTCTTTAATCACATGTTGGTAGGGTGTGAATTCGGTCGAACAACTGGTGTATAAACATTCAGTTGTGCACAGGAAAATCTAGAACGTTTTGTTCATACACATTTCGTACACATAGCATTTCACAGTCAGTGTGTATAAATTATCGTCTAAATTTAAAACAAAAATATAGTTGTTAGACTTATCCCGTGCCTTATTATTACTATTAGTTTAATTTATATAAAAATATATAATATAGCGTTTCAGAAAATGAGAATCTAGGAGGAACTTACACACACTAACCCAAAGAGGATATGAAGTTCTCATGCACAAAGGAGAATTTACTCAAAGCATTAACCTGTACAGGATATGTATCAGGTAAACAGGTGAACTTACCGATATTGCAAAATGTGTTGATATCGATGAAGAATACCGAAACTAAGATTGTGTCGACTAATTTGGAGATTGCTGTTTCAGCGCAGTTGCGAGCAAAAGTTGAGACTGATGGAGAATTTACAGTTCCAGCTCGAGTATTTTTGGAGTATATGGCGAATGTTCCAGGTGATCGTGTTGATATTGAATTGCATGAATCTGGATTGGGTGTTCAGATGGGGCATTCAAAAACTGTTTTGAAGGGGATGGAAGCTACGGAATTTCCGTTGATTCCAGGAATTGAGGGGGATGTAGTATTTGAGTTAGATGCGAAAGTTTTATTGAATGCATTGCATCAGGTTTTGTTTGCTGCATCTAAGAGTGATGTGCGTCCTGAATTATCTGGAGTTTTATTTCATTGTAATCCACCCGAAGGAAAACAAAGTTTGGTGTTGGCGGCGACAGATAGTTTTCGATTAGCTGAAAAGAAAATTACGTTTAAGAGTGGGGGAACAGAGGAAAAGCGAGTGATTGTTCCATCTCGTACAGTTTCCGAATTGGTTCGCATTATAAATGTTTCGACGAAAGAAATTGATAGTGTAACGATGCGTGTTTCTGATCATCAGATTGTGTTTGTGTGTGGTGGTGTGCAAATTACTTCGCGATTGACTGATGGGAATTATCCGAACTATGAACATATTATCCCCAAGGAATCGAATGTTGAGATGAGTGCGTTGAAGGATGATGTGGTGAAGCAGGTGAAGGGTGCGAGTTTATTTACGACAAAGGGAATTGGTGCGGTGCGGATGAAATTTGTGGCAGCAGAAAATAAAATTAATATTACATCGACGAATGCGCAGACGGGTGAGCACGCGGGGAGTGTTGTTGCTGAAGGGAAGGGTGATGAGGTTGAGATGTATTTGAATCATCGATATATTTTGGATGGGTTGAGTGTGATTGATAATGAGCGAGTGAAATTTTCCGCGCAATCTACTGATGCGCCGTTGGTGATGCGTCCGCAGATGGATAAGGACTATCTTTACATGATAATGCCTATTAAGCAGTAACCGCTCGCGAGGAGGGCGATATATGTTTGCTTCATAAAACATTTGCTCGACGTACGCCTGTACGACTCGCTGCATGTTTTACTCCAGCTGCGCATATCTCATCCCACCTCACTTCGCTAGCTTCGTGGATAGCTTTCAGAATTTTCTTATTCGAGTTATTGTTTAATAGCCCTCATTTCGAAAATTCTTCCAAACACGCACATTTCATCTCAATATACTTTGCTGACTTCGTGGTAGGTTATTGTGCTTGCATGTACTGTCATTCCCGCGAAGGTGGGAATTCAGAAAATTCAAGAGTAAAAGTAAAAACCAACGATTTTAAGCGTATCATTCTGGGGTGAGGTATGAATGATAGAATATGGTTTTATAAACATGGATCCCGTACGACTACGGGATGACAGGTACAACACTTTGTAGAATGTTACATTGTATAAATTTAAATTGAATTAAAAAACCGCTGGCGTGCCGGCGGTTTTACTATTGGAAGAATTTTTCTTGTGGGTGTTGTTCTGTCGAGTCGGGGAGTGATTCCCACCATGCGATCATTGAGCCTGTGATGGTGTGTCTGAGTTCAAAATATTCGCGTGTCATGTGGGTTGGTATTGCAGCTCGAAAAAAACGTTTGCTAAAGCTCAATTCAACTTTTGGTACACGTATTTCGTTTAGATTTTTATGGGGCGTATGTATTTTCAGCACATTGACTTGTATATCACTCATACACTTATAACACAGTAACATTCCGAAGTTGTTTATCCATAGCTTACATGTCGTTGCTTCACACTCATCACATTTGTAGTGAAGAGGAATATCAATTCCCTCATGGTGTTGTGGAATTTTGTCGTCTAGTACATTTTCCGTTGTTGGTTGTACCGACAAACTTTTCCACCAACTCCAACCTTTTTCAGTTAATGAGGTGTATGGTGTGTATAGTTGGGCACGTGAATTTTTCGGTACTGCTGGGTGGAATGGTCCGATTTTATCATTATTAGTAGTCAGATCTTCGAAGAAATTATCACGAATGCAATTCCAGCATTTTAATGCTACGTCATCCATGTGATCTGTTCGTGTAAACCACAATCTGCAGTTTGTTGCATTACATTTTTTACAGAGGTACCACGGTGGGCACTCTTTGAGCTTCAGATTGAATACTCCGAATTTTGCCATGCCATCTCCTTTTGTTTGTAATGAACGGTTTTTAGATTAGTGGATTTTTTGGGTTCTGTCAAGGTGTTGACTTGTTATGAAATAAAAAAACCACCGGAGTGTCGGTGGTTAGTGAAAGAACAATTCTTGTGGGTGGAGTTCTGGTGCTTTTTCTTGTGCGTGCCACCAGGTCATCATTTCTTGTGTGATGTCGTCGATCCACGGTGTGTGTTGTTGCTTGCAATCAGTTCTTTTGCATTTTGTTGGGATTGCTGGTTCGAACCAACTCATAGTAATCAACTCTACCCCATGTGCGTTTTTTTCTGTTTCGATTCGTGACTTTTCGTCTAGCTCGTCGTTATGTAAGCATGTTCCGCATATGAATTCTGGGTTGATTAAGATACCGGAACTTCGCCATAGCTGTACATAATCATTTCCACATCTTGCGCATATATAATCTTGTCTTTGTGGACAAAATGTTCTGGTGTGTTTCATGTGTATCTCCTCAAGATCTAGCTCACTTTATAGCGTGAGAGATTTTACTGAAAGAACAATTCTTGTGGGTGAATTTCTGGTTCTTCTGGGAGGTTCATCCACCACTCGTTCATGACATAATGCATGGAGAATTGATTTACCATATATGTTGGGTCGACCATGCTGGGTACTGCGTTTAAATAATTGCCTCGCATAAAGTAGTAATGATCCCTACCTTGTGATGCAGTCTGCATTTTATCTGAATTTATGAGATTGAGACACGCTGTACAGATGAGTGCTGGTTTTATTTTGTCTGACGATAGGTTTGGTTGTCATAACCTACAGTCAGTTTGTTTGCATTGATTACAGACATAATTTTCTGGCACAGTTCTTCCATAATAGTCGAACCATGACTCCTTTTTTTTCATGGGCGGTGGTTTTTCGGGGAGGTTGGCCCACCATTCCAACATATCATCAGTGAAGTTACTTGATCGTTCTGATTGTTTTGTGTCTTGTGCGATAGGGATTGCTGGTATGAATGCACCTTTTACGGGATAGATGAGACCTTTTACGTTTCTAAATTTAGCATCCCGTCCTGCTATTTCATTATGGGGTAAGCATGTGGTGCACCACAATATTGATCTGTATAGTGTTGCTCTTGACCTTCGCCATAGGCGACAATTTGTTATTCCGCACATGTTGCAGACATAACCATCCGGCACTACTTTTTCGAAATAGTTGAGCATGATTTTACCTTTTGGGTTGTGAAAGGACTTATGGATAATAGTGTTTTCTTGTTGGATTGTCAAGGTTTTAGTCGTTTGGTGATGTCTTTGTAAATTGGTGATTCTGGTTGAATGTGTGAAGATGTTGTAGTAAAAATTCCGATTTCGCGAGAGATTTTGAAGGGGAGTTTTATTTTTTGAAGTGATTTTGATGTGAGTTCGTCTGCTATGTGATGTTGTGGGAGAAGTGTTACTCCAGCGCCAGATTCTGCCATCTCCAAAAGAAAGTTTGGATTGGTGGACTCGATGAGAATTTTTGGCGCGTAATTATTTTTTTGAAATGTTGTATCGATGTAGGATCTTGTTGTTGATCCGGCGTCATACAGAATAAAAGGGATTTCATTTTTTGGATTCCACTTTTTTTCAGATACTGGGATGAGTTCTTCTTTGTGTGTTGAAAGTATTTTGATATTTTCTGGTGGTTTGTAATTTTGTGGAATAACGCAAATGCAGATGTCGAATAATCCAGCAGCTAGCCATGAGAGAAGATTGCGAGAATTATCAATTTTCATTTCAAAATGATATTCGTGTGTGTCGAGATTTTTTTTGAGAAAGGGGATGAGTTTGAGTGCTGCGGAATCATAGAGGCCGAGTGAGACAATTTGAGATCCTCGAAGATTCGTCAGTTCGCTGGCATTTTGTATTTTATCCCAATTGTCGTTCATTCGTCTGGCGAGCTGGTATACGATTTGGCCTTCTTTGGAGAGCTGTGGTGTTGGGGTGAGTGATGTGAATAGATTGAGCTGTAGATGCTCTTGAAGGCGCTTGAGTGACTGTGAGATGGCTGGTTGGGATATTTGATGGTGTTGGGCTGCTTTTGTGAGTGAGCCTTTGTGTACGATTGATATGAATCGTTGTAGTTCGAGGAGCATGTGTTTTGGTCCACGAATAGTATAAATCTTTTACAAATCTACAAATGCTTTTCTAGCAACAACTTGACCAACTGTCATTGCGAGCATTTTAGCGAAGCAATCTCATCCACAGATTGCTTCGTAAGCTCGCAATGACAGTCTACCACCAGCGTGCTCGAAGAGAATTTGTAGATTTGTATTCAATTTGTATTATTCGTGGGTGTAGTGTGGATAAGCTGTGTTTATAGTGGATAAGTATCATTAATTTGGATTATATATGAGTATGGTATATAGTTCAAGCGTTCTTTACTTATTTACTGGATTCCCACATTCGTGGGAATGACAAGAAAGGAGAGTTTTATGTCCTCTAAAAACATCAATGTTGCGATTGTTGGCGTAGGAAACTGCGCTTCTTCATTCGTACAGGGTTTGGAATATTATCGTGATCACGAGGGTGATCATATTCCTGGTTTGATTAACACGGATTTGGGTGGATATCGCATTGGTGATATTCGTGTGGTTGCGGCGTTTGATGTGAATGCTGAGAAGGTCGGGCGCGATCTTTCGCATGCGATTTTCACTGCTCCGAATAACACGAAGAAATTTTCCGATGTTCCGCTTACGGGCGTGCGTGTTCATAATTCGAAACCTTTGGATGGCATCGGCGAGTATATCCAAGATGTGTATCCACTTTCTGATGCAGAGATTCCAGATCCAGTTCAAGTGCTTCGAGAGTCTGGAGCTGATGTGTTAGTGAATTATCTTCCTGTCGGTTCGCAAAAAGCGGTTGAATACTGGGCGCAGGTTTGTCTGGATGCTGGTGTGGCGATGGTGAATTGCATGCCGGTGTTTATTGCGAGCGATCGGGGTTGGGCGGCGAAGTTTACTGCTGCTGGCGTTCCGATTGTCGGCGATGATATCAAATCACAATTTGGTGCGACGATTTTGCATCGTGCTTTGATTAAGTTGATGGCTGATCGTGGAATGCCGGTTGATACGACATATCAATTGAATTTTGGTGGGAATACTGATTTTCAGAATATGTTGGAACGTAAACGTCTTGCCAGCAAGAAACTTTCCAAAACGCGTGCTGTGACTTCTCAAGCAGATCGAGATCAGAGTTTGCTGCATGATGATGCGACGCATATTGGTCCATCTGATTTTGTTCCTCATCTGAAGGATAATAAGATTGCACAGATTCATTTGGAGGGTCGTCATTTTGGTGATGTTCCGATGAGCGTTGAGATTCGATTGTCTGTTGAGGATTCTCCGAATTCTGCTGGGGTTGTGGTTGATGCGGTGCGATGCGCTAAGCTTGCGCTGGATGCGCATATTGGTGGGCCTTTGTTGGCGCCCAGCGCGTACTACATGAAATCTCCGATTCGGCAGATGGAAGATACGGCTGCGCGAGATGGTGTGTTTGCATTTGTACATGAATGTCAATCCATGATTTCTAGCCCCTCGCTTCCAGTGATGGAGCCAATGCGGCAACGCGCGTAAATAAAAACCTCCGAGAAACCTCGGAGGTATTTTTTATTTCTTTATTTGCTTACAAAGACTGGGAGGGTTTGGGAGTTTGTTGTTTGGCCGCTGTCATAGTGAGCTGTGAAAGAAAATTCGTAGATTCCTGAATCTTCTGGAATATTTTCCCATGTGTATGTCATGTTTGATGAGATGTTTCCATCAAAGATAATTGTTTCCAAAAGTTCGCCGGCTTTCTTTTTGATGTATAGCGTGACTTTGTTGATACGCGATGGCATTGTTGGTCGGAACTCAAATGTGAATGGGAATTCTACTTCTGTGAGCGTGACATTTGCAGGAGGATAGTTCCACACAACCGTTGGTGTGTCGGATTGGCCGGTAAGGTTGATGGTGAATGATTGTGATTTTACATTGTAATCTGCATCGTATGCGCGCGCTTCGAATGTGTGGAATCCGCTTACGAATTGTCCGAGATTCAAAGTTGCTGCATATTCTTCTCCTGAAAATACTTCGCCAACTTGAATTCCATCGACAAAATACCTCACGCGTTTCACGCCATTTGGAGCAGATGCGTTTACGCGTGCCGTCATAACTCGATTTACTGTTTGTTTTCTGGTGGGTTCGATAATCGAAATTGATGGCGTGAATTCGGGTTTATGAATATCATCATATTCTGTTGGAGGTTCTGAAATTTCGATGGGTTCTTTTTCTAATTCTTCATCTGTTTTTTCTGCCCATTCCAAAATTCCCTTTTCCCATGCTGCAAATTGTGCGTCTTCTTGTGGATTTTCTGGTGGTTTTCCTTGTGGATCCTCTTTATTAACGTGATACAAAATTGAATGTCCGGCAAAGAACTTCTTTTTTTCTTTTGTTTCTTCTGGTGTGTGTTCTGTTGCGAGCTTTCCTGAAATTGTATCGATTTCAACTTCTTGCAATCCTGGATCTTGTCCGATCAAAACCGGTTTTTTTGTTTTTGGTTCTTCTGGTGGTTCAAATTGTTCGATTTCTGTTCCTGCTAATGCGCGTTGCATAAATGCCTGCCAGATTGGTCCGGCTGCTGTTGATCCACCTGAACCTTGTCGCATCGGTGTGTTGTCATTATTTCCAGCCCATACTCCCGCAGCAAAAGATGGGGTGTATCCCATGAGCCATCCATCTCGATAATCATTTGTAGTTCCTGTTTTTGCTGCGACTGGTCGTTCTCCTAATTGCGCCACAGAATTGAGCCCAAATGCGAATGCGCGTGCATTATTATCGGAGAGAATATTTGAGAGTTGTCGGACAGCATTTTTGTCGATCATTTTTTTACCTCGCTTTTTTTCATGTTCGAAAAGTGTTGTTCCATCATCGTCTTCAACTTTGAGAATTGATACTGGCGGAATGTACACTCCTTCTCGTGCAAATGATGCATATCCACTCGTGTGATCGAGTAATGTCACTTCTCCACCACCCAACACAAGTGATAATCCGAAACGTGAGCGATCTCCTAATGTTGTGTATCCAATACTATCTGCGACATCAAGCACATGACTAATTCCCGCCAAATAAATCATTTTAACGGCTGGAATATTGAGTGATCCTTGAATCGCTTTTCGGATGGTGACAGGGCCGCGCTCTTTGAAATCGTAATTTTTTGGTTGATATGGTTTTCCGATTGCATTTGAAAAAGCTGTGTTTACGTCGTAGAGAATTGTTTTTGGAGTGTAGCCTTTTTCAAATCCTGCGACATATACTAATGGTTTGAATGATGATCCTGGTTGTCGCGGCGCGAGCGCAACATTAAATTGACCATCATATTCTTTGTCGAAAAAATCTCGAGAACCTACCATAGCTCGGATTTCTGCGGTTTTTACATCCATTGCTACAAGTGCTGCGTTTGTTGCTTTGTTATGTTCGCGATTATGATCCACGCCCTTTTTTACTTCTTCTTCTGCGATTTCTTGTAGATCGTAATCAAGTGATGTGGTGATTTTTAGTCCTCCTGTTTCAACTAATTTTTCTCCGAGTGTTTGAGAGAGCTGTTCTTTAACCATCATTACGAAGTGTGGGGCTCGAATTGAATTATCGACACTTTGTTTGATTTCTACATCGACTTGTTTTGCTGCGCGAGCCGCAGATTCTGATGCAAATTCTTGTTCCACCATTAAATCTAAAATGAAATCTCGTCGATCTTGTAGTCGTGTAAGATTATTGAGATAGCGAGTCGGCGCTTGTGGGAGAGCTGCGAGGGTTGCAGCTTCGGCAAGAGAAATATCCTCAACTTTTTTTGCGAAATAACTTTGTGATGCAGCTTCAATTCCGTAGTTTGTTGATCCGTATGGAATTTCGTTGAAGTATAATTGTAGGATTTCTTTTTTGGTGTATTTTTTTTCAAGTTGAGTCGCGAGAATCGCTTCTTTGATTTTTCGGATGTACGAATGATCATCTCCAACAATTGCGTTTTTGATGAGTTGTTGTGTGAGTGTTGAGGCACCGCCTTGTCCGGATTTTTTTCCGAGTAGATTTGAAACGGCTGCGCGCATAATACTTTTGTATGCAACACCTTTGTGGTTGTAGAAGTTTTTATCTTCGACGGCGAGTGTGGCGTTTACTGCGTAGTCTGGAATGTCGTCGAGCGAGACAAGTGTTCGTTTTCTTTCATTGAAAATTTCGAATAATAAGATCTCTCCTGTGCGATCATAAATTTTTGTTGTTTGTCCAAGAGATCTTTCCGAAAGTTTTTCTGGGTCTGGTAAATCTTTTGCGATTGATGCAATCCAAATCGTCAACAAAATGAACATGAGTAATCCAGCTCCAAATCCCCATTTAATTAATTTCCAAAAGAAGCGCTTTTTGGCGCGACGTTTTTTGTATGGTTTGTGATATTTTTTTTCCATGCTTTTGGGGTTGTTGTACTGAAACGATTGTAGAATTATATTGTTACGTTTGATGCTTATTTATACCTTTTTATTGAGTTTAGAGCAATAGAATTGTGTTGTAAATGAGTTACATCAGATGAAAAATTAATCCACATCAGACCATTGACTTTTAGGCTGTTTTGTGCTATACTACTGGCGTCTCTGAGAGGTTTCTTAGAGGCTTTTTTATTAGGAAATTGATGGGTTCCCGCCTTTGTGGGAATGACAATTTATACTATGATTACTGATTTCTTACTTCAATCTGCAGCGAAAGTTTTAATGGTGACCACAGCGGTTTCCACTCTTCCTGTTGCTGCAAATTCTACTTCTTCTGCAGTGCAAGATGTGTCGCGCGGTTTCAGTATTGGGCAGCGTGTGCCTGATCCTATGCCTATTTCGGAGGAACGTGGATATACGACATGGGTTGGTACGACTGCGTATTCATCTTCACCAGATCAAACGGATGATTCTCCATTTATCACGGCCAATCAAACGGTTGTGCGTGATGGGATTGTAGCTGCGAACTTTTTGCCGTTTGGGACTCGTGTGAAAGTTCCCGAGTTGTATGGTGATAAAGAGTTTGTTGTTGCTGATCGTATGAATGCGCGTTATTACAAGAAGATGGATTTTTGGATGCCTACTCGTGAGGCTGCGATGGCTCATGGGTATAAATATGTTGAGATTGAGGTTTTGCCTCCTGCGAGTAATATCGCGCGGAGATAACTTTTATTGATTATTTCAAAAAACGGCTTCGGCCGTTTTTTGTGTTATTTGGTTGACAACAGTGGAATTTGTGCTTACAGTGAAAAGTGGTCAGGGTGGTCATTGATAACTTAATTATTGTTGATTGTGAGGAGGGTAGCATGGGTCATTCGGGTCCGTGGAAGAAACGTCATACAGGCGTGAATGAAATGAATAAGCGATCTGATGAATTTCGGCATCATACCGATTCCGCATTGATTGCTTTACATAGTGGATTGGGTGGTCGTGTGACGCGCATGCATACGCGTCTTAAAATTGTGTTGATTGTTTTGTTGATGAGTGTGATTGGTGCTGTTTCACTTTTTCGTGTGGTTTCGTGGATTGCGTATATTTTTATTGGCGTGTCCATTGTGAGTTCTTTTGTGGGGTTGCATGCGATTCACATGAAGGAGAAGTTTAGTAATAGAATTTCGATGATTTTTGCTGAATTGAAAGCGCGTGGAGCTGCTCATCGTCTGTAATTGACTTGAGGTTGTTTGGGGAGTACATTGTGCCCAGATCATTTTAAGGAGCAGACTGTGAAAACTCGGACAGTGGAAATTCCGCCTGATGTGCACACTATAGATGTGACACTGTTAGGCAGGCAGCTTAAACGTCTTGAGATCGGTATTGCGATTTCTGAAGCGCATCGCCGTCGTGGTGAGTATTTTTCTTACATGTGGGCGTCATGGTCGCTTTCTTCTTGGCTGCTGCTTTTGCTTGTTCTTGCTCAATCTTATTTGCCGCCTCGTCTTTATCTTCCTTTGCTTTTTGTGCTCTTAGTTTCCTCCATTATTCCTTTGTTGGTTTTGGTGATTAAGGTTCAAATTGTTAATCGAGAGATTCATCAATTGGAGGAGCAGAGAGCTGGTATTACTGTTGATAATGTATCAACGGGTATTAGGCTTCTTGGCGAGACTGGTTAGTATGAGGTTGGTGTACGGCGCAGGAGTTATGGGTGGGTTGATAGGATTGTGTGGAATTCTCGGTGTGTTATTTTTTGTAGCTCGAGCGAGATATTTGCAGTCACAGCAATCTCATGACGATGTAGAATCTGCACATCAGGACATGTATACATTGCAAGGAATTCTTCCTCAATTTGCTGCAAGTCTGTTTGCACTTTTGCTGGGAATAGTCCTGATTGTTGTTTCGCATATTTTTGGCGGGCCATGAACCACAAGGGTTCACGGTGCCGTCTTTTTTATTTGCTTGATTAATGTCTATGATTTCTATATGATTATTTCGCTGTGGCCAGGTAGCCAAGTGGTAAGGCAGGGGCCTACTTCACCCTCCATTCGTTATTGCTCAACATCCGATACTAGCAAGCTGCACTTGTCTTCACTCGTCACTTATTCGACGTACGGAAATGTACGACTCATTGCGTGACTCCCTCCAGACAAGCACATCTTACACAGTCTCGAATGTCGTCCGTGTTCGTGGAAAATTTACATTATGGCCAGGTAGCCAAGTGGTAAGGCAGGGGCCTGCAAAGCCTCTATTCGTGGGTTCGATCCCCGCTCTGGCCTCCATCCGATAAAAGTCCTTATGGGCTTTTTTTGGTTGACAATGTTTAATGTTGATGCTATAGTTTGGTCGTTCTTTTTCTGGAGGTGAATTGTGGGTGATACAAAAGATAGTGTGGGGCTTTTTATCCGAAATGCTGCGGGGTTGTATTTATTGCAGTTTCGGGATAATGCGCCGCAGAATACCGCCAAGCTGACATGGGATGTATTTGGTGGACATATGAAGTTGGGTGAAACTCCGGAGAAGTGTGCGTCCCGTGAATTGCCTGAGGAGCTTGCAATTGGATCTGTCCATATTGCATCCTTCTCAATTGTGGGTTATTTTGAGAAGGAAAATGGCGGGCTCATGTATTGCGCTCAGTACCAATTTCCTATTGAGTGGAAAGATTTTCGAGTTTTGGAAGGTGCTGGTGCAGGATTTTTTTCCACGTATGATGTCTCTTGTTTGCAGCCCGTTTTCTCGGGTGCACGTGAAATGTTTCGGAGATTTGGTAAATGAGTCAAAAGGCCTTATGGCCTTTTTTTATTTGGGTTGAGGTGGTAAGATTTGTTTCTACATACATGGATTCCGTACGACTACGGAATGGTAATTATGAGTGATAAAAAGACATTGGTTTTAATTGATGGAAATGCGATTTTGCATCGTGCGTATCATGCGTTGCCTCCGATGAGTACGAAGGATGGGACGCTGGTGAATGCGGTGTATGGATTTTCATCACTGCTTTTAAAAATTATGAATGACATCAAGCCGGATGGTTTGGTGTGTACGTTTGATTTGGCTGGTGGAACGTTTCGGGACGAGATTTATCCAGAATATAAAGCGACGCGTGAGAAGAAATCGCAGGAGTTATATGATCAGTTGGATCCGATTAAGGATGTATTGGATGCCTTTGCTATTCCGTGGTTTGAGAAAGAAGGGTATGAGGCGGATGATATTATTGGATCGATTTCAAAGCAGATTACGAAAAAAAATAAAGATTGGAAGGTGTTGATTGTGACGGGGGATTTGGATGAGTTGCAGTTGGTGGATGAGCAGATTAATTTGTATATGTTGAAGAAAGGGATTTCGCAGGTGAAGATTTATGATGAGGTTGCGGTGCATGAGCGATATGGATTGACGCCGGATGAGTTGATTGATTATAAAGCGTTTAAGGGTGATCCTTCGGATAATATTAAGGGTGTTGCGGGGATTGGTGATAAGGGGGCGACGCAATTGATTCAGTCGTTTGGTTCGGTTGAGGGAGTATATAAGGCTTTGAGTGATGAGGGGTTGGAGGGATTTTCTGCGGGTGTTGCGAAAAAGGTTCGTGATGGTGAGGAGGATGCGAAGTTGGCGAAGGAGTTGGTAACAATCGTCACGGATTTGAAAACAGATTTTGATTTGAAAGATTCTTATTTGCATGATTTTGAGTTTGAGGATGTTGAGAAAGTTTTTCGTGGTTTGGAATTTGGTTCGTTGTTGTCTCGTGTTCCAGGTTCGAAGGTTGCACCAGTGCGCGCATCTAAAGCATCTTCTACTATTATCCCGCTGGAGGTGACGGTGGATCAGAAGGATTGGAAAGATTTTATTTTACTGTGTGAGAAGCAGAAGTATGTGGTTGTGTTTGCGCATAAGGCTGAACAGACTTCGATGTTTGAATCTGGTGTGACGATGGGATGTGTAGTTGGTGATGAAACGTTTGTATTTTTATTGAATGATGCACGGCGAAATGTGTTGCTAGATATTATTTTGAATAAGAAAATTGCGTTGGTTGGATTTGATGTGAAGCGATTGTTTCATGTGTTGGATGTTGATGATGTTTCTGATTTTGTGATTGATGATGTGATGTTGTTGGAATATGTGTTGCATGCGGGGCGTCAAACTACATTAGCGAATGTGTTGTTTCAGTATGCGGATGTGACGCTTCCTTCTAAGGTGCCTGCTGATGTTGTTGGTTATGTTGGTTCTATTGTAGATGGGTTGTCACATGCATATACAGCTTTGCGAAAAGAGATTAAAGGAAATTCTGTTGAGAAAGTTTTGGATGAGATTGAGATACCTTTGTTGCCGGTTTTGTATGCGATGGAGCGTGCTGGCGTGCAGCTGGATGTTCTCGAATTATCGAAATTGCATGATGTGGTGGTGAAGGATATCGAGAATTTAAAAAAGAAAATGTATAAGGCCTGTGGCGTTGAGTTTAATATTTCATCACCCTCGCAATTGAAGGATGTGTTGTTTGAGACGTTGCAATTGCCGACGCAAGGGATTAAGAAAGGGAAAACAGGGTATTCGACGGCTGCTTCTGAATTAGAAAAGTTGCGTGGAATGCATCCGATTATTGAGGATATTTTTGTGTATCGTGAGTTATCGAAATTGCAGTCGACGTATATTGATGCATTGCCGAAGTTGGTTGCCAGAGATGGTCGAGTGCATACGACGTTTGCGCAATCGGTTACATCGACGGGACGATTGGCATCATTGAGTCCGAATTTGCAGAATATTCCGATGCGGACTGCGCGTGGACGAGAGGTGCGCGCGGCATTTATTCCGAAAGATGGTTTTGTTTTATTGGCGGCTGATTATTCACAGATTGAGTTACGTCTTGTGGCACATATTTCAAAAGATAAAGAATTGACTCGAATTTTTAAGGAGGGTGAGGATGTGCACACAGCGACCGCGGCGAAGATTCATGGAATTCCAATTGAGAAAGTGACGAAAGATATTCGGAGAACTGCGAAGGAAGTTAACTTTGGAGTTTTGTATGGGATGGGTGCATTTGGGTTAGCGTCTCGAACGGGGATTTCTCGAGTTGAGGCTGCGGAATTTATTGAAAATTATTTTGATTCGTTTTTTGGTGTGAAAAAATATGTTGATGCGACGATAAAGAAAGCGGCGAAAGATGGATATGTTGAGACGATGTTTGGTCGTCGTCGTGAATTGCCAGAATTATCAAGTGATGTTGGAATGGTTCGAAAGGCAGGAGAGCGCATGGCGGTTAATATGCCAACGCAGGGCGCGCAAGCTGATATTATTAAAAAGGCGATGGTGGAAATGCATGAGATTTTAGATGGAGAGGAAAAAGAGATTCAGATGTTGCTGCAAGTTCATGATGAGTTAGTATTTGAAGTGAAAAAGGGAAAAGAACAGGAGTGGGCAAAAAAAATAAAGAAAGTGATGGAAGGTGTGGTGAAGTTGAAAGTTCCGATTATCGTTGATGTACATGTTGGCGATAATTGGCGTGATATGAAAGATTTGTAATTCGTTATTATGTCAAAATTTGATCATGATGAAGTGATTGAAAAAGCGATTCGCTTTTTATGTGAGTATGCCCCTAAAGAATGGGATCGGCCGAAACGACTTGTGATGCATGATTTGCGAGTTGGGTTTTATTTATATGAGCGTAATTATTCGCTAGACGTTATTGTCGCTGGTTTTCTTCATGATATTTTAGAATGGACGGAGTGTGATGAGACCCTCATAAAGGAAAAATTTGGGGATCATGTGTTTGAAATTGTGAATGCGAATACAAAGGATCGTTCTATACATGATCCGAAAGATCGTCGCAGCGATTATGTCCAGCGGTGTTTGGGGGTTGGTGTTGATGCTTTGATTGTGAAGGCTGCGGATACTTTGGACAGTTATGAATTTTATAGTGAGCAGCAGAACAATTCTGAAATGGCACGTTCTTGTGATATTGCGGAAAAATTGCTGAGTGTTATTTCTCCTGAAATGAGCGATAGTATTTTTGAGGAACTGAAATTAATTCTGGTTTAATTTTATGGTACTTTTTTACTGGGGAGCTGATGGTTTTCGGTCGCATGAGCATGTTGTGCGGACGATTGAGAGTTTTCGTGAAAAAAGAGATCCGCAGGGATACAATGTTTTTGTGTTTGATGTGAAGGATGCGAAATCTTCGGAGGTGTGGGAGGCGATTTCGTCGGCGCCTTTTATGGCTGAGAAGAAGATGGTTGTGGTGAAACATTTATTTTCGGTGAAGTCTGAATTTGAGGATGAGTTGAAAGAAAGATTGTCGAGTTTAGATGCACGAGAGGATTTGGTTTTGCTTTTGCATGCAGAAGGAGATAAATTTCGAAATAGTTTGTTTAAGGATGTGATGAAATTGCAGTATGCGCAGGAATTTATTCCGATGAAGGCGCCGGAAATTATGGGATGGATTGCGGAGCGTTTGGATGGGCATGGCGTGACGATTGAATCTGATGCGTCGAATGTGTTGGCCAAATCATATGCAGAGGATATGTGGGCGTTGTCGCGGTTGGTTGATCAATTGGTGGCGTTTGTGAAATCTGAATCTCGTGCGATTGTGACGAAATCTGATTGTGAAATATTTTTACCAGAAGTTATTGATGATAATACATTTCATTTTGTGGATGCGATTAATGCGAGAGATCATGGGCGTGCGTTGTCGTTGCTGGATCAGCAGTGGCAGGCAGGAAAAACACCGATTGAGGTGATTGGGTTGTTGTTGTGGCAGTGGCGGGTTATGTTGAAAGTTCGTGCGTTGTTGGATGAGCAGCCGAAATTACGAGGAAAAGAAATTGCGAAGGAATTAAAGATTCATGCTTTCGTTGCTGACAAATCCGCGCGTTTGGTTCGTGATGTTGACGTCAATCATGTTTTGGGACAATATAATCAACTCATGCAATTAGATGAGTCCGCAAAGTCTGGGGGATATGCGCAAGCGGAATTAACCTCGCTGGTAACAGCACTTACATGTCAGTGAAAAGAATATTCGTCATATTAAGTATTGTTTTGATGGGGGCTACCCCTTCTTTTTTGTTTGGGCAGGAGCGATTGGAAAATGAGATTAAGCTTTCGGTTCCAGCGGAAATTCATGACGAGGTTTTGGCGTACATGCTTTCTGTGTTTGTAGATGAGCGATTTGTGTTTGAGGATTTTCGTTTGGATGGGGATTTTGTGACTGAACAATTTTTTGATTCGTATTATGATACATCGCGATTTGATGTGGTTGATGATGATAATGGGATTCGGTATCGTCGGCGCTATGCCGATGGTGAGTTTTCGTCGCGTGTGGTGCAGGTGAAGGTTGCTGGTGAGGATACCACTGCGCAGGAATTTAAATTTGAGGTTGATAATGGTTCGTTTGATGATCGCTCTCCAAAATTATTTGATTTAGTTGTTGATGAGGATGGTTTTGGTGATTTGATGAGTGAATTGGGATACAATGCAAAAAAATTGCGTCCGGCTTTGGAATTAGCGCAGGTTCGTGATCGTGTGTTGCTTTTTGTTGATGGTGATCCCCGGGTAACTTTGACGCTTGATTCTGTGTATTCAAAAAAATGGTGGATCGATCACCAGTTTGTTGAGTTAGAGTTGGAATTGAATGAGGTGTATTATACTGCGGCGGATGATGATGAGCGCGCGCGATGGGAGCGCTTAGCTCAAGCGATTGAGGATGAGATCACTTCGGAGTTTGAGGAGATTGTGCCGAATCAGCGTCCGAAGTATTCGCAGATGTTTGAACGACTTGCGTCTGTGTTTCCACTTTCGTGGTTTTGGCGGCCGTTTCGATGGGTGGGGTTGATGTAGATATGGCTTCGCCATACTATTTTTGGCATCCGTAGTTCTATTACTGAGTCTGTATGAAAGCTTTTTTTTATTTAAATTATTATCGGTAGTACTTTTTCAAAAAAGTACCAAAAACTTTCGCGCCACGTTCAGTTCAGGGCTCGACTTGATTTTTCAGACAAAAAATCAAACTCGCTAAAACGCTCAAACAGTGATTTTTTGTAGCTGAAAAATCTTCGTCTCGCTGATCCTGAACTTCTCTATGCGCGGCCGCTATCGCGGATTTATAGAACGGCTATCGCCGATTTATAGATTTTTACTGGGGCAGTTTTTTATTTATTAGTAGCCGACGGAGGTGATAGGGAGTTCATGGAGTTTTTGGGATATGAGGTTTTGGAGAGTGAGAGTGATGTGATGCCTTTCTGTTTGTGGTCGATTGAATCGCATGGTGAATGTATATGTTTGTGGTTCGGTTTTGAATGTTGTGTAGAGAAGGTGGTTTTCGCGGATGATTTTTTGAGCCATGATATCTGGTTGATGTACTCGTTTTTCTGCTTCGTTAAATATCGAGAAATTTCCATCTGTGCTCCACTCAATAATTTTATATGGCGCGCCACTTTGTGTGGTGATTTTTATTTCAGCGATGGTGTTTCGCACATTCCAATTTGCTGATGCATAAACTTTAAATTCTTGCAGTTCATTTTTTATTGCGTCTATGTTTGTTTCGCGAAGTCGTGTGTAATTTGAAAATTCTTGTTCGATGGCATTATTTGTTGGTTCTTTTGCACGATCCCAAAAGAGTGCTGGTCTCATGAGTGTGATTGCATGTTCAAAATTTGTGCGATCGTCTTGTTTCCATTTTTGGCTTGCGACAGTTTCCCACAAAATTTTTCCGCGCATGATTTGGTATTCTTTAATGTTTGCGAGACGATCGAGAATAGGATTGTATTTTCGATCGATCATGTTTTCGCGATGCAATTCATCAAATAATACATCCCACGGCATGAATTTTAGTTTGCCTTCTGCTGGCGAATAATAGATGCGCATGTTGTGTGCCCAATCTTGATGATTTGAGCCAGCAAGGATTGAGTGTGCGTGCCATGTTGCGAGATTTTCTGTGTCTACAATTTGTTTGAGTTTTCTGTAATAGATTTCGTCGGATGGTTCATTGAGAATTTCTAATAATGTCTCAAGTTGTTTGTACGATGTGTTTGGATCGCCAGCTTTGATGCTCCAATATCCAGCATTTGAGAAGATCGGTTCGTTCACACCATCTTCACCGAAAATCACTGTATCTTCAGGAAGATCATGATTGAAAATAAAATCATCACTCACTTGTTCAAATAATACGTACGGCCCCATCTTTTTTTGATTGAGCGTGAGTGCAACGAATTGTGCATCTGGGACGAGCAGGTTCATTGATTTAGCTCGTTCGTTGTTGAGCCATTCCATGACGTACAACCGATCTTCGGGAACGATGAGATTAAATACTTTGTGTCCAAGAATTGTTTTATTTTTTTTGAGTTCAATGCGCCATGATTTTTTTGTGTATGCCCAGTGCGAGCTTGTATCTCCGCGCAAGCGTGCGCGTGCTTTGTATGTTTGTCCTTCAAATTCTACTTCTGCGTCACGCCATACTTTTCCGCGTGTTTGATATGCATCATCAGAATCGATCGTATTGAGCGCGTCGATATCTGTTGGTTTCATGATGAGGTTTATTGTGGGGAGTTTTTTGTTTTGAAATGCTGTTTTGATCATTGAGGGTGCGTCTTTGATATAGAGCGATGTATTTTTTCCTGCTTTTCGCAATCCGTCGGGCAAGCTATTAACAAATGTTGATCCTCGTAGGGCTTGAATATTTCCTGTTGCTACAAATAAAAAAACGCCCGCGAGTGCGATTCCGGCGATTCCCCAGATAATTTTGTGTCTTTTTTTCATCGGGCACAGGTTAGCAAATGCATGATGTGGAATCAAGCATAAAAAAACTCCGCTCGTGGCGGAGAAGTTTTAATTAAAAAATTTTTCTTGCGGATGCGGTGTTGTGTCTACTTCTTCAGCGCTTACTTCAAATGCTTCGGCGAGCGCGAGAATGGCTTTACCCCATCTGTTTTCTTTCGTAAGCGGTTTGAGGTAGTTTGTGGATTCTCGTTCGCTATTAGCAACCTGTTGTTTCATGAGATTGCTTTGTCTGACAATTTCATGAATGATGAGCTGGATTGCTTCTTTTTCCGAACCATCACAGTCGCTTGCGAGTTCCTGGCACATGGTGAGATATTCTTGGAAAGAACTTTCAAAGTAATTTACGTATGTTTCTGTTGTTGGTTGTGCGTCTTTTTTACCCAAGCCTGCGGCAAATGAGCAGAAGTTCCCTGTAGTTGCATCGAGACTTTTTGGACTTAGGGGTTTCATTCGTATACCAAAAGGATGTGAGAAACCGCGCAAATCGTACTGTGTCATCACGATTGCTCGGTCGATGTTTGCTGTGAGAAATGACACGATATTCTCCTTTGATAATATTATAATAAAGAGCGTTGTGTGGAGTGTAGTGTATTGTTTTGAGCTTGTCAATACAAAAACCCCGTTGCCGGGGTTTTTGTTTTTATGAGGTTTTTTCTTTTTCTTCTTTTTTAGCTTCGGCTTTTTTGATGAGTCGCTCGCGGAGTTTTTCTGTTGTTTTTCTGTTTCGGAGGTTTACGGTGATGAAGTCGATGATGTTTGGATCTTTCAATTTTTCATCGATTTGTGGATTGTCTTGATATGATTTTCTGACATTTTCTAATTCGAGTTTGATTTCTTCATCTGAAACTTCGATGTTTTCTAGGTCTGCGAGGTCGCGGAACACGAGTGATCCTTTGACGCGTTTAACTGCTTGATCTTTAAATCCTTCTGCGACTTCTTCAATTGTTTTTTTGACATCAGCGAGATATTTTTCAATATCCATTCCTTGATCGCTTAATCGTTGTTTGAATTCTCCAAAGAGGCGATCTTTCTCCGCTTCAATTAATACTTCTGGGATTTCGCCGAATGTTGATTTTTCTAGAATCGTGTCGATCATTTCTCCTGTTGCGCGATCTGTTTCTTTTGCTTGTTTATCACGCAACAAATTTTCTTTGAGCATTGTTTTGAGTTGGTCAATTGATTCTGTTCCCAAACCTTTTGCAAATGCTTCGTCCAATTCTGGGAGTGTTCGTTCAAACACTTCTTTTACTTTCACTTTGAATTGCGCTTTTTTCCCAGCTAACAATTTTGAGTAATGCGTTTTTGGGATTTCGAGATTGAAATCTAAATCAGCGTCCTTTTTTGCACCAATTAATTTTTCAGTCAATCCTGGAACATAACTATCTTCTGAAAGATAGATTGAGTGATCTTTTGTTGTACCTCCTTCAATCGCAACATTTTCGACGAGGATTTCCATGTCGATGACTACGCGATCTTCTTTTGTTGCAGCTTTTGTTGTTGCTGCTTCTGTTGCGCGCATTTTTTGGATTTCCCCAATTGCTTTTTCAACTTCTTTATCATCTACTTCAACTGTTTTTTCTTCAACTGAAATTGTTGAGATGTCTGGAAGTTTTGTTTCTGGGAGTTTTGCCCAATCTACATTAACTTCTACATCATTTCCTGGGGTGAGTTTTTTGATTTCAACTTGAGGTTGTCCAATAGTTTTCAGGTTGTGTTCTTTCACTGCATCGACTAAACCTTTTTGGATCATTTGATCTGCAGCAGTTTCAAGAATAGCCATTTCGCCAACTTCTTTTTTGACGATATCAAATGGAATGTGTCCTGGACGAAATCCAGAGACCTTTAGATTTTGTGAAATTTTTTCTGCGGCTTTTTGCAGAAATGGTTCCTGTTCTGCGACAGGAATAGTGAGTGTGATGAATGCCATTGATTTTGGCTTGGATTCACAGGTGATTTGCATAGAATAGAGTTAATTTGATGGTGAGAGTATAGCCTGTTTTGTGGTTTATGTCAACAGTCACAATGGGATAAAAAATACCCCATAGTATTATGAGGCATTGTTTTGGCTTTTAAATGTTACGTCGATGACGGGTGACATCATTCTCATGAGAAATATCAACCATCCGATGTCTTGTGTGGTGTATCGATGTGTGACGCCTGTAAGTATGAATGATCCAATCCCTGTCAGTATTCGTTCAAAGTCTCTGTATGGGTCTCTTTCGTCATTTTCTTTACAGAGCTTGTTTGTGAGTTCTCGTATGATTACGAATAACATCCATGAGAGATCTTCTCTGTTTTTGTTGGTTTCTTTTCGGAGAGCATGTTCTAGGCCTTCGTAGCCTTGTTTGTGTGAGAACGTGTAATCGCAATCGTCGCTCGACATGGTGAGTTGTACTTTTTCTGAATCGTATGCGTTGGCGAGAACAAACTTAATTGTACATGTTTGTTTTTTATTACTTATGCGAATGCTTACTGTGCCTTCACATCTTTTTTCTGGTTGAAGATTAGGAGCATCTGCAAAAAGTGTGACGCGCATGTTTCCCTCTTAAATGATCTGTGGGTTTTGTATCATGGATACTTTATTAGGTCAAAGTATTGTAATAAAAGAGCACCCCGTGGGGTGCGAGTTTTTATTTTTTGGTTCGTTTTTCGTGAGAGGCGATGAGTGCATTGAGTTCTTTCTTGATTCGCCGTGCATCTTCGCCGCGCCATCCGCGAGCCCACAGCAGGAATCGATGAATAATTCCTAGGGCGTTGTCCATGTAGTAATCTTCGCCTACATGTACGATGTTTTTCATGTGCGAATGATAATCTGCGGCATTTCGATTTGGATTTTTCCAGCATGCTTTGATCTCATTTGAGATGTCATACACACTTCGTTCACCAGTCATGAATGTTCTGAGGCAAGCGAAGTACATTCGAAATGAACATTGATAGAGGTCGGCATTCGAGAATATCTTCAGGCCGCCTTTTTTGTTATCGTGAGCAACGAGTGTTGCTAGCTGAAGTGCGAGTATCTGTCCGGCTTGCAATGATTCTGACGGATCCGTTCCGATGTCATGTTCGATATCAATGCGTGACATTTCGAATTTGTTGTGCGGATCGTATCGCCACTCAATGGGGAATGATGCAGACTCTAGCGTTTCGTGAAGCCAGAATGTGATCGTTCCTTTTGTGACGAATTTTGGTAGTTCTTCGTCAGGGCTGGTGCGGATGCATGCAATCGAAATGGAAACGTTGTGATCGCATGTTGTTTGCTGGATAGGTTCGTTGACAGTCATTACGCAGCCTTTTTGCTGATGATGAGAAGTGGATGATTTTTTTTGTAGCGAACCTCTGCGTTCATTTGGTGATGCGAGAGGTTTCGTTTGATTCGGTCCACGACACTTGTGCTCCATTTTTGTGGAAGCGGCACGTCGACGGTTTCTCCACTGCGAACTCGATCGAGTTGGGAGTTCACTGTGTCGCGAAGAGTGTCGAGTTGACGTTGCTGGGTACGAGAGAATTTCTTTTTAGCCATTGCGATCCTTTTATTTTGTGGTTTAAAGAGCGGTCATAAGATAACAACAATTTGGTTTGTTGTCAATAGGCTTTGAATTATGAATTATGAGAAACAAAAAACGCCCTTGCGGGCGCTTTTGAATGGATTCCTGCCTTCGCGGGAATGACAGTTTTTAAAGCATGAGTCCGACAATGAGAAGTGCGACGATGTTGATGATTTTGATCATGGGGTTGATTGCTGGGCCGGCTGTGTCTTTGTAGGGATCTCCGACGGTGTCTCCAGTTACTGCTGCTGCGTGAGCGAATGATCCTTTACCGCCGTGGTTTCCCATTTCAATGTATTTTTTTGCGTTGTCCCATGCGCCTCCTCCTGTTGCCATTGAGAATGCGAGGAAGATTCCAGTTACGATTGATCCAACTAATACACCTCCCAAAGCAACTGGGCCGAGTATTGTTCCTACGAGAATTGGAACAACAATAGGTAACATCGCAGGAACGATCATTTGCACGATTGCGCCTTTTGTTACGATATCAACTGCAGCTGCATAATCTGGTTTTGCTTTGCGTTCCATGATGCCTGGGATTGCTTTGAATTGTCGGCGAACTTCCTCAACTACTTTTGCAGCGACTTTTCCAACTGCTTCCATTGCGTATGCTGCGAAAAGATAGGGGATCATTCCACCGATGAACAATCCAATGATAACCATAGGATCACCAAGTTCAAATACTAATTCTTTTCCGTGAGCGACGAATTCTTCTGTGTAGGCTGCGAATAAAACGAGGGCTGCCAATCCTGCAGATGCGATTGCGTATCCTTTGGTGACTGCTTTTGTGGTGTTTCCAACTGCGTCGAGTGCATCTGTGACTTCGCGAACTTCGCTGTCGAGTTCTGCCATTTCTGCGATTCCACCGGCGTTATCTGTGATTGGTCCGTATGCATCGATCGCTACAATAATTCCGGTGAGAGATAGCATGCTCATTGCTGCGATCGCTACTCCGTATAAACCTGCGACATTGAATGATGCGAGAATTCCGGCTGCAATGACGATGACAGGAAGCGCGGTTGATTTCATTCCAACTGCCAATCCTGAAATGACGTTAGTTCCATGTCCTGATTCTGACGCTTTTGCAATTTCTTTTACCGGTGCGTAATCAGTTGATGTGTAATATTCTGTGAGCCACACTACTAATGCGGTAACACCCAATCCGATAAGTGCTGCGTAGGTGAGGTTTGTTGCAGTTAATCCTGGTGCAACTTGTTCGCCTCCAAATAACCATTTTGTGATGGGTTGAAATGCTGCTGCTGAAAGTACACCAGCGGCGATTAATCCTTTATATAGCGCTCCCATGATATTTTTCTTTGGGCCGAGTTTGATGAAGAATGTTCCCAAAATTGATCCGATGATTGCAACTGCTCCGATCATCAATGGATAGATGACCAATCCTGGTGAGTTTGGATACAACAATCCACCGAGTAACATGGTTGCAACAGCAGTTACTGCATATGTTTCAAATAAGTCCGCTGCCATTCCTGCGCAATCTCCTACGTTGTCTCCAACAAGGTCTGCGATAGCTGCGGGGTTTCGTGGGTCATCTTCTGGAATTCCTTTTTCAACTTTTCCGACGAGGTCTCCTCCGACGTCTGCGCCTTTGGTGAAAATTCCTCCACCTAATCGGGCGAACACAGAAATGAGTGATCCTCCGAATCCTAATCCGATGAGTGCTTGAGTGCTTCCATCAAATAACATGTAGACACCAGTCACACCGAGTAATCCTAATCCAACCACAAGCATTCCTGTTACGGCTCCACCTTTAACCGCAACATCCATAGCTTTTTGCATAGATGATTTTGCAGCTTGTGCGGTTCGGAGATTTGCTTGCACACTGGTGAGCATGCCGAAAATTCCAGCGAGTCCGGAGAGGACTGCGCCGATGGCGAATCCTAATGCTGAATCAAGTGACAAAAATTGCCACAACAGAATGAAAACTACGAGCCCGATCGCTGCGATAGTTTTATATTGTCGAGTTAAGTACGCTCGTGCGCCGATTTGAATAGCGCGTGCGATCGCTTTCATGCGATCATCTCCTTGTGATTGCTTGAGAATCCATTTCATGGCGATGATGCCATATAAGATTCCCGCGGCTGCTGCCAATAAGGCAAGATTCTCGGGAGTGATATTACCCATATCTATTAGAGGTTTTAATTATAGTGATCATAGTATGACCATTTTTTGAGAAAACGTCAATTGGATGTCGTAAGGTGTCGTAACGCGTAACTCGTAAAGCGTAACTCGGGCAATGAGTCGCCGAAGGTGACGATTTATAGATTATCGCTTTACGATGCGTTGCCCGCTTTACGAATTACGCTTTACGAGTTACTATTATTTGCATGAAACGATTCGGATTAAACATCCTGCTGACACTGTTCCGCTGGCTTGTTTTGCTGAAACGCGCACTCATTCGCAGCGTCTTTTGGGTAGGTCGACATTTTCGACCTGCTTTTGTTTTTTTAGGGAAAATTTTGGTTTTGCCGGTGTATTCGATGGTGGTGAAAGTTTTGCGTCGATTTACACGAGCTCGAGTTACAAAGGTTTCTGTTCGCGAGATGTTAGGATTTGATCGTTTGCCGATGATTTTAGCTGTGGCGATGATTGGTGTTTTGTTTATTGGAGATTCTCGTGTGTTTGCTGGTGAGCCATCTCGTGGAGATGTTTTGTTGGTTGCGATGTTTCCGCAAAATACTCATGGTGAGCGTGTGATTGGTCAGTATGTTGATGATGAGGAGTTTGAGGAATTGGTTGCGCCATCTGCAGAAGAGCTTCCTTTTGGTGGTACTGTTGCCGGTGGTCGTGCGATTGTTGCTCCGTCTACGTTGCCGGGTGCGCCTGAAGAAGGTGAGCGACGTTCGACATCAAATTACGTGGTGAAACCTGGAGATACGATTGGTGCGATTGCTGAGCGTTTTGGTGTGAGTGTTGAGACAGTGTTGTGGGAAAATGGTTTATCGTCTCGATCAAGAATTCGTCCGGGAGATATTTTGAAAATTTTGCCGACAACTGGTGTGAAGCATACAGTTAAAAAAGGTGATACGTTGAATAAGATTGCAAATAAATATGATGTTGAGATTGAGAAAGTTTTGTCGGTTAATCGTTTGGATGCGGAATCTAAAATTGCGATTGGTGAGTCTTTGTTGATTCCGGACGGTCGTCCGATTCGTCGTGCGGCTCCTGTTTCGCGTCGATCTTCATTTGCGGTGCGTGCTCCTGTTGCGGTTCCAAGTGCATCTGATAGTGGCACAGAATTATTATGGCCAACTTCCGGGCGTGTGATTACACAGTATTATCATGGTCGACATTCTGGTTTGGATATTGATGGTCATTATGATTCACCTTTGTATGCATCTGAAGATGGTGTTGTGGTGACTGCGGGTTGGAATCGTGGTGGATATGGAAATTATATTATTATTGATCATGGAGGTGGTTTGAAGACGTTGTATGCGCATGCTTCGAAAATGTTTGTTGTGAAGGGGCAACGTGTTTCTCGTGGGGAGGTTATTGCGATGGTTGGTACGACAGGGCGATCGACAGGAACACATCTTCATTACGAAGTGCGTGTGGGGAATCGACGAATGAACCCTCTCAGGTATACGCGTTGATGTTCCAGCACTGCACACTTCATCCAAATCTGAGAGCCTTGTGGTGTACGTGAGTTCGTAGTTGCTAATTTTAGAGAATAATTTATATTTTTAAAAAGGTGCGACTTTAATGTTGTATCTTTTTTTTATATTTTGTGGTAAAATATTTTATAAAATAAACATTTAAAGCGCGTTGCGCTGCATCATGCATATGCCTAAATCAGAACCCTCATTGCCAGCTCAAGATGAGTCTAAAAAAGATTTTTTAGGTTTGGATTCTGCGCATGTAGATGAAATGCCAGAACCTTCCGCGCTTGATGAAGTGATGGAATATGGAAAGCGAGAAGGCGATGCCTTGTCGCGTCGACATGAGAAAAAGCGTCTTGGTATTGAGGGTGAAACGCCGATGCTGGATGAAGTGATGGCAGATGCGCAGCGTGAGGGTGATGCGTTGTCAGATAATATTGAGTCAAATAATCGCGCAGCTGCTATTAAGCGCTTAATGAAGGTTGATCGGAATTTGTTACGAGAGTTGCGTGAGAGTGGTGAATTGGATGAAATGAGTTTGCATGAGATTAATCAGTTGGGCATTGAGACTGGATTAGAGAAAGATCGTCTCACAGGAGAACGTAATGAAGCAGCTGCGAGATATGCTGCGGCGCGAGATATGGGTTTTCATAAAACGCCAGATGATAAGTATCGAGATCGTGGGGACATGGCTGAAGAAAAGTGGAGAGCGCTTGTTGATGTAATAAACCAATTGAATGGGCGTAAAATTGGATGGTTTTCGAAAATTAAGTTTAATGGGAAGATTGGAGGTTTTGATGGTTCGATGAGAGGTTTAGAAATGAAAAATGAATTAAAAGCTGAAGCATATTTTGAAAAGAAGAATGATGAAGAGGGTTTGTCTTTACTTGATGAGTACGATCGATTGTTGGGTGAGTTTCGAGCTCATTCTCATGATCTGACTTCAGGTGGTGAGGTTGATCGTATTGGTGTAGCTTCGGCAGAACAGTTTGATATTGGAAAGAATGAAGGAGCAGAAGCATATCGAGACGAAGCATTTGATGATGCTGCTTTTGATGCGGCGCCCGCAACTATTCCTGAAATGCCGGCTGTTATTGCGGAGGAAACGCCAACGGTTCGTGAAATGCCTTCTCTGGAGGGTGAGTTGAGTGATGCAGATATTGTTGAGGAGACACCTACTGTGCAAGAGATGCCTCGTGCTGAAACGCTGCCATATGTGCCAGTAGATGAAACTCCAACACTAGCAGATGTGGAGCCTGCGAATTCAAGATTTGAGACAGCTGAAGCTGAAATGGAATTTGCGACGTCTGAAACATTAGCCGCGGTTCCTACAGAAGCTGTGACTGAAAGAGATATGGAGGCTGCGAAATTGCCGAAAGCAACAGAGGAGTATGTTGATTACGCAGCGGTTGAGCGAGGTGCAAAAAAACGAGATAAAGAGGCGGGGGCACAGGCTGCGGAACGCGCTTATCAGAGTATTCGTAGAGAATCTCAATATCTGATTAATAGCATTCCGATGGATGAGGATGCGAAAAAAATGTTGATGAATGATACATATTTTGCTCATCGTGTGCAGGATCATAAAGATGCTGCCGGAAATGTTGATCTTGCGAGTGTCGTTTCTGAATATCAGGATTATTTGGATGAGTGGTTTGATTTTCATGGTTTGCTTAATTCGCGAGGAAAATTACGAGGTAGTGCTGTGCGAAATGCAATAAAGGAAGGTATTAGTCGCGAGCGTATTGATGCGCAATATAAGTTGTTGGTACAGATGGATGATTTGCTTGATTATGCGACAGGAAACTCTGTTTCAGTTGCGAATATGCCTGGTGCTTCTGGTGGGCGGCGTGTTGCGGCTGTGCAACGTAGAGCTGCTGAAGTTTCTCCTCCGCCTTTTGATCCTCCAACTGAAATTCCTGCTCGTGAAATTCCGCCACCACTTCCGGGTCAAAAAGAAACTGTTGAATCAATGGAGGTTGCAGATGAGGATTTGCATGAGGTGCTTTCAACTGACGAGGTTATTGATTTGATTGATTCTTTGGCCGTTGGTGAGGAGAATAAAATAGCGTTGTATGATCGTAGATTTATGGATGCGGTTACAGATGCGAATGGTGACGTATTGTCAGCATCAGGTGCGGCGCTTGCTGAAGTTGAGGGTAATCTTGAGGCACTAGGAGTGAAGTTTTCAAAGGACGGTACTATCGATGGACGTTCAGCTCGAAAGTTTGCAGACACTGATGATTACAAATTGTACGCCGCTTTGAAAGAGCTGCAGCAGTCAATGTTGCATAGCCGTTCGCCTGGAAAAGCTGAAGAGATGAGAGGGCGATTTAACGCTGGATAGATTCAAAATTAGATTTAAAACAAAAAACGCTATATGGCGTTTTTTGTTGTGTGGGGTTGACAACATCATTAATTTGCGATATAGTCTTTTTAACGTTCATTTACCAATTTTTTAACTCCAGCTCATCCTAAAGGAGGATGTCATGATGTGCTTGGTAGGTTCTCTGTTCCGTTTCTATTTTGAGACACAAGAATCTCGATTGCATCTTTTTTTCATGCCAACTGATGGTGTTGTCGGGCAGATGGTTAACCTCAAGGGTGTTGTTGATGTGTCGTACTCGGGAGCTCAATTTAAGTTGTGTGGTTCGCCAGTTGTCGTTCGGCGTGGAAAGCATGATGCTTTTACTGGCATGACTGGCGTGACGTGGGATGCGGTTTGTGAGTCTGATCCAGGCTGGGTGGCTCGTGATTTGCCGCGAGATCGACCGCGTGGCGTAATTCTTACGTTTAGTAACGGTAATGAGTATCAATTGATCGCAGCTAATGAGAATGATTTTCAGCGCTGGGAGCGTATGAAAGCGGCAGCGGAGGCAGCATGAAGGATTGGTAATAACCTTGTTGAAATAACAAGGTTTTTTTAATTTTTGATTAGTTTAAGTTTGTCGTTTCGAGAGAGTTGTTTGATGCGGTATTCTTCTTTTTGGGCTTGAGATCTGTTTTTGTATTTTTTTGAGTAGACGAGTTTTACGGGGCGGCGGGCGCGGGTGTATTTTGATCCTTTATCCGAAGAATTATGTTCTTCTATTCTTTTTTGTAGATCGATGGCGACGCCGGTATATAGTGTTTTGTCTGAGCATTTTGCTATGTATACGAAAAACATAAAGTAAAAGTAAAAACGAAAAAGTTAAAACCACAATTTAAAATTCAAAGATGCCGAGCGTAGCGAGTCATTCCGTAGTCGTACGGAATCTATGTTGGGGGTGGTGTTGTGATGATGGATCCCGTACGACTACAGGATGATAATGTATGCATATTGGTTGACATTTGGTGAGAATCTTGGTATTCTTTGGTTATCGAACTTTTTGGGAGGCTTTGTTTTGAAGTGTTCACTTATTGGTTTGTCGGTGATTCCGATCGATGATCAGCTGACTGATGGTGGTTGTATTCTGCCGGATGGCGGATGCATTCTGCCGGATGGCGGGAAGATCAGCGATGGTGGTCACTGAAATCCAGGGATTTCGAGTGACTGCTTTACCCTACTACGGTGGGGTTTTTTTATTGCACGCGCATTTGGAGGGCTTGGGCGATGTGGTCTGTTTTTATGTTTTCGGATTCATTGAGGTCGGCGATGGTGCGGGCTACTTTTAATGTTCTGTGTAATGCGCGACCGGAGAGGTGGAGTTGGTTGTAGGCGTGTCTCAATAATTCTCGTGATTCATCATTTATTGTACAGAATTTTTCGATTTGTTTGATGTTCATGTTGGCGTTGTTGGTTTTTGGGATTCTTGCGTAGGCTTGGTTTCGAGCTGCTTCAACTTTTTTTCTGATGTTTTCGGATGATTCTTCTGAGTGATTATTCGATTGTAATGTTTCAAACGGGATTCGTCTGACATCAATCCGTAAATCGATTCTATCTAATAATGGCCCTGAAACTTTCTTTTGATAATGTAATAATTGTGCGGCAGTGCACATGCATGGTTTTTCTTCATCGCCTGCATAGCCGCACGGGCATGGATTTTGCGCAGCGACTAAAATGAAATTTGCAGGATAGGTGAATGTTCCCTGCGCGCGAGCTATCGTGACATGTCCATCTTCTAAGGGTTGTCGTAAAATTTCTAAAACGTTTCGGGGGAATTCTGGGAATTCATCTAAAAATAATAATCCGTGATGTGCGAGTGAAATTTCTCCGGGTTTTGGAATGCGTCCGCCACCAGTTAACGAGACTGCAGAAGAGGTATGGTGAGGTGTGCGGAATGGGCGTTGTGTCACTAATGATCCAGCCTGTTTTGTTAATCCGCACACAGAATATAATCGCGTGACATCTAAACATTCATCTTGTGTCATTTCCGGCATGATGGATGGAAGTGCGCGAGCGAGTAATGTTTTTCCTGCGCCCGGTGGGCCTGAGAGTAAAATGTTATGCCCGCCAGCCGCTGCGATCATCATAGCTTGTTTGGCGAATGCTTGTCCTTTGATATCTGCGAAATCTCTCACTTCTTGATTTTTGGTTTTTTCGATGTGTTGTTTTTGAGATGTTTCGATTTTTTCTTTATCTGAAATGTGTCGAAATATATCTGTGAGTGTTTTGCAACTTTTTATTGTTATGTCTGGTACAAGCAGTGCTTCCAATGCATTATCTCTCGGCACAAACAATTCTGTAATTCCTGCTTTTTTTGCTGCGAGCGCAATTGGCAGCATTCCATTTATTGGTCTGATTGATCCATCTAATGCGCATTCCCCAACAAATAAACAATTTTTTAAGTCAGGTTTTATTTTATAGACGTTGCATAATAGTCCAACTGCAATTGGTACATCAAAACCAGTTCCTTCTTTTGGAAGATCTGCGGGGGCGAGGTTTATGGTGATTCGATAACTTGATGGGAAATCTAGTGAGCTGTTTTTACATGCTGCGCGAATTCGTTCTTTTGCTTCTTTCACGCTCGCATCTGGTAATCCCACTACTTGCCAGCCGGGGAAACCTTGTGATGTATCAACTTCAACATCAACAATCACGCCCTCGATTCCTTTTATTGCGGCTGTTTTTATGATGGAGAGCATGTGTTCGAGAAAGCTAAAAAACGAGAAAACTAAAAAGCGATCTTAATTGCGTTTCGATGCTTTGGTTGTTAAAATAATTGTCTATTACTATAGCATACCATATGACTCAAGATCCTATTGATGAACAAGTTGATCGTGCAGCTCAAGCTGTGCAGAAATTTGCAGATCGTCAAAAAGAAATCGTTCAACAGAGAGATGAAGCGATGAATCGTATTGTGAAAGATGCGGAGTTGAAAAAGGCTGATGCGATCAAGGCGGATTTACAAAATAATCAATCCTAAGTATGGCATTTGGATTTGGAAAAAAGAAAGATGAGCCGATGATGACGGATTTAGAGGCTCAACAAAAAGCACTGGAGGAGAAGCGTAAATCTTTGGAAAAAAAAGCTGAATATAAAACTCCTGAGGAGCAGAGTTTGGGAAATCGGATGTTGAATGCAGTTATGATAAATCGTGGTTGGCGACAAGAGGTAAAACGGCAGGCTGCTGAAGATGAGCTGGATAAAGTTTCTAAGCAAGAGTCGCTTTTAAAGAAAAAACAGATGCGTAATGAGTTGTTTGAGGATTTGATTGAATTGGGTGGTCAGGCGAATGCAGGGGTTGAAGAAGCAAATCAGGAATTTCAAAATATTGTTGATAGTATTTCGACGCGGAATGAGGTTGAGGTTGATCAGGAGGCTGTAGCTGCTGCGCAACAGGAGGCAACTGAAGCATCTGCGGCTGCCACAGAGCAATTGGAAGCAGATTTACATGAGATTTTGGGGGATGAGGTTGAGAGTTATAAAGTTGATGTGATTGATGATGAACCTGCGGATACGTATGAAGTTGATATGGAAGGCGAGGTTGGTGATTACACCCCAGAAGCTATTGCAGAGAAAACGGTTGAGGGTTTGAAGAATGCACATTCAATTAATGCGGTTATGGATGTCATTCGTAAGTATGATGGTATTACGAATGAGGCTGGCAAATATTATTCTGTTGCTGATGTTCAGGAAGCAATAGATAAAGCAAAAGACAATCCTTCTTTGGGGGATGGTCGATTTATTGATATTACGAGGGCTCATGGATTGCGTGAGAGAGTGAAGGCTGTGATTGATAATCCTGAATCGCTTGAAGTTGATATGGGTGATGATGAGGCTGCTCCAGATTCTTTGGATATTGATATGGGTGAGGATGATGAAGTTGAGGCACCTGTGTTGTCCGCTGATGAGGCGGCGTTGGCAGAAATTACTGCTGCTGCAGAAGAGGCATTTCCTGATGTGTCTGAAGAAGAAGATGCATTAGCATCGATTGCTGCGACTGCAGAGGCTGTATTTGGGGATGATGAGGTTGCGTCGGAAAAATCTCCTGAATCTTCTCTTGAAAAGAAAGACCATAAAGATGATTATTTATTATTTGATCGTGCGAGTGGATTGGTAGCAGTTGGGGAAGTTCCTCCGACAAGTATTAAGATTCCTGGGTGGCGTGCGAAAGTTGATTTTTCTGATAATAAGTCGTTGCGTAGTGCACAAGATAATCAAGTGTTTGGAGATTTGGTTATTGATGAGTGGATGGAGACAAGAAAAAGTATAGCGAAAGAACAAGGTATTGATTTGGCTGATGCAAAAGTTGCGATTGGGGATCGAGCGGCTATGATGGAGCGTGTGAAAAATCGATTTTCAGAAGCGAAGTTGAAGTATCTTAATCGTGAGCGTCCAGAGCCTCAACCTGAAGTTGTTGAGTTGGATAGTGAGTTGTTACAAGAATTACCTCCACCAGTTCCAGAATCTGCAAAAGCAATTGAATTGGATAGTGAGTTGCTGCAAGAATTACCTCCGCCAGTTCCAGAATCAGTGCAAAATAAGCCTGCAGCTGAAGAAGAAACTGAAGTTGATTTGTTGCGTGAGCCTTCAGTTTCTATTGATCAGGCATCTTATGAGGTTGATGATGGTTCTGACGAGGAAGAGCCTCCAAAACCTCAAACTGGCGAAAAAGGGTCAACTGAACAAGCTGCATAGTAATAACTTGCGTTATTTATTGAGGTGTGATAGATTATGCCGCGTAATAGATAGCGTAAATTATGAAGCAATACGAATACTTTTGCGTGGTTTCGCAAAGTTTAACAGAAGATGAAGCGACGACCTTGCTTGGGACTATCAAGCAGGCGCTTTTAGATGTTGGAGCAGAAAATGTAGCTGACCAAAATATGGGAAAGCAGCGTTTGGCGTATCCATTTCCTGGTAAACAGGCTCATGGAACATTTGCTTTGATCGAATTTGATATTGATCCTGAAAAGGTTGCGGAATTTAAAGAGAAGATTCGTTTTGTGAAAGGTATTGCGCGATCTGTTGTGCGAGTGCGTGCTCCAAAGAAAGAGGTGAAGGAGCGCACAGGTACTGCATCAACATTTGTTCCAGTTGCTACTTCAGAAGTTACAAAGGCTATTGAGAAAGATCGTGAAACAGTTGTTGCTCCGGATATTGCGATTCGAACTGCAACTTCGGATGCACCCACAGCTCCGGTTGCAGAAGTTAAGGAAGAGAAGAAGCAGTTGACGCAGGAAGAACTTGATAAGCGAATTGATGAGTTACTTAATGAGGAAGTTACTCCAGAAAATCTTTAAAAGCGTTTAGCTTTTAGCGTTTAGCGATTAGTTTCATTTTTAAACGCTAAACGCTATACGCTAAAACCTAGTTTCTATGGCTTATTGCTTGAACAAAGCGCAGGTGATCGGGAATTTGACTCGAGATCCGGAAATGCGTCAATTGCCTTCGGGGCAATCTGTAGCGAATTTTGCAGTTGCTACGAATCGGTCGTTTACTGATAAAGAAGGTAATAAGCGTGATGATGTTGAATTTCATAATATAGTTGTGTGGGGGAAATTGGCAGAGATTTGTAATCAGTATTTGAATAAAGGTAAGAAGGTGTATATTGATGGACGTTTGCAGACGCGCACATGGGATGGTCAGGATGGTGTGAGTCGTTCACGAACGGAGATTATTGCAGAGAATTTGATTATGTTGGATCGCGCTGGGCAGTCGTCTGGAAATTATCAGCAGAATCAGAATCAAGGAAATTATTCACAAAACAATCAATCACAAAATTTTCAATCTAAACCAGCAGCGCCGCGAGCTGAAGAGCAGCTTCCAACCATCTCATTGGATGACCCTGAACCACAAGGGTATCAGGGCAAGGGAGAGCCAGCGCCGCAGGGAGATAAAATCAGAATCGAAGATATACCTTTTTAGCTTTTAGCGGTTAGCGATCAGCGATTAGTTTCATTTCTAAACGCTTAACGCTATACGCTAATCCCTAATTCTATGGCATTAAAGAAAACCAAAATTTGTCACTTCTGTGTCAATCAAAAAGATATCGACTATAAAGATGCTGCAACATTGCAGAAGTTTTTGACGCCTTATAAATCTATTGTAGCGAAGAAGCGAACGGGGAATTGTGCGTTGCATCAGAGAAAAGTTACGAAAGCTATTAAGCAAGCACGAATTATGGGCTTGTTGCCTTTTGTTGGAGGACGGTAGTACAGAATGACCAATTTTCAAATTACAAATAACAAACAAAATTCAAAATTCAAAAAAGCGCGATGTTTGAAGTTTGGAAATTGAAGTTTGGGATTTGTTTGCAAATTGTTATTTGGTACTTGTGATTTTCATCCGTATGTTATGACCTGGAAGAGGCTAGAAAATAATGATCTAAAAGAAAATTTGAAGAAACGTGCCCAATATGTCCGGATGATTCGGGCTTTTTTTGATTCTGATGGATTTGTTGAAGTGATGACACCGCGGATGGTGAGGTTGGCTGGGCAGGAGCCATATTTAGATCCGTTTGTGACGAGTGTTACTGATGCGCAAAATAATTCGTATCAAGCTCGTTTGATTACATCTCCTGAATATTCGTGTAAGAAATTATTGGCGTCTGGTTTTGAGAAGATTTATGATATGGGGCCGTGTTTTCGCAATCATGAATCTTTTGGGGGTTTGCATAATCCGGAATTTACGATGTTGGAGTGGTATCGAGCTGATGCGGATTACACTGATTTGATGGATGATGTTGATGCATTGTTGTCGAAATTGAAGGGTGAGAGGGTTGCGTGTGAGAGAGTTTCGATGAGAGAGTTATGGAAGAAATATTGTGGTATTGATTTGCATGATTTGCTCGATCGTAAATCTTTGGTAAGATTTGTGAACAATGCACAGCCGGATGATCGATATGAGGATTTATTTTACAGAGTTTTTTTGAAAGATATTGAGCCGAAGTTGATTGCACCGACGTTGGTGTATGATTATCCTGCGCAGATGGCGGCATTGGCGAAGTTGAAGGATGAGCATTATGCAGAACGTGTTGAGTTATATATTGATGGGATTGAAATTGCAAATGGTTTTTCTGAGTTGATTGATGGGGATGAGCAGAAAAAGCGATTGGAGGAAGAGCAGGAATTGCGAGGAGTATTAGGGAGAGATGTGTTTGATATTGATAATGATTTTCTTGATGCATTGTCATCGATGAAACCTTCTGCTGGGATTGCGCTTGGAGTTGATCGATTGGTAATGTGGTTATTGGGAACAAAAAAAATTGAGGATGTTTTGGCTTTTCCTGCTGGTTCATTATTTGGAGAGAGCGTTTAGCTTTTAGCGTTTAGCGATTAGTTTCATTTCTAAGCGCTAAATGCTATACGCTAATCCCTAGTTTCTATGGCAAAAATTGCAGATATTAGTAATGGACGTGTGTTGGATTATCGCGGAGGGTTGTATGAAGTTGTGGAATTTCAGAGTATTAGTCCTGGGAAAGGATCGGCGTTTTGTCGAACGCGCATGAAACATTTGGAAACTGGGAAAGTTTTGGAGGTGAATTTTAAGGATAATGATGATTTTGAGGTGAAGAGTGTGCAACGAAAGAATATGCAATATTTGTATAATGATGGTTCTGGCTTGGCGTTTATGGATAATACAACATATGAACAAGTGAGTGTTCCGGCGGCAGCTGTGGGGAATGCAGTGAAATTTTTACATGAAGGTCAGGAGGTTGTGGTGGTGATGGATGGAGAACGAGCGTTATCTGTTTCATTGCCAAAGAAAATTCGAATGAAGGTTGTGAAGGCTCCGGATGCAGTGAAGGGGGATTCTTCTGGGGGGAATGTGACGAAGGATGTGACGTTAGAAAATGGTACGATTGTGAAAGCGCCTTTGTTTATTAAGGAAGGGGAAATGATTGTTGTTTCTACAGAATCTGGTGATTACGTTGAGAGGGCGAAATAGTTTTGAGTTAGCAGTTTTGAGTTTTGGGAGAAAGCGTTTCGGCGCTTTTTTTTATCGTGTAAAATTGCTAAAATGAATGTCTATGAAAGAGTTGGAATGGCATCATGCGTCGATGAGGAAAGTTTTTGATGCAGTGGGGTCTGATAAAAAGGGGTTAACAAAATCGCAGGCGAAAAAAAGATTTGCTCATGATGGTGCAAATGCTTTGCCTGAACCGAAACGTCCTTCGGGATGGTCTATTTTTTTCTCGCAGTTTAAGGGTTCGTTGACGTTGTTGTTGGTTGCGGCTGGTGTGGTTGCGTATCTGTTGGGGGAGGAATCTGACGCAATTATTATTGGATTGACGGTTTTGATTACCGTCATTTTTGGATTTGTGCAGGAGTATCGTGCGGAGCAAGCGTTTCGATTATTGAAATCTTTGTTGGCGCCGACAGCTCGTGTGATGCGTGGAGGTAGTGAAACGCAAGTTCCTTTGGGAGAGGTTGTGGTTGGTGATGTTGTGGTATTGCAAGCTGGTGATAGAGTTCCTGCGGATGCACGATTATTTGAAGTGAATAATTTTGAAGTTGTTGAAGCGGAATTGACTGGGGAATCGGTTCCATCAAAAAAATATGTGAAAGTTGTTGATGTTGGCGCAGGGTTACCGGATCGGACGAACATGTGTTTTCAAGGTACAGTGATTGCATCTGGCGAGGCTTTGGGAGTTGTGGTTGCAACAGGAATGGATACAGAATTTGCGAAGATTGCGACGAAGCTTGGAGAGATTGAGGATCCTGTTACGCCGTTGCAGAAGAATTTGAAGCAGTTTGTGAGATGGTTGACTGGGGTGATTTTGATCATGATTTCTGTTTTGTTTGCTGTTTCGATGGTGAAGGGTGTTGGATTGGTGTTGTCGTTGGAAACAGCGATTGCGGTTGCTGTTGCGTCTATTCCTGAAGGTTTAGTGATTAGTGTTACATCAATGTTGGCGTTGGGAGCGCGGCAAATGTTGAAGGATCAGGTTTTGATTCGAAATTTGTTAGCTGTTGAGACTCTTGGTGCAGTGACAGTTATTTGTACAGATAAAACCGGAACCCTTACACAAGGTGCGATGGTGATGACGGAAATTTTATCAGCGAAGTCTGATGAGAGTTTATTGCGTGGTTTGTATTTTGGATCGGGAATTCGTATTGAGAATGCATCTGCAAAACCAGAAAAATGGAATTTGTTTGGTACGCCGACAGAACAAGCATTGTTTTCTTATGCAGCACAACATGGGATGGCGAAGCATGAGACTGACCGAGTGAAAAAACGATTAGACATGATTCCATTTGATTCGCAGTATAAATATCGTGCGACATTGTATAAGCATGACGGGAAGCATGTCGCGTATGTGGTTGGTGCGCCAGAACAATTATTGGCACATTCGACATTATCCGCAGCGGAAAAGAAAAAATGGAAAAAGGAGATTTCATCACGTTCTGATTCTGGGATGCGTGTGATTGGTGCGGCTCGATTTTTTGTAGATAAGAAATGTAATTGTTTTGATGATGACGCGGTCGAAGTTTTGGATCATGAATTGGAATTTTTGGGATTGGGTGTGATTGCTGATCCGTTGCGAGAGAGTGTTGTTGATTCGATTGCTCAAGCGAAAGAAGCTGGTGTGCATGTGATTATGATTACCGGAGATAATCCCAAGACGGCTTTGGCGATTGCGCAGCGCGCGGGGATTGCGCATGAAAGTTCCGAGGTGATTGATGGTGCGATGCTGATGAAAATGTCGGATGCGGATTTGCGCAAGAAGATTGAAAAAGTGTGTGTGTTTGCGCGGATTTCGCCGTTGGATAAATTGCGGATTGTTGAGGCATTACAGAAAAAGAAAGAAGTTATTGCGATGACTGGCGATGGTATTAATGATACTGCAGCTCTGAAGAAGGCGGAGATTGGTGTGGCTGTGGGAACTGCGCACGATATCGCGAAGCAGTCTGCAGATATGGTGTTGTTGGATAATAATTTTAATTCGATTGTTCGGGCGATTCGTGGCGGAAGGCGGATTTTTGCGAATGTGCAGAAAGTGGTGACGTTTTTGTTGTATGGGAGTTTTACTGCGGCGGTGGCGATTATTTGTTCGTTGTTGTTTGGGTTGCCGCTCCCCTTTTTGCCGGCGCAGATTTTGTGGGTGAATATTATTGAGGATGCGTTGCCGGGATTGTCGTATGTGTTTGAGCCGGCCGAACCTGAACAGATGCGGCGTGGGGCGCGGTCTATTGATGCGCCACTATTGCCGCCTGTTTCGCGTGCGATTATTTTTGGTGCAGGATTGGTTTCGAGTTTGATGACGTTTGGGGTGTTTTGGTTTGTGTTGTGGTGGTCGCAGGATGTGGTGTATGCACGGTCTGTTGCGTTTGTGATTTTGGGTATTGATACATTTTTTACGGCATTTGCTTTGAAGAGTTTGACCAAGCCGGTGTGGCGTATCAATCCGTTTAATAATATGTTTTTGATTTATAGTTTGCTGTTTTCGTATTCGTTGTATTTTGTTGCGTTGTATGTGCCGTATTTTCAGACGTTGCTTCGAGTCACGGCATTGGATGGAATTGCGTGGGCGATTATTATTGCTGAAGGATTTTTGAATTTGATGTTGGTTGAGTTTGTGAAAGCGCGGTTTGCTCGACAAAAGAAGGCTTAATCTTTACAATGACTTTCGTATGATTCAATTGAAGGAAAAAAGATACTTAACTGGTGATCGACCTACAGGGCCTCTGCATTTGGGGCATTATGTGGGATCGCTGAAAAATCGTGTTGACTTGCAGAATGATGGCTGTGAGGGTTTTATAATTATTGCAGATTATCAGGTTGTTACTGATCGGTTTGAAACGGATGATGTTGAGGTAAATATTTATGAATTGGTGAAGGATTATATTTCTGTTGGGATTGATCCCAAGAAGACGCCGATTTTTGTGCAGTCGCAGATTCCAGAGTTGGCGGAATTGACGATGGTTTTGTCGATGTTGGTGACGGTTCCGCAATTGGAAAGAAATCCGACCGTGAAGGAAGAAGCGAAAGCGATGGGGGTTGCGAAAAAGATGTCGGCGGGGATGTTTGTATATCCAGTTTCTCAAGCAGCAGATATTTTATTGTTGAAACCAGATTTTGTTCCTGTTGGAGAAGATCAGGCGCCGCATATCGAATTGACACGTGATGTGGCGAATCGATTTAATAAAACATTTGGTGAGGTATTTCCTATTCCGAAGATTGTATTGTCAGAGAATCCTCGATTATTAGGATTAGATGGAAATCAGAAGATGAGTAAATCTCGTGGGAATGCGATCAATCTTTCTGATGATGCGAAAACAGTTGAGAAGAAATTGAAAAAAGCTGTGACAGATTCGAAAGGGAAAGTTGCATATGATCCAAAAGGCCAGCCAGAAGTTTCGAATCTTTTGACGATGATGGCGATTGCAACAGGGAGATCTGAAAAGGATTTAGCGAAGGATTTTAAGGGTAAGGGATATGGTGTTTTGAAAGCGGAGGTTGCTGATGCTCTTAATGCATTTCTCGATCCAATTCGTAAAAAGCGTGCGAAGGTCACAGATGCTGAAGTGAAGAAGATTTTGAAGGATGGGAATAAGAAAGTGCGAGAGATTGCGAAAAAGACAATGGAGGATGTGAGAAAGGCGATGAAGTTTAAGTATTCTATTTAGGATTGAGGGATGAGTAAAACGGCTTGTGCCGTTTTTTCTATTGACAAAGGTATAGTTTTGTGGTATTGTGGTTTTAGTTGTTTTCAGAATATAGGAGGTTGTTATGAGTCCATCTACGGGTAATGACAAGTCAGATTCTCATGTTGAGCTTGGTGATCGTCAAGATGAATTGGAAGTTGTTCCAGGGCCCGTTTTGACGCTAGATTTAGATCTAGATGTTCCTACGGTTGATCAGACTGAATTAGATGCTGCAGAAACCGAAGAGGACTATATTTACATCCTTTCTGTGTTTTGGCATTTCCTTGTTCGTTTTCGGTCTCATTCTGACCCGGATGCTGCGGTAGTAGCTCGAGTAAAAACTCATGTTGAATATGTGTTCACTGTTTGGAAGCAGAGACATGCGGAGTCGTTTCATTGGTGGCACAAGAAAATGAAATTGAAGTTGTTGCTTCGCAAGTCACATTTGTCTGATGATGAGGCTGTTGAGCTTGGTCATCTCAAACAAGATGAGGCGCTTCTTGCCGAAGTTAAGGCGGGATGTGTGCGATCGTAGAAATCATGTGATGATATAAATTTTTCAGAGTCGACACAAGAACATCTGAGCATATGCTGGGTGTTTTTTATTGACAATTATATATTTTGTTGGTAGGTTTTGTGTATTCGAAATATGGGAGGTTGTGTTGAGTAGAGAATTTTTCTGGTTTTGTTTGTCGTCTGCCCCGCTTGCTGTAGTGTGTTTGTTGGTGCTATGCACTTTTCTCAAAAGTTATGTACAGAGTACTGCGCCGACGCATTTGTGGTTTGCGTTTGCTTCGATTGGGTTTTCCGTTTGGTGGCTTGGCGTTGTCGGGATGATCTTTGGTGTGATGGAATTTGAGCGTGGTGTTGCTGATTGGTGGATGTCGTGCGGTTCTGGATTTGGGCTTGTTCTGCTTTCATCTGTGATCATGTTTGAGGCAGGTCGTGAATGGGAGCGCCATCGTGTTTTTCCGAGTGCTCTTTCTGGGAAATTGGTAATCAGACGACTTCGTTAGAATCCGCTTACGAGCGGGTTTTTTATTGATCCTTTTTCGCTAACCTTTCTTCGCCAAAGCTACGAAGGACAGGAGCTGCGAAAGACAAACAAATTGATTGACAAAATAATTAGATGGGAATATGGTGTTGGCATTGTTCATTCAAAGGAGAGTGTTGTGGCAGAAGATGTTGCATTGAGGTATTATTTTTTTTGTCGATGTGCGGTGTTTGCGTTGTGGATTTTTATGGGGACTTTATTTATCTTGTTCCTTGCTGCGTTTCAAGCTGGATTATCCGAAGAAAATCCTGAAATGTATGTTGGTTTTGGACTCGATTTTACTCAAGTTCATTCGATAGTATTCTTAATGGGATTGTCAAGTGTTCTTACAATATTGATTTGTACTCATCATGTTGTGTTCATGAAAAAAAAGGAATCATTTTTTCCGCATGGTGAGGAGTTGGAAAATTTGATGATTTTAGGAGCATCTCGTCGCATGATGTGGTTATTGATTGGGGGCTTTTGTTGTATGTTTATGACTCAAGGCTTTGCGGTTCATTTGCGACAGTTTATGTTTGGGGATACGGTTTTGGGCGATATCGAGTTCGAGTTTGTATTTCGGGTTGTTGAGCCGATGCTTGCTTTTGCAGTCTTGAGTTATACGATGTTTATGGCTTTTGTGCATGTGAAGTTTTTTGAGCATGAGGCGTATCATGTGATGGAACAAAAAACGTCCTAGCGGGTGCAGGACGTTTTTTTATTTGTTTAGGCTGGGGTTGGTTCAGGTTTCTTTTTTGTTTTCTTTACCACTTCTGGTTCGGCGCCCATTTCTTTTCTGACGAGTTCGTCCATAACTGCTTTTCGGATATCCATCATAACTTGCGGTGCGCCTCGTAAGAATGATTTGGTGACTTCGCGGCCGACGCCGAGTTTGAGGTCGTTGAATGAGTAGGTGTTTCCTCGTTTTGAGATGACTCCTTGCGCGACTCCTACATCGAGTGTGTCTCCTGAAACTGAAATTCCTTCGTTATACATGATATCGAACTCTGTTGTTCTAAATGGTGGAGCAACTTTATTTTTTACGATTTTCATTTTGACTCTGTTTCCTACAACCTTATCTGCTTGTTTAATTTGTGCTGATCGTCGAACTTCGACGCGAACAGAGCAGTAAAATTTTAGTGCGTTTCCACCGGTGGTTGTTTCTGGATTTCCAAATACAATACCGATTTTCATTCTTGTTTGATTGATGAAAATGACGGTTGTTTTTGTTTTGGCAACAATTCCGGTGAGTTTACGAAGTGCTTGTGACATGAGTCGAGCTTGCAATCCCATGTGTGATGCACCCATATCTCCGTCGATTTCTGCTTTGGGAACAAGAGCTGCGACTGAATCAACAACCACCACATCAACTGCATTTGAACGTACGAGTGTTTCTAAAATTTCTAATGCTTGTTCTCCGTTGTCTGGTTGTGAGATGAGCATCTCCTCAATATTCACTCCGATCATTTTTGAATATTCGGGATCGAGCGCGTGTTCTGCATCGATGAAAGCTGCAAGTCCACCTTCTTTTTGGACTTGTGCGACGGTGTGTAGGGCAAGTGAGGTTTTTCCGGATGCTTCTGGGCCGTAGATTTCGATAATTCTTCCGCGTGGGAATCCACGTCCTCCGAGTGCGATATCAACTGAAAGCGCACCTGTTGAAATTCCCTCGACTGTCATTTTTTTCGCTTCACCTAATTTCATGATTGAGCCATCTCCGAATCTTTGTCGGATTTGATCGATTGCGCTGTCGAGTACTGCCTGCTTTTCTTTGTCGGACATATGATTTTAACCTCCTAGTTAAAATAGTAAAGTGTAATGAGTAATGCGTAAAGCGTAAGTAAGCAGTGTCGCCGAAGGCGACGTATTAATAGATCGCCTTCGGCAATACCGTTGCCCTCATTACTCTTTACGCATTACTCTTTACGATGTTTTATAATTGTGTCGCTTCTAAATTTCGCTGTGCACTTTGTGTATCTTCCGGCATGTAGAGCACTGACCGTGTCGCATTAGCTTTTCCGCCTCGTTTTGATGTTGCTTCGATTATGATTTCATTCAATCCTCGTTTGAGATGAATGGTTTCTTCGAAATGTCCTTGTTTGTCCAGATTTGTTTTTAAGCCATTTAATGTAACGGTTGATTCTGGTTCTGTTGATCCCGCGATGGTGATGGCACTGTGTGATGTTTCAAAATTTTCTGCAGGATCGGTTATGGTGAGTGCTGGTGGGCCGATCATGGCGTGAACTTCCATGCCGAGGTATAGCGCGAGGGAAAGCACAGCTCCGGTTGCTAATAATGTTCTCATGACATTTGGGATGGAAAATGATCTTTGTTTTTTTCTGATTTTTGGTGCTTCGTGCTTGTGTTCAATTTGATACATAACATCCTCCAATTCGATTTCATCAATTCCACATGTGCGCGCGTATTCTTTGACGATTGTTTTTCTGGCGCTTCCTGCTGGAAGTTTGTCGTATTCACAATTTTCAAGTGCATGAATATGGGTCAGGGCGATGCCTGAAGCCTGCGAACATTTTTTAATTGATATACCGGAGCGCTCACGAATTTGTTTGAGGCGAACGCACAGTTTATTTTTTTTCATAGCAGGAATTATCAATTTCCAAATTCCAATTTACAAACAAATTTTAAATTTCAAATCTCAAGCGTCTGGTTGCTGAGTTTAGGATTTGAATTTTAGAATTTGAACTTTGTTTGTAAATTGTTATTTGGAGTTTGGTCATTGTTATTGTAGCTCCTCGTAGTCTTCCTCCTCGTCGGTTTCTTCGTTTTCTTCCCATTCCTCATCATCTTCATTTTCTTCCTCTTCCTCATCTATACTATCATCAACCTCTGATGTCATCAAGATTTCTCGAGGTTTTGAGCCTTGTGATGGTCCTATGATTCCAGCCTCTTCCAGCATGTCTAATAATCGAGCTGCGCGCGCGTATCCAACTTTCAATCTGCGTTGTAGATATGATGCAGATGCTTTGCCAGCAGCTATGACTAATTCTCGAGCTTCATGATAGAGAGGGTCGTCGGCAGTATCGACAGATTTTCCGAATAAGGTGGTTTGCTTGGAATGTTGTGTGATGGCGTCGTCATAAACTGGCACATCATCATGTTTAATAAAGTTGATGATTTTCTTCAATTCTTCTTCTGAAATAAATGCACCTTGAATACGTCGTGGTTTTGAGATCTGCGCGTTTTGGAACAGCATATCCCCACGTCCGACGAGTTTTTCTGCGCCAGCGGAATCGAGGATGGTTCTTGAATCAACTAATGATGAAACGGAGAATGCGATGCGACCTGGAATGTTTGCTTTCAATAATCCGGTAATGACATCAACTGATGGGCGCTGTGTTGCGAGAATTAAATGGATGCCGACGGCGCGTGCCATTTGAGCGAGACGAATAATACCACCTTCAACTTCATTTCCGGCAGCGATCATCAAATCTGCTAACTCATCAACGACGAAAATGATGACCGGCAATGATTGGCCGCCTTTTCGTTTCATTGCTTTGTTGTAGGAAGTGATGTCTCGTTTTTTTGCTTTTGAGAGCAAGTCGAAACGACGTTCCATTTCACCGATAGTCCATTTGAGCGCATTGACTGTTTTTGAAACTTCGGTGATTACTGGAGTAAGAAGATGAGGAATTCCATTATAAAGTGGTAACTCAACTCGTTTTGGATCCACAAGAATCATTCGCAATTCTTGTGGTGAGTGCTGAAAAATTAAACTCGTGAGAATTGTATTTACACATACTGTTTTTCCAGAACCAGTTGCTCCTGCGATGAGAAGGTGAGGCATGGATGGAAGATGTGCGAACATTGGTTTTCCGCTGACATCTTTTCCAAGTGCGATGTGATATCTGTTTTGTACATCTTCAAAATCATCATGAGATAATAAATCGCATAATGTAACAGTTGCTGTTTTTTGATTGGGCACCTCGATTCCTACCAATGATTTTCCTGGAATAGGAGCTTCAATACGAATTGGATGTGCTGCGAGCGCGAGCGAAAGATCATTGCACAAGCCAGTAATTTTTGTGAGCTTTACTCCGTCAGATGGTCGCAGGGTGTATTGTGTGACAGTTGGGCCAACACGTGTATCTCCCATTTCAACATCAATACCAAAATTCGCAAATGTTTTTTGGATGATGTGTGTGTTGTTTTTTATATCTCCTGCTTTGGCGGATGATGTTGATCGTTTTAAGAGTGATACTGGCGGGAATCTGTATTCTTTGATTTCAACCTCTTCAGCTTCTTCTTCATCTTGTTCTTCGTATTCTGCTGGATCTTCCTCTTCCTCTTCTTCCTCCTCCTCTTCTGGTTCGTCATCTTCCTCCTCCTCTTCTTCTTCGTTCTTGTTTTTTCCAAATGCCAAAATTCGTCTCATGAAAGGTTGTTTTTCATCGTCTTCATATTCGTAGTCGTCCTCCTCTTCTTCGTCCTCATCTTCTTCCTCTTCATTGCGTCTGCGGAATTGTGCGAGAGGACCGTTTCCTTTGTGTGGCATGAGTAGTGCGAACAGCGATGTTTTAAAGATGAATAGTAATCCTGCTAAAAGTAGTGCTGCCCCAATCACAGCGGTTGCAACCATTCCGATGTATTGGACGGTGAATACGGTGAGATAGTGTCCGAGTAATCCTCCGCCGAATCCATCGCGTGCTGCTGTGATTGATTGATCGCCGACGAGAATTAAATGAAGAAGTGCGGCGATACCGAGAGATAATAGGAGTGCGCCAATGAGATGTGTGGCATCCAAACCTTCGTCATCATCCTCTTCCTCTTCATCGTCGTGAGCAAAATGGATTGGATCAGATTTGTATGCAATGAGAAATAAGATAAATGGGAAAACGTATCGAAGTAATCCGATTCCTTTTGCGAGAATGAGATCCGCTGTTTCTCCGAATTGTCCTGCAAGTCCTAAAAATGACAATATAATTAGGATTCCGAGTGTTACGAATCCTAATGCGATCAGTCCTTTTTTGAGGGCTGGAGAGATTGAGCGAGGTTCTGGTTGAGATCTTCTGCGTCTTCTTGGCATAAAAGAGAAAAGTAATTGAGTGAACACTCAATTTGTTCTTTATAGTATACTCTCAATGACCGTTTATTTCCATAGGAGATCTGTGCATGATCGTGAATTTTTTTATCCACACATTTGTGTTGACGATTTTTTCAGATTAGCGCATTATGTTTGCACGATCGTTAGGATTTATATTTAAAAATATATTTTTGTTAGTTAATTGCTGCGTGCGTGTGCAACATTACGTACAACACAGTGCCCGGCTATTCGGCAATATATCGAAAGTTCGGTACGCTGTTTGTATGTCGTTGAACATGTTTGCAGCAATTAGCCAATAAAAGAAACTGCCTACCGGCAGTTTTTTGTTATACTGATGTTATGAAATCTTTGGCGTATACGAAGGAGAGGGAATTATCTCGGCTGGGGTTTGTTTGTGTTGCGGGGGTTGATGAGGTTGGGGCGGGGGCTTTGGCTGGGGATGTATTTGCTGCGGCGGTGGTTTTGAAGCCAGGGACTCGCTTGAAGGGGGTGCAGGATAGTAAGCGGTTATCTGCGAGTGCGCGGGAATATTGGGATGTGATTATTCGTGAGAAAGCTGTGGGGTGGGCGATGGGCCGTGCGACTCCTCAAGAGATTGATGAGATTAATATTCGGCAGGCTTCTTTTTTGGCGATGCGGCGAGCTTTATCAAAATTGGATGATGTTGATCATGTGTTGTGTGATGGATTTATTATTCCTCAGCTTTCTGTTTCGTGTACGCGTATTATCAAGGGTGATACAAAAATAAAATCTATTGCGGCTGCGTCTATTGTTGCGAAAGTTGCGCGCGATGCGTATATGTGTGAGTTAGCAATAAAATTTCCACAGTATGGATTTGAACGTCATAAAGGATATGGTACGCTGATGCATAGAGATGCAATTGCGAAATTTGGGATGTTAGACATTCATCGAAAGACATTTTGCAGAAATATATGACAGAGAAATTTGATCCAAACATTGATACTTCATTCGAGCAGCGAAAAAAGGAGTTGGAGGATGAAGGGTATACGTTTGTTGCTACCGAATCATTGACAACATTTAAATTTGTTGATGGGCGCTTTTTAGCAGTACCTGTTTGTACGAAAGAAGAGGTGGTGCGTAAATACGTTGATCAATGGAAAGATCGAGTTGAGATTGACGTGGTTTTGATTGATCAAGTTCTCGATCAGAAACAAGAGGCAGTGTATGTTTTTATGAGACCAAAACAGGAAAGTGAAAAGGGCTAGTTATCACAAAACAAAAACCCCGCGTAAACGGAGTTTTGCTCGAATCTTAGGAAGATCCAAGATCTGCTTCAGCAAGCACGTAAACTGTAACTATATTTACACGACTTGTCAAGTGAGATCTATGTCCATGGAGCTGCGGGGAATTGAACCCCGAAGACTCTGCTTGCTGAAGCAGGTCTCGGACCAACCCAGCCCCACGGTATTAATATTTTAACATGTTGTAACATTCAGACAACAAAATATTTGTCAAGTGTATTGCAGCTTCATCTATATGAAAAAAATATTATTTATAGCGAGTGTTGTTTTGTTGGGAGCTGGATGTGGTGCAGAGGATCCAAATCCAAAGGTTGATGGTTATGCGCCGTCTGTTGATGAGCCGATTGAGGAAGTGGTTGAGGAGAAGACTGAAGAGGAGAAGGTTGCGCCAGAGATTGCTCCAGGGAAAGCGTCGACATTAGAAACTGATGATGGTTCTGGTATTCAGAGTTCTAAGGTTACTAAGCCGGTTGTTGAGGATGAGCCTGAAGATGAATCTGCGGATGAAGAGATTGCGCAGCCTCTGCCTCTTGTTGAGCCTCCGGTCGAACCTGCTGAAATTTCAGCTCCGGTTGTGAAATCATTTAATATTACAGCGAAGCAATGGGATTTTGTTCCGTCGACTGTTACGGTGAATAAAGGTGATACTGTTCGTATGACATTTACCAGTACTGATGTAACGCATGGTGTGAGTTTGGCGGCGTTTGGGGTGAATGAAAATTTGGTTCCTGGAAAATCTGTGACAGTTGAATTTGTTGCGGATAAAGCCGGGAATCATTCATTTATTTGTAATGTGTTTTGTGGGAGTGGACATTCTCATATGAGTGGAACATTGGTGGTTAAATAATTGAATTAAAAAACGGCTTTTGAAGGCCGTTTTTGTATTGACAGTGTTATGGTTATGTGGTACTGTCTTTTTGAGTTTCTTCGTATTGCCGCGGCTGCTGAACCAACGCATTATGGAGTAACTTATGTTTATTGATCTTTACTGTGAGTGTGGAAATCCGAACTGTGAAAATACACATGTTCTTTTTCGGAAGGGTTATGTGCAGATCACAGATTTAGATGGCACGAAGCGTGAGCGTGGAGATTATTTCTACGTTGATGCGTACAAGTGGAAGGAAGGCGATGCTGATACTACAAATGTAGAGATCATGTTGCCGCCGGAAGCTGCGCGCGCGTTGATGTGGTTTATGATTTCGACGTACATGCCAGTGCTGTCGCGACTGTATTGTTGGTGGCTTCGTGTGAGTTATCGATGGGACAGTTGGCGTTATCGGATTTTTAAACGCTTCAAAAAATAGATCTGGCCTCCGGCGTTTGTCGGGGGTTTTTATTATAAAATTTTAGAGCGTTTGAAATAAAGGTAGACAGAGAGCCAAATTAAAAGGAGGAATGCGATGATGTATGCGAATGATAGTGGATTGTCTTGGAATGGGAGTGCGACGTTCATTCCGTAGAGTCCAGAGATTGCAGCGGGAATAGAAATGAAGATGGTTGCGATCGTGAGAACTTTCAAAATTTTGTTGAGTCGATTTGATGAGAGGACGAGTGTGTAATTTCTGATATTTGAAATTGTTTTCAAAGATGAGCGACACATATCTGCGCCTTGTTTTCCTTCAATGATTAAATCTTCGATTAAATCTTCGTCGTCTTCAAAGAAGTTGAGTCGTCGCATCATTCGTTCATAGACGAGGTTCATGTAGTGATACGAAGTAACGAATGTATTTAAGACATCTTCATATTGAAGTAAATCTGATACATGTTTTTCATCCAGGGCATCTACAAGATTTCTTTCTCCTTGCACGCTTTTCACAATGCGTCGTGTGACTTTTTCAAATTCTCGATTCACGAGAGATAATATTGAGATGAGAGATTTAAGTTTTTGGGTGGTGACCATTTTCATTTCACCATTCATGATTTTTTTGTAGAAACGCGGTTCGATTTTGGAGATGGTGATGATGTTATTTTCTGTGAGAATGATTAATAGTGTGTTGAGGTCTCGTTCGAATTTTGGTGGCATGATATTTACATAAACGTAATGTACGCCTTCTTCTTCCTCAATACGTGGTAACTCGAATTCATCTAATCCTCCGCGCACATTAAATTCATCGAGATTGTGTGTTTCAACGAGTTTTTTGATTTCCTCATCTGTGGGGTTGATAACTGAAATCCACGAGCCGTGTGAGGGTTCTGTTATTTCCTTTATTTTGTTGTCGCGAATAGTGCGCTTGTAATAGGAAATCATGGGTTTGGTATCTAGTATTTGGTATTTAGTATCTGGTATGCAGCTGCCTTTGAATGGCTTGATCTTAACATCGATACCTAATATACTCAACACTAACCACGTAATCACGAAGTGATATACTAAATACTAGATACCAAATACCATATACCAATTTTTTATGATTAAAAAGGCGATTATTCCTGTTGCAGGGTTTGGGACGCGTTTTTTGCCTGCAACAAAAGCACAACCTAAGGAGATGCTCACGTTGGTTGATAAACCGGTGATTCAGCATATTGTTGAAGAGGCTGTAGCTGCTGGGATTGAGCAAATTATTTTTGTGACCAGTTCTACTAAGCGTGCGATTGAAGATCATTTTGATCGGAATTTTGAGTTGGAGTACCGGCTGCGCCAGAAGAATCGAAAAAAGGAATTGGGGCAGATTTTGGATATTTCTGATTTGTGTACATTTGCGTATGTTCGTCAGCGATCGCCACGTGGGGATGGTCATGCGATTTTGAGTGCGAAAGATTTTATTGGTGATGAGCCTGTTGCGATTTTATTTGGGGATGATGTGATAGATTCGAATGTTCCGTGCATGAAGCAAATGATTCAGTGTTATGACAAGTTTAAATGTCCGATTATTGGAATCATGGAGGTTGATAAGACACAAACGGGAAGATTTGGTATAATAGAAGGGTCTCATGTTGATGAGCGAACGCATCAAGTTCGGAGTTTGGTTGAGAAGCCAGCGCCGGAAGTAGCGCCATCTAATTTGGGAATTATTGGGCGATATATTATTACGCCAGAAGTGTTTGATGCGCTGGAAACTGCAAGTGCTTCTCCTGATGGTGAGATTCGTTTGATCGATGCATTTCGTGGTCTTGTTGGAACGCGTGCAATTTATGCGCATGAGTTTGAAGGGACACGATACGATTGTGGAAATAAATTAGAATTTATGAAAGCTGCGGTTGAGATGGGTGTGCAGCATGCAGAAATTGGCGAGGAGTTTGATAGATATTTAACAGAGCGTATGTCGGCACATACACCAGCTCGAATTTTTGAGATGGATTTGAATGCCAATTAAAATAAATAACAATTACCAAATAACAATTTACAAACAAATCTAAAATTCAAATCTCAAACTCGACAATCGGACGTTTGGAGTTTGGAATTTAAGATTTGTTTGGTACTTGAGATTTGGTGATTGAGATTTATAAACGATGTACTAGATAACTTAAAATGTATGGGGAGGAAGACTTTTTTAGGGGTAATTGCAGTTTGCGTATTTTTAGTATTTGGAGGAGCGGCGTGTAAGAATACAGTCGACCCACAACAAGCCGAATTAACGAAGCGTGTGACATTGGATTATTGGCGACCGTTTGATGCGAGTGATGCGTTTTCGCCGGTGATTCGAAAGTATCGATCGATTCATCCGAATGTTACGATTAATTATCGTCAGATTCGTCCGGAGATTTATGAAGAGGAATTGATTCAGGCTTTTGCGGAAGATCGCGGGCCAGATATTTTTGCAGTTCATAATACATGGATGCGTGGGTATCAGAGTAAATTAGCTGCAATGCCGCAGAATTATGCAATTTCAAATATTGTTCCTAAGGGAGGCTTAGAGGGGAAGACAGTTACCAATGTTCAGGAGAAGCGTGGTTTGACTCCGCGGCAATTGCAGGCGCAATTTGTAGATGTAGCACTTGATAATATGTTGTTGCCTTTGGATGGTTCCGGGCGTGAGCCGGATTTGGCGACAAGCGGCGTATATGGTGTTCCGCTTTCGGTAGATACGATGATGATGTTTTACAATAATGATTTGGTGAAAACAGCTGGGGTTGCGCAGCCTCCTACAACGTGGGTTGGGTTTCAGTCTGCATTGGAAAAAGTTACAGCAGTTGAGAAAGGCACCTTAAGATTGATTCGTCCTGGGGCTGTGATTGGTACGGCGGAGAATGTTCCGCGCGCAAGTGATTTGTTGGCGCTTATTATGATGCAAGCGGGCGCTCAAATGGTGGATGATTTTGGTTTTGCATCGTTTCATAAAAATCCCCCTGGGCTAGATCGTGCGACACCTCCAGGAATTGATGCGTTGCGTTATTACATTGATTTTTCAATTCCTCCTCGTAAAGCGTATACATGGAATGCGTTGCAGCCGGATGGACTTGAGGCATTTATTCGTGGGCAGGTTGCATATATGTTTGGATATTCATATCAGCTGCCATTGATTAAAGCTCGTGCGCCGAAGTTGCCTGTGGGTGTTGCGCCAGTACCACAACAATTACCAGAGTCACCAATTAATATTGCGAATTTCTGGTTGGAAGGTGTTTCGAAGAAGTCTGAAAGTGCGACATGGGCGTGGGATTTTCTATTGTTTCAGTCGAGTGCAGATCATGTGAAGGATTATTTGGATATAACTCAAAAACCTACTGCGTTGCGTGCTTTGATTGATGAGCAACGAGAGGATTTATTTTTGGGACCTTTTGCAGAACAGGTTTTGACAGCACGAACATGGTATCGAGGAAAGGATGGGGATACTGCAGATGGAGTTATGCGTGAATTAATTACGCAGGCGAAGTTGGCGATTGAAGCTGCGAGTGATGCGGAGTTTAATAAGGCTGTGAAAAATGCTGTTTCGAAGATTAACCAAACAGTGCAGTAGTGAGTTGAGCGACTTCCATTTTGGGTGATATATGCTCGCTTCACAAAACGTTTATTCGTCGTACGTTCAGTACGACTCACTGCACGTTTTGTTCCAGCAGTGCATATCTCATCCCAAACTGAAAGTCTTCACATCTGTGGAATAACTAATATATTATGTTAAGGAGGATGAAAGTATTAATGGCGATGATTCCGATGATGTTCGGGTTGTTTGTGTTTGTACCGCAAGCGGTTGATGCGCAGGTTTTGTTTAAGATGCCTGATTGTGCGACCACGAAAGATGTGAAGAAGGCTGGAAATTGTCAGTTGAATGATGCAGTGAATACATTAATCGCAGTGGCTGAATTTATTTTTGGAATTTCTGGATCGTTGGCGTTGTTGATGTTTATGTATGGAGGATTTACATGGGTGACGTCTGGAGGACATGAACAGCGTATTTCAAAAGGAAAAGATATTGTCCGTAATGCTGTTGTTGGTTTGATCATTGTATTTATGTCTGCTGCTATTGTTCAGTTTGCATTAATATCGCTGGATGTTGATGGTAGTTTCAATTTCTTGAAAGGAAAAGATGGTGGAAAGGTTGAACAGCAAATATAGAGGAATAATTATTTTTTTATGATGCGAAGGCTTACTACGTATGCTGTTATGTTTGTTGGCCTTTTTTTGTTTTTTGGTGTTGCGGGTGTAAATGCAGCTCCACCGGCTTCGTATTATGGGCCTATTAATGCGGCGGGGTGTAAGGCGGATTTAAAGGAGTGTTCTGATGATTTGTCAAGTAAATGTGGTTGGAAAGCACCGGATAATTATTATATTGCAGAAAAAGCACTGAGCTCGAATATTTGCGATGATTGGAGTGCGACTGAATGGAAAACCATACACAACTTTTTTGGACCTTGTTATGATTGGCATTGGTCGCAATCTACTACGTTTCCATTTGATTCTAGTAAATCTAAATATGGTCATTTAGCAGGAGGCGTAAATACTCCGAAGTGGAAATTTGCGCAGCCAACAGATGCTCGACAAAAGCCCGGAGCCGGACCATGGTCAGAGAAGCAGGCGTGTGATCATTTTTTTGGGAACACAAATACAAAGTTTGCGTTATTTTCCGCGGGAATTACCAAGAATAATTGTGTATCGAAAGCAACGCAATGTAAGGAGTTGTATGAGAAATGCAATTTAACAGGAGGTAAGAATGATTTTAGTGATCCTCAAAAGTTATGTAATCAAGTGTTGTCAGATGATTCACAGGTTGGAGGTAAATTCACATTGTTTGATCAATGTGCAGATGGTTTGGCAAAGTTGGCTAAGCCAGTACCGGGAGATCCGTTTTGTAAGCAGGCAGAAAAATTATCTGAAGGTAAAAAGTGTCAGTGTTTGGGTGGTGTGATAGAGGCTAAGTATGGGAATCATGGGTTGCAGCCCGGTGATGCGAGTTGTTGTCAGACATGTAAAACGGCAAAAATTAAATTTGATGATAAGGAAGTTTCATGTGCTACTGCTTTGAAAATACCTACCTTGAAAGATAATTGTTCTTGTGAGGGTGTGGCTCAAACATATGCATTACAGAAAACTGGAAGTGAATTGAAAAAGCAATGTTGTGGGTTGTGTGCTTCTCGTGGTTTTGAGAAAAAAGTTTCAAAAGTGAAGTTTGGTTCTGGTGAGGTTGGTGTGTGTGGTGGGTATTCATGTGGTGATGGTAAAACACCGAAATTAACTAATCCATCTGCAAATCCTGCGTTATTGAAAAAACAATTGTGTAAGGCATGTACATCAGAAGAAGTTGTTTTGAATGGTTCGAAAGAGAAGTGTGCTCGTGTTATTACGGTGAATCCTATTAAGGCGTATCCGGATCCACTGGCTGCTTCGGGGGTTAATAACCCGCAAAAGTTTATTGCGAATTTAATTAAAACATTCTTGGGAATTATTGGATCGATTGCGTTGGCGCTTGTGGTGTATGGTGGATTTATTTGGATGACGTCTGCTGGTGAGACCGCACGTGTAGAAACAGGACGCAAAACTGTTCAGTGGGCAGCATTTGGTCTTGTTGCTGTATTTAGTTCATATGTTATTGTTGCATTTATTTTTAAATCGTTGGGTTAAGTTTTTAGCTGCTTTCTCGATTGTGTATGCGGCGCTTTTTGGGTTGGTTGGGGGTGTTAGTGCTGATCCTGTGGTTGAGACTGATCCTAATACAACGGTAAAAGTTGATTCTTGTTGCCTGTATTTTCAGTCTGTTCCAAGCTCAGCATGTTTTGCTACGAATTTGCCGTATACGTTAAATACTAAAGGCTATGTTAAGAGTGGAAAGCAGGCATTTCCCTGTAAACAGTCTGGTGACGATTTGGTTTTAGGTGTAGATGTTCCTGTTAATTTTGTGGGAGCATACCAAACATCTGATAAATCATGTTTAAGTACGATTTCGTATTCTTCAGACTTTGCTTCTTTGGATGATCAACAATATTTGTTGGAATTGTCTGGTGGCAAGAAAACAAACGATCTTGATGTAAAAATTGAGATTAGTAGCTGGTGTGAAACTGGCATGAACCTTCATAATAAGAGCACGTATGTTCCGAATTTTTCAAAAGAGTTAAGTCAGGCTATTGTAAAAGCGAAGGAAGATGAGAAGGCTGCGGCTGATGCAAGCAAGCCTTGGGTTGTGTTGCAATCTCAGGAGGCTGCTTTTAATAAAGAGTTTAAGGGGTGTTGTACGTATTACGAAGGTTCTGGTCCTTCTAATCAATGTGTCACAATTAAAGATTTATTAAAAAATGGTTCGAATGCAAAAAAGTTTGATTGTAAGACATATAAGGATAAGATGGTTAATTTTAATTTGCAGATAGTTCCTCATAATTTTTTAGGTGGATATCCAACAAAAGAAAATATCAAAGATGGCCCAAACTGTAACCCGTTTACAAATTCAGGAGCTACTTTGAATTATACTAAGTATGACACCCAGCAAAAAACTGATTTTTCTTTTAAAAAAGACATTGATACTTCAGAGTTTTGTGTGACTGCATTTGATGTGATGGGTCAGACAAAGTTGTTTGATTATTTTCAGGGTGAGGAGAAGAAGACTGAAGGAGTTTTGCCGGCAATGGAAAAGCTGGTGAAGGATTATTTTGATAGTAAGAAAAAGAAATTTTGTTGCATTCCTTCAAAGAAGTCTGCAGATACTGCGTGTCATGTGCCATTGTATAACGATGCTGATATAAAGAAGTTGGCCGAAATGTTTGCGGGTACGAAAGCTTCTGATTCTAGTTTTGATGCGAAATCGGTTTTAGATATTTGGTGGAATGATACCGCAGGTGATAAATATAAGGCTGGTACGGTTTTTGCATCGAACTTTTTTTCCTGCACTCCAAAAAATACCGTGATCAATACGGACACGGGCGCTGGTTTTAAACCGATTGATAAGAAGGTTTCTGTAACGGATTTTTGGATGCTCACGCAAGATTGTAAGTCTACTACCATACTCCCTGTTACAGATGCGTGGGGGAATGATGTGAAGCCGTGTAATGATGGTGATCAGAGTTGTTTGGATTCATATGCAAAAAAGTATCCGAGTGGGATGAGTGGTTTGACTGCGGCGAAGCGTTGCGCTGCTCCTAATTTGTTTTGTCTTTGTAATAGTAAAGATTGTGTCGATACAATTTATCTTAGTAAGGTGAAGATAACTGGTGCAGAAAAGGATAGCAAGTCATGCGATGAGGCTGCAAAAACCGCGGAGCCATCTGAAGGTTGGAAGTGTAAAAAAACGACGCATGATAGCATTGTTGATCCAAGTAAGACTGCTGCGGATGGTACGAAAGGAGTTGAGTCTTGTTGTATGTTGTCGCCGGATAAAAAATGTAAAAATACCTTTACAACGAAGTTGGATAAGTTTGAGTGTGGGGATGGGAAAAAGGTCCCTATTGTTACGCCCGCTATTCAAGAACAGGTTTTGTTGAAACAGGTGTGTACTGCATGTCAGACAAAGACAGTGAAGCTGAAAGATGGAGAGAAGGATTGTACTGTTGTTACAGAATTGCCAGATATTGGGGCATTCCCCAATCCTTTGGGGCAATCGGGGATTAATAATCCGCAATCGTTTATTGCGAATTTAATTAAAACGTTTTTGGGGATTCTTGGTTCGATTGCGCTAGCATTGGTTGTGTATGGTGGATTTACATGGATGACATCTGCTGGCATACCTGAACGTGTGGAAGCTGGTCGCAAAACTGTTCAGTGGGCAGCGTTTGGTTTGGTGGCTGTGTTTGCTTCCTATACTTTGGTGAAATTTATTTTTGATGCGCTTGGATAATGTTGTGTGGATGTCTATTTCAGATAATTTTGCTATAATACAGACATGATTATGAGGAGAGTTTTACTATTTTTGCTTGTCGTGTTTTGCGTATTTGGTGTTTTTGAATATGTTGATGCTGCGACGCTTAAGGAATGTGAATCTGCTCAAGCTTTGTGTATCGATAATGCTGCTGCAAAATGTTTGGTTGATGTTGCGTGTATATCCAGTGAAACTGCTTTGTGTGGTGGGCAATTTTTAAAATGTAAGGAATCTGTTGAGGGAGCTTCATCTGAAGGTAGTTCTGGTGAGAGCGAAAAAGCATCTTCTGGTACGGATTTAGTTAATCCGTTAGGTGGAAAACCAGGATCAGCTGAATCTGCAAAGGGCATCACTAGTGTGCAGTCATTGGTTGGTAAAATTATTGCGATTGCTTTGGGATTCTTGGGATCATTGGCCTTATTATTTTTCATTTATGGTGGATTTTTGTGGATGACTTCTCGTGGTAAACCTGAAATAATTACCAAAGGTACGAAGACGATGTTGTGGGCTGCGATTGGAATTTTCTTTGTCTTCTCAAGTTATTCGATATTGATTTTTATCTTGAATGCGATTGGGGCGAAGGTTTGATGAATATTTGTGAGGGTTGATTTAGTCATTCTTCACAAGTAATTATTTACTTGATAACCCCGGCTTGTCGTTGGGATAATATCCTTTAAAAGGTCGAAGACATGTGGAATCGTGTGCTGCAGCTTTCTGTACAGGTACACGACTATACATTCGGGTAGAAATTAAATTATAGACTTTATGAATACATTTATGCGAAGAGCTATGGTAGCAGGTGCTACTGTGGCTATGTCAGCAGGAATGATGCTGCCTCATATGGTTGGCGCTGCTCCTACTGCTGCAGAAAAGGAAAAAGAATTGTTTCAAGGATTGACAGGTGAAAATGTTGCAGGAAATCTTGGTCAATCAAACCAAAATTTGACTGTGACAGTCGCTAAGTTGATCCGAAATTTCCTTGGATTGCTTGGTATTCTTGCTGTTATCATCGTGGTGATTGGTGGTTTTGAATGGATGACTGCAGGAGGAAACACAGAAGGTGTTGATAATGCAAAGAAACGAATTTTGCAGGGTGTTATTGGTATGGCTATTGTGCTGTCGGCGTTTGCCATAGCGCAGTTTGTCATCGGCGCTCTGACGAAATCCACTACTGCTGGATAGCGGTGTTGGAACATATCATGTATAATAAGAGTAGTGTTAATCGCTACTCTTATTTGTTTATATGGTTTCAGTGACTTTTAGAAGAGATTATTTTATTGTCGGGTTGTCCCTGTTATTTTTGGGATTTTTGTTTGTTGCGCAGCCTGCGTATGCTGGGAAATGTGAGGATGTTTTGCAGACATGTAAGGAGAGCGCAACAGCTGGTTGTGCGGATAGTCCTGATTTAAATTGTGTTGAGAAAGCAGAGGCTGCGTGTACTGCTTCTTTGGATATATGTAAGCAAGCCGAAGCATCTGCTGCGCAAAAAGATACTGATGAAGGGTCGACGTCAAATGATTATGGGCTAAAAGAAACAGCTGATGCCGCTGACTTACCAAATACTGATACAAATGTTGCTGGTTTAGTTGGAAAAATTATTCAAGCTGCGTTATCATTAGTTGCGACAATATTCTTTTTCTTGATGGTATATGGTGGATTCTTGTGGATGACAGCTCGGGGAAATTCAGATCAAATAGGAAAAGCGAAAGATTTAATTACACAGGCAATTGTTGGTGTGGTGGTTATTTCTGCGGCGTGGGCGATTACCAATTTTGTTATAAGTAGGATAGGATAGTTTGTATGATGAGAACAATAACGTTTTCTATTATTGCGAGTTTGTTTTTGGTGTTGCCTATGGCAGCGCAAGATAAGCCATCTCCTGTTGATACTACTCCTGAAGCTGCGTCTGGGAAGTATGGATTGGATGCGACGGTTGGTGCTGCTGCACAAGAAGGAGTTCCTATTCCAAATACAGACAAAAAAGCAACTGGAATTATTGGTAGTGTGCTTGGTGGAGTTTTATCAATGATTGGAACGATATATTTCTTTCTGATGTTATATGCTGGATTTACGTGGATGACTGCACGAGGTAAGAGTGAATTGATTGATAAATCTAAGAACATTATGATTCATGCAACGGTTGGTGCGGTGTTGGTTGCTGGGTCGTTTGTGATTGTGAAGTTTGTGATTGATGCGCTGGGTTAGCGTAATGCGTAAAGCGTAAAGCGTAAGTGGTTTCCCGCATTACGCATTACGTTTTACTCTTTACTAACATATATGACATTATCGATAACCAAAAAACAGGTGGGAGCTTTTTTTGTGTGTTTGATGCTTTCGGGTATGCTTTTTGCGCCTCGGCTTACGCAGGCAAAGCTTGGTTTGGATGAGGCTAAGAATGCAGCAGATAAATCTGGTGGTTTTAATACGAATGAAGAGGAGGCTGGCGTTGCTGCTATTGCAGGAAAGATCATTCAAGCGCTTATTAGTTTGCTTGGAATTATATTTATTGGTTTGACGGTGTATGCAGGATTTTTGTGGATGACAGCTCGTGGAGAGACTGAACAGGTTGATCGATCTAAGAAAATGTTGACTCAAGGGGTGATTGGGATGGCGATTATGTTGGCTGCGTGGGCGATTACTAATTTTGTGTTAAGTCGGTTGATTGATGCAACCGGATAATTATATGAAGAAATTTTTATTTTCGTTTTTAGTGGGTGGTTTGATTCTTGCGCCAGGTGCTGTTTTTGCAGAAGAGCCAGAATGTCCGACAGGACAAGAAGGTCATGCGGCACAACTTTTGCTCAATAAAGCCGGATGTGAGGGTGGGTATAACACAAATCCGGAGGAGTCGAGCTTAACAGTGATTATTGCAAAGATGATTCGAAATGTATTTGCATTGCTTGGGATTTTAATGGTTGTGTATACGGTGTGGGCTGGATTTAAATGGATGACTGCTGCTGGAGATTCTGGTCAGGTTGATGAAGCAAAGAACATGCTGAAGAATGCTGTGATTGGGATGGCGATTATGTTGATGGCCTTTTCGATTGCGCAGTTTGTTGTGGGAAGTTTATCGAAATCGGTTAGCTCGAGTGGTGAGGTTGAAGCTGGTCAGCAGTAATTTTTTTGAAACAAAATAAAAATCCCATCAACTTCGTGTTGTGGGATTTTTCATTCCGTAGAATTTTCAATACTCAAGACTTCTTGTCTTTTTACCAACTGAACCGATCGAAACCGATTGATCGGTGTGGCCCGCGTGATCGCACGCGTCGTGGGCCGTACTTTTGGGTGGACTTACTAAGCACAGTGACCTGGCCGTTGTAAGCATTGATGGCATATTGCACCGCGTTAACGCGAATGCTGCCACCAAATCTTGTTGGCACCGTCCAGCATGTTTCACCTGGCGGTAACAAACCCATTCCGTTGTACGTGGGGACTCCTCCAGGAAGGAGATGTCCTGTATCCACTTGTTCACCGATCACGACCAGCGACTTCCCGTTGAGACGCAGTCCGATTGGACTACGCATTCCGTTTCTGATCGCAACCGTTTGAAACACGGGAACTCGTGACGGACGATCGAGAAAGCAAGGAAGTCTTTTCGCGGCAGCCGTTGTGACTCGCCGCGGCTGTTGCACGTTGCTGGTGCGAGGCGATGCCTTTCGTGAACGTTTGACTCGACGAGTCGTGCGCTTACGTTGGCGTGGTTTTTCCGGAGCTGCTTGTGGAGCAACTTGCGGAGCTGGCTTTGGACGATTTGCATCATCTGCCAGACGTCCGAAGTTTACCAACTCATTTGCGAGCTGCCGATCGATCGTGCTGTTAGTTGCACGCTCTTGTTTTAGGTTGCCCTGGTTAGAGGCGCAACCCATTGTCATTGCTGTCAGAACAAAAATGAACCGTTGCATGGATTCTCCTCTAGTAGTTGTAGTAGCTTCCGTCGTTGAGCGTGTGAGGTGGTGGGGTGAATTGCCCCGCTCCCCATCCGTTCATTCCGACGTAGCCGCCGTATCCCAGGTTTGCTTGTTGAATGGCGAGTACGCAATCCGCATCGCCTTTGCGCAAACAATCGGCTAGAAGTTCTTGTCGCTGCAGCGCCGACATGGCGAAGATGCGACGAATTTCCAGATTTCCGAGTGCTCGCTCGCGACGCGTCTCTGCGTCAGTTGCGATTGCGTGAGCGCGCGCTGTTCGAATCGGTGACTCGAAAAAGCGACCCTCATACGAATAACCTTTCCCCTCCACTTTCGCGTGAGAGAAACAACCCATCCCGACGCCTGAAAGCGCGAGAATCAGAATCATTGAACTTACTCTGTACATGCTATCTCCTCTTTTTGACTCAAATTAGTGAAATGTTCGGATCTCATGAGGTACAAGTCCCCATTTACGAGATAATTTATACTACCACAAAAAAGCCGTTTTGTCAAGATACTTGCGTCTGTATTTAATGTAATTTTGGTGTATTTCTCTCATTTTACGGGTTCTGGGATGTATGGTTGTAGGCAACAGATTAGTATCTAGTATCTAGTATTTTGCGAAGTAGTTAGCATGTCATCCCGGCGCAGGCCGGGATCCATTGTATGTGGTAGACATGGATCCCGGCCTGCGCCGGGATGACGTTCTATTAACTAAACCGCATACAAGATACTAGATACATCATCCGGCTGTCACCATATGTGAATCCGCGCTATAATAAGAGACAAGGAAAAGCTCAATAGAAAGAAGGATGGGAAATCAAGCTCAAACAAAATTACGAGAGGCGGTTCGAAGTGTGACATATGCACGACGAAAACGTCTTTCTCGTTTTCGGGAATTTGAAACTGCTGTGCAAGCAGATATTTTGAAACATGTTTCGAAGAAGATGGCATGTTTTTTGGTTCGTCGAATGAGTTTGAAGGAGCTTGATGCTGTGTTGTCATTTTATGATCCTGATCAGGTGACGCGGTTGTTGCGATGTGTTCCGAAGCGTCGTCAGCAAACTTTGATAAAGAAAATGAATCGTCATGTACAATCTCAAGTTGAATTGTTGTTGAATTTTTCATCGCATACTGCGGCTGGAATGATGAGTGTTGATTATGTAATGGTTGATCCGGAAAGTCATTTTAAGGAAGTGTTTGCGCGGGTTAAGGAGCACGAGAGAAAAACGGGGCGTGTTCCGACGGTGTTGGTTGAGGATCATAATACATTGATTGGCGGTTTGCGTTTTGTTGATATTGCGATTGAATCTGGTCGAAAAAGGATTGGTAATTATATTAAGAAAGTTCCGACGATTTCGTATGATGCGAATTCTGCGCAAGTTATTTCAAAATTTGAGCATAACCCTCATAAGCAGGTTGTGGTTTTGGGAGATGAGGGGCAGGTTTTGGGTGTGATTTATTCTGATGATATTATTCGATTGTTGCGTGCGCAGCGTGCGTCAGATTTGTATGATTTTGCGAATGTTGACCCAGAAGAGGATCCGCTTGATCCGTGGTGGAAGAAAGTGAGTTATCGATGGCCGTGGTTGGTGATTAATTTAGGAACTGGATTTTTGGCTGCGGCGGTGGTGAGCGCGTTTCAAGATACGATTCAAGCGTTTGTGTTGCTGGCGGTGTATATGCCGATTGTTGCGGGGATGGGGGGAAATGCTGGAACGCAGAGTTTGGTGGTGACGGTGCGGGGGATTACATTGCGGGTTGTTGAATTAAAAACAGGATTTCGTTTGATTTTTCGTGAGGTTATGGCAGGCGCAGTTAATGGTTTGATTGTTGGTGTGATTGCGACTGCGGTTGCTGTGATTTGGAACAAATCTCCGATGTTTGGATTGGTTTTGGGTATTTCAATGGTTTTGAATTTAATGATTGCTGGTTTTTTTGGAGCGTTTGTTCCTTTGTTAATGAAACGGTTAGGAAAAGACCCTGCAACTAGTGCGACGATTTTTATTACTACAGCTACGGATGTGTTTGGATTTTTAGCTTTCTTGGGATTAGCAGCTGCGATATTGTAGATTGTGTGGATAACATATAATGCTTGTGAATTGCATTATTTTTTTATTCGGTATTAGTATTATTATAGAACTAAAATTAGTTGAATAATTGTTCACTTGACAGTTTCAGGGGAATCCATTATTTGCTTGACAGATGCTAAAAATTCGTGTTATATTAGTTTTGCTACTGGTATGAGATGTCATATCAGACCAATTCTTCTCAATTGAGCTGTTTTTGCTGGCAATCGCTAGAAAGGCTTGCCGCATAATGGCTAGAGGCTGAAATGAAATATCGTTCCATGTGAAATTAGCTCTTTTTTCCTCAATTATCCTCAAAACTCCTTGACGATACACCTGTATCGACGCGGCGTTTGTTCGTATAATATGAGAAAAAAAATTCAAAATTTCACAAAGAAACGACATTCCACTTCAACCTCTATGTGTACCCATCACATGCAAATTGTATCAATCGCAAACTTAAATTAACGAAACACCTTGATTCATTCGGGTGCTTTTTTTGTTGTGTGTGGAGAGTGTGCGATGCGGTTCAATCAGCTTAAATGAGAGGAAAAATGTTTTTGAAATTATATTATCATTGTTGTCAGCTTGTAGCTGGTAGCTTGTGGCTTGTAGGGAATGTGTCGCCAAGGCGACGATCTATATGTCAAACATTGTTTGACTCATTTCTAAAAGCTAAAAGCTAAAAGCTAAAAGCTAACTGTGTATGCCCCACTACAAACGACGCGAAGCGACGGAACCACGTCGATACTTCACAGATACATTTGATCTGCCATTGCCAGATCTCACACAAATGCAGAAGGATTCTTATGAATGGTTTTTGCGAGAGGGAATTGGCGATCTTTTTGAGGAGCTTTCTCCGATTGTTGATTATTCGGGTGAATTGAACCTTAACATGGTGAATTATTTTATTGATGAACCAAAATTTGATGAATATACATGTCGCGAGAAAAATGTGACATATGAGGCGCCAATTCGTGTACAGACACAATTGAAAAATTCACGAACGGGTGAAGTGAAAGAACAAGAGGTTTTCTTGGGCGATATTCCTTTGATGACAAAGCGGGGCACGTTTGTCATTAATGGAGTTGAGCGTGTGGTGGTTTCTCAAATCATTCGTTCTCCTGGTGCGTTCTTCACGGCGAAGTTGGCTCGAGGGCGAAAATATTATGGTGCGAAAATTATTCCAAATCGTGGAGCATGGATTGAGATTGAAACAGATTTGCATAACATTATTTGGGTGAAGGTTGATCGAAAACGAAAAGCGCCAATTACAACATTGTTGCGAGCGTTTGGATATGAAACCGATGATGAGATTCGTGAGTTATTTCGGGAGGTGAACAATCATCCTCAAATTAATTATATTGAAAATTGTTTGGCGAAGGATGCTGCAGCAAATTCAGATGAGGCGATGATTGAGATTTACAAGCGTATTCGTCCGGGTGATTTGGCAACAGTTGATAATGCTCGAAGTTTGATTGAATCAATGTTTTTCAATTTTGATCGATATGATTTGGGGCCGGTTGGACGATATAAATATAATGAACGTTTTGGATTGCCACATAGTGAGGAATCTGAATCAAAGGAAAATCGAATTTTGACGAAGGAAGATGTTGCGCGGATTGTGCATGAGGTGATTCGATTGAGTGTGAATCAGTTGGAGCCGGATGATATTGATCATTTGGGAAATCGACGTATTAAAGCGATTGGTGAGTTGGTGCAAAATCGATTCAGAATTGGTTTGGCTCGTATGGAGAGAATTGTTCGTGATCGAATGAGTACGTATGATCCATCAACCATGACGTCATCTCGTTTGATTAATGCGCGTCCGATGATTGGTGCGATTCGAGAGTTTTTTATGAGTTCGCAGTTGTCGCAGTTTATGGATCAGACAAATCCTTTGGCGGAGTTGGAGCATAAACGAAGAATTTCTGCGATGGGACCGGGTGGACTTTCTCGTGATCGTGCGGGGTTTGAGGTTCGTGATGTGCACCCAACTCATTACGGTCGTATTTGTCCGATTCAAACTCCTGAGGGACCAAATATTGGATTGGTGGGGCATTTATCTTCGTATTCTCGTATTAATCAATATGGATTTTTGGAAACGCCGTATCGAAAAGTTTTAAAAGAGGTTGCAAATGATGGAAAGGCTGCGGTTGGAGAGATTGCGCGTGGTGATCAGTCTGGTGTAAAGGATGGAGAAAAGATCACCAAAGAACATGCAGCTGCGTTGAAATCTGGTGGTGCTGAACATGTGAAGGTGAAACCTCGTGTGACAACAGAAATTGATTATTTGAATGCGTTTGAAGAAGGAAAGGTTGTTACGACGGCGGTTGTGAAAGAGGTTGATGCTGATGGGTACTTCTTGGAAGACAAAGTTGAGTTGCGAGATAAGCAGGAGCCGGGATTTGATAGTGTTGAGAAAGTTGATTATGTGGATGTTTCTTCAAAGCAGGTTGTATCGATTGCAACGAGTTTGATTCCGTTTTTGGAGCATGATGATGCGTCTCGTGCGCTCATGGGATCGAACATGCAACGGCAGGCTGTGCCTTTGATTGCGCCTGAAGCTCCTATTGTGGGAACTGGTGTTGAGGAACATGTGGCTCGAAATTCTGGGCACATGATTTTGGCATCTGAAGATGGAGAGATTACAAAAGTTGGTGCAAACATTGTTGAACTTACCGGAAAATCTGGAGAGGTTCATACATATCGTGTGAATCGTTATTTGAAATCAAATAGTTCATCAGCGATTAATCAGAGAATCTTAGTTACAACTGGTGATAAAGTTAAAAAAGGTGATGTGCTTTCAGATGGGCCATCGACTGATAAGGGTGAAATTGCATTAGGAAAAAATGTGTTAGTTGCCTACATGGTGTGGGATGGATTTAATTATGAGGATGCGATTATTGTTTCGGATCGATTGGTGAAGGATGATGTGTTTACGTCGGTGCATATTGAACAACACACATGTACGGTTCGTGAAACGAAGTTGGGGCCAGAATTGATTACATCAGATATTCCAAATGTTTCAGAAGAGAAATTGAAGAATTTGGATCATGAGGGTGTGATTCGAGTTGGTGCGGAGGTTTCAATGGGAGATATTCTTGTCGGAAAAATTACGCCAAAGGGTGAAACAGAATTGTCAGCTGAAGAGAAACTGTTGCGTGCGATTTTCGGTGAGAAAGCTCGTGATGTTCGTGATACATCTTTATCACTTGAACACGGAGAGCATGGAAAGGTTATTGATATCAAAGTGTTCTCGGCTGAAAATGGAGATAAACTTTCGCCCGGAGTTATTAAATCAGTTCAGGTAAGTGTTGCAGATCTGCGAAAGATTCAAGTGGGAGATAAAATGGCGGGGCGTCATGGAAATAAGGGTGTGGTATCGAAGATTGTTCCACAAGAAGATATGCCATTTTTAGAAGATGGTACGCCGGTTGATATTATTTTGTCGCCGTTGGGTGTTATTTCTCGTATGAACTTGGGGCAGTTGCTCGAAACTCATTTGGGATTGGCGGCCAATGCGATGCAATATACGGCAGCAACTCCTGTCTTGAATGGTGTGTCGGTTCCACAAATTAAAGAACAGTTGCGAGAGGCAGGATTCTCTGATGATGGAAAATCTCAATTGTATGATGGAAAAACTGGTAAGCCATTTGATCATGTTACTACAGTTGGGTGGGTGTACATGTTGAAATTGGTGCATATGGTTGAAGATAAATTGCATCAACGTTCAATTGGGCCGTACTCATTGATTACACAGCAGCCGCTTGGTGGTAAGGCGCAGTTTGGTGGGCAGCGATTTGGAGAGATGGAGGTGTGGGCGCTTGAGGCGTATGGTGCTGGTCACATGTTACAAGAAATTTTGACGATTAAGTCTGACGATATTCCAGGTCGGTCGAAGGCTTTTGAATCTATTATTAAAGGTGAGCCAATTGTGAAGCGAAATATTCCTGAATCATTTCAGGTGTTGCTTCGTGAGTTGAAGGGGTTGTGTTTGGATGTTTCATTAATGCGCAAGAATGAAGCTGGCGCATTTGATGTGATTTCACAAAGCACGAAGCCGGATCCAGAGAAAGGTGCTCCGCCACCACCTGTTCGTTCACCTCGAACGAGGGTTAAAAATATTGATAGATAAAGCGATTAGCGTTTAGCGTTTAGCGATTAGTCTAAACGAAAACTAAACGCTTTACGCTAAACGCTCAAAAAAATATGTTTAATCAACCATTAGCAGATTTCGACGCACTAAAGATCGAGCTCGCCTCTCCGGAGACGATCAAAGATTGGTCTTTTGGTGAAGTCATGAAACCTGAAACAATTAATTATCGTACACAGAAACCTGAAAAGGGTGGTTTGTTTGCGGAAGAAATTTTTGGTCCTACAAAGGATTGGGAATGTTATTGTGGAAAATATCGTAAGATTCGTTATAAAGGAATTGTGTGTGATAAGTGTGGTGTTGAGGTGACACATTCTTTGGTGCGACGTGAACGAATGGCACATATTGAATTGGCTGCGCCTGTGTCACATATTTGGTTCTTGCGTTCTATTCCATCAAAATTGGGATTGATTCTCGACATGTCTATGCAGAATGTTGAGAAGGTGATTTATTTTGCCATGTTTGTGATTACTGATGTTGATAAAGATTTGAAGGCTGCGACATATGAGCAATTGAAATCAGAATATAAAGGAAAGAAAAAACAAATTGAGAATGATTTGAAACGAAAGTTGGATCAATTGGAAAAAGGTGAGGCGAAATATACAAAAGCTGAAGCTGAAGAAGAGGGTGAGCGAAAGATGGAATCTTTGGATGAGGAATTTGCAGAAGCTGATGCAGCGTTGAAGTTGATTGAGCCGTTGCGATTGATTACTGAACATCAATATCAGGAGATGTCATTGCAGTATGGTCATTTGTTTGATGCGGCTGTTGGTGCAGAGGCGATTCATATGTTGTTGTCTCGTATGGATGTTGATGGAACGATTAAACAATTGGAAGAAGCTTTGAAAACTGCTCCGAAAAGTAAGAAGCAGCGAATGGTTCGACGTACGCAATTGTTGAAAGGATTGCATCGTCAAGGGATTAAACCTGAATGGATGATTTTGACGGTTGTGCCGGTGATTCCACCAGATTTGCGTCCGATGGTTGCTTTGGATGGAGGGCGTTATGCGACATCTGATGTGAATGATTTGTATCGTCGTGTGATTAATCGAAATAATCGTTTGAAGCGATTGAGAGATTTGAATGCGCCGGAAATTATTGTTCGAAATGAGAAACGAATGTTGCAAGAAGCTGCTGATGCGTTGATTGATAATTCTGCGCGTCATACAAAAACTGTGACAAATCCTGCGGGAAATCGTCGACAGTTGAGAAGTTTGGCAGATACATTGAAAGGAAAGCAGGGTCGTTTCCGATCAAACTTGCTTGGTAAGCGAACTGATTATTCTGGACGTTCGGTTATTGTGGTTGGTCCATATATGAAGATTGATGAATGTGGAATTCCAAAACGAATGGCTTTGGAGCTGTTCAAACCGTTTATCATGAGCAAAATTATTAATCGAGGGATTGCACATAATATTCGAAGTGCAAGCAAGGTAATTGAATCTGAACGTCCTGAAGTTTGGGATATTTTGGAAGAGGTTACGAAGACTCGATACGTGTTGCTTAACCGTGCGCCAACACTTCATCGTTTGGGTATTCAAGCTTTCCGTCCTCGTTTGATTGAGGGTAAAGCTATTCAGTTGCATCCATTGGTATGTACCGCGTTTAATGCGGATTTTGATGGAGATCAAATGGCGGTGCATGTTCCGTTGACTGAAGAAGCAAAATGGGAAGCGGAGAATTTGATGAGTGCGGCGAAAAATTTATTGCGTCCAGCAAATGGTACGCCGATTGTGACACCGAAACAGGATATTGCGTTGGGATCATTTTATCTCACGAGTTGTGTTGATGAAGATAAGGATGATAAAGAATGTAAGCGTTTTTCAAGCGAGAAAGAAGCTTTGATGGCTTATGAAGTTGGTAAGATTGGATTGCAAGAGAAAATTGGTGTGCGATTCTTGGATCGTTCTCGATTTACCGATGATCAGCCGGCAGTTGTTATGACTACTGTTGGTCGAGTTATCTTCAATGGTATTTTAACGAATGCATTTCCTTACTATAACCACGCGATTACATCAAAAGGTTTGGGCGATGTGATTCATTATGCGATTGAGACTGTCGGTCATGAATTAGCTGTTGATGTTTTGGATGGCGTAAAGGAATTAGGATTTAAATATGTGACAAAATCTGGACATTCACTTTCAATGGATGACTTTATGGTTGTTCCTGATAAAGCTGAATTGATTGCAGAGGGTAATGGTCGTGTTGATGAGATTGAAGAACAGTATGATGAAGGTTTATTAACTTCTGGTGAACGACATATTAAGATTATTGAGGTCTGGGATGAGATTAAAAAACGTATTGTGAAGAATGTGCGTAATCAGGTTCCTGTTGAGGGTGCGGTGTATGGAATGATTGAGTCTGGTGCTCGTGGAACGTGGGGGCAGTTGACGCAGGTGGTTGGTATGAAAGGTTTGGTGTCTAATCCTGCTGGTGACATTATTGAGTTGCCGGTGAAAGGAAGTTTTAAAGAGGGGTTTGAGGTGATTGAGTTTTTCATCTCGACTCATGGTTCTCGAAAAGGTTTGACTGATACTGCTTTGCGTACGGCGAATGCGGGATATCTGACACGTCGTTTGGTTGATGTGTCACAGGATATTGTCATCCGCGCTGATGATTGTGGAGATGAAGATGGAATTACGCTGTCTAGCGAAGAATCAGATATGATGGGTGAGAAATTGTCATCTCGAATTTGGGGACGATATATTATTGATCCAATTAAGGATGGTCGAAAGACTATTGTGAAAGCTGATACATTGATTGATGAGGAATTGAAATTGAAATTAGCGAATGTGGAAATTCCGGAAGTTCGGTATCGATCAATTTTGACATGTAAGATGAATAAGGGTGTGTGTAAGAAATGTTATGGATTTGATCACTCGAAAAATCAGTTAGTTGATACAGGAACTGCAGTTGGAATTATTGCGGCGCAATCAATTGGTGAGCCGGGAACACAGTTGACTATGAGAACTTTCCATACGGGTGGTGTGGCTGGTGGAACAGATATTACGCGTGGTTTGCCTCGTGTTGAGGAATTGTTTGAGGCTCGTAATCCGAAACATCGTGCGTTTGTTGCAGATGTTGCGGGGAAAGTTACGGTTGAGACAATTGACCGTCGTGTGATTGAGGGTCCTGATGGAAAACGAATTTTGGAAGGAAAAGCTGGTCAGCGTATTATCCGCATTACGTATAATGATACACTTCGCGATGAATTTAAATTATTGAAATCTGATAATTTGTTGATCAAAGAAGGTGATGTTGTGAAGAAGGGTGCGGCGTTAATGGAACATAAAGATGGTTCAACGGAAATTGCGGAGCACACAGGAATTGTAACTGAAGAAAAATCTAAGGCGGTTATCACATATGAAGGGCCTTGTGTGAAGGAGTATGTGATTCCTGCGGGATATAAGATTTTGGTTGAGGATGGTCAGGATGCGATGGCCGGTGATGCGCTTACGTCTGGTTCAATTGAGTTGCAGCAGTTGTTTGAACTGAAGGGCGAGTATCCAGCTGCGAAATATATCTTGAAAGAAATTCAATCAATTTATACTGGGCAAGGTCAGAAATTGCGAGATAAGCATGTTGAGGTGATTATTCGTCAGATGTTTTCACGTTTGTATATTGAGGATACGGGTGATACAGAATTTTTGCCGGGTGATGTGGTTGAGCGTGCGCAGTTTAATATTGAGAATGATCGTGTTAAGGCAGCTAAGGGTGAGTTGGCGATTGGAAAACCTTTGTTCTTGGGAATTTCTAAGGTGTCGCTTTCAACGCAGAGTTTGTTGTCTGCTGCATCCTTTCAGGAAACTGCAAAGGTGTTGATTGGTGCGGCGGTTTCAGGGAAAGTTGATACACTTGATGGGTTAAAAGAAAATGTGATTATCGGACGCTTGATTCCTGCGGGAACAGGTTATGATGGATCACCATTGAAAGATCGGTTAGATGAGAAAATGCAGGAGATGCGTGAGGAGCGTTCTCGGATTGCAGCTGAAGAAGAGGCTGCGCGGCGTGCTGCGATGGAGGCGGAGATGGGGGAAGAAGATGAAGGTGGTGATAGTGATGCTCCTGCTGAAGTTGCGGTTGAGAGTGATGGTGGGGCGGGGTTGTAGTAGGCAGCAGGCAGCAGAAAAACGGGCTTTGCCCGTTTTTTGTTTATTTGGTAAGGTTCAATACTATAGGTAACATATTTGTATGTCAGGACACAGTAAGTGGAACAATATTAAACAGCGAAAAGCTGCGCAGGATAAAAAGCGCGGGGCTTCGTTTACGAAGTTGATTCGGGGGGTTGAAATTGCTGCGCAGAGCGGGGGTGATCCAGAGAAAAATCCTACGCTGCGTGTTGCGATTGATTCAGCAAAAAAAGGTTCGGTTCCAAAGGATACGATTGATCGTGCGATTAAACGTGGGACGGGTGAAGATAAAGATGGTGCGCGTATGGAAGAGGCTTTGTATGAAGGATACGGTCCGGGGAAAGTTGCGGTTCTAGTTGAGAGTGTGACAGATAATAAGAATCGTGCGGCTTCTGATATTAAGCATGCATTTTCAAAATATGGTGGTTCGTTTGGTGGAAGTGGAACAGTGAAATGGATGTTTGATCGTCGTGCTGTGATGTCAGCACCTGGTGAAGCTTCAGATGATTTACAATTAGCTTTGATGGATGCGGGAGCGTCTGAAATTGATGATTCAGATGGATTGAATATTGCGGGGCCAGTAGAATCGTTTTCACAATTATCGAAAGTGTTTGAAGAAAATGATGTGAAGCCAGATATGTCCTCTATTATGTGGGTGGCGAAAGATACAGTTGAGTTATCGTCGGATGATATGGGGCGATTACAGAAAATGTTGGATGCGCTTGATGAATTGGATGATGTTGCGGAAGTGTATACGAATGTAAGATAAAAGGTAAAAGCGAAAAAGTAAAAACCACAACTCAAATTTAAAAGTTTTGTTCGTTGTCATTCCGTAGTCGTACGGAATCCATGTGTTGTGTGGTGCAGTCTTGATGGATCCCGGCCTGCGCCGGGATGATATGTTTTTTTCTATGTCAATCGTCAATCGTCAATCGTCAATTCGTGTTTTAGGACTTGATCCTGGATATGCTCGCTGTGGTTGGGGTGTTGTTGATTATTCTGGCGATACAACATATGTTGCGCATGGATGTTTTGAAACCCACAAGGATGAGAAATTTGAGAATCGTTTGAAAATTATCGGAGAAGCTTTGGAAAAAGTAATTGAAGAATATAAACCTGATCGAATTGCGATAGAAGAATTATTTTTTGCAAAAAGTACGACGACAGCTTTGAAAGTATGCCATGCTCGTGGTGTGCTTTTTTTTATCGCAGCGAAATTTGGGATTCCGATTGATGAGATGAAACCTTCACAAGTGAAACAAGGATTAACAGGATATGGAAAAGCAGATAAATCGCAAATGCAGATGATGGTGAAATTGCAATTGAAATTACAGACTGTTCCGCAGCCGGATGATGCAGCTGATGCACTGGCTGTGGCGATTGTTGGGGCTGTGTGTCATAGAACATTAGCCTTGCCAACGTAGTTTTTAGGTGATACGTTGTAGTGTAGGGTAGGAGGTATATATGAGTTCTTTAACAGCAGAGATACGCGAGAAGTTGCAGCTCGAGCGGATGATTTTTCATATCGCTTCGTGTTGTTTGATCGGTTTTACGTATCTATTTGCGCAGCCGACGCGCAGTGAAGCGTTAACGATCTTGATTCCCACGACCGGCATTTTTTTTCTTCTTGATGTGACGCGATTGTTCATTCCGAAGTGGCGTGAATTTTGTATCCGTCATTACGATGTTCTCATGAGATCATATGAAGAAAAAAGCTTGAGTGCGATTACGTGGAATATTTTGGGTGTATTGCTTGCAGTATATTTTTTTCCGCGTGAGCTTGCTGCTGCGGCGATTTTGTTTGCTGGGGTGGTTGATCCTATTGCGCGATTCGCTGGTGTTTTGTGGGGTAAGATTCAGATTGGTACACTGAAAAAAACTGTTGCAGGAGTTGCTGGCGGAGCATTAGCAGGTTTGGTGATGGCAGCTTCCATAACCACAACCATGAGTGCGATTTTCCCGCGCTTAACATTTGGTGTTCTTGCGCTGGGTTCCATGTCCGCATCACTCTGTGAATTGTTTGCGGGTAAGTTGGATAATCTCTTGATTCCACTTGGTTCTGCTGGAACAATGCTGTTGTTTATGTAAACACTGCCTACGGGCAGTTTTTTTATTGACCGTGTTCAAAGTTTGTGTTAGCATCTGTGATGTTCATTATCATAAGGAGGTGCAGAAATGTTGTCTCGATTGTATCGATCGATGTTTGAATGGCGGTTTGAGCAGCCATCCATGGATGAATTACAAAAAGCTGATGCGATTGTCGTGCAAGCATACAGTAGATCTCGTCATGGAGATGGTCCTGGTCGTGCGAATTACATACTTGCATATACGGCATTTGATATGTGGGAAGCATTTAAGCTTCCTGTCCTTAGTATGACTGAGATTCAAATGACTCGAAAGGATCCGCCGACGAAGTTTGTCTATAAAGGACAAACAGGTGGTCATTCAACGCAGGATTGTAATACGTTCACGATTGCCCAGGCACATGCGAAGTTCTGTGCCGAGAGGGGATATAAAACAGTCATTGTTGTTGCCAGCGAACCACATATGGGACGTGCGCTTTGGTGTTATGAGCGACTTGGTCTTGCGACTATACCGATGCCAGTTGAGATTCGACAATGTCTAAGTTCAAATTACTTGCATTGGAGTCATCGTGGCGTTATGCGATTTGCTGTGAGAGAATTTTGCGTGAGATTGATGTTTCTTGCTAAAGGTCACATCTAAAATTGTGTAATCAAAAACCTCCCAGGATGGGAGGCTTTTTTATTTGCTGCTAGTTTCTGCGAGGTCCTCGATCGTCTCTTCCTCGGCTTGGACTTCCGCCGCGGCCGGTGCCGGGTTTGCGGTCTTCCCAACCTTCTGGTTTTGGAAGTAGGTCTTTCATGGAGAGTTTGATTTTTCCATCAGCTCCCACTTCTTTTACTTTTACTTTTACTATGTCGCCGAGTTTCACGACGTCGGTTACATTTTCAGTTCGTGACCATGCTAATTCTGATACGTGTACCAATCCATCTGTTCCAGGAGTTAATTCAACGAAAGCTCCGAAATCCATAATGCGGACAACTTTACCTTCGTATTCTTCTCCAGCTTCGATTTTCTTCGTGAGTTTTTCAATCCATTCGATTGCTTCTTTCATTTTTTCTCCGTTATCTGAAGCGATGAAAACTGTTCCATCTTGTTCAATGTCAATTGAAACGCCTGTTGTATCAATAATTTCATTGATTTGTTTTCCACCTGGGCCAATAACGACACGAATCATTTCTGGATCGATATGTAATGTTTCAATACGTGGAGCATATGGTGAGAGATCTGAACGAGCTTCTTTAATAGCTTTTTCCATTGATTCAATCACGTGAACGCGGCCATCAAGAGCTTGGTTGATAGTTTGCTTCACGATGTCTTTGTTCAATCCGAGTGTTTTTGTATCCATTTGAATGGCTGTGATTCCATCGCGTGTTCCCGTGATTTTGAAATCCATACCACCTTCTCCGTCTTCCAAATCTTGTAGATCTGTGATGACTTGCCATTCCCCTTCTTTGTTTGAAGCTAATCCCATAGCTACTCCACCAACTGTTTTGGTGATAGGTACGCCGGCGTCCATCAATGAAAGTGATGAACCACACGCTGATGCCATTGAAGATGATCCGTTTGAACCAAACACTTCTGATACCACCCGAATGGTGTACGGGAAGTCTTCTTTTGCGGGCAATACAGGCAACAGTGCTTTTTCTGCCAATGAACCGTGTCCGATATCTCGTCGAGATGGACCGCGGTTTGGGCGAGCTTCTCCCACAGAAAATGCGGGGAAGTTGTAGTGATGCATGTATCGTTTTTTACTTGATCCTTCAATTCCTTCCAATGTTTGTACATCGCCGGGAGATCCGAGTGTGACGATTGAAAGTACTTGTGTTTCTCCACGATTGAACAATCCTGTTCCATGAGTTCGTGGAAGTGTTCCGACAAGTGATGAAAGTTCTCGTGTTTCTGTAACAGATCGTCCATCGATGCGACGTTTGTTCTTGATGATCTCATCAGACACAACGCGACCGATCATGTATTTTAGGTTTGAGAGGATTTTCTTTTTCGCTTCTACTGCAACTTGTTTTTCTGTGAGATGTTCATCGAGTTTTTCGCTGATGATTGCAAAAGCTGCTTTTCGTTCTTTTTTCCAGACGAGTGGTTTTTCGTAGAGAACGCCTGGTGCGAAATCATCCAAGAATTTTACTGCTAAATCTTTTGCATGTTGTTCTTGTGTGTAGATTTCTTCCAGCTCTGGAGTTGAAACGTCTGGTTCTTGTTTTTTCTTTCCAACTTTTTTTACGATAGTGTTAATGAGTCCGACAACTTCTTTCAAATGCTTCTGACCGAATTCAATTGCTTCGATCATGTCAGCTTCATTCACTTCGTTTGCTTCTGCCTCAACCATGATAACCATGTCTGGCGTTCCACATACGATCAAATCGAGTTTTGATTTTAATCGTGCTTCATATGTTGGGTTGATTACCCATTCTTTTTTGCTTCCATCTTCAGATGCGATACGTCCTACACGGATTCCTCCGATTGGACCATTCCATGGAATATCTGAAATTGAAAGTGCGATAGATGCTGCGACAATTCCGATAACATCGGGATCATTTTCTCCATCGACGGAAAGTGGTGTCACTACAACTTGCACATCTTTTCGTCCAGATGCATCAAAAAGCGGTCGAATAGTTCGATCGATCATGCGTGATGTTAATACTGCGGTGTCTGTTGGTCGGCCTTCGCGTTTGATAAAGCGTGAGCCTTTGATGATACCAGCTGCGTAGAGTTTCTCATCGAAATCTACCATCAGTGGGAACCAATCGATTCCTTCGCGCGCACTTTGTCCCATGACAGTTGTTGCCATAACGACGGTATCGCCGTAACGCACGGTACATGACGCGCTTGCTTGAAGTGCCATACGGCCAACTTCAACTGAGAGGGTGCGTCCGCCCCATTGGGTCTCAAATGTTTCTATGTTCATATAGAATTTTGCTGACCCACAAACTCGAGGTTACCTTTCGGTAGGCTCTATGTCTGTGGACCAGCTGTTAATATTAGTAAGTATAAATAACTTATTCTGAAAGGAGTATATCAAAAAAGCCGTTTTTAGTCAACGGCTTCATGTGGGTTGTTTATTTTCTTGTTGTGCGACGAGTGGTTGGTTTGCGAGTTGATTTAGTTGCTGGTTTTTTGGTTGATGTGCGACGTGTTGGGGTGTGTCGAGTTAGGGGTCGGCGAGATTTGATGAGGAATCGATCGTCTTCTCCGAGGTCGGTGAAAATGTCTGCGTGCTCGACGAGTTTTGATGAGGTTGTTCTGCGGAATGCCATAACTTCGACTTGGCGGCCGCGTTGTTTTAAGTATTCTAACAATGGGATGTAATCACCGTCGCCAGAAACGAGGATGATGACATCAAGGACGTCACAGATTCGGACACAATCAATAGTAATACCGACATCCCAATCTGCTTTTTTGTGTCCTCCAAAAAATATTTGTAAATCTCTTTCTTTTGTTTCAATACCTCGTTTTACGAGTGCGTCGAGAAATGGTTTTTCTTCTTGTTCTTCTGTGCGTACGACGTATGCGATGGCGCGAATGAGTTGACGGTCGTCGAGACCTTCTTTGACTATTTTTGCAAAATCGACGTGAGCGCCGTGTAAGTTTTTTGCTGAATAATATAAATTTTGGACGTCGATGAATACACCGACGCGTTGGTGTGTGTTTTTAATCATAAAATTAGCGTTTAGGTTTTAGCGGTTAGCGTTTAGTTTAAAATTGTTTCAATTTTTTAAAAGGTTTGGGTTGTAAGGAGCGTAGGGCACGTTACATCAACTGTCATTGCGAGGAGGTACGACGTGGCAATCTTTTTTATATGGATCCCTCCCCCCGCCTACGCTCGGGATGACACGTTGTTGTGGTTCGGTTTTCTATTGTAGCAGATTTTTGTGTAGGAAACGAGACGCCACCTCGCAAGAGGTGGCGTTTGTTTTTATCCTTGTTGTTGTGCCTGTGCCATCTGTGACGGAATTGGTTTGGTTGGTTGTGCAACGACTGCTTTATTTAGTTTCAATGCTTCAACCAATTTTTCCCAACGTTTTTTGTCTTCTCGTTCGAGGTATCGGAGGAGTCTGCGACGCTCTGATACTTTTCGGAGCAATCCTCGTCGTGAGGAATGATCCTTCTTGTGTTCTTGTAAATGTTTTGTGAGATATTTGATCTCATGAGTGAGGATCGCGATTTGAACCTCTGGTGAACCGGTGTCCGATTCATGTGTGCGGAACTTCTCGATGATGTTCTGCTTTTGACGTTTGGTCATCATATCACGCGTTTTGTTATGGCTTGCGCAGGGCGTGTCCCGCGCAGCTCTGATTAATGAGGGTATATTAGGATATATTGTATTTGTTGTCAACTGTATTTTTTTGCTTTTTTATCTCACGACCTTCGTATTTCAGAACTACTTTTTTCGCATGAAAGCTGCCTCTTTTTAAGGAAATTTCTTGCAGTGCTTTTTCAAAAAAGCACGAAAAACTTTCGCGCCACGTTCTGTTCAGGGTTTAACTTGGTTTTTCAGACAAAAAATTAAACTCGCTACAACGCTCAGACAGTAATTTTTTGTAGCTGAAAAACCGTCGTTAAACTAATCCTGAACGCCACTATGCGCGGCGGCTATCGCCGACTTATAGAGCTGCTATCGCAGATTTTTATTTGGTGCTTCGCACTTCGGGTTAAGTGTCGTATAATGTATTCCTATGCCAGATAGTCAGCTTTTGAAAACAATGAAACAGTTTTTGGATTATCTTGAGGTTGAGAAAAATCGGAGTGTTTTGACGCGGCGGAATTATGCTTTGTATTTGAGGAGGTTTATGAAGTTCTCAAAGTTATCGAAAACTTCGCAGATCACAAAGGATGATGTAAGGAAATTTCGGATGTGGTTGCATCGGAAGAAAACTGCGAAAGGAAAAACATTGTCGCCGTCGACACAGAATTATCATTTGATTGCGTTGCGGAGTTTTTTGGGATATTGCGCGAAGATGGATATCCGCGCGCTTGCACCGGAAAAAGTTGAGTTAGCGAAGATTGCAGATCGTCAGGTGAATTTTATGGAAGGTTCTGATGTGATGCGATTGTTGCGAGCGCCGTTACAAGGGGATGTGAATATTGTGAATTTGCGTGATGCCGCGATTTTGGAATTATTGTTTTCGACTGGTTTGCGAGTTTCAGAATTGGTTGGTTTGAAAAAGGAAGATATTAATTTGAAGCGAGATGATTTTACGGTTCGTGGAAAGGGTCGGAAGATGCGGATTGTGTTTTTGTCGGATCGATCGAAAAAGGCGATTTTGAAATATTTGAAAAAGCGCGAGGATTTGAATCCGTATTTATTTGTGTCGCATGATCCGGCGAAAAAGAAACGCCATGCACCACGTGGGGTGCATGGTGGGCGCGATGTTGGTTTATCGCCGCGGACTATTCAGCGGATTGTTGATCGATATGCTAAGGAGGCGGGGATTACGCGCAAGATTTCTCCGCATGCTTTGCGACATTCATTTGCGACCGATCTCTTGCGTAATGGCGCGGATTTGCGTAGTGTACAGGCATTGTTAGGGCATTCTTCGATTACGACGACGCAGGTTTATACGCATGTTTCGGATAAGCATCTTAAAGAAGTCCACAAACGTTTTCATGACAAAAAAGACACATAAGAACGCATGTTTGCCCCTGTAGTTCAATGGATAGAACGCGAGCCTTCTAAGCTCGATATGTAAGTTCGATTCTTACCGGGGGTATAGATGTGTTCTTTTAAAGGAATTATGAAATTACAATTTGAATACGACATCGATATGGATGTCAAAAATATCATGAAGGGGAAGCGGTCGGTGAATAATAAAAAACCGACTCGATTTCAGAATTTGATTGCCGATGAGTGCGGTGAGGATTTTGATGATGAGGATGCGAAAATTTTTATAAAGAAATATGTAGAGAATGATGATGTAGATGTTTCTTCGGAGATAGATCGATTTGAAAAAGAATGGAAACGTGTTGAATCGGATTTTACAGAGCGTGTTGAGAAGATGTTTGGTATGTCATATCCGTCGCCTGTTGTTACGGTATATCTGTCACATAATCAGCGTAGTACCTATAATATTGCGGAAGATTATTTTTTTGTGATGATTGGTTCTCAGATTTCCAATCAAGTTGTGATGCATGAGTTGCTGCATTTTTATACATGGCATGCATTTGGAAAGAAGTTTATTGATGATGGGCTTTCAAAGTCTCGATATAATGAAGTGAAGGAGTCGCTGACAGAATTACTTAATGTTGAGTTTTCAGATTTGATGGATGGGGAGATTGATAAGGGTTATCCGCAACATACGGTCATGCGAGAGAAAGTTCGAGAGATGTGGCTGGAGAAAAAGGATGTTAGAAGTGTTTTTGATTTTTTAGTAAGCAGTAATGTATGAAATATATTGTAACTGGAGGAGCGGGATTTGTTGGGTCTCATGTGGTTGATGCTCTGCTTACGCGTGGTGATGAGGTTCATATTATTGATGATTTGTCTTCGGGGAAGCGTGAGCATTTACATCGTGATGCAGTTTTTCATGAGATGAATCTTTCAGATTTTGAGGGTTTGAAAAAAGTTTTTGAGGGTGCTGATGGGGTATTTCATTTGGCGGCGCAGGCACGAATGCAATATTCGATTGCCGAGCCGTTGTTGACGCATCATTCAAATACGACTGGGACACTGCATGTTTTGTTGGCAGCGCGGGATTGTGGGGTGCGGCGAGTTGTATACTCTGCATCATCATCTGCATATGGTGCGAAGGATGTGATGCCGGTTATAGAGAATATGGAAGCTTCGCCGATTATTCCGTATGCTGTGATGAAGTTTGTTGGTGAGAAGTATTGTGAGATGATGCCAGTTTTTTATGATTTAGAGACGGTGAGTTTGAGATATTTTAATGTGTACGGGCCACGACAAACTACGGATATGGACGGGGCGTATGCGACGGTGATTGGGATCTTTTGTGGGAAAGCGGAGAAGGGATTGAAGATGCCGATTGTGGGAGATGGATTACAGAAGAGAGATTTTACAAATGTGAAGGATGTTGTGCGTGCTAATTTATTGGCGATGTCATCTGATAAAGTTGGAAAAGGAGAGATCTTGAATATTGGAACGGGTGTAAGTTATGAAATAAAAAAAGTCGCTGAAATGATTGGTGGGGAGATTGAGTTTATTCCGAAACGTCCGGGGGAGGTTCATGAAGTTCGTGCGGATAATTCGAAAGCTCGCGAATTGATTGGATGGCAACCAGAAGTTACATTTGAACAAGGAATTGAGGAGTTGAGGGTTTTGCATGGGTTGAAGGAGAAGGCTGTAGTCTTGTCATCCTGAACGTTTTAGTCGAAGGATCTGGTTTTTCCTCATGACGGATCCCGTACGACTACGGGATGACAAAGGATCGCGAGAAATCGCGGTTTTTGTATTGACAAAGTTTAAAAAGTGTGATAGATTTGGATTGTTCATTTGATTTAGAAAAAGGAGTTTCATATGCCTAGAAGGCTAGCATCACTTTTTCCATACAAGCCTGGTTACATTTGCCGTCGGGTCAATACTTTGCTTGGAACGACGTTTGAGTTTGAGGTTCCTGCTGAGCACATGCGGAAACGTGAGTCGGGTTGGATATTGGAAATTGCATGCATCAACAAGAACAATAAAGTTCTCGGTTGTACAACGGGGTTGTCATTCAATGCTACTCATGGTGAGCCTGGAGTTCCGATCAGCATTTCCGAGAGACACAGCATCACGATTACTTGTGCGACAGATGAGGATTTGCAGGATTTGCTTCGTCGAATGAAGAATGCGCCGGAAGGTTCATTTCCGGCTTCGCCAATCAGTACGAGGAATCGCATAACTCTTGCAGAATGGATGCAGTTGATTCGAGAGGAGGATTCCTTTTATGCTGGCATTCATCGCAGCGAGCTCGATCGTCTGAATCGACTTCTTGAAGAAGTGCTTTAGTAGCAGGATCCTTCGGGGTCCTTTTTTATTTTATGATTCTACGCACGGTGTGGTTGAGGCGGGTGAGGATTTCGTGTTCTATGGTGTTGCAAAGTTTCGCGGTTTGCGCGAGTGAGTTTGGGTCTTCGCGGTTTTTTGAATAGACGATTACTTCATCGCCCACGTTTGCATCGACATGAGAAATATTTATGGTTGAATAATTCATGCTGATGTTTCCGACGATGTTGCAGATTGTTTCGTTGACGATCATGCAGCCCTTGTTTGAAAGTCGTCGTTCTAATCCTTCTTGATAGCCGATCGGAATTAATGCAATTTTCATATCTGTTGGTGCGCGGAAGGTGCTTGCGTATCCGATGGTTTCTCCTTTTTTAATTGTTCTTATCTGAACGATGCGAGAAACAAGTTCGAGTGCTGGCTGCAATTCGTCATATTTTGAATGGTCTTTTCCTGTTCCGTAGAGGACACGTCCGGCGCGAATAAGATTTCCCTGAGTTTCTAATCCAAATACAATTGAATTACTTGCGTCCATGTATGTATATGTGAGAGGGATATTTTTTTGCTCAAAATGCGTGATGATTTTTTGGAAATTATCTACTTGGTTGTGTGTGAGTTGGGTTGGCATCATGTAATCTGCTTCTGCGAAATGTGACGCAATTCCCTCAACTCGTGCATTTTTTTCTGTGATGAAATTTGTAATCCAATTTAGTTCATTAATATCAAATCCTTCACGATTCATTCCTGTGTTGAAAAAAAGATGTATGGCAGATTGTGGTTGAGATTCGTGAATTGTTTGAAGAGATTCTTTTGAATGTGCCATGAAAGAAAATGGATATTTTTTCTTTTGTAGATTTTCCGGGCGCGTGAATCCTAGAATGAGAATAGGTGTTTTGATTCCAGCATCCTTGAGCCGAAGTGCTTCATAGGTTGAATCTGCAAAAATGAATTCGATATTTTTATCATCCACGATTTTTGCGATTTCAATAATGCCATGACCGTATCCATTACTCTTCACTACAACACCAATTTTTTTATCTCCAGCCCATTCCTGAATTTTTTTGAAATTATGAAGCAGGCGATCTTTATAGATATAGATCGTGTTAAGGGTTTCGTATTTTTTTCGTGACCAGGGAAACATAGTCTCTATCTTACTATGTTGATCTCGAGAGTCAAAGATTGACGTGAAATGATAATGTGATAGAATAAAGCTCAACAATTTATGGCGGCCGTGGTGTAATGGTTAGCACAGCAGTTTGTGGTACTGCTAGCGGCGGTTCAATTCCGCTCGGTCGCCCCATCGGAAAACTCACCTTTTGGTGGGTTTTTCGTTTGGAATAAAAAATCCCGCACTGAAGTGCGGGGTGACGTTACACGTCGCCGGGGCAGTACGCAGTGACTGATACCCGAGACAGTGCCTCGTGCAGGAGCTCGAAGCGACGCGATTGTGTGTGAAAAGGTGTCAGTGTGAAACAGTAGGGCGTCATGGAAACACCCTTGTAGGCGAGTTTGGTGGCGATCCGAAGACACTCCCATTCCTCGTCGTACAGTACGTCGGTACCAAGACCGGCGCGAGTCACGTCGTCATCCCATGAAAGGAATCCGAGGTGTGTCTCATTTGTAACTGCTGACGCATTTTTCACGGTGAGATTATCATCCACGACAACGAAGTTGCCGGGAGCAGTCTCGATCACGTCGATCCATCGATCCTCTGGGCAAGGCGCTGCGCTGGGATGCAGAAATGCATGACTAGCGCGGCGAGAATGAACGTCGTTTGCACGAAGATAGATACGGTGAGTTTGCTTCATGACAGGTGCTCCATTGTGGTTTTCTTGGATATCTATCCCCACGGAACGTCACCTTATTTTTCTTAGTGCGAAATTAATGTATCATTTTTGTTTAACATTGTCAACTCCTAAGCGCATGTATTTGCTTTTCCTCTGGTATTCCAGTTCGAACATCATACGCTACATGGCCCCATCAAAAAACACTCGTGAAAGCGAGTGTTTTTTTCTGCAAAGTTGGTGTCTGCAAACCACACCATTGTTTATTGTTTACGCTACGTGGCCCAGCGAACAACTCACCTTTTGGTGGGTTTTTCGTTTGGAATAAAAAATCTCGCCTTGGCGAGATTGAGTGTTATGCGGTTGCCGCAATGCCGACTTCCATCCCCGAACACCTGCCTCTGTTGGTGAATTGTAACTCACATATAGCCTCTTGGCTCTCGAGCAGTTCCATGATCGCAGTACAGAATTTTTCGAGGTCTGATAGTGAGTCAAAGTGATCCCACAAACCGTTTGCATCATATTCGATCGATGGATCGGATGCTGGTGAGCATGCCAGTCCTTCTGTTTTATAGTTTTCGCCGTATCCTTGATCAAACAGACGTTGCATCTCGGAAGGAAATAATACCTTGATTCTCTTCACTGCGAATGCGTCGGTAACTGATATGACCACTATTTCATTCACTTGAATGACTCTGCGTGTTGCTCGAATTTTTTTGGAGCAATTATATAGAGGATACAACCGTACATCCATATCACGTAGTGGAATTTGTTCGGACAGAGTTACCTCAACTTTAAATGACCATCTTGTTGTTCTGCGATTTTGCTTGAGTCCTTTGAACCACATGAAAATATCCCGCAAGAATGACTCGACTCTTTCTTTTTTTTGATCATAAATTGCCAATCCAAGTTGTGCCTGGTTCATCTGCAAGCTCCTCTGTTTGTAAGTTAATTTTAAAAGATCTTTGTTATCCTATCATTGGTTTTTGTGTTTGTCAATGGTTGATGTACATTGGTTTAAATTATCAATAAATTAGTTCGAATTTTATGCGCTAGACGGCCCAGCGAAGAACTCACCTTTTGGTGGGTTTTTCGTTTGGAATAAAAAAACGCCGCGTAGGCGTTCTTACTGGTTCATTCAGATGTTGTCAATTGAAATTCAATTCTTCGCATGAAAAAGGTTTTTGTAGGAGACAGTCCTATGCAGTCAAACATTTCGATTGTTTCTGGATCCAGGCTTAAGCCTAATTTCCGTGCTTTGTATTTAAAGCGTTCAAGTACAAAACGTGCTTTTTTATCTAGTGCGTCGGTGTATCGTGCTGTGAAGGTGAAAAAGTGTAGTTCTTCACACAGTTCTTCTGGTGGTGTTGAATCCCAACTTCTCGTCATCTCTTTAATTTGATCTTTTTGTGCTTGGTGGCTCAAATCGTATTCCTCCTTGCTGTCAAAAGAATCTGGTGAGAATTTAGCATAATTTGGTTTGATTGTCAATAGTTTGTAGTGATTTTAGTTCGAACATCATACGCTAAGCGGCCCCAGATGAAATAACTCCCAAAAGGAGTTGTTTTGTTTTAGAAAAAATTGAATTTTGGTTCAACTTTGATCATTATAAGTTCGGTTGGGGTGGTATAGAATGGTTGTTTTATAGAAACGGCAGTATGTAATCTTGTTAACATCCTGTTTCTTCTTGCCCATCGAAAAAACCAAGAAATAGAAAACTTCCGCTTGCGGAAGTTTTGTGTCGGTTTTAAATTTTGTGAACATGGTTTTTTTTGGGGCATTTTTGGAAAATGTTTACTTTGCGTGTATTTCTTTTCTTATTTCTTCTGCTAGTTTCCTTACTCTTTCATCGGTGAATTTCTTCGTGATAGCGTCTCCAGTGTTCGCCTCGTTGTAACAGGCTAAGATCGTTTGCGCTTAGCCATTCTTCTCCAAATCCGGGTTCCCCAATGTTGTATATGGGTTTGTCATCATTGTTTTCTCCGTCAACCCATTTGTCGTAGTCGACGGTGTAGACGAATTCTGTTTCTCCAGAAAGTGTGACGACTGTGTCTCCTTCCCAGATTTTTGTGTCAGGATGATCTCCTATGAAATCGTGGTTTGGGTTTATGTCTGTAGTGAGTTTCAGCTGTCTGTAGTATTCTTCTCGTTTTGTCATTTCGGCGCGATCGGCTAGTTCTAGGAAGTGTGCGTGGATTGGTAGGATATCGCCGTTCGTCAGTTTGACGAAAACTTTTTCTCTGTCTAGGTGTTTCCCTGGTTTTTTTCCGGCTCCGTTGTAGGTGAATCCAGTGAAGTAGGAATAGAATCTCTGTACCGTACCTTGTGTGCCTGGTGGGCATTGTGGCGTGCTTGTTGTGAGTGAAATGATGCCGCGGGTGGGGAGCGGTGTGTTTTCTATTACACACACTCTGTCACCAATTTTCAGTAGCTGTCCGTTCATGATTTTCTCCATGTTTGTTTTTTTGAATAAGGAACGAATAGATTGTTGATAAAATAGCATGTTTTTTAGGTTTTGTCAATGGTTATATTTCAAATTAAACAATGTAAACAATAAACAATGGTAAACAATGGTGTGGTTTGCAGACACCAACTTTGTAACATTACGTGGATTTCTTGTTTCGCAATGTAGTTCGAATGTCATACGCTAGGTGGCTCCATTATAATTTACCTTAAGGTTTTTTTGTATAAAAAAAGAGCTCGGTATTACCGAGCTAGTTTCTAGAAATAAACGCACTCCTCGCAATCTTCGTCTGGTGCTGCGCCGTGTTCGCATAACCCCAGATCTTCGTTGCAGGGTCCTTCGTCGCCGAGACAGAATCCGTTCATGCATTGATATTCTGTTTCGGAACTCCCCTCCATTGGTTCGTCGCATAGAGCGCAATTGGGTGGTGATTCCGTTACTACGTTGGTTTTTGCTACCAATTTATTTCCCCTTTTTTGCTGTCACAGTGAAAATGTACTGTCGTTAGGCTACCACAAAATAGGTTTCTTGTCAATCCTTTTATATGTTTTGCTATTGTTTTCTGAAGTAGTTTGCTGTGGGGAGTTCGGATTGTGGGGCATGGCGCTGCAGATCAGGAAGTGCGGATGCGATTTCGTCCCAGATTTCTTTAAGTTCTTCTATAGATATTTTTTGATTAAGGGTGAGCGACAACATGTCTGGTTCTATTTCTACTTCGATTTCTTTTTCTTCGAGTATGTTTTTAATTTCTTTTGGGAGTAAGAGTTTTTCGAAATCATTTTGCGTGCATCCAACGAATTGGGTGTTTTCTTCTCCGAATCCACATCCGTATGTGGAATAACCTTTTGTTCTGATGAGTTTGAGTGCGTCGCGCATGTGTGGTTCGATGTCTTCGATGTATGCTCCCATTCTTTTTTCGAATTCTGTTGGTGTGGGATTTGTTTCTTTTCGTTCTTTTGATTCTTTTCGTGATTGTTGGTGAGCGTCTTCTCGCAGGGTCTGAAAGTGGATGAGGAGTTCCATGGTTTCATTAGACAGATTATGGAATTCTTGTAGTTCTTTTATTTCTGCTTTTGTTCCAGAAATAAGCGTTTTGTTTACGATGTCTAGATTTAGAAAGCGTTCGTTTGGGTCTTTTGATTTATCTGTTGTTTGTGGTTCTGTGGGTTCTTTCATATGTTTGTCGCTTGATTTGATATTTTTTGTGCGTTACGCTATGTGACTATGTTACACAAGGTGAAGCAATTAGTAAAAGAGCCGGTTAAATCTGCGATGTATGCAGCTGCATCTTCTGGGCGGGATGTTCGGTATGCGTTAGCGCGGTTGGCGTATGAGTCTGGGGTTGTGCCACATTTTAATCATCCTCGAGAGATTGGGTTGATTCAGGTTGATCCTGGAGCTCTTCTTAGAAATAATCATCAGCTCAATCCGTCCAGAATGAATCCAAATCACTTCAAAGCTCGTCAGGGTAGCGCCGACTATCCTTCCTCGCTTGTTCAGCGATTTGGCCAACATTCTGAACAAATTGATCAAGATGTTATTTCTAAGAAGAGCTCCGCGAGTGACTCGATTATAAAACTTCCTGAAAATTATTTTGAGATTATTGATCGTATTGCTGTTGGGACGGAAAAAAAATTGAGTGTGGCGAATGAGAATATTTATTATTTTGGAGATAAGGGTGAGAAGCGTCGTTATGATGCAGGAATAGATTTGCCGGCGTGTACTTGGGATACGGAAGTTTATACAAATCGTCGATTGAAAACATTGCGTAGTAAAACGTGTGATGATGTTGATGGGGTTGAGGATTTGTGTCAGGCGATTATGCCATCGATTGAACGGGAGATATTTAATTCGTATGTTGAGGTGGCGAGTAGTTTTGTAGAGCGAAAGTTTGGGCATGAAAATGTGAAACCGGTTTCGTTGTATCATTCTGATCGTCATTATGAGGATACGATTCGGATGATTGTGTATTTGAATGATATTGATGAGACAGCTGCGCCGTTTGAGTATTTGCGCCATAAGGAAACAGGAAAAACAGTTCGGATTCCAACGTCTGATCATCCGAAATTAACCTTGAATGGAAGAATCCCCGATGAGTTGGTGCAGCGGCATTTGGCGAATGGATTTGAGAAAATTACGGTTGTGGGGAAAAAGGGGACGTTTATAATTTTTGATAGTAAGATTATTCATAAAGCGAGTAATGTTTTGGGGGATGTGAATCGGACGGTTTTGGTTTTGCCGATTCGTCCGGCGTTGCGGAAACCAAAAAGATATGTGGACCCGAAAAATGTTGAGGGTGTTTATGTGTAGCTGGGGGTTCTATGGATTGTGAGAATTTTCTGAATAGATGTAGACGAAGTGTGCGTTCGCCGGAGGGGAGGTTTACGCTTGTTTTTGTTTTTGCAATTTTTAGTATTGTTGCTGTTTTTTTTGTTGCGGTTTTGTTGATTGATCCGTATGGTGATTTTGAGACGGGATTGATTGATCCGATTGTGTTGAAGGATAGAACAGTGAAAACGGATTTGTTGGCTGCTCGTGAAAAAGTTGATGTTTTGATTTTTGGTTCTTCGATTGCGTTTGGATTGAATCCGAACTTTATTAGTGAAAATGCTTTCAATGTGGCGGTTGGTGGAGCGTATCCGAATGATCATTACGCTTTGTTGCGATATGCAGTAGAGGAATTGGATGTGAAACCTAAAAAAATTGTGTTGGCGCTTTCTCCTGCTTCGTTTGTGAATCAGCGTCATCCGGATATTTCGACAAATCCTCGATTGCGGAAATATGTGATGGATGATCCAGATTCATCTGCGCGAGATTTTAATCCAGTTTGGATTTTTTTGAAGAAGTTTAATTCTGATTATGTGCGGGATATGGTTCGTAGTGTACATAGTCAAGTTATTTTGAAAAAGGAGTCCTCGTATTCATTTGATGAGCGAGGATTCATGGAGGTTCCGACATCAACGCATGATGCGACATATATTCCAGAAAATTACGATCGGATGTTTGCGTTTTTTGATGGAGTCGAAATTCCGAATGAGCGTTATGTTCGATATTTTGATCAGATATTAGCTTATGCTGCGGAACGTGACATTGCAGTTGATGTCATAATTTTGCCGATTCATCCGCTCACAGAAGATCAGCTTCAGCTTGATACTTCGTATGATGATTTTGTTGTAGCTTTTTTGGAAATGCTTACGGCACGTGAGGGAATTGCAGTTTATGATATGTCAGATGTTGCATCATTTGATGGTTTGCTCACTGGATTTGTTGATGCAGATCATATGGACACTCAAAACAATTCTCGTATGATGGAATATTTGTTCAATTAAAAGACAGCCTTGTTGCAGGGCTGTTTTTTTATTTATCTTTTTTTGCGTGGACTTTTCTATCGCCTTCTTTGAGATGTTGTTTTCGGAGGCGAATGTGTTTGGGGGTGACTTCGAGATATTCATCTTCGTTCATGACTTCCAGTCCGAGTTCTAATGTTAGTTCTTGTGGTGGGGTGAGGTTTATGGCTGCGTCGGCTCCAGATGATCGCATGTTGGTGAGCTGTTTTCCTTTTGTTGGATTTACTGTCATGTCTTCGCCTTTTGAAGTTCCTCCGATAACCTGTCCTTCATAAATTTCATCCGTTGGTTTGATGCGAAGTGTACCGCGTGTTTGGAGGTTATCAAGGGAATAGGCCAGAGCTTTTCCTGTTGCCATAGAAATCATTGATCCTGTGTCGCGTTTTACGATTTCTCCTGCGTGTGGTTTGAATCCAATAACTTCATTACACAAAATTCCTTCGCCTTTTGTATCGACAATAAATTCTCCTCGATAACCGAGTAATCCGCGTGTGGGGATTTCGAAAATTAATCGTACGCCTGCTTGTTCTGGTTGCATGTTAATCATGCGACCTTTTCGTTTTGATAGTTTCTCTATGATTGATCCTGAAAATTCTTCTGGAACATCAATAGTCACTAATTCAAATGGCTCAACTTTTTGTCCATCTTCTTCTTTGATAATTACTTGTGGTTGTGAGACTTGGACCTCAAATCCTTCACGTCGCATGTTTTCTAACAAAATTGCGACATGTAATTCTCCGCGTCCATATACTTTGGAATATTCTTTTGCCGAAAAATCGATTTTGAGTCCGACATTAACTTCAAGTTCTTTTTCGAGTCGTTCTTTAATTTGCTGACCGGTAACGTATGTCCCATCTCGTCCGGCAAAAGGAGAATTGTTTACGAGAAAGTTGAGGGAGATTGTTGGTTCGTCGATTTTGATGGCCGGAAGAAGTTCTTGATTTTCATCTGTGCAAATTGTATCTCCAATATAAATAGATGGAAGCCCTGCCATCATAACAATGTCGCCAGCTTCAACAGTTTTTGTTTCTTTTCTCTGAATTCCTTCAAATGTAAATAGTTTTCCGATTTTTCCTTTGGTGATTGTGCCATCATGTTTTTTGATAAACACATCATCCCCAGCAGAAATTTTTCCTTGATAGACGCGACCAATTCCCATACGTCCGACATAATTATCATATGCGAGATTGAAGGGTTGGAATGCGAAAGGAGCTTCTGTGTCCTGTGGGGCTGGTTGTACGTGTTTCAAAACCGCATCCAAAATTGGCATGAGATCTTTATGTTCATCTGTAAGATTATCTACTGCAGTGCCAGCTTTTGCGATTGCGTAGAGGGTTGTGAAATCTAATTGCTCATCGTTGGCTCCTAAATCCATGAACAATTCAAGAACTTGATCATGCGCCCATTCTGGTCGCGCGGCAGGTTTATCGATTTTATTTAAAATGACAATTGGTTTGAGACCAAGTTCTAGTGCTTTGCGCAAAACAAATTTAGTTTGAGGCATTGGGCCTTCTTGCGCATCAACAACAAGCAACACAGAATCAATTGATCGCAATACTCGCTCAACTTCTGATCCGAAATCTGCATGGCCTGGTGTATCAACAATATTGATTTTTGTGTCTTTGTAAAAGACAGACGTATTTTTTGAGTAAATCGTAATACCACGCTCTTGTTCGAGCGCGTTTGAATCCATTGAAACTGATTCGTCGGTCACCATGCCGGTTTGTCGCATGAGTGCGTCAGTTAGTGTTGTTTTTCCGTGATCAACATGAGCGATGATCGCGATGTTTCTGATTTCCATGAGAATAAAAAATTCCCGTAACGGGATATGATTGACACTAGTATAGATGAATGTGCGAATCTTGTCAATAAAAAACCGGCCTCATGGGTCGGTTATGGTGTCGAAGGGGAATGTTCTTTTGGAGATTCGTTTGAGTTCTGCAATTTGATCTTTCATGAGTTGGGGGCAGTCATCGCCGAGAAGTTCGGCAAATACATCCATCCAGATCGTGCATTTTACGAGTGACTTTGGTTTTCCATTTGCGAGGATGGGGACGTGTGCGTGTTTGCGGAAATGATCCAACCAATGTGCAGATTGTTGATCTACTGCCCATCTGTATGTTTTGTCGAATTTGTATCGCCGTACGCTTACACTCATTTTGAGAGATGCGCGTAATTTCTCTGCAAATAATTCTGGATTTTGCATGAGTAATACGTCTGTTGGGATGCTCATGGTACCTCCTTTAGTTGTGTGATGAGCAAAGTTCAATATACGTGTATGTGCTGTTGTTGTCAATCGTTATATGCGAGCTCATTGCTCGTTTTTTTGATATACTATACGCATGCAAAAAATAATTCGCGAATTTTTTTCAGTATTTAAAACTCATCCATGGTGGGCGGTTTTATTTGTGTTGATGATTTTAATAAGTTCGGTGTTTCATTTTGTTGATCCGTTTGTATTTAAATTACTTGTTGATTCCTTTGTTGCTGTTGTGTCGCAAGGCCAAGGTGATGCACATGCATTGTTGTGGTTGGCATTCATGTGGTTTCTCGCGAATTCTGCGTTGCAGATTACCATGCAGGTTCGTGACTTTGCTTTTTATACATTGATGAATTATCACTGGTTACGTGTAGTTGCCGATACATTCACACGGATGTTGCGTAAGGATATTGGTGTGTTTAATAGTTATAAAACAGGGTATATTCTTGAGGCGTATAGCAATGGAATGGAATCTCGATGGAGTATTAATTATAAGTTTGTAAATTATTTGAGTTCGAGTTTTCTGTCTTTCTTTATTATCGTCACTGTTGGTTTTTTTGTGAGTTGGCAACTTACGTTGACCATGCTGTGTATTATTCCATTTCAGTTAGTTATCAGTTATGCGGGGTATCGTTATACAAAGCCATTTGCAGATAAGAATCATCGATTGTGGTCGCGAGCGTTTGGCATTGCTGGGGATTCATTGCAGAACGTGCACGCTGTGAAATCGTATGCTGCTGAAAAGCATGAGGTGAAGCGTTTGCGTGGCGCGATGGCCAAAGCAATAGATTTACAATTTATTATCAATCGAGCGTGGATGTATATTCACTCAATTGATATTCGTACCATTTCATTGTTTGCTATTTTTGGTGTTGGTGCTTTTTTGGTGGTTGGTGGGAAAGCAACAATAGGTACAGTTTTGATGTTTCGAATTTTGACTCGGTATATTCTTGATCCGGTGAAATTTTTAGCACAGAATATGAATGCTATTCAAAAGGATATTTCCCGCCATGAGATTTTTGAAGAAATCTTACATCGTGAACAGCATGTGCTTGATTCTGCAGGTTCTCATTCTCATAAGGGTGTTGCGGGTCATTATGTGTTGGATGGTGTGAGTTTTTCACATGGCAAGAGGAAAACACTCAAGAATATTTCAATGGAAATTGGATTGGGAGAGAAGGTTGCGCTGGTTGGTCCATCTGGTGCTGGCAAATCTACACTGGCATTATTGCTTGCTCGTTTTTATGATCCGGATAAGGGTTCCATTATGTTGGATGGTGTTGAGTTGTGGGATTGGGATTATGATGCGCTTCGTTCTCATCTTGCCATGGTCTGGCAAGAAAATATGTTGTTTCACGAGAGTTTGAAATTTAATATCGAATATGGAAAACGACATTCGAGTGATAGGGATGTGATGCGTGCTGTGCGTGAGGCGCAACTGGGTTCATTTGTGAAAGGACAGCCTAAAGGATTAGGTACGTTGGTGGGTGAGCGGGGAATTCGATTGTCTGGGGGGGAGAAGCAACGCGTGATGATTGCGCGAGCTTTATTGAAAAATCCTGATATTGTGATTTTGGATGAGGCTACAAGTGCGTTGGATAGTATGACAGAGCGTGAAGTGCAAGAAGGAATTGAAAAATTGATATCTGGGAAAACCGCGGTGATTATTGCGCATCGATTATCAACTATTATGCATTGTGATCGAATTTTTGTGATGGATAATGGTCGTATTGTTGCGCGCGGTACACATACACAGCTTTTGAAAACATCTCCATTGTACAAAGAAATGGTTACTCTTCAATCGCATGGCATGTTGCATGATTAGTTTTTTGTTAGAGGGCAATTTGCGTGATCGTGTTTTCGTGCGGGGCAGTGAGTCCGGCCGTAGTCGATTGCGAGATAGGTGAATTGGAACCAATCTTTTTTTGGGATTATTTTCATGAGATCTTGTTCGATTTTTACAGGGCTTGTTTCATCGGAGAGATTGTATGTGTTGGCGAATCGTTTGACGTGTGTGTCGACTGCAATTCCTTCTACAACACCAAAAGCATTTCCCAACACGACATTTCCTGTTTTGCGCGCGACTCCAGGAATCTTGATTATTTCTGAAAGTGTTTGAGGGATTTTTCCTCCATATTCGTTTTTCACCATCTTTGCGGCAGCGAGGATGTTTTTTGTTTTGTTTTTGTAGAATCCAGTTTGGAAAATATCTTGTTGAAATTCGATAGGCTTAGCGTTTACATAATCATCAAGTGTTGTGTATTTTTTGAAAAGTTTTTCTGTTACACGATTTACCATTACATCAGTGCATTGTGCGGATAAAGCGACCGCCACTAACAGTTCCCAATTATTGGAGTATTTTAAAATCATCCGAGCTTTCGGATGAAGTTTTTTTAATTCACGTATTAATTTTTTTGCGTGTTTTTTGCGTTGTTCGATTTTGCTATGGGTCATGTATTATTGAGATGAGATGTCTTTCAAGTCGTCTTCTGTAATTCTGAATCCTCCGTCAGCACTTACTCGTCGCGCGATGAGATCGTTATATGCTTCTTCGGATAGATATTGTGCGGCAACAGCTTTAATCTTTTCGTATGTTGCGTCGTCACCTGATTTTTTTGCGGCTTCTGCGAAACCATATGCATATGCCGCGTATTTGTATTCGTATTCTTCTTTCCATTGTGTTGCGGATGCTATTCTTTGTTCCTTGGATGCTCCGCTATAGTTTAAGCCTCGACCGCTGTTGATGTACTCAATTTTTTCATCGAGTTCTTTTTGTTGATTTTTTAGTAGTGTTATTATGCCATTTGCATAAGAAGCGAGGTCCGTCATTGGTTCGTTGATTTCTACTATGGATCCGTATGAAACTTGAATGTATCCACTTTCAAATCTTCTTAATGTACTCTTGTCTCTGTCGGTAAGTTTTTTTTTGTCTTTTTTTAAGAGTGCATGAATATCTTGAGCGGCGCTCCATTCATCTATTGCTGATCGTTCGGGATTTTTTATTTTAAATGGACTGTTTTCGAAAATTGCTTCACGAGCTTCTCTTCTTTGTTCTTCGCTCACTTCGAACTCACTGTTTAAGATGTCTTGTTCTGTAATTTTTCTCCCCTTGTTTATTGTTGTGCGAGAAATGCCTGCACGTGCTTTCTCACCAAATAAATCTTCAGTTGCTTCATAAAATGACCCATCTGTACCTCGAATGTATAATGGCATACCTCTTTTGTTTGCCTCGGCTTGAAGTTCTAATAACATTTCTTTTACTTTTGCAGGGCTTTCACCGTATAGTGCGCCGTTACTACTACGTTTATCGAATGTTTGTTCTGGCGTACTTATAAACCTTAGGATTCTTTCTTCAATGAACATTCCGCCGATTTCTGGTTTTTTTATTAAAAGTTCATTGTATTGTTTTGGGTCTCTATCGTTTATTGCTTCATCGATTTTTTTTTCAACCTCTTCATTTGTTTGAGTTGTTGTTCGTTCTGTTCCACTTACATGAGATGCGGCATCTGTTTTATGCGCGCTTCCAATTTCTCCTCCTTTTAAAATAACACCTATATCATAATACATAGGGGAGTCTTGTTCTTCGTTTTCTGTGCGAGCTGAACTACAAGGAATTTCTGGTTGCAATCCCATTACAATATTTAGACGTTCTCGCCATGTAGTTCCTTGGCGCAAAACAGTTACTGCAGCGCTTGCGTCTGTTGCAGCGAATCCATGAGCGATTATGCATTTGTGTTTTTCCATGACATTTGATGCATCTCGCGTTTCTCTGTTTTTTTCAAATGCTTCTATGGCTGCCTGTTCTGCTTGCGCAGTATATATTTCTGAAAGTTTATTTTCTATTGATTCTAAGTCGCTTCTGTCCTGAACTTGACCTTCAAGTTGACCGAGCATGTTTTGAATATCATCAAACTCAGTTTGCATTTTTTCCACGGAGCGTTTAGTTGACCCGATGGATTTTTTTAGTTTGTTGATTTGTAGGTAATTAAATATACTCCCCAAAGTTTCTGATTGTTTGAGCTCAATGAGATCTTTCATTTCTCCGATTTGAGCTACAGCCTCTTCAAGAGAAACCTTTTTTGATTCAATGGTTGTTTGTAATTCAGCTATGAGTGCATCTCGTTCTTTTTCTTCTTGAGCGTATTTTTCTTCCAGAGTGTTTTTTTGTACCTCGAGTTCTTCTGCTGTTTCAATATCAGGTTCTTCTGTGTCTTGTGATGGTTGAAATTCTTCGTTTCCCATATTTTCTAATTTTGAGTAGTACTCAATAGTATCTTTTTTCATGTGAAATCGCAAGAAAGGAATTAAAAAATAGCTGTTTTTAGTACAGCTATTTTTGTCGATTTATTTTTTGAGTTTGTGTGCGGTGTAGGCGAAGTATCCTGTGAGAATTACGCCAAGCCATGAAACCCACATGGGGATTGGAGCTCCGTTTAAGTGTAGCGTCCATCCTTTTACTGCTCGCAATCCATGCATCAGAAATACGGCTGCGAAAAGTAATTTGGTGTAATGTAGATAATATTTTGTGTTCATATGTTTTTAATTACTGGATCCCGGCCTGCGCCGAGATGACGTTACTTGTGGAAACATCATTTGTTCAATTTGTTATAGAGCCATGCGAAGACCCAGCACCCTACACCTGCGTCTACAAATCCCCATAGACCACCTGCAACTGCACCTTGTGTTGATGGTTCCAATCCTTTGTAGAATTGTCCGAGCCATGTAACCAATTCGGTTAATGCTCCTCCCCATGCTTCTGGGTTTTGTCCAGCCCATAGAGCTAGTACGAGAACTCCTGCTCCCCACAGAATTCCTCCTGCTAATCCAAATGCTTTTGGATTTAATCCTGCATATTTCATATATGTAGACGTTAGTTTTTAGTATATAAGTATACCAAAAAAAATTAAATTTGTTAATTGATAAAAAAATTTTTGAAATTTTGTAATTCTCCTTCGCGAACTTCGACATGATCTACTTGCGCTCCATCTGTTCCGTCATAACACCAGCTCACAAGAGCGCGCAGTGTATCTTCTGGTCCTTCTGCTTCAATATACACACTTCCATCAGGTTCATTTCTCACAAATCCTGTTACGCCGATTCCTTCGCATAGTTGTTTTGCTTCATGCCGAAAAAATACCCCCTGAACTTTGCCTGTAATTTTTATCGCGAAGTGCTTTTTCATGTGTTACGAACCTTTAATAGTTTTTTTGAGTGCATCGACTTTACCTTGATGTGTATCTTCGCTCATTTCAGACATTAATCTTTCCCACGTTTTATCTGTAACTTCTTTTTTTTGATTAAATTCATCTGGATGTTTTTCTTTGAGATTTTTGTTTCTATTCTTTTCATTCTCAAGTGCTTCAATTATTTTTTGTAGTTGATCGTCTGAAAATGATTTGAGATCCAGAATTAATCGTCCCTTTTCATGCGGCATGAATGATAATGAATGTTTGAGTAGATCGAAAAAAATTGCGTGTGCAGGGTTATTTTGATCTGTGTATGTTGCGATGATTGTTTCTTCTTTCATAATGAGATGCTAAATAAATGCCATTCCGCTTCGTGCAGCGCTTGTTGCCATTGCGGCTTGTGCAAGACCGATGTTGATTGCGTTACTGTCTGTGATGTTTTTTCCTGCGTCTTCATCTGCACCCCGTTCCATGTATTTTTTGGAGACAAGAAATTCTCCTGCGCTTGAGAAGAATGACATGATAAAAAATCCTGCAGCACCCTTAGATAATCCTGGAATTGCGGTTGGCATTAAAGAGATTGCTTTGTCCATTCTCCAAGATAGAAATGATATACCACCAACCCCAGCGATCAGTCTTGCTGCTCGTACTTTGTCAATTGGTTCATCTTCGCCTGTTTTAATTTTGCCAGTTTTGAATAATACCTGAAGATCTTTCATGTCAGCACGTTTCAGTAGTTCGTGAACGTGTGCTTGAAATTCTGGACTATCTTCGATGGTTTCTTGTATTTCTGATAATTTTTCTATTACGAGTGCCATTATTTCTTTGTGATGTTCTTTCTTTTCTTTTTTGCTGGCAAATTCCATTTCATCGTGTTGTTTCAACAGCTCTATGGCAGATAACATTTCGATGAGTGGTGCGGTGCCTTGTTCGTAAACGTCTTCATCCAGCAGCTCTTCTCTCATGGTTTCGATATGATGGGTTCCGATATTCTCTAAAACATTTCCGATTTGTGATTTTTTTGAGAATGTTGTTTTGTAGAAATAGCCAGCCATAACTGGGAGATTGACGCCGAGCCATCCCATAAGCGGAATGAGATTACCTTTTTTCATTTCAGGTGCAACTGCATATCTAAACATCAGAGCGCTTATTGCTGCTACTCCCGCCATGCCAACCTGCTGTGAGAGACCTTTCCAATCGATTTGCTTCATGACATCTGCAAAACCGATATCATCCAACATTTCTTTTTTAACTTCACTTCGAGCTTTTTCGTCATTAGGGTCTATTCCTTGTGATTCGAGATACATGGTTATTTTTCTTTCACCAACAGCTGTTGAGAGTGCGAGTCCGGTGAGTAGTACATTCATGGGGTTGCTGCCCAGTGGTGTTGCTGCGACTTCAGATATAGGATCTCCTACAACCGCAGACATTTGAGATGCTCCCATTTCTGCAAGATTGGTTGTTGCTGCCATAAATGGAACGAGGAATTGGGGAGGAAGAATTACTTCTGCATCTTCAATCATTTGGTCGAGTACTTTGTCTAGGGCAAACATAGCTACAGTGAGTTCTGCTGATGCTTGTAGAGCTGCTCCTGCTGCGCCACCGGTTGCAAGTGAGGCCGGCATGATGAGAAGTGGTGTGAGGCTTACCCAGTTTTCTCGAAGGAATTTTTTTATTCCTTCAACAGATGATGACGCGAGTTGTCTGACGTCCATCTGACGAATTCGTTCAAGTGCATTGCGACTTATTTCGCGCAATGTTTTTGCTTCATCAATATCTTCTGGTGTTACCTCTGTTTCTCCTAGTTGTCCTGTGACGAGCGCAACTTCAGCTCGTGCGTCGAATGCAGAATCTGTGAATTCCATTTCAGTGGTTGCTGTTTCAATTGAACTACTGATTCGTTCCTGCATTAATTCTGGATTTTCTGTGAGTGATTCAAGCTCGCGCAGAATGCGATCTTGAGCTTGAGTTATTGTTTCTCGTGAATATGAGCCTTCCGTAGAAGTGCGTTCTAGACCTGGCTCTGAACCTTTTCGTTTCATATCATGGGTTAGTGTGAATAGTTATGTAATATATCCTATTTTGTGTGTGGGGTGCAAGGTTGACAAAGGCTGTTTATTCATGTATGTTAATAGGGTGCCTGCCCAATGACATGAAGGTGCGCATGTAGAATTAACAGTTCATTTAACGGAGGATGTCATGCCTGTTCGTGATTGGTTTGACGAGATTTCATTGACGGCTGCAGCACGCGCATTGTTTCGCGAGCGCGGTGTGTATGATCCAATTGATATGGTCTGTCGGCGTCCACGATATTGGTATCGATTGGGTGTTGCTTTGACAGATTTGCTCACGATTCGTGCCATGCTGTTGTCGCAATATCGTAAGGAATTGCACGAGCATTCCATGAATGCCCATGGAAGTCATGCGTCATATTTCATGACGCAGATTGGTTGGACGCGGAAGAACATCACTGGATTGCGTGTGTGCGATCGTCGAGCTGAAAGTCATGTGGTGCGTGATTCAGATTCTATCAGTTATCAAACTGATCGCATGTTCCGTAAATCGTGTGGCCGTCGTCATAAGCACGGCGAGTCTCGAAAGCATCATGTGAAACGTTAGGTTTCCCCGGTTACGGCCGGGTTTTTTTATTGACGAAAATATGATGTTTGATAGACTGTCGTCAGGTTCTTTAAAGGAGAGAGTCATGCCAGATTTGATATGTGTGAGTGGAAGTGATGCGCATTCATTTGGATGTCCTCATTGCGGAGGACATCATGTGTTTGTTTTGTTGAATGCCGGTGCAACGCAGCGGTTGAGTTGTCAGAGTTGTCATAAAGAATTTGTTACGCTTGCTGATGGTATTGAACAATCATCGTTTGGTATTAATGTCGGTCCGGAGCAGATTTTTCCTCGTGTGCAGCGACACCCATTGCGTAATACTCGGAAGATTTTGGCCGTGCATTAAGGTTGATTTTTCCTCGTATATTTATTAAGTCCCCATGAGGGACTTTTTATATTGACAAGTTTTGCAATGTAGTGTATTATCTTTCGCATCCCTGATATTTCTTACGTGCATAAAAGGAGGGCAAAAAGCCTATGCATCGTTTGATTCGATACGTGAGTTCATTGGTGTGTTTACATCAGTGGAAAGAAGATGAGTTTCCGATTGAGATTCAAAATCCAATCAACGGAAAAGTGATTGGTCGTGACACAATGGTACATCGCGCTTGTACACGATGCCCAGCACGACACAATTATTCGAAGGTCGGACGCGTCTCGATTTTGGGACGTGCTGTCGGCGTAATGATTCGCTAGTTTTGTCCTGAACCTACGTGGTTCAGGATTTTTTTATTGCATTGACAAATTTGGATAATTTCATTAAGTTGAGCTTTACATTAGTGCATCAATTTAAGATTGGTTTATATGAAATTTTATCGAAAAAAGAAGTTTTGGTTTATTGCTATTGTTGTTTTGATTGTCGGGGGAGTTATGTTTGGAGGAGATAATTCGCAGGCTGACAATTATGAATATACTGAATTGGCTCGTGCGGATATTGAGCGGAATGTGAGTGTGACGGGAGTTGTGCATCCGGTTGATTTTGTTGATGCTTCATTTGAGCAGTCTGGTCGTGTGGCTCGTGTTTTGGTGAAGACCGGTGATTCTGTTTATAAGGGACAGCTTTTGGCGGTTTTAGCCAATGGAGATATTTATGCAGATATTGCGCAAGCTCAAGCTCGAGTTGAAGCGGAGGAGGCTCGTGCAACACAGTTGGCTGCGGCAGCTCATGCAGCAGAAATTAAGTTGGATGAATTGTTGAATGGTTCTCGTCCTGAAGAGATCGCAATTCGTGAGGCTGCTTTGAGTACAGCAGCTGTTGATTATGAAAAGACAGTTTCTGATACAAGTAATGTTTTGCAAGATGCGATTTTTGATATTGATTATGCGATTGATGCGACTGTTGGTTCTTTGTTTTTTGGTCAGCAGCATGCATCATTTGATTTGGCATATGAAACATGTGATCCGCAATTATCAACTGATGTTGCGTGGGCGAGATTTAAAATTGGTGAGTTTGTGGATGCGTGGCAGGCTGATGCAGCGTATACAAATTTTTATTCAGAGATTGATGCTTCGTCTGCTTTGTCAGATGCATTGATTCAAGTTTCTGAAGTTGAGAATTTTTTACTGAAATTATCTCAAACTCTTTCTGATGATTGTACGCGAGCAAATATTACGTTTGATGGCTATCGAACTTCAGTTGATACTGCGCTTACAAGTATAAAAAGTGTTCGTGATGCGATTTTAGCTCAACGCCAAGCAATTACAGTTTCTCGAAACACTATGCAAAAGGCTGATGCGGATTATCAGTTAGCTTTGGCTGGGCCTCGTGTAGAAGTTATTGCGGCGCAGGAATCCGTCGTTGCGCAAGCTGATGCGCAATATGATCAGCAGTTAGCGAATATTAAATCTGCGCAGGCTTCGGTTTCTCGATTGTATGCTCGTGCGGGGAAAACAGTCATCCGTTCTCCGCTATCAGGAACAATTTTAAAGCGCGATGTGACTGTAGGTGAGATTGTGATGGCTCAAAATCCTATAATGCGTATTGCGACTGATGGCGCGTATAAGATTGAAACATATATTCCGGAGGTTGATATTGCGGAGGTGATTCTTGGTCAACAAGCTTTTGTGACGCTTGATGCATATGACGATGATGTTATTTTTGAGGCGCGTGTCGAGGATGTCGAAAAAGCTGAAACATTTGTTGATGGTGTTCCAACATATCAAACAACACTTTTATTTCTTGATGAGGATGATCGAATTCAATCTGGAATGACGGCGAATGTGGACATTATTGTTGATCGGCGAAAAGAGGTTATTGTTACGCCTATTCGATCTGTCATCTCAAAAGATGGAAAAAAGTATATTCGTACGTTTACAGATGAGACGGTTGTTGAGCATGAAGTTGTTGTTGGTTTGAAGGGTTCTGATGGAAATATTGAGTTGATTGAATTTGAGTTGAGTGATGATGAGGAAATTATTCTTTTCGAAAAATAATTTCGTAAAGCGTAAAGCGTAATGAGTAAAGCGTTCTTGCTATGGTGATTAAAGAATTTTACGATCTTGATGCTTGGAAAAAAGCTCATCATTTGACCGTAGAAATATATCAATTTACACAACGGTTTCCTCAAGAGGAGCTTTTTGGTGTTACGAGTCAATTGCGCAGGGTTTCAAGTTCAGTTGCTGCAAATATTGCAGAGGGATTTGGGAGGTATCATTATAAAGATAAGCAACGATTTTACTTTCAGGCGCGAGGTTCGATTGTTGAGGTCCCAAATTTTTTATTTTTAGCACGTGACTTGCAATACATAAGTAAGGATGTGTTTTCGGAAATAATGACAAAGGCTATTGATGTAAAAAGATTAACTAATGGATTAATAAGAGCAGTTCAAAAGCAAGTGTGAGATGGCGCGCTTTACGCTTTACTCATTACGCTTTACGTCTAACATAGTATGATTAAACTCGATAACATCACCAAGGTTTTCGGCTCAGGAGACAATCAAACACACGCCCTACGCGGGGTTTCTTTGTCTATTGATAAGGGTGAGTTCGTTGCGATTATGGGTCCGTCCGGTTCTGGGAAATCTACGATGTTGCATATTTTGGGATTGTTGGATTTTTCAACTGATGGAAAACAATATTTGCATGACGAATTGGTGACGACATTAGATGAAGATACAAAAGCTGCTTTGCGAAATAAGAATTTGGGGTTTGTGTTTCAGGCGTTTAATTTGTTGCCACGCACAAGTGTTTTGGAAAATGTGAAATTGCCTTTGATGTATAGTGATGTGCCGGCAAAGGACTGGGAAGCTATGGCGAAAAAAGTTATTGATCAAGTTGGATTGTCGCATCGTTTGGAGCATGAACCTTCTCAGCTTTCTGGTGGTGAAAAACAGCGTGTTGCAATTGCGCGTGCGCTTGTTTTGAAGCCATCAATTATTTTTGCAGATGAACCTACTGGGAATTTGGATAGTGTGACAAGTGGTCAGATTATGGATTTGTTCGACGATCTTCATCAAACGCATGGTCATACTATTATTTTGATTACACATGAAAATGATATTGCGGCACATGCACAGCGAATTATTCGAATGCATGATGGAAATATAGCAATATGAAATTACGAACTCATACATTAATTTCAGCATGGAAAGCTTTGATCACAAACAAAGCTCGTTCGGCTTTGACGATTTTGGGAATTGTGATTGGAATTATGTCGATTATTATTGTGATGGCTGTGGGGCAGGGTGGACAGGATTTGATTTTGCGTGAGATTGAGTCGTTGGGTTCAAATACATTGCGTGTAGCTCCTGGAAGGGAATCGCAAGGTCCGTCTGATGTGAATCAATTTTATTTGGATTCGATTGGGCAAAAGGAAGTTGATGCGATTTTGGATTCATCGCGTGTACCGCACGTAGTTGATGTGATGCCGTTTGTGGTTGTGCCAGGAAGTGTTTCATATAAAGCAGAAACAATGTATCCGCAGATGTATGGAACGAATCATGTTTTTGAGGAACAGATGGATGCGTCTCCGAACTTCGGAATGTTTTTTGATGAGGATATGGTGAAGACGCGAGAGCGTGTTGCAGTTATAGGTTCTGATGTTCAAGAGGAATTGTTTGGTGATGAAGATGCATTGAATAAAAAAATAAAAATTGGAGATCAGAAGTTGCGTGTGATTGGTGTGTTTGGTGATAAAGGACAATCGTTGTTTATGAATTTTGATAAAAGTGTGATTGTTCCACATACTGTTGCGATGCAATATATTACGGGGCAGCAACATTTTAATGAGATTATTGTGCGCGCGGAATCTGATGAGCATGTTGAACAAGTTCGACGTGATATTCAGCTGACATTGCGTGAGTTGCATGATATTGAAGATCCAGAAGATGATGATTTTCAGGTGAATACGCAAGAGGATTTGATGCAGATGATTGGAACGATTACGGGAGTATTAAAAGCAATTTTGGTTTCGGTTGCTGCGATTTCTTTGTTGGTTGGTGGTGTGGGGATTATGAATATTATGTTGGTTTCTGTTACAGAGCGAACGAGAGAGATTGGATTGCGTAAGGCTGTGGGCGCGCGACAAAAAGATATATTGCGACAGTTTTTGATTGAGGCGGTGATGTTGACTGCGGCTGGAGGAGCGATTGGGATTGCGATTGGAACATTGATTACATTTCTTGTTTCCCTGGGATTATCGCAAGGTTTGAATTTGGATTGGCAGTTTGCGTTTCCATGGGGAGCTGCTGTATTAGGGCTATGTGTTTCTGCGACGATTGGGTTGATATTTGGGTATTTTCCTGCTCGTGCTGCAGCGAAGAAACATCCTATTGAGGCGCTGCGTTTTGAATAACATTTATAAAATTGCGATTTAAAAATCACCCCTTGTTTTGAGGTGATTTTTTGGTTTATGACTGTGAATGGTTTTGGAAGAAGTTGCGGAATTGAGGTCTGCGATTGTTTTGTCCGTCACGTTCTCCGCCGCGTCGGAATTGTGGTCGATCTGTTCTATTGCCCTGATTTTTTTGACGATATTTTTGACGTTTTTGTTTTCCGTGTTTGAGCCATTTTGCGTCGATTCCGTTTTCTTGTGCCCATGTTTGAATTCGTGCTTTATGAGCGTCTAAATATTCGCTTCGTTCTTCTGGCTCCATGTCTTTGAGCGTTTCTTTTAAAGTCGCATGATTAGTTTTGAGTTCTGCTTTTTTTGCTTTGAGAAGTTCTACTTGTGCTGCAGTGAGCTCTCCATTTTCAATTGCTGTATTCAATTTATCTTCGATTTTTTCTCCGCGTTTTTCCTGTTTATTTTCATGACGCTTGTGTTTCATTTCTGTGAAAAATGTTTTCACATCATCGAGATTGAGATTGAATCGTTCTGCTAATCGTTCCATGATTGAAGTGCGCTGTACTTCTGGTTCATCGATTTCTTGAGCAAATGCCGCGGTCCCGAGAAATCCTGTTGCTGCTGTTGTCGCAGCTGTCGCTGTTATAATTCCTTTTTTGAGTAAGTTGTTCATATTGTTTTCTAGTGAATAATTTCTTGATGATCATCTTCACTAGTTATTACAAACAAGTGTATCATTTATTTCACTGTGCGTTTTGTATTCGAATTTTTCTTTGTTTTTCTCGAAGTTCATGATGAATATTTGAAGCATCAACTTGATTTCTCGGTTTTTTGATTTCTCGATTTCTCGAAACTGGTTTGATGCCTCGTGCGCGAATGATTGTCTTGTCGATTTTTCCAAATACACCGACTCGATGTTCTGGTTGTGGTTGATAGTTTGGCGGCGTTTTTGTTTTTTCTGAAATCCACACATCAAATGATGCGCCGTTATCTTTATGAAGAATGAATCCTTTTTGAGTGATTTGTTTGATTGATCCGATATGTAACTGTTTTGGATTACGCTGTGCGCGTTTGTATAGAGGTGCTGCAGCTTTTAGTTTGCCAGTTTCAACATGATTACTGATTTTTTTATGGATGGATGTTTGTGCGACCGCGTATCCTCCACCAACTGAAACTGCGGTTATGATTGCGATTGATGCGACGATGGGTTTGTGATAGGCGAATGGATATTTTTGAATGAGTTTTGCGAGCATTCCGATGAGTAATAATCCGACGCCAAGAATAATCCATGGAAGTGAGGTGATGAATGATACGATTCCTGCAGTGCCAAATTGTGTGAGTTCCCATGCGCTGGATTCTGACGTCATGAAAATTATGAAACTGCCGAGGAATAGAATTGCGAGGATTATAAATGTGATTCCAACAATTGAAAGTAATGCTTTTCCTACAAAGAATTGTTTTGAGTGCATCTGAACATCGCCATCTTTGATTGCGTTCATGATGTCATGTTTTAAATCTTTATCCGTCATATAATTCTTTTAGTTTTTTCTTCGCTCGATTGATCCTTACGCCGACCGTTGAAACAGGAATGTGCAGCACGTCTGAAATCCCCTTATAATCCATATCTTCAAAATAATAGAGAATGAGAGGTTCGCGATAGTTTGGCTTGAGTTTGTCTAGATATGAATCGATTGCAGCTTTTAACTCTTGTTCATTCCATGCATCATCTGTTTTTTGTTTTGCGATAGGATGGGGGAAGAGTGTGTCTGGGTCGAAAAATGGTAATGCTTCTTTTCCACGTTTTTTGATGAGGTTGATGGATGTGTTATGCGCAATGCGATACAGCCACGGCGAGAATTTTCGCGCGGCGTTGAAGCTTTGGATATTTGTGTACGCTTTAATAAATACATCTTGGACGGTATCTTGCGCATCCTCATATGAATAGAGAAAGCGTTTGATGTATCGTTGCATTTTGGCTTCGTATCGTTCCACTAATTGGCCAAATGCTTCGATATCGCCTGATTGTACTTTTTTTGCAATGTCTTCGTCAGTCATAGAATCTTATCTATAATACAATCATGGATTGCGATTTATTTCAATGTTATAATCATGTCATGAAATATTTCACAAACATGAGGATTGTGTGGGCGGCATTGTTTTTGTTGCAGTTTGTTTTTTTTGTTGCGATGGGGGTGTCGACGCATGATCCGGATTTTGGGTGGCATTTACGGGTTGGGCAGGATATTGTTGCTGATGTGGATGTTCCGCGTGTTGAGCACTATACATATCCAACGCTGGGGGAATCTTGGGTGGATCATGAATGGGCTTCGAATCTTATCTTTTTTGGTCTGTATGATAGTCATCCAGAATTTGGTTTGTTGTTTTTGGCGATGTTTATCAGCGCGTGTGCAGTTGTAACATTCATGATTTTGACGTGGCTTGCAAAGCAGTTTGTTGGAACGACTCGTCCATGGATTTTTTTTGGCGTTGCGGCGATTCTTAATTTTTTGGTTGTGATGTTTAACAATTATATATTTGGTATTCGCGCGCAAGTTTTTTCATGGTTATTTTTTGCATTGTTGTTTTTGTTTTCGTATTTTTTATTTGAGCGAAAAAAAGTTTGGCCGTTTTTTGCTTTTCCTGTTTTGATGATGATATGGACGAATTTGCATGGGAGTTTTATTTTGGGATTAGGATTGATTGGTTTAGTTTTGTTGATTCGTTTGTTTGGTGATCGGCGGGGATATGTTGTTGCGTCTGGATTGGCTTGTATTGGTGCGACATTTTTAACGCCGTATGGAATTGAATTGTGGAAATTGATTGTGGTGGAATATGGTGGGAATACTTTTTATCATCAAGCGATTCTCGAATGGTTGCCGATTTTGCAATATCCATTTCATTGGCAGTCATTTACTGTTTTTGTGTTTGTGGTGGCTTCGTTGTTTTTCTATTATGTTCATTTTGGATTTAACATTCGTCGAGCTCGGCCGCATGTGAAGTTGTACATGTTTGTTGTTGTGATGCTTTTGGCCACATCGTGGACAAGTCGTCGGATGATTCCTTTGCTTATCATTTTTGTATTTCCTGCTTTGGGAGTGTTTTATTCTCGATTATTTTTCGATGTTTGTGTGAGAAAATTATGTGTGATTTTTGGAGCTGTATTTATTTCAGCAGGATTTGTTGTGATGCCGATTCAGAGATTAATGGCATATGATAATTTTTTTGAAAACACAGATCGATATCCCAGAGATGCTGTGCGTTATATTGAAGAACATCCAGAATTACATGATTTGAATATGTTGAATGTGTATCATTGGGGTGGGTATATTGGATGGGTTGCGCCGGAGCGGTCATTGTATATTGATGGACGTATGCCGCAAAAACCGATGCCTTCCGGAGTTTCGTTTTTGGAGGAGTATACGAAGTTTCAAAAAGCTGAAACAGTTGAGTCCCAGCTTGATGTGTATGATATTGGATATGTGATTTGGTCCACACGTGGTACTGATGTTCCGAAGATTTCGAAATTTGATGCGTGGGTGTTGCGATATATTTTAGATATTGATCCTTCGGAATTGTTTGGGGTGATGTTTGAGTTTGATGATTATATGGAGGCGAATTGGAATGAAGTGTATCGTGATGATATTGCGGTGATTTATAAAAAATAAAAAAAGTCATGTGATCGGCATGACTTTTTTGTTTCTTGATTACGCGTGTTTTAAGCGTAGAGAATTGAGTAGGACAGAAATTGATGAGAACGCCATAGCTCCTGCGGCAAACATTGGATTCAGGAATCCTAATGCTGCCAAAGAGATCCCGACAGAATTATAAATGAACGCCCAAAATAAATTTTGTTTGATCGTCGTGAATGTCTTTCGTGACAATTTGATTGCTTTTGGAATTCGCAGTGGATCTCCTCCGACCAATACGATTTGCCCAGCTTCGATTGCAATGTCTGTTCCTGTTCCCATTGCGATTCCAAGATCTGCTTGCGTGAGTGCTGGTGCGTCATTAATTCCGTCTCCTACAAAGGCTATTTTTTTGCCTTTTTTTTGTTCATCTTTTACGATCTGTAGTTTGTCGTCTGGGAATACTTCTGCATGAATTTGTGTGACGCTGACTTGTGCGGCTATTGCCTCGGCTGTTTTTTGATTGTCACCTGTCACCATTGCTGTTTTGATTCCTAATGCGTGCAATTGTTGTATTGCTTGTGCTGATTCTTTTTTTACTTCATCTGCGATTGCGATAATTCCAACACATGTATCGTTAACCATTACATATACGACTGTTTTTGCTTGATGTTCGAATTGAGTTGCTGCGTCTGTTAATTTGGATGCAATAGATGTTGCTTCTTCGATGAATGATTTTCGACCTATGCGAATTTCAATATCATCAACATAACCTTTAATTCCTTTTCCTGTTACAGATGAGAATTTGTTTACTTTTTGAATATCCACCATTTCTTTTTTTGCTTTGCTGATGATGGATGCAGCTAGGGGGTGTTCAGATGATGATTCTAATGATGCGGCAACAGACAATAAGCCTTCTTCGTCCATACCATCGACCACGATATCAGTTACGACAGGTTTTCCTTGCGTGATAGTTCCTGTTTTATCAAGCATGATAATGTCGATGTGTTCGCCGCGTTCCAATGCTTCACCATTTTTGATGAATACGCCATGTTGTGCGGCGCGTCCTGTTCCTACAAGAATTGCGGTTGGTGTTGCAAGTCCGAGCGCGCATGGACATGCGATGACCAAAACTGCAACAGAGGCTACGAGTGCTGATTCGATTGATCCGGTTGAAAAGAACCACCCTGCGAAAGTGATAACTGCGATGAGTAGTACGATGGGAACAAAAATTCCCGCGATAACATCAACAAGTTTTTGCATCGGAGCTTTTTGTTGTTGTGCATCTTCTACCAACTTCGCGATTTTTGCGAGTGCGGTATCTTTTCCTATGGCAGAGATTTTTATATCAAGCGATCCTTTTTGATTGAGAGTTGCGCCGAATACTTTGCCACCTTCTTCTTTTTTGATTGGAAGGCTTTCTCCGGTGAGCATTGATTCATCGACACTTGAGTTTCCATGTACGATTATTCCATCGAGTGGAATTTTTTCTCCTGGTAATACTCGAACTATATCGCCAACTTTGAGTGTATCTACTTGTACATCTGAAAGTATGCCATCTTTCATGATTTTGTGAGCTTCTTTTACTCCTAATGCGAGTAATTTTTTTATTGCTTCGCTCGCGCGTCCTTTGCTGATGTGTTCCATGTATCTACCGATCAGAATCAATGTGATAATTACTGCAGCGGTTTCAAAGTATACGTGTCCACCTACAAACATAGACCACCAACTAAAAGTGAGTGCAGCCAATGTTCCCATAGAGATGAGAGAATCCATGTTGGCGCGTCCTTTTTTGAGTTGTGTAAGTGCGGTTGTGTGAAATCCGATTCCTGGGCCAAATACCACCACTGTCGTCAATATTGCTTCGATCCAATGCGATAGAGAAATTTCCATAATAGATGTGGAAATTTCAATTTTGAACATTGATAGAATAAAAACTGGAATTGTGAGGATTGTTGCGATAGCAATTGCTTTTTTTAGAGATCGTGGTGAATCATCTGTGTGTTTGTGTTTTTTATTATCTTCTATCACACCATAACCTTCTGCTTTTACTACATCGTAAAAAGCTTGTGGATTTTTGTGAGATGATTCAACGTGAGCTTGTGCGAGTGCGTAGTTTACGTTTGCGTCAGTTACGCCGTCGAGTTCTTTGAGTGCGCTGGAAATTCTTACTGCGCATGAAGCGCAATGCATGCCGGTTATTGAGAATGTGTATTTTGCCATATTTTTATTCTGTTACGATCATCGTTCCTCGAATCATACCCATTGAACAACTGAAAGTAAATTTTCCTGTTCGTTGTGGTGTGAATCGTACGGTGTTGATACCTGAACGAATATAGGTATTTACGCCGAGCGCGGGGGAGATGAGTGTGTTAGCGCATCCTAAGAATTCTCCTCCGAAAATTGACCATTCAACTGGTACGCCTTTTTGAACGCGCAATACATCTGGTGCGTACGTAAAGCTGTCTGTGATTTCCATTTGGATGTATTGTGTTCCGTTGGTGATAATTGAACGTTCTGCTGCGTCTGCTTGTGTAAAGATTCCGTCGACATTGTATCCCAATAATGCTGCTCCGTTTACTGCATTACTCATTCCTAAAACTATCACGATTGCGCCTGCGAATGTGGTTATTCGTGCTAATTTTTTTCCAGATGAAAAAGCTGTCATTGAACCGACGCCCAATAATGCCGGCATCGTTCCTAGTGCAAATACAAGCATGACTAAACTAGATTGCAATGGATTCTGAAGTGCGAGAGCGTAAAGTTGCATTGATTGTGTGAATCCACATGGAAGGAAAAATGTTAATGCGCCGAGAAACATGGGAGCTTTCGGGTTTTGTGATTCAGAAAGATCGTGAATTTTGTGTGCCAAGATTTTAGGCATTCTTATGACATGAGCAGGAAAAAGATTGAGGAGATTTGCTCCCAAGATGATCATGAATACTGCGACGAGTACAACGAATATTCCGTTAGCTGTTGGAGATAGTTGAATTGATGAACCGAGAAATCCGATTGCCGCTCCAAATATTGCGAATCCTGCCAACCTGCCCACGTTGAAATAGATGTGTGGTTTGAGGCGTTGCGCTCTGCTCATGTTTTTTTGAGTTTTTGCGAGTTGGCTTGATATGGCAATTACCAATCCTCCGACTACTGCGGTACATGATGAGATTGATGCAACGAGCCCAATAACAAGTACTGCGAATAGGCCTGCTGGTTCTGTTGCGGATGGTCCGAATACGAGTAATCCTGTTTTGTTGAGTATGTAGTAGAGAGTGAATACGATGATACCCCATGTGATTACTCGCCCCCATTTTGTTTTTTTCGGTCTTGTGTTAATCAGTTTGTGCGATATTTTATATCCATGTTCTTTGAGATATGGATTGATATCTGACTGTGAAAATGTTTTCTCTCCTTCGATTTCGAGTGTGTGTTTTTTGGATGAGACAGAAATTTTTTCAATTCCGTCTATTTTTTTGAGGGATCGTTCAATGATGATTTCACAACTTTGGCATGTCATGCCCGATATATAAAATTTTTGAGACATAAAAAGAGAATAAATAAACAAGTAACGCGTTACGTGCAATCTATTCTCTTTTTTGAATTTGTAAGAGTGTGGTTAATCGATCGTCTTTGTGTGGGGGATTTGAGAATGTTTTTTGATGATGATTTTTTATTTTTGGAGTGGTGTGATTGTCTGGAATGTCAGTTAGAAAATCGTCTGATACTGTTTGATGAATGAATCTGAAGTCATTGAGATGTGAGGAGGTTTGTTGTAAGCAGTGTCGTGCGCAATCTTGCATGTCTCGCGGAACCGCACAATCTACACAACTCATGTTTGCGTGCATGTCGTGCTGCGACATTTCCATCACTTCGGAAGCATACGCAATATTTGGGTCAACAAAAATACCGCTTACAAGCATGAGGCTTAGTAGTGAGAGTATCAGTTGTTCTTTAATGCGACCCATATGTGGTGCATAGTATCATATCATGCATGTATCACAAATTTTAGGACGAGCCAGAAATGTGCGAAGCTTCCTGCGATGACGAAGAGGTGGAAAATGTCGTGGTGTGTGAACCAATGATGGATAGTTTTTGTTTTGTCGAAGTAATGGAAGATGCATCCGATCGAATAGCATAGTCCGCCGATGGCGAGCCACATGATGGCGCTTTTTGATAGCCATTGCATGAGGGGGAAAATTCCGATGATTATCATCCATCCCATGGCGAGATATATGAGGGTGGGGATTTTGGAGTTCATTAATTTTCCGGAGAGTTTGAGTGCGATGCCGATAGCTGCGCATCCCCATGCTAATCCGAATAATGTCCAGCCCCATCCGCGTTGTGGCATTGCTAGTGTGATGGGGGTGTATGTGCCGGCAATGAGCAGGAACACCATTGAGTAATCTAATTTGAGAAATAGATTTTTTTTGGATGATTGTTTTGGGACGCAATGATACATTGTTGAAAATGCGTAGAGCAAAATGAGTGTTGATCCAAAAATTGATGCGCCAACAATATGTGTCGCTGTTCCATGCATTGATGCATACACCACCATCAATACAAGTGCTGCGATCGACAATCCAAAACCAACAAAATGACTGATCGCGCTTGTTGGTTCGATTTTTTTGCAGTAGTTCATTTTTTATTTTTTTTGTTTCTAAAATCATCTTCTTTCAGCCCCGAATGCAAAAGTATTGATCGGAATGTACCGTATGGAATTTCTTTTTTACCAACTTTGACTGTCACTTTGTATGTTTTGTTGTCAGTGATTTTTTCGTATCTAGCATGTGAACCTTTTTGTCTTACAAAAAAGAAGCCCTTCATTTTGAGGACTCGCAAAACGAGTTTCAAAAGGATGGGTTTAGGCATGCCTTAGGGTTAGTTGTTCTAGGGCTGGCCGTTCTACTTTTTGTATGTTAGATAGCGGAACTTCTTCTAAGTGCAATTCAAGTGCTTCTTGCAAAGATTCAAGTGCTTCTTTTTTGCTATCTCCGAAGCTTGAAACGCTGGTATTGAGATTCCACGCGACGTAACTTTTTCCTTCTTTCCACACGACGTTTTTGAGATTTATCTTGTTCATATATTTCATGTTAGTACACTTTTATTCTATGGTTCGGTGTCGGGAAAGTCAAATTTGTTTTATTTGGTTATTGTAATAAAAGCATTGCCGCTTCAAATTTTGGTGTGATGATTTTTTTGGATTGCTCGAAATGGAGGCGATTATATTTTCTTTGAAGTTTTTCTCTTACGGATTTTTGTGCTTCGTCTTGTGTTTTATTTTCGTATACTAATGCAGCTTTAAAAATTCCTGTGATGTTGTCGAATGTGCTCATGGTGTCTGCATCAGCGACAATTTTTTCCTCGAGACTTTCGCGATTATTTTGTTGCGATCCCCTATGATTCAAAATGCATTTTTTTATGAGCTCAATTTTTTTTTGAGGATAATTAAGTTTTTGTAGTTTTTGTTCTGCTATGCGTGATCCTGTGATGTGATGATCCTCTCGACCGTGCATTATTGAGCCGATGTCATGAAGCCATGCCGCTAGCATCACTACATCTCTATCGCCGTCCAATTCATCTGCAAGCTTTTCTGCATATTGAGCTGTCGGCGCAAAGTGATTAAGGAATGGTTCGTATCCGTATGCACTTGTCGGTTTTTTGCATTCGTTTTCTACAAAATTTTTTATGTGTTCGATGATATTCATATCTGGAGTTTAATAAATTTATTGTATATCAATAAAAAAAACTATGCGATGTGCATAGTTTTTTTATGGCGGAGAGAGGGGGATTTGAACCCCCGGTGAGTTGCCTCACACATCATTTCGAGTGATGCGCCTTAAGCCGGACTCGAGCCATCTCTCCAGGTGATTTGCATCTTATAAAAAAAAATATCCGGGATCAAGTTTACGAAGATAAAATAAAAAATCCCCCGACCGAAGTCGGGGGCGGGTTTCACATCTCGGTGAGCAGCTTGCGCAGCGTATCGAGAAGTTGTTCTGCATCACTTTGATCTATTCGGTACCCAGTGGAGCGTTCTTTCTCTACCTCGGCGATCAGCTCATGGAAAGCCTGTTCATCGAGTTGAGTAAGTTTTGCCCATGCGTTTCCTTGACCACAATCAGTCTCGAGTTTAAACAGGACATTGTCGACTCTGAGAATCGTAATTTCCTGATCTAAGCTCCAGGTGTTAGCCTCGATTGATTGTGTATGACAGATTTCGGTGTTAACGAGTTTTACCTTGTGAAGGTTGTACGTCAGTACGTGTTCCATGATTACCTCTTTTTGTTGCTGAAAAAGGCATACCTTGAGGATCATGGTTTACGTCAGAACATGTGAAACAACTGGCGATAGAATAGCAGCTTTTTAGAGGTTTGTCAACCCTTGCAGGCTCGTCATCCTGAGCGTTTCAGTCGAAGTATCTCGTCTGGTTTGTAATTCTCGGGATCCTTCGACAAGCTCAGGATGACGCGTTTATTGTGTTTTGGTGGAGGAATCAATGTGAGGATTCGCAATTAACATTCCTACAATGATCCAGAATAATATTGAGAGGTCGTTTTTGAAGTAGGGGACGTCGACGATTCCGTGGATTACTAATATTAGCATTGAGACACCGAGAGCGTGTTGGAAGTATGAGTTTTTTGTTTTTGGTCTGGTGAATAGTATATATCCGAAGTAGGCGATGATTGCGATGAATGCGATTAATCCGAGGAGGCCGATTTCGGACCATGTGTTCAGTACAATGTTGTGGGGGTATTGGAAGATTTCGATGGCGGGGTGTTTGTGGTATTTGGCGAATGCTGATGGGTATCCGGAAAGTCCTACGCCGGTTATGGGATGGTGAGTGATCATGGTGATGGTGTCTTGCCACATTAATCTACGGACTGTTCCTGACCAATCTTTGAGTAATAATTTGTCGAGGATGAGTGGTTGGGTTTGTATGATGAATATTGCAGTGATAATTGCGGCGATGCTTCCGAAGCGAAAACGTCGTCCGCGAAATAATCCCCAAATAATGATTGCGCCAGTAAGTGCGACGACGGCGCCTTCGGATTGTGCCATGAAAATTGCGAATAAGGAGATGAGTGCGGTGAGCATCAATAAAATACTATCCCATTTTTTGCACAGACATTTTGATGCAGCGACGAATATGGGGATGAGTGGTGCTAAAAATAATCCGACTGCGTTTGGATAGGGAAATAATCCTGTGTAGCGATGATCAGTTTTCCATGGTTCGAGTGTGGGGAGCCATCCGAGTGCTTGGGCTACAGTTGCAAGTGCAATGCCAGCTGCAACGAGTGCGAGTGAGTTAACTACGAGTCGTAATTCTTTTTTTGTTCTAACCGTGTCGATGAAAACTATGAAGAATAGGATTGGTTCGATGAAGTATGCTTTCCAAATTCCGGCTGCGGCGGTTGTGTCTGGAGATGTGAAGATTGAGATTGTTGCCGCGAGTAGAAATAATGCGATGAGTCGCGCGAGATTTTTGTATTCATCGTAGAGTGATTTTATTCGTATTTTTTCTTGTGTGAAAAACCATTGTGAAAAAAGTATGAGGATTGAGATTTCAAGAAGTGTGACGGGGATGTTTCCGAATGTGAATCTGATTTGATATGCCGGTAATGCAAGAATTGTTATGGCGAGAAGCCATTTTGTATTTTTTAGAGAGGAGAGGACTGCGATTGTCCAGATGATGGTGATGGCGGTTGTCATGAAATGCCGAGTTCTTAAGCAAGTTCCCCTCCTGATAAGGAGGGGGCAGGGGAGGTTTGTGACATACCCCCTCTAGCTCCCCCTTAGCAGGGGGAGAATTCAACGGAAAGCGTTTCTATTTTTTTATGATTGAAATGAGTTCGTTGGGTGGGATGATGCGTAAAATCAGCGCTGCAGCCGCATAGGTTACCATACCGATGAGGGTGAGGACAAGAACGTGGAGATGTGGGAAAAGCATGATGGGGATTATCATGATGAATGAAGCGATGAGGGTTTTTATGAAGACTGAAAACCATTTCATTTGTATGTTGGTGCAGCAGAT
>CAZHVT010000002.1:0-67049 GCA_964536205.1 uncultured Gammaproteobacteria bacterium
AGCAGACGCAAGAATATTTGGTCTTGCAATCAATCCAAAAAATAACGAACAGATGATATATACGACTGCGACTGGCGGATCATCTACGATGTACGTCACATCTGATGGAGGTGCGACATGGACCGTGGGCAAACCTCCGACAACACGCGCGGTAACGAATGTAATATTCGACCCAGAAGCACCACAAATCATCTACATAGCAGGATTTGCAATCGGGAGCTAAACCTGTACAATAGCGTCAATTATTCGTAATTGAGGCATTTGTAATATGGATCAAGCAGAATTCAAAACGCAACTGAAAGGCACAATCGAGCATCTCGAATCAGAATTTCGCACATTGCGAACTGGTCGAGCACATCCGGGAATTATTGAGGAATTGCCGATCGAAGCATACGGAAACATGACGACAATTAAAGGTGTCGCATCTATTACGGTTGCAGATCCGCGAACATTACTTATCGATCCATGGGATAAAAGTTTGGTGAGTGCGGTAGAAAAAGCAATTCAAGATTCAGATCAAGGATTAAATCCACAATCAGATGGAAAAGTATTGCGAATTCCCGTTCCACAACCAACTGAAGAAACACGAAAAGAAATGGTAAAGGTGATGAAAAAAATGACAGAAGAAGCGCGTATTAGAATTCGACGAGCGCGCGATGACGCAAAATCAACCATCATCCGCCGAGAAAAAGATAAAGAAATTTCAGAAGACGATCGATATCACCTACAGGAATTACTCGAGTCAGACGTAAAAGACTACAACAACAAAGTAGAGGAACTATCAAAAATAAAAGAAGGCGAGATCATGAAAGTGTAAGCCCGCCAAGTTTATAGGCAGATAGGCCAACCTATGTGCAGCAATAGCGGAACATGGTCGGCCGTTATTATAAGTAGATAGCAAACATGTCTGGAGCGATAGTGGAAGATATTTTGCGTTACTAGATAACCGAAAATTAAAATTTCAAAGAAATTTCAATTTTGCAATAAAAAATTTTGGCTCCGCTGGAGCGGCAGCGAGGAACCACAAATCTGCTAGCAAGAAAATATGACAAACGACCTCATGGAAAAACTAACTTCTCTATGCCGACGCCGGGGTTTTATTTATCCCGGTTCTGATATTTATGGGGGCATGGCAAATAGTTGGGATTACGGTCCGCTCGGCGTTCAACTAAAAATGAACGTAAAGGATCTCTGGTGGAAAATGTTCGTCACCTCGCGCGACGATATGGTTGGAATGGACGCAGCCATAATTATGAATCCAAAAGTATGGGAAGCTTCTGGTCACACTACAAATTTTTCAGATCCACTTGTTGAATGTAAATCATGCCATCATCGCTATCGCGCGGATCATTTGTTAGAATCATCATCTCTCGAGCCAGAATACGACAAAGCTGACGTAAGCAATATCTCTCAAGTGAAATGCCCAAAATGTGGCGGCGACTTAACTGATATTAGGAATTTCAATTTAATGTTTGAAACGCAAATCGGCGCAGTAGAAGGCGAAGGCTCAACTGCATATCTCCGTCCAGAAACCGCAGCCGGCATGTTCGTAAATTTCAAACACGTCGTAGAAACATCACGAAAAAAAATACCGTTTGGAATGGGGCAAATCGGAAAAGCGTTTCGTAATGAAATCACCACAGGAAATTTTATTTTTCGATTACGTGAATTCGAACAAATGGAAGTGGAATATTTTGTGAAAGAAAATGAATGGGAAGATGTGTTTGAGTCGTGGAGAAAGACAATGCACAACTTCGCAGAATCTTTGGGATTAGATAAAGAAAAGTTAAAGGAAAATGACATTCCAGCTTCAGATCTCGCGCATTACTCAAAACGAACAATCGATTTCGAATATGAATATCCATTCGGACAAAAAGAATTATGGGGATTGGCATACCGAACAGATCATGATTTGAAGCAGCACATGGAGGTTTCAGGACAAGATTTAACCTATCACGATCAACAATCTGGTGAGCGATTTTTACCACATGTTGTTGAGCCAAGTTTAGGAGTTGATCGATCAATTTTGGTTGCATTACTTTCAGCCTACACAGAAGAAGAAGTAGGAACTGCAAACGATGGCGAAAAAGCAACACGCGTCGTCATGAAATTCCCATCTGCAATCGCACCGGTACAAGTCGCAGTTTTACCCTTATCAAAAAAAGAAGAACTCGCAAAACCAGCTCGAGAACTTGCACAAACATTACGAGAAAATTTCAGAGTTGAATACGACGAAACACAATCAATCGGAAAACGATATCGCCGACAAGATGAAATCGGAACGCCGTTATGTGTAACATTCGATTTCGAATCAATTGAAGACAACGCGGTTACAGTCCGCGATCGCGACACAATGGAACAAAAACGAATTAAAATCCCAGAATTAGAATCCTACATTAAAGAACAATTGAATTGATATGTATCAAAAAACAGAATTGCAGAATTCATCGACTCTCATCACCATCCCAAATCCAAACACACAGGCTGTGACGGTACTGGTGATGTTTCCAGTCGGTTCACGATATGAAACGAAAGAGTTAAATGGCGTTTCACATTTCATCGAACACATCATGTTTAAGGGAACAGAAAAACGTCCGACAACGTTGGATATTTCAAAAGAGTTGGATGGATTGGGTGCAGAATACAATGCATACACATCAAAAGATTACACAGGATATTACGTCCGCATCGACGCAACAAAAATCGAAACTGCAATGGATATCGTTTCAGATATGCTCTGGAATTCGAAATTCGATGCAGATGAAATCGAGAGAGAAAAGGGTGTGATTGCAGAAGAACTTCACATGTATGAGGATAATCCGATGATGGATATTGAGGAATTGTTGGAAGCACAAATATTTCACGGATCACCACTCGGATGGAAAATCGGTGGAACAGATAAAATCATTCACACATTCACACGCGAAGCCATGGTAGATTTTCGTGACCGATTTTATACACCTGATCAAATGACAGTTGTTGTAGCTGGAAACATGCCGGCAAATATTAACGATCGCGTAGAACATTATTTCGGGGGAGCACAGCGAGAACCATCACAAAACATTGATTTCATAAAACACGAATTTGTTGATTCGCCACAAGTCGCAGTCAAATGGAAAGAAACAGAACAAGCAGTGATGATGGCAGGATTTCCAGCATATGCATACACAGATGATAAATTGTATGCGCTCAAATTATTGCATGTAATTTTGGGTGGAACTATGTCATCACGATTATTCATTGAGGTTCGCGAGCGTCGCGGATTAGCATATGTGATCAGAACAGACGTCAGTCCATATCATGAAACAGGAGCATTCAGTGTCAAAGCTGGATTGCTCCCAGAAAAATGTGGAGACGCACTCAAAACAATTATTTCCGAATTACAAAAAGTAAAAACAGAAGGCGTAACTGCAGAAGAACTCGCACAAGCAAAACAACATATGCGCGGTAGAATCATGTTGGCTTTGGAAAATTCCAGCACACTAGCTGAATGGTATGCAAAACAGTGGGCGCTCAAAGGAACAGCAGATACTCCAGAACAACAATTAGCAAAACTCGACGCCGTAACCCTTGACGACATTCTCAATGTCGCGCAAGAAGTGATACAATTTGAAAAGATGAAGGTCGCAACAATCGGGCCATTCAAGGATGAATCTGTGTTTTCAAATGCTATCGCAGAATCTGTATGAAAAAATTATTCGTAGCAAACTGGAAGCGATATCTCACAACTGACGAATCTGTTGTATTGTGGGAAATTTTGTCAAAAAAAATATCTGAAAAATTCGATGTAGTAGTTGCACCAAATCATTTAGCAATTGATCAAATTGCAGACAAGCCAAACGCGCATGCACTAGCGGCACAAGATGCATTTTACGAAAGCGAAGGAGCATTTACTGGAATAGTGTCACCGGAAGATTTAAAAGAAATTGGTGTAAGTTATGTGATCGTCGGACATTCAGAACGGCGTGCAATGGGGGAGACAGATGAAATAGTAGCAAAAAAAGTTGAAGCAGTTTTGAAGGCTCAGCTCATTCCAATTTTGTGTGTGGGTGAAAGTAGGGGGGAACGCAATGCAGGAAGAGCACAAGAAATAGTACAAAATCAAGTCGAAGCTGGATGTTCACTCGCACCAATGGGAAGTCAAATAATTATCGCATACGAACCAATTTGGGCGATAAGTAAAGATGGACAGGGAGAGCCAATTAAGCCTGAGGATGCAGAGAGTATGATGGCATTCATTAAGGAATTGAAAGGGTATCGTGTGTTGTATGGTGGATCTGTAAAACCAGAAAACATCGACAATTTTATTTCACTAGATTCATGCAACGGAGTACTCGTAGGGTCAGCATCAACAAAACTCGATTCATTAAAACAGATGCTCTAACATGCCATTTACGATTTTGCCATTCATATTAATTCTAGCTGGTGCAGTTATTGCATCCGTAATTTTGATTCGCAAATTCCCACAAATTGCATTACTCGATGTAGACAAATTACCGCAAGAAGTTCAATCACAAAAGAAAAAAGCAATTATTGAAGAGCAATATAAACGATCAATGAAAAAAACTGCAGAGAAGTTGAAAAAGTGGTCTGGGCCAATGCATACATTTTGGACAAAAACACAAAAGAAGTTTCGTGATCGTGTGCAAAAAACATATGTGCAATACGCAAAGTCTCGTGCAAAGAAACCAAAAAAATCAGAAAAAGCTCCACCACCAGAAGCGATCGCTGCATTGTTGAAAGATGCACAAACACAATTATTGATGGAGAATTACAAAGAGGCCGAGCAAAAATATATTGAGGTGATTCGTTTTGCGCCACGAACAGTTGAGGCATATCGTGGATTAGGAAGATTATACTTTGCAAAAAAACAATGGGATGAAGCGCGCGAAACATATTTGTTTATTGTGAAATTGGATGAGAAAGATGGTCGTGCTCACAATCGATTGGGAATGATTGCGGTTGAAACAGAAGATTGGAAAACAGCAGTCGCACATTTCAAACGCGCTGTTGAAATCGATAACAAAATTGCTCTGCGACATTACGATCTCGCTCATGCCTATGACAAAATGGGAAAACAGTTATATGCATTACGTTCATATGAGCGCGCAGTTTCACTCGAACCGCTCAATCCAAAATATCTTGACGCTTATTTGAAAACGGCTATACTACTCAAAAATAAAGAACTTGCACAAGCAGCATACGATCAATTAAAGATAGCAAACCCAGAAAATAAAAAGCTCGATCAGCTGCGCAGAACAATAGAAGAGTTGTGAGGTTGTACGTTATACGTTCTACGATGTACGAATTTTATTAATCGCTTCGCGATTTTCGTGTGACGTAGAACGTATAACGTACAACGTTAATGTGCCAACGTAGCTCAGTTGGTTAGAGCGCATCCATGGTAAGGATGAGGTCAGCGGTTCAACTCCGCTCGTTGGCTCCAGAACACCTTTTGGGTGTTTTTTGTTATACACAGTTTTCCACATTGTGTGTGGATGTATGTGTGGTAAAATGCGTCCTTAAGCAAATACTTAAACATTAATAAGTATCTCTATTATATGAATGACTATCATCAGAGTCAGCAGCCAAAGCGTGATAAAGATCTTTTCGATAAGATCGGATCAAAAAACTCTTTCTTTTTTGGATTGAGTTCAGGTGTCGCAGGATTTTTTGTGATCGGATTTTTTGTCCTTCTCGGAGTCTATATGACTGGCGGAGGAGGCGGAGGGGGTCGCACAGTTCAGGCAAACAAAAATCCAAGCGTAAATCCAACTCCAACACAGCCAGCAAATCCTGGAGCAGGAGCGCCTGTCGATGTACAATTATCAGAAGATGACTGGGTGCGCGGAGATGAAAATGCAAAAATCTCCATTGTAGAATTTTCAGATTATGATTGCCCATTCTGCTCACGTCATCACGAAACAATGAAGCAGATTCTTGATGAATATCCAGGAGATGTAAATTGGGTATATCGACACTTCCCATTAGAACAATTGCATCCATTTGCAAAGAAAAAGTCAGAAGCAGCTGAATGTGTAGGGTCACTCGCAGGAGCAGATGCATTCTGGAAATTCACAGATGCAATTTTTGAGGGTGATGAGGGCGGAACAGACGCAGAACTTGCAGCACTTGCAGCACAAGCAGGAGCAAATCAATCAAAATTCCAAACATGCTTAACCAATGGAGATTTTACAGATGTTGTGGAAAATGACACGCAAAACGCACTTGCGGCCGGCGGATCAGGAACTCCATACAACGTAATCATTGCAGGGGATCAAACAATCCCGGTAAATGGCGCAGTTCCATTCGAGCAGTTTAAGAGTATTATTGATTCACTGTTGTAGAGGAAAGAAGCAAGAAGTAAGAATAAAGATGAGCCTCCAGTGGAGGCTCTTTTGTTTATTGACACTTTCGCAGTTGAAGATTATACTATTGGCACAATTGAATACAGTTCATGGGTCGGTACCAAAGTGGTCAACTGGGGCAGGCTGTAAACCTGCTGGCTTCGCCTTCGGGGGTTCGAACCCTCCCCGGCCCATACGAAATAGCCATCCACTCGGGTGGTTTTTTCATACTTAATTCTCACCCCCTCTTTCGGGCGTAGCCCTCGTACCTCGGGCCATCTCACTCGCTTCATTCGGATATGCAAAGCTATCGCTTTTCACATCACTCATTCCGCTCGCTCGTCCGAACCCTCCCCGGCCCAAATAAAAACCTCGTCTTGTGATGGACTTTTTATTTGGGTTTTTTGTTTGAGAGGTTGACAGGGTAATCAAAAAGACCTAGTATACAAACGGTTAATTCACAACAACAGAGCAAAAGGAGTGAGAAATGACACAATCAGCTCTCGCAAGACGAATACAAGAACAAGTCGGACTGGCGATCGAACATCTGCCGCTACGATCAATGCATTTCGATGCAGAGGTTCGTGGGTTGCATGTTGGTGTACGTGTTACACAGACATTCAAAAACACACTCGACAATCCTGTGGAGGCGATTTACGTTTTTCCAATGGTTCCACAAGCTGCTGTGCTTGGTGCAAAACTGAAGATTGGAGACAAAACGATCGAATCAGAATTGCGTAAGCGCGAAGATGCGCAAAAAGCATATGCTGAAGCTCGTGATGCTGGTCATCATGCGGCGATGGTAGGGCAGGAGCGTCCTAACATTTTCACTATGTCTGTTGCAGGTGTTGAGCCTGGCGAGCAGATCAGTGTGGATATTCATTACATCGCGCCGGTCGACTGGCAAGATGGTGGTGGGCGCTTGCAGATTCCGCTTGTGGTTGCGCCGCACTTTGTGCCGGGGCATGCGACTGGAAAAACCGGTGGGGGATTTTCTATGGATACCGATGAGGTTCCTGATGCATCTCGCATTACACCCAAATCGGTTCCAGAGGTGAGTTACAGCGCATCGCTTAAGTTGTCGCTGACTCCAGGATTCGAGGCTAAACTTGGATCTCCATCTCACAGCGCATTAGTTGTGTGTGACGTTGAACAGATTTGTGAAGGCGACACACGAATCATCGAACTCAACGATCTGCGTTGCGATCGCGATATCGTCATCACATACAAAACACAAGATGAGCAGCCGACAATCGCGGTCGAGCGTCAGTCATTCATCACCACAAACGGCGAGACGGATGAACTTACGCTTCTGCAGATCTCCGCTGGATGCATCGAAAATGAATCAGAACATCCTCTGGATGTCGCGCTTCTGCTCGACACATCCGGAAGTATGAGAGGTCAGAAAATTAACGGGTTGAAGAAGGTGGCAAAAAAGCTGCTTACTCGTTTAAGTACATTCAGTCGTCCAGTCCGAGTAACTATTCATCGATTCGCAAATTATTGTGAAGAGTTGTCTAAGTTAGCAGAGGTTGATGACTCACACTTTGATGTTATCGATCAGCTGGATGCCAGGGGTGGCACAAACGCAGGTCGTGCGATCACGGCAGTGATGGATGTCTTCAGGAGAGAAAATAAGTATCATGAAAAATGCATTGTGTTGGTCTGCGATGGGCAGACGGATGACAGGCATTTCAAGGGTCTGGAGGGAGTTCGTATTCATTCTGTCGGAATTGATAATGCGATTGACAACGCGACTCTCAAAGAATTTTCTGACATAACTGGAGGATCGTGCGAATGGATTCTGCCAGGCGAGGATTATGATGCAGCAGCTGCGCGAGTGGCTGGTATGGCATCTGGCCCTGTGCTGCGTGATCTGCAAATCCGTGGCTTGCCCGATAAGGCAAAAGTCGTGAATCTTGGTGATTGCTATCATGCACAACCTCGCACGATCGGAATTCTCACTGCAGAGCCTATCGAAGGATGTGTTGTAGTTGGATGTGGTCCGGATGACACGCTATACGAGCGAGCAGTCCGTGTACCAAAAGAGACAACGACAACTCTCGTAGGTCCGCTATTTGGCAAGATGTTGCTGAACGAGCTTCAGGATCAATCTGTCAAAACTGAAACATCACTTCGTTATGGCGTTCTGTGCAGTTCAACTGCGCTCATCGCTGTAAGTAAGAAAGATGTTCCGGGCGCAAAACCGGAAACCATCGACATTCCAGTTCTCATGCCACATGGGTGGGAGTATGACGATCGTAGTGAGTTCGCGGTTCGTCGAATGTCAGTTGGTGTTGGTGGTCCAGCTCGCAGACGTAGAATTAGAAGATTGAGTGCTCAAGGCATTACGAGAAGAGCTATTGCGGGAGATGTTTTGAGCAAAGTATCCTATAGGACAGAAAATGCTGGCCCTCCGCGTCATGCAACCATGCAAGGCGCAAAGGAAGTCGATACTATCGATTACTCCGATATGTTGGGTGGCGGTTTGCTGGAAGATTCGGCAGGGATTTCAGCTGATGCGGATTCGAAGAAAGAAAAAGGAACTGCTGGATATTTCATCGAGCAAGCACTAATTCTTCTCAACGCGCTAGAGAATCGTCCGACATCAAAGCCTCTTCATGCACTCCATCAAGAACTCAAGATGCTAATTGCAGATTCTACGAAGTTCGCTCAATGGAGTGGTGAAGAGAAATCCCAACTCCTTCTGCTGATCGCGCAAATCGGACATGCGAATCCAGCCTATGCAATCAAGCCCAACGAGGTGTTGTTGCAAGAGCCAGCCGGACAATTCGCTCGACTCCATTGGATGCAGGCCAAGAAAATTCTCGGTCTCGCATAAGGGCATAAGCTCTTCGACTACGGTCGGAGAGCTTTTTTTGTTATAATCAGAGCATGAAAAGTATAGAGTTACATATTGATAAGGCTCGAGTCGATGAGGGTATTCTCGGAAATGCAGAGCGAGAGTTAGGCGAATACATAAACCACTGCAATTCTGTTGTAAAAAATCAGAATTACAATGAAGACGAAGCATCGCTCAACTGTCCATCAGATCAAAAAGTACACATAGCTGTATCAGATATGGTCGTGCAAAAAGTCTCAAGCAAATTGAGATATATTGTGGTGTGTGGAATTGGCGGTTCAAATTTGGGGACAAAAGCAATCTACGAATCAATAATTGGCACAGTGGATCCACATGCAGATTCGCATCCAAAAATCATTTTTGTTGATACAGTTTCAGCACAAGTGATGACCGATGTAATCACATTACTCAAAGAGAGGGTTGTACATGCTGATGAAGTTCTCATAAACGTCGTCACAAAATCCGGCGGCACAACAGAAACAATCGGAAATTTCGAAACACTGTATAATGCATTATCAGAAAGATTCCAAAACCTAAAAGACAGAGTAGTCGTAACAACAGATGAAGGAAGTAAATTATGGGATGCAGCTGGTGAAGTCGGAATTGCTCGACTCGCAATTCAGAAAAAAGTTGGAGGAAGATTTTCAGTATTCACGCCAGTAGGATTATTTCCATTACAATGCGCAGGATTAGACGTAAAAGATGTGTTGAATGGAGCGGCAGATATGAGAGATGAATGTTTGAAGGGTGATGCACAATCAAATCCAGCTCTTGCATCCGCAGCAATCACCGCACATCATCACCGCCACGGAATCCACGTTAATAATACATTTTTATTTAACACAGAATTGGAATCAGTAGGTAAGTGGTACAGACAACTCACAGGAGAATCAATCGGCAAACGCGAAAATCTCGATGGAGAAGAAGCTCACGAGGGTATCACGCCCATCGTTTCAATCGGCTCAACAGATCTACATTCAATGGCGCAATTATTTTACGGAGGACCTCACGACAAGCTCACAACTCTCGTCTATGCAAAACAAAGTCCAGCAGAAGTTAAAGTTCCGCAAGATTTAGTATTTCCAGGATTAGTAGATGACATTACCGGCAAGAGTTACAAAGAAATTATGCAGGCAATTTATGGCGGTGTGAAGAAAGCATACGAAAAAAACGGCCTGCCATACATGGAAATTCTGATTCCTGAAATCAGTGAATATACGGTCGGGCAATTCCTGCAATTCAAAATGTGCGAGATGATGTATCTTGCACAACTTCTCAATGTGAATGCATTTAATCAGCCTGCAGTGGAGGATTATAAGTCGGAAACACGGGAGTTATTAAAGAGTTGACGAAAAGTTTAGAAAAACATATACTGTGGCAGTATAAATTACTGCTATCATAAGCCGTCTTAGCTCAGTTGGTCAGAGCAACTGTTTTGTAAACAGTAGGTCCGCGGTTCGAATCCGCGAGACGGCTCCATCAATTGAACGTGATAGTAGATAACGATAAGTATGTCACAGGATAACTTAATTAAGCTCGAGTGCACCGACTGTAAAACAATCGGATACCGCAGCACCAAAAATAAGAAGAAGCTCAAGAATCGTCTCGAGCTCAAAAAACACTGCAAGAAATGCACGAAGCACACAAACCACAAGGAGACAAAATAAACGGCGTTCGTCAGGACGCCGATTCCCCACCCGCTAAGGGGGGGCAAGGGGGGGTTCATGAGATCGCGATAATCATCGTCTCATGGAATGTCTCACAGCAATTGAAACATTGTTTGGAATCAATCGACTCACATGCAGATGTTGCATGTGAAGTCATCGTCATCGACAATGATTCAGCAGATGAGAGTGTAGCCATGCTGCGCTCTTTTGCGTTTAGTAATCCGCACATCAAAAAATACAAAGTCATTGAGAACAAAGATAATCCAGGATTTGCCACAGCATGTAATCAGGGGATAGATGAGATGCATGCAAAACATGCATTGCTGTTAAATCCAGATGCAAGAATCAGAGAAAACACACTAGGCGATTCAATGAAGTATGTTGATGAACATTCAGACGCTGGAGTAATAGGATGCAAAATCGAAAATGAAGATGGATCAAAACAAGGTTCAGCCGGAGCATTCCCAACCATCCGCGGACAAATCGCTCGACGATTAGGATTAACAAAAAAAATCGGCCACACAAAATATTTCTCAATCGCACCAAAAGGAAAATGGAATGAGAATAAAGAAATGCAAGTCGATCATGTGAAAGGTGCGTTTTTTCTCATCACAAAACGAGCATTACATAACGTCGGAAAACTCGATGGGAATATTTTCCTGTGGTTTGAAGAAACAGATTATTGTTTGCGCGCGTGGCGTTCAGGATTAAAAGTTTTCTACACACCATCAATAGTAATAACTCATATTGGCGGAGCAAGTTTCAAAAAAGTAGGATTCTGGAAAAAACAAGCGATCTGGAACAAATCAATCCGCTACTATTTCACCAAACACAATGGATTGCTTTCCGGCATCTTGATTGCTATACTTGACCCGATTTGCCTCACACTCGGGGCGATCAAAAAACGATTATCTTAAAAGAAACATAGGCGGGTCGGTTAATGGTAAACCACAGGTCTCCAAAACCTGGACTGCGAGTTCGATCCTCGCCCCGCCTGTATCAGAAAATCTTCACTAAATTAGGTGAAGATTTTTTGATAGGGCGGTTGGAAATACAAAACAGGAAAAAGTGTGTGCTATTGACAAACACGATAAATTATGATAGATTTTGATCGTTCTTTAACTCGGCATCAGCTTGTAATAGCCTAAGCCACAAAATAAAAAGGAGTCAGAGTAATGGGTACTCGAAATCCTCAGTTCGATTCATACGACACGATTCACGCTACCATGACAGTGTTGCGGAAAGCAGGTTTGTTCACTGATGGTCTGGATGCGATCCTTCGTAAAAAAGGTAATGCCAAGCGAGGAGTCGACGCTCTCATGCGCGAGTTCAAGCTCGATGGAGTCAACGAGTTCACACTCGATCTCGAAACGCAACTCGAGCGATTCGCAGAAGCACTCCCAAAGCTTCGACAGATCGGCTTCACCTTCATGGACAAGTCAGATGAAGAGGTGCTGCGAGAGCTCCGTGAAACAGCACCTGCCTGGCCCGAAGGTAAACGATGCTTTCGCTTCGTCCAAATCCGCGAGGGTGAGGGTGGCGAAGGTGTGCAAAAGACCTTCGATCTCCATAAGCAAATGATGTCACAAACATTCACACCCAAGTGGCGGCGCGGGGATCATATCAAAACAGATAAGGATCATCTGCGCCTACTCGCTGGCAACGAAACACACAAGACCTGCTTCGGCTGGGTCTGTGCGGACATGGACTCCAACAGGCAGCGCAATTCCATCATTGCAGTGCGTGGAGATAGCTCTCTCGCCGACGAGATTTTGGCCTTCAACTGGCAGTTCCCCGCGTACTGCAAAGCGATCGATTATAAGGAGAATCCTGGCCTGTTCGCTGCGGGTTACGAGCTTTCAGTCGATGGCTGCGAGGACTGGAGCCATATGCCGCTCATGGGCCGCGATCTGGACACCGACGAGGTCGACCTGCTCGCCCACCACCGTAGCATCGACAACTCTGTCTACTCTGTGCCGTCTCGTCTCAGGGAGTAAGGTACTCGGCATTCGGAATCTTGATCCTCGGGTAACTCAGCCCTTGGCCTTTGGTATGTCCGCGACGATAGTCGCGGACATTTTTTTATACCTGAAGAAAATATTGATTATGAGTAAAAAAAGTTCGAACATCATCCACCAGCCCCTGTTGATAACATCAGCCTCATGGCTGGTGTTTTCTTTTTGTGTTATTCTTGATTTATATAGTTTTGCTTAAACTACGTCTCATACTATGAAAGTATTTATCGAGAATGAAGCAGGATCAAATCAGAAAAATCTTTATAATGAGAAGACGTTGGAATATAAAAAAGCAGTAACTGTTTCAAGAAAGTATCCGTTCCCTTATGGATTTATTTTAGACACCACGAGTGGTGATGGTGATAATGTGGATGTGTTTGTGCTTACCAACAAACCACTTAAACAAGGGGATATCATCGAGTGTGAAATCGTTGGATTAATGGAGCAAATAGAAAAAAATTTGGATGAATCGAAGTCTAGTGTTGAGGAGATTGACCACAATGTTCTTGCGGTAATAAAGGGGGAGGAGAAGCACGTAGTCTCCCAGGAAGCAAAAGAGAGCCTGACAGAGTTTGTGCTTCATGTCTTTGATCATATTCGCCACAACAAAAACAGAGTGGGGGAGTTTCTTGATGTAAAGGCTGCAAAAGAATATATAGAAAGCTGCAAAGACGCCTGATCTAGTGACATAGTTGATTCTGATTTTTTAAAAGTTAGAATTTCAGACACTCATCCATACCAAAAAACAACAATTCAGTGATTGTTGTTTTTTGTTTGTATTGTGTTAAGATGATGTCGTCAGTTTACATTTACTATTTACACACGAAACATATGGCAAAACGACATGGAGCTATCGGGCAAAGACAAAAGTCAAAATCAAGAAAGACTAAAAAACGACTTGCAGTAAAGGCAGAAATGCTCGCAAAAAAAGCTGGTAAAAAAGGTAAGTAAAGTAAGGCACTGTTTTTCTGGAAAAGTTAGAACTTCATCAACTAGTCCCTTAAAAAAATACTGATCCATATCGGTATTTTTTAGTATGAAAATCAAATAAAATAGTATTGACATGATGCATTTCTCGTGCTAGCATGAGGAGTTGATGAAGATCATCTTCATCTAGCTAGTTCATTACAAAAGTACAAGGAGAATCAATGCGTAAAACAATGGAATATGTCGATATTGTCGGCAAGCGACATGAAGTAAGGTGGAGCGAGTTATTGGAGGCAATTGAGCGCGTTCGTGCTTTGTTCTCTTCCGTGAAAAGGCGTTTTGTTGAAAGAGAGTCGGTCATTGATCAAATCAAACATGCCATGCTGTTGCGTGAGCATATTTTGATCAACGGACCATCTGGCGCAGCGAAGTCAATGTTGATTCGAGCGATTACCAAGGCGATTACCAATGCTCGATTGTGGTCAATGGACTTGACTCGTTTTACGACAAACAGTCAGGTGTTTGGTGGATACGATGCTCGTCAGCTTCGTGAAACGGGACACTCTATTCATTTGACCGAGTTTTCAGCCGCCGATGCACACTTCATTCAATTGGGTGAATTTTTCGATGCGCCTCCGCCAACACTACGAACGCTTCTCGGGTTGCTCAACGAGCGACGCATTAGAAATGGTCCGCAGTTGATCGAGCCGCCGCTGTTGACGGCGATTGGCGATACAAACTTCTCAATGGAAATGCTGACCGAAAAAAGTCAGCAGCAGCTGGCCGCAGTAGTGGATCGCTTCCTGTTCAGGGAAGAGGTTGATTATGTGGTCGAGCCAGCAAATCGACGTCAGATGCTCGCGATGAGTTTGGATCCCCGGGTCCAAGACAAACTTCCACAAGTATCACTCGATGATATTGTGATGATTTCTGGAGTCGTGAAAGGAATGAATCTGATGCTCGATCCGTACATCATCGATGCATATGAGGAGATGACTCGTCGGTACAGCGCATTGCGTCAAGAGAAAGGCGGCTTGAGAGTTTCAGATCGGCGCTATGTACGCGGTGCACAGATCATGGAAGTTTCCGCGTTATTGCATGGTCGACAGGCGGTTACATTTGAGGATTTGGCGATTACGCGCTATGTGCTCGCTCACAATGAAAATGATGTTGATATGCTCATCGAGATCAAGAAGGGTGTTATTGGCACATGGGTAAAACGCGCATCTCGTCGTGAAATTGAATCTGAACTACATCGTCTCGCACAGGTCATAAAAGATCTACCAAAGAGTGATAACGTTGATATTGAATCCATGAAGCTGGATGAACTGAAGGCATTTGCATCTCAATTAGAAAAGATGCAAAGCTCGCTTCAAGAATTCAAAACAGATTCGCTTGAGGTGGGGCAAAAAGTTGCCGAGTGGACACGGGCGATTCTAGCTTTGCAACATCAAGCCGTGCATCACGGAATTTCACTCATCGAACAGATGATTCCAGAGACGACAACGAACATGAGTGCTGAAACTGTGGGACCGGTTGGAAAGCAGGTGAATATAGCGCTGAATGAGTTGCGTAGTGTTCCAACACTAAGTGATGACTTAATTGTTCGTCAGTCTGAAGTGATGGTAAAGGCGTTGCAAGCTCGACATAATGTAGATTCTTCGATGGAGAATCTCGGTGTTGTGAGTAAGGAGGGCTAGATGGATCCTATTACGTTTTGGTTGTTAATGTCTGGCTTAGGAGGAGCTGGAGCTGCAGGAGCGGCTCTGTTGTATCGGTTGATGAAAGGTCCGAGACTACCTGAATTACCTCCAATGCCAGAACCAAAACCACCGGAAATTCCTGTAAGACAGGATGGTATTATCGATGCAGAGGAGCTAGAAGAAGAGGAGGATGACTCTTTATTGAGCGACAAGGATGTCGTGAAGCAGATTGTTGGTGGCATAGGTTTTTCCGCGCAGTACGTGCAGGTTGGCGAGCGAGTTGTCGGACAACGTTTTCTCGGTTATCGAGAAGAAGAATCTATATATCCTGATGACGACATGACAGTTCGACCAATACGAGATGTAGCTGAGATGGCTTCATTATTGGGCAGCGAGAATGCGCAAGATGATGATATATTGTACGCACGCATTGCACGTGGGGAAGCACTCGTTACAGCTTACACAACACAAGAAGAAGTGTTTGAAGATGTACACGAGCCAGTTATGGAAGCTCGGCGCAGAACACTGTATATTCTCCTTGATCTTTCGCCATCCATGTTTCCAAAACACTCTCGTTGGAGATGGAAGATTTGGGGACCGCTTGTGCTGATGCTTCTACAAAAAGCATTTCAAAATCAAGTTGTGTTTTTGATGAGGTATTTTGGCGGAACGGTTTCAAAGTTGATGCGCGCCGTATCACAAGAAGAAGTTGCGAAACTTGAGCGATCTATCAGAAGTGCACAATGGATCTCCTCAACAGATATAACTGCTGCGGTATACACGGCACTACGGGATTTTGATGATGAAGAATACGACAATGCACAAGTTGTATTGATCACAGACGGGGAGCACAATCAGGGGACATTCAATCCATCGAAAGTGCGTAAGGCTTTTGATGATCGTAATGTCACATTACATGCGATCTTGCTCGGCGTTAAGAATGACGGATTGAGACAAGCTGCGCACAGTTACGTGCAAGTTGATCATCATGATCGCAGGGGATTATTTACCATAATCAATCAAGTATAATATGGGGTAGTGGAAACTGCCTCTTTTTTATTCGAAAAATATTCAAAAAAAATTCATACTAATTTTGGAATGGACACAATTATGATAGAGTGTAGTCATATGAAAAACATACACAACGCAATTCGAATTATCACCGGTCTATTTTTTGTAGCGATTTTCTTTTCCAAATTTGGATTTTTGCCATCGGCTGCGCATTCTCCAGAAATGTTTTCCGCAACAGGATGGGTTTTTATTTCTGCGATAAATGAAATTGGATATTTATTTCCAGTGATCGGACTCATATCGCTGGCTTCCGGTGTCGCATTTCTTGCTAATCGTTATGTTGCACTGGCTGCGTTATTGATGTTGCCACTCACCGTAAACTTCGCACTGTTTCATATTTTCGTCGGGCTTCCGATGGAAACACATTTCCTCCGCGAGTCAGCTGGATTTATCCCTCTCGCTTTGAATGTCTACATGATCTACAGCCAACGCAAAAAATATAAAGAACTACTCAAACCATAAAATAAAAAAACCCGAGCATGCTCGGGTGAGGGCTAGGAAAGTTTGACCTCTTTCCATTTGTCGCTGTCAGAATCACGCTTGTACAATCGAATGTACGAGCTTGTTTTTTCACTGCGCAGGCTGCGACTCAAAAGGTGTTGCGCCTGCTTGAGTTCGGGGAAAACATCGGCATCAATGCTGATCGAAAGGAATCGATACAGATCCGGGCCGACTTTGAACGAAACACGCTCGACGAGAATGTTTTCAAGAATCTCGATCAGAGCACGAGCTCTATCGTCTTCTTCATCCTGTCGCGTTTTGGCAAATCGATCAAAGAACTTGTTGATTTGCTCTCTGGCTTCGTGAGCCAAAGTTGTATCGATGCGCGAGATATGGTTCACCAGCGCGACAACGCGACGCAAACCATCTGTACTCGTGAGTGAAATCTGTGATCGAAGTGATCCATCTTCATTGGTCAGCATGTCATAGACATTCGCTGTCAGAAACTCGTTTCGTGCGCGGAATGCTTCTACAACTTGATCATTGAGAGCAAACACTTGCGTCACGATATCATCCGTTCGACGATCAACATTCTCAAGTCGCGCAATGAGTACAGCGAGTTCAGTTCGCTGCTTCTGCAATTCAGCTTCTGATGCAGTGATATCTGCCCGGGCTGCATCACGTTCTTTCGTAAGTTCAACTGTCTCAGTTGACCAAGAATTAATAATATCTTTCAACCGTTGTGCACGTTGCGTCGCGGTATTTTTCAGTCCAGCGAGTGATGCAGCAGCACCCAAGAACCGCTGGTATTTCTTAGTCCATTTCGCACGAGACTTTGCCTCTTTGTTGCGTAATCTCTCAAGAGATTTTTCAGTTGCGGCAATCGCGCGCTCCAACTGCTTTCGCATTTTTGCTGGCGTCATTTTTTCTCCTTTGATTTGAAATGAGCAGGCAGATAATAGCAGGGATATACAGTGATGTCAATAGAACAGTGGATTCTATAGAGAATATATTTTTTTGAAAAAATAAGGTATAATATAGTTGTGCAAATTAAAGAGCTAAAATAAAGTATGCCTCAAAAAGCAACAAAGCAGCAATTACAAACATGGATGAAAAATCCAAAACAGCGATATAAATTGTTGCGTTATTTGCGTGCACGATTAGAATCAGTCACTAAAAAAAATAAGGACAGAATAAGATCAGGTGACAGTGATGAGAAAGTTTCAAAATTAAAGCGCATCGTAAAATCACGAAAAAAATAATATGGCAATAGCAAATCGAATCCCAATGCCATCTCATGAGGGGAGAAAAGAAGATGGTGAGCACAGATCGCGTGAGGCACAAGGAGCGCCAGTTGAAAGATTTCGACAAATCGTAAAATTATCTCCGAAGGTGTATGAGGAGTTAGTTGTGATTGAAAACGAAGTTGAATTGCCAAGCGAAATAAATGAAGAGGATTGGGAGGGCGTGGATTTTTATGAATACATGGAGACAGTTCGAGTTGAAGAAGAGATGACGGAAATTGAACACAAAATTTTTACAACATATGCATTAGAAGAAGTTGAGAGAATTACAGAATTATTGGCTGATGATTATGAAGAGGAGTTGATTGATGAATTAGAAGCAAGATATGGAGTTCCAAAAGAGGAAATCATGCATATACTTCTGGAGGAAAAAGGATTGTTGGGAGATAATGATGCGACATACATTGTTGTTGAAGCTGTAAAAGCTCGATTGCAAAATCGGGTAGAAGAGCGTCAAGGAAGAGAGAAAATGCCTACTGCTCAGGAGAGAGCTGAATTAGATGAATTGCGTGAAATTAATAAACAGATGAAGGAGGAGCAAAAAGAGAGGGAGCAAGATCACCGACGAGAACAAACACTCAGTATGATCGATGATCTATTTGAAAGTTTGCCAGAAAGAATCAGAGAAGAAGATCAGGTGCAATTCGAGTCGCTGGAAAAAGTTTATAGCGATACATTGCAAGAAGGAATAAAAGATGACGAAGCACAGGAAAATCAAGACAGATTATTTACAGAAATTCTTGTCGAATTAAGGAGGATGGAAGAGTTGGCAGCACAAGAGAGGGGTGAGGAGGCAGAATATCAACCACCAATTTCCGATAGAGATCCTGGTTATGTTCGTCAGATCATAAATCGCATAGCTGATTCACGAGCAGGTAGATATCTTGCGGTTGGGATTGAGGGATTAAAATTGGTATATGGGGCAGCAGCAATAGGTCAAGAAGCGCATGGTATGGCATTTGGATCAGATGAGATAGTCGAAGTATCAACAAGAGGTGGTGATCTAACAGATAAAATAACTTCCGGATCTGGAAGAGCGGTTACAGTTAAGGGCGCACCTGCAATTGCAGCACATGATGCCCAGCGTAGAGGCACAGAAACTTATGAGGATAGGGTTGAGATCACACCACAAGCTCCAAAGTCAGAAACAATATATGGTGAGCAAGAAGTAAGTCATGCAACATTGCATTTCGATACCATGCCAATGTCACCAGATTTTAAAGTTAAGGGCCATGAGAAATTTATTGATGCAGGTCCGCTCATTGAATATATTCGCGGACAAATAGAAGGAAGAGAGGATTTAGAAGGACAGAAAATTGACATTCAATTAGAAGGACGCGCTTCAATTGATGCGCGAAGATGGGCGTATGAAAAAAATGAGAAGTTGGCAGGAAAGCGAGCTGAAATGGCAAAATTGCAAATTGAACAATTACTTGCAAAAGCATTTCCGGGAGTTGAGATTAATATTACAATTGCTGATGGCGCGGCAACAGTTGAGTTGGATGGACAGAAATTGACTCATGAGCAAGCAAGGGAGCAAATGAAACTATTATTGGGCGTAACATCTGAAAAAGATTTACAAAAGAAATTGCGGCAGTTTAGAGCGGGGGATATGACAGGATTTGATGCCGCACAAATTGCAGCAATGGAGCAGGTTGTCACAAATGCACGTGGTGTGTTAATGGATATTACATTCACGGGGCAATCAGTAGTTGAATCTGAAAGAAGTGTGCCTCAGCCAGACGAAGTGAAGGTTGTGAGAACAATGACAGATGGAGCGCAGCGAAGAGGAAGAAGAGATGGAGAGCCAACTCCAGACCTACCCCCAACACCACCAGAGCAAGGTCAGGCTCCAGCAGAAATTTTAACAGGTCATCGCATGGATCCCGTCATTAAAGAAGAATTTGATGATACAAAAGCTCCAGAAACAGAAATGACACAAGAACCTGTGCCTGGCGATAATCCAGATACATACATTAGAGAAAATCAGCAGGATATTCACGAGATAACAAATCAATTAGAACGGACAAGATATATACGTCGTGCGAGAAGAAAGATTGATGATGTTGTGGATCCACCACCCCCACCGCCACCTCCACCGCCTCCACCACCAGAACCAGAATACAGGAGAGCCCAAGGACAACAATCCGTAGAACTCGGGCCAATGAAAACAGAACGAGTTAATTTACGCACACAGGGAGTGGATGAGAGGGATGAAATACAATTTTCCGGTTCTGTAAATCAGGATTCAGGAATGGGAACATCCAGCAGAAGAAGGGAAAAGCAGATTAGATACGACGAATTTGGAGATGTCATTCCTCCAGATAAAGAACAGCCAATAGCTCGTGTACAAAGAGAAAAGGGTAGGGATCGCCAAGCTTCAGAAAAACAAAAAGCACGAGAACTGCGCCGAGCACGCCGACAAAGACGACGAGAAGAGAGAGGAGAAAATTAGAAAAGAACAAGCACAATACTCCTGCAAGGGAGTATTTGAGATTGCGAATAGAAGACATGAAGAGGTATAATACAACCTATGCCAAATCAAGAAAAAGTAACGAACATAAGCACATCCGTAAACAAACAGATGGGGAAATGGAAATATCCGTGGTGCGGCATGTGGATCATATTACCATTTATTTTGTGGTGGGAGGCTTCACAAACACACTGGGGGGAAGAATTTCCATTCATAACCATAGCAATCGGTGCGGTATTGGTTATATATATCGCACAGATTACAAAAAAAGTCCGCATACAGTTCTGGAAAGATTTCGCACACAAACATGGTTGGACATATTCGGACAAAGGTAATGCGTCTGGCGAAAAAGCACTGCTACTCTCACAAGCGAAAAGAACGACCATGCAGCATGTCATTGACGGAACATTTGAAGATCGGCCCATGAGAATTTTCGAAATGGCATTTACGATTGGATCAGGAGACGATGCAGTAACATACAACTACACGGTATTTGAATTCACTATGAAGGGTGCATTCCCTCACATCTATCTAGATAAAAAAAGCAATCAGTATAAAGCAAATACCGGAAGTGTGGGCGTGCGAATTCCATTACCATCCGAATTTGCAAAAAAATATAATTTGTATGCACCGGAGCAATATGAGATTGAGGCATTAGAAGTATTTAATGAAGATGTAATGCAGTACATTTTGAATGAAGAATTTCCACATGATGTTGAGATTGTAGATGCAGAAGTTTTAATTTTCCGAGATCATCACATCAACACAGCTGAAGAATTAGAAAAAGAATATGAAGGGGCTACAAAATTATTACAAAAAATTGAGAAGCGGTTGGATCGAAGTAAGCTGTATAAGATTGGCGACAAACCACACGAAATGAAATACAAATAGCTTTACAGTCAGGAGATGTATGTGATATATACAATATCCGTTCATTAGGAGAAAAGTATGAAGTTGAAAGGGATTCATTTAGTGGCTATTGGCTTGATTGCAATTGGGCTGGCAGCGATCGCTGTGTAAAGGGAACACACAAAACATCGCATTCGTTGAGTGCGTTTTTTTATTGGAAATGATACAATACATATATGAATAAAGTATACGCAACATTTGATAAGATTTTCATTCATGAGGTGAAGAGGTTGGCGCCGATCACGTCTCGAGTAGCACTAGCTATTATATTTATTTGGTTTGGCGCGATGAAAGTGATTGCGATGAGTCCGGCCAATCCTCTCGTGCAAGCACTGCTACAGAAGATGTTGCCGTTTGTATCATTTGAAACATTCATTATAAGTTTTGGATTATTTGAAGTTCTCATTGGAATGTTGTTTATCATTCCTCGTTGGGGTCGCATTGCAATTCTATTGCTTGCATTGCACATGATAACAACCATCCTTCCATTATTCCTCTTACCTGAAATTGCATGGCAAGGATTCTTACTTCCAACAATGGAAGGGCAGTACATTATCAAGAATATTGCGATTGTTGCATTGGGTATGGGGGTGATCGGAACATTTCATCCAATGAAAAAAATTGACAAAAAAATAAACAAAAGATAACATGTAGTCACAATTAAAGAGCTATCAAGAGTGTGGCGAGGGACAGGCCCTATGACCCACCGGCAACTTGCGTAAGCGTAGTGCCAATTCCTCCTCGAGAAATCGAGAAAGATAATTATTTATGCAACGCCTTCCTGTGGGCGTTTTTATATTTTCAGTATGATGTACAAACCATCAACCTACACCATCGAGAGTGTAACATCCGGACATCCGGATAAAGTATGCGATCAGATTTCTGACGCAATTTTAGATGCATGTTTAGCACAAGATCCTTACAGTCGAGTTGCAGTCGAAACATTCGGCTCGCACGGGCTATTAGTGTTGGGAGGAGAAGTATCAACATCCGCAATTGTAGATTACAAAACAATTGCAAAAAAAGTGTACAAAGAAATCGGATATGATGATGAACTGGAAATCATCTGCCGTATAGTCGAGCAATCAAATGATATCGCACAGGGAGTAGACACAGGCGGCGCAGGCGATCAGGGAATTATGTATGGATATGCGACAAACGAAACAAGTCAGTTGCTTCCAAGTGCATTAGTGAAAGTTCATCAACTTACAGAAGGTTTAGAAAAGTTGCGCAAAATTGAAGCGTGTCCATGGCTTGGTCCGGATGGAAAAGCTCAAATCACCGTTGAAAATAATGTCATCACAAAAGTTCTCGTAAGCACGCAACATGATAAAGACGTATCGCAAGAACAAATCCATCGAGAATTAACAGAAAAATTAATTCACCCGATTGTGGGAGAAGTCGATGAAATTCTCATCAATCCAACAGGAATTTTCATTCAAGGAGGGTTTGAAGCAGACGCAGGATTAACGGGCAGAAAAATAATGGTCGATACATATGGCGGATTAGCTCCGCACGGCGGCGGAGCATTCTCCGGAAAAGATGCTACAAAAGTAGATCGATCCGCAGCATATATGGCACGCTACGTCGCTAAACAATTAGTACATCGAGGATTAGGAAAAGAAGTTTTAGTTTCTGTTGCTTATGCTATCGGAAAAGTAGAGCCACTGATGGTGCAGGCTTACAATGAAAAAGGTGCGTCTTTAGATGTATCAGAATTCGATTTCAGGCCAGCGGCAATTATAGAAAATCTCGGACTCCGAAATCCAATATTCAGACAAACCGCATGCTACGGACACTTCGGGAAAAATGAATTGCCCTGGGAACATGTCGTACAGAAAAAGGTGTTGACGAAAGTTGCATAAAAGGTACAATGCAACCATCTCAAAAAAAGGAGAACTGATGGGACAACCCAAAGATAGAATTATCCTTGCATTAGACGTACCAGATGCAGCAAGCGCTCATCTCTTGGCAGGGCAGGTCGATGGAAGAGTTGGAAAACTCAAGATCGGCATGCAGTTGTTCTACGCAAAAAGCGGCGGACATTCTCTGCTGGAAGGCTTGTGCGAAGTTGCACAAGAGACAGAGATCATGCTCGATCTCAAACTCTGCGATATTCCCAACACGATGAGGGAAGCGATCAAAAGCGTCGCGTGCTTGAAGCCGCGGTATCTGACAGTTCATGCATCAAGTGGGCCAGATCATCTCAAAGCATGTGTTGATATGGCTGGCGAGTTTGGGATCGGTGTGCTCGCGATTACTGTGCTCACTACCATTTCCCAAGAAGATTTTTATGCATCCGGTCACACAGCACTCATTGGAGATGTAGTGTTGAAACGCGCGGAATTCGCAGCAGAAACTGGATGTGTGGGAATTGTGTGTTCGGGATTGGAATTGGCGATGCTTGCAAAGCGTGGTGTTCCAACATCACTCAAACGCATTGTCCCGGGCATTCGACCGCAATGGGCCGTTGCTGGTGATCAAAAAAGAATCGCTACTCCAAAGTTTGCGTTGGAAGCTGGTGCCGACGAGCTTGTCATTGGACGTCCGATTCGCACACCACCAACAGATGTCGGATCACCCGTTCATGCACTCGCTCTCATTCACGACGAAATCCAAGCAGTATCGTAATTGCAGCCGGACCACATGTCCGGTTTTTACATTCAACAAAAAAATGATAAGATATACTATAATCATTAAAAAATTCTATGAAAGGAATTCTCAATATTTTAGTATTTGCCGTAGTGATCGGCGTGATTGTCAGTGGATTGCTCGGCATCATGATTGTGCTCGATGTTGCATCTGCAGCAGAAAGTCGCGAAGCATTGATCAAAACAGCGCAGGTAATCGGTATTGTCACGCTCACATCAGTTGTAGCACTTCTCGCATTGAAACTCGGAAATCTTGGAAATAAATAAGTAAGAGAAAAAGCACTCTCACGAGTGCTTTTATAATTATATGAAAACACACAAGGTAATGTTCGGCGCTGGGTGTTTTTGGGGGATAGAGGAAAAGTTACGTATAGTTGAAGGTGTGATTGAAACTGAGGTGGGATATGCTGGTGGTCATCTAGAAAATCCTACTGAACAGGAAGTCCATGATGAGGATACTGGTCACACGGAAGTTGCAGTGGCGGAGTATAATCCAGAAAAAATAACATACGAAGAATTACTCGATATTTTTTGGAAAAGCAATGACCCAACACAGGTAAATCGTGAAGGACCAAATATAGGATATCAATATCGCAGTGTAATTTTTTATTATGATGATAATCAAAAGGCTGCAGCAGAAAAAGCAAAAAAAGAACTTGAGTCGTCAGGGGAGTATAATGCGCCGATCGCAACTGCTATTGAACCAGTCACAACGTATTTCCCGGCAGCGGATTTTCATCAACAGTGGTTACTAAAACACGGCTTAAAAGTTTGTCCCTGGAAAAAGTAATAAAAAACCTCCGATGTATACTCGGAGGTTCGCTTTATACAGCACTGTATTTTTTGACGATAGGAATCAGGCTGTCATTTTGAGCCCAAAAGATCTTTGCGAAAGCATCAAAAGTCGGACGACAAGATTCGGGAATAAGTTGGGAACATCGCTCAAACATCGGAGTAAACTCTCGACGAGTTTCAGTAAACTGTTTTTCGATGAACTCAAGATCGTCGGGCGGAAGCGATCGCAAGTTATGCAATCGATCACACATTTTGATGCGCATGACTTGCCAGCTCGAGCGTGTAAGTAGCCGCTCGTAGTATCCTTCTTTGGGAAGTTTGGAAAGTTGCAAAACCATACGGCACGTTCGCTTTCCCAAGAATTGTTCGATCAATTCAGGAGTGATGGTTGTATCCTCAAGCGAATCGTGAAGGAGTGCGGCGCAAATTTCATCAACATCCATACAGCCAGCCTCATCAATATCGATGAGAGCTACTTGTCGAACATGTTCGAAATATCGGATGTGATTCCCATCATCATCCACACCCTTGCGCGTATCAAATCGATGATAGTGCTTCGCAAGAACATACGCGAGCTCCACCCGTCGCACATCGGAAGGCGCCAGCAATGGAGTGAGTCGTGCAAGGAACGTAGCTTTGTTTTCTTGTGTATCTGTCATGGTAAACCTCTCTGAATGGTTAAGAATATATCAGAAATTAGGGCGGCCGTCAATAGTTGACAGATGTGATATTCAACGATAGTGTAGAAGTACAGTCCAAAAGATACAATCACTTATCTTGGGAGACTGGTTTACGGCCCGGGAGAAATCCCACCAGAGGCTGGAGGTGACAAATGGCACAACTTTGTGTCCAAACTATCTATGGGCAGGATCCTGCGTATGCAGATCCACGAACTGGAACCCTGGTGAACGCCATCGTGCGGATCACTCCTGAAATCCCGGATGTGAGTACACCACTCAACATCATCTGGGTGCAGGATCGGTCTGGATCGATGAAAGGCGAAAAGCTGAAGCAGAGCAAGACTGTTCTGAAAAAGCTGATCGACGGTCTTGATAGAAATGACCGTGCGGGTGTGATTGCGTTCAATCAAGAACATGAGATCATCGCCCCTCTCAAGACGATGCGTGCACATTACAGGCGGATGGCAAAGATCGCTGTAAAGCGGATGGGGGCGAAGGGTGCAACTCGACTGTCAGCTCCGCTGCTTGAAGCGGTGAGTCTGAAAGATGAGGAGTCACAGATTCCTCGTACGGTTGTGATGCTGACTGACGGTCTTTCACAATGTGGCAGTGTTAAACATGATGAAGAGCAACTCATCCGAGCTGCTCAAAAGCTCTATCGGGAAGGTGGACGTCTGATCATGATTGGGATTGGCGCAGATTACAATTCAGATCTTCTGGAGCGTGTCTGTGAGGCTGGACCAGATTTCGAGATGTTCCATGTCTCCACAACAAATCCTGCGGAAATCGATGAAGTCACGCGGGAGGTGATGTGTGAACTTCGCTCTGCTTCGATTGGTAATCTTCAGATTGCTGGTCAAGTTGCGCGTGGTGTCGAACTCAAAAGTGTGACATCATTCACGCCAACGCAGCGCCCTCATGAAGTGAAGCGCGGAAAGTTCTCTATCAATTCAGGTTCGCTTTCAAAGCATCGAGGTCAGCATCTGCTGTTCGAGATGTTGGTGAAAAATCCGAAAGTCGGATCGAGGAATCTCATGACACTTGCAATGAAAGGTGTCAGAAGAGGTGATTCAGTCGAAGAGATCAGTATGTCACACGTACTCTCTTTGAGATTCACGACTAATCCAAAAGATGCAGTCAAGCAGACTGAAAAAGAAGTCCAAGACTGCATCATTCGCGCTGAAGCTCATCGAAAGATGAAAAACAAGCTGTACGATGTTGCGGCACATCTCTATGAGATGATCGGCGATACATTCATGGCGCAGCAGGCTAGAAAAGCTGAGCGTCAGGCTGCGCGAGGTGGTCTCGAGGCAATCGACGCTCACCGAACCATCACGACAGGCTCTGTGGGAAGCACACGAGCTGTGTCTCGCGACTGGTCGACAAGGGAGTGTTAAGATGAAAGATGCACTCTTTACGCAAGTTGTCTGCAGGAAATGCAGTACGGAAAATCGGGTTGGTGCGGTGCTGTGCGAGAATCAAGATTGTCGTGCTGTATTGCAAGCTCGTCGTATTGTAACCCAAGACGCTGATCCAGATGCTGATCTCGGTCCTGTAACAATGCCAGAAGCGTCATCTGCGGACATCGACAACAATGATGATATACCTCGATTTGTTGTCATCGAAAATGATGGCGTCAGCATTCTGGAAGCAGCGAAGTTTGAAGCGCATATTCCACTGATTCGGCTTTTTGATAAGGATATGATCAGTATCGGAAGACGCGCACGACCACATCCTGATTTCGAGCCACACATGGATTTCGGTTTTCTCTTCTACAATTGGACTGAAGGGAGAGACTATCCTATTTCTCGCAAAGGAGCTTTGTTGTATGGCGAGAAAGGAACATTGAAATTGCGACGTGTGGGACGAGCTCCAATTCGTGTGCGGAGACAGGGGAAAGGCAAGGCGCTGGCTTTGCAAAAATATGTCACAATTAAAGTCGAGAACGGCGATGTGCTGTGTTTCGGCAATCTCACGAACCACTTTAAAGTAGTGATTCGTGGTGTGACGCAAGAGATTCTTGATGATCTAGATTGAGCTCTAAGGAGTCTCAATATGCCGCCCGTAACTCGGGCGGTTTTTTATTTTATTTAACTCAAATTATACACAAATGAATCATCCCGCGCCTTATATCTTAGTGTAGAACATACACTAAGTAAGTTACGAGTAAAAAAGGGTTGACAAGGATGTGGGGAATTGATATGTTGATTGGCCTTATCGATAGTATAATGATGAGGAAAACGACTTATGTATTGAGTCGTAAACGATCATTAAACCTCGTGCAAAAAGGGAGAAGCACATGGCTGATGAAAAGAAAACAACAACCAAGAAACCAGCAAAGAAAAAGAAACCAGATTATCCGGAGCGATGGGCCAATGTGATCGGAGCTTTTGCGAAGTCACTTGGTTCGGATCTTGAGGCGATGACGCCGGTACTGGCCTCTCTGGCCGGCGAACCGAGCGATGAAGCGCTGGAGACTCTCGCAAACAGCGGGTATGTCTCTGACGAGCTCATCCGGGAAGCTCTCGGAAATGCAGGATTGAAGGTTGGCGAAAGCGTGCCGATCGGCGTGTTCAACAAGAACCTCGCCGCTCTGCGAACTGCATGTGCACCCGCCGCACCTACTGCACCTACTGCACCAGCACCCACCGCCGATCTTTTCGGTGGCGGTGTTGGCTCGTACGACATTCTGCCGAACGTCCCCGAAGACAGCGTGAGCCTGCTTAGCAAGCTCACGATCGGTGGCGAACTCAAGGTGGATGAAGTTTCTGTTCTGTGCGCCGCTCGAGCATTGCTCGCACAGCGAACTGGCGTTCGAGACGTGCCCGGAAAGCTGATCGATCTCATGGATGCGCATGCAGACGACGTCACTGCAGAGCCGTTCACAACGGCAATGTATGATGTGTACGAAACGGTCGAGAAGATCAAGAATCGTCGGTCTCATGGGGATATCCTCAAGGCTGTCGGTGTGCCCGGAAGTTTTGCAAACGCGAAGCGGAAGAGGCAGTTCCTCGAGCGTGTTGAAAAGCATCTTGTTCCCGGACTCTTCGAGTTCCGAAGCACGGTCAAGAGCTGGCAGGATTCGTATCTTGCTGCAGGCGCCAATCCCATGCAGATGATGCAGGTGATCGCGGCTGTCGTGCAGCGATTGCCGGTGCCGGGAGGGATGGCGCCACCCGACACCGCGATGATTCGCGATGCGGCGCTGTCGTTCAACGATGCGGCCAACAAAACGTTCGCCGGTTCCGGCATTCCTTGTGCTCGTGCACTCGCTCACGATGTGATCGAGATCCACGGGCTGCTCGATCTCGATCTTCTGCCTTTGGCATGCGGATTCACGACGCGTGACCAGTTGCTCAAATCGCTCAAGATCAATGCGAGTCGAACCGATGAGCGCAACGAGCACGCGCTGGCTCGCTACATCATCTCGGTCATCCGCATGAAGGACGTTGCGCCGGGTCATTCGGAGCTTGCGTACGTCAATGCACTGACTATGCTCGACACGCAGATCAAGTGGGATTCGCTGGGTCTCGCTGGAAGAGGAACGCCCGGCTTCATCGATCGCGCGAGCGGATCCGGTCCGTTGTCCGACAAGGGCAATGGTGGCTCGTCCAGCCGCTATCCGCGGTAGATCCATCACGGAGTATCTAAGGATACTCCGTTTTTTTATTGAAAAATGAAGAAAAAAATGTTACGATACACTCACATATGAAATCACTCTACAAAGTTTCAGGAGTGATGGCGGTTGTGATATTACTCACAACGGTCGGTTTTTTTATTGGATTGCAAAATCCGGAGAAAACAGTGGTAGCAGAAACAAAAAAAGTAAGCAATATCAAAGTTCAGACAGTCCAGGTAAAACGCTCTGTTTCAGATCGTCAACATAACTCCGCAAAGCAACCATCAGGATATTATCAGATGTTTTATGACCGCGCATTGCCAACACCAAAAATCGATCAAGATATCCGTGTTGGAATCGTACCGCATCATCTATTAGTAGGTAGGTATATCGCATCTGCATTTAACGGAATGTCATCCAAAAAAATAAAACGCGTAGTGCTCATAAGTCCAGATCATTTTGCGCGCGGAAAAACACGAGTTTCAGCTACGGTGCATCCATGGGAAACTCCATTTGGAAAATTATTGCCCGACACAAAATATATAGAATCGTTGGTGAATCATGCAGGAGTATATATCGATCCAGAACCATTTGATGGAGAACATGGAATCAGCGGGCTCGTACCATTTGTAAAAAAATCATTTCCGAACGCAAAAATAGTTCCAATTGTTGTGAGAGATGATTTATCAGAAGATGGGGAACAAAGACTTGCGCGAGCATTAGGAAATATTGATGATAAAACAATCATCATTGGATCATTCGATTTCTCACATTACGTTCCGCACAATGCAGCAGAATTTCATGACGCCACATCACAAACAGTGTTAGAACTTCTCGATCATGAAACCGCGCGAAGATTAGATATCGATTCACAGCCAGGACTCGCAATTGTATTACGAGCAGCAAAACGACTCAACGCACCACACTGGAATCAAGTATTGCATGCAAGTTCTGCGTCACTCAGTGAAAATCATGACACAAAAGAAAATACAAGTTACTTCGCGGGATATTTCACGAGCGGGCCAATTCCATGGCATGACAAAATCACCATGCATTTTTTCGGAGATATGATGTTTGATCGCGGCGTGCGCAATCTCATGGAAAAACATGGAAATGATTATGTATTCCAAAATGTAGAACGTTTCATGATGGGATCAGATGTGGTTATCGGAAATTTGGAGGGTGCAATTACCACAAACAAATCAATAGCTGGAAACCTCTCTCCACTATTATTTACATTCGATCCATCCGTCGCAGCGACAATGAAAAAATTCGGCATTACAGATGTAAGTTTGGCGAACAACCACTCAAGAAATTTCGGACAAGATGGCCTCGATCAAACAAAACATTATTTAACAAAAGAAGGAATCAGATATTTCGGCGATCAAATCAACGAAGAGAATATTTCGTATTGGACAGAAGTTCGTGGAACAAAAATCGGCTGGGTAGGATTTAGTGCATTTGGAGGAAAACAAAATGACGTGATTGATGAAATTCGAAGATTGCGAAACGAGGTAGATGTATTGGTCGTCATGCCGCACTGGGGAGCAGAATATAAATTAGTACATGGAAGATCACAAACTCGATTAGCTCATACGTTTATCGATTCTGGTGCTGACATGGTAATTGGAGCGCACCCACATGTCATCCAACCCATGGAAATCTACAAAGGAAAACCAATTTTCTATTCACTCGGAAATTTCGTGTTCGATCAATATTTTTCAAAAGATGTCACGGTAGGGTTAAGTGTTGGGGTTGAATGGGAACACAATAAAATGAAATTAAGATTATTTGTGTTACAAAACAATCAAGGAGAGATAGATCTTGCAACGCCAGAAAAACGTGATGAAATTTTAAAAAGAATATCAAAAACTTCGATTGTATCGCCTGAAGTTTCTACGCAAATTAGAAGTGGTGTGATACACTTAGAAAAAGAATAAAGAATAAGAAGTAAGAAGTAAGAAGTAAGAATTTTATATGCACAATCAACTCGAAAACAATCCACACGAAAGTGGGCCAAACCAGGGAATGACTCCAGCTAAATGGGCGCTCGTCGGAGTCGCTGCGATAATTGGAATCGCCACGATTGTCGGTGGAGGTTTTTATATCGGGAAAAAAGTAGCCGAGCGAGACACAGTAACTACAAAAAAAGAAGGAAAAACAATCACTCCAAAGAAAACAGTTCAAGAAGATCCAGAGCTTGGATTTCCTGTGGTTGGTGAGCCACTGGGTTCATACAAATTTAAAGTATGCAAGCAACTTCCTGATAACAACACCGTGTATGCGGTGACATCCAGATTTGCACAACATGAACCTTTTCATGTGATATACGACGAACATTCAAATCAACTTCAAATCGATGAAGAATTTTATCCTATTACGCGTTTTCATGGCGATGAGAGTGCATCAATTGTAGATTGCAAGTTAACAACAGAAAAATACTTTTTATCCGTAGTTGATGCTGAATTACCAGAAATACAAGTAAGAACATCGAAGCCTGAACCATCAGAACCGGAAGATGAGAAAAAAAATTCAGAGCAGGTTGTTACAGAAGTTCATGGTGCAAAAATACAACTTGAAGATATTACGTGGCAAGATAGGACAGAAGTAGAGCAATCGCTGGTACTGAACAATCCAGAGCATTATACAGCGTACAAGGTTGGTATGGTTAATTCCGGCGAGTTCGCGGGATATGAATTGCATTACACAAATGTACCGTGTGAATGTATGATCGGATATCCACCATGGGTGATGCTTAAAAAAGGTGATGAGCTCCGCGTTCTCAAAGAATATTCTGTAGATTCCGGACCGGATTTTGCATATAACGATAGGTTTAATTCGTACATCTTAGATCATCGACTTACTATTTCAGATTTAGTTGCTCCATACAGTATTGAATTACCGGATCTCAACACAACATTAAAGCAGGAACGTGTTCGATTATCTGATCATAACACTGAGATACTTTTTGATGCTGCAAACATGGAGTTGTGGCGACCACACCCAGAAGTTGGAAACATATATGTAGAAAAAACTCATCGCACCGGAGCATTTATTCTGAAAATGCCAGACGGTACAGTAGCGGAATATTCGTACCAAATCCCATTTCAAAAGGCAGATACGACAAGTGTGAGTTTTGGTGAAGTGCAAAATTTTGTGGCGTATGAGCATGGTAGTGTGGGAGGCTGTGGTTGGATGGGGTATGCTGACGTAGTAAAAGCAGATGAGGTAAGTATTCCAAAGGATCTCAAAAAAATTGGGGAAATAAATTCTGGCATCGCAACTGAAATTACCCAACGTAATATTCTCGGATACAATGACCCACAGCATCCGCAGTTACAAGAGTTATATGGCAACAGGTCAGGTTTCGCCGAAATCACAACTGGGAAAGAGTTGAGTTATGAAGAGTATCTCGCGTTGAACCCAGTATTCTTCTGGGTAGATCCATTCGGGCGTCTAACAAGATTTATTCATCCCGCGCTGCAAGTGATGGCAGAATGTGGTAAGCCAGTAATTTATCTATATCCGAAAGAAACAACAGATGTGTCAGTGCAAGTATATCCAAATGGCGGATTCACATTCACAGAGCCAGATTATGGAAGAGGGTGGAATGTAACGGCGCAGCCGAATGGACAACTCACAAACCACGCAGATGGAACGCAGTGGCCATATCTGTTTTGGGAAGGTCATGGTGAATCGAATGTTCCGGTTGAGACCAGAGGATTTGTTGTGAAGGCAAGTGAAGTAGAATCAATGCTTGAAGATAAATTAGGACAACTTGGATTAAACAAACAAGAAACTGCAGATTTCAATGAATTCTGGGTACCAAAAATGCAGCACTATCCATATTATTTCGTGACATTCTACACAAACGAATTTTTGGATTCATTAGCGCCGTTAAAAGTTAATCCACAGCCAGACTCAATTATCAGAATCATGATGGATTACAAACCACTCATGCGACCAATCCGCGTACAAGAATTGCCGATAGTCACACCAGAACGAGATGGGTTTACACTAGTTGAGTGGGGAGGGGTTCTGCGAAAATAATTAGAACAAGAACACGGTCATTGGACTGTGTTTTTGTATCTTGATAAGATGAGAACCTATGAAAAAGATACTAATTCTAGTTGCGATTCTCGTCGCGGTGGGGGCGCTTGTGGTCGCATTTCAAAAGAAACCAAACAAGGTTTCAGATTACCCACCAAAAGACTTGGAGGACTTATATAATCAAAAGGAGAATAAAAAAGAGGAGCCAGTTGAGGCTAACTCAAATCAACCTATGGAACGACAAACTATCGTCATGAAGACGAATCAAGGAGATATCACTATCGAATTATTTAATGATAAATCGCCAAAGACAGTAGAAAATTTTGTGAAGTTAGCGAAAGATGGATTTTATGATGGAACACGTTTTCATCGTGTGATAAAAGATTTCATGATTCAAGGCGGAGATCCACAATCAAAAGATCTCGATCTCGCAGACAGATGGGGGACTGGCGGGCCAGGCTATCAATTCGAAGATGAATTTAATGATGAGAAATTAGTTCGTGGTTCACTTGCGATGGCAAACTCCGGGCCAAACACAAACGGCTCACAATTTTTCATCGTGACACTTGATGCAACACCGTGGCTAGATGGGATGCATACAAATTTCGGAATGGTCACTGATGGATTAGATGTTGTATTAGGAATTGAAAAAACAGAAACTGGCGCAGGGGACCGTCCAGTCGCTGATATGCTCATCGAATCGATCGAGATTCGATAATGACCAAGATGTGGTAATGACCAATGATCAAATTCCAAAAAACAAACAAAACTCAAATTCTAAATCCAAAACTCAAAAACTGACATTTGAAAATTGTAATTCGGAAATTGAAAATTCCGCACTACAAAGTAATTAGTCTTAATAAATATGAAGAATATATTAAAGATTATCATCTTACTACTCATCATGGGTGCGGTGTGGTATCTCGCATCTCCGCTATTCATCGATGAAGAAGTACATGAAGATGCGCCAGTTGCAGTTGAGACAGAAGTGAAAACAAATCTAGAAGAACAAATTCCAGATCCTGAAATGCGAGAAAAGCATGACAAAATGATGGAAGAAGTGGGCGAAGGAAAAGAAATGAAAGAAGAAGCGCCAGAAGTTGTGACCGTTCCAGCACCTACATTAAGCGGGTCATTTGCAGCGGTGGCTCATAAGGGAACAGGGATTGCACGATTGATTCCGCAGGGCGAAATGAAATATGTTTTGCGGCTTGAGAATTTAGATGTGGATAATGGTCCTGATTTGCGTGTATTGTTATCTCCAAACGCAGATGTGCGATCATCCGGCGATTTAGGGGAGTATCTTGAACTCGGAAAGTTAAAAGGAAATAAAGGAAATCAGAATTACGTTGTCCCAGACGGAACAGATGTATCACAGTACAAATCAGCAATTATTTATTGCAAACCATTTAAAGTTGTGTTTAATAGCGCAAATTTAAAATAATCATCAATGTGTCATGCGAGCTAGAGATTGTCATCCCGGCGTAGGCCGGGATCCACGTCTCTAGAAGCATGGATCCCGGCCTTCGCCGGGATGACATTAAAATATGAAACACGTTGTTATTCTCGGAGGGGGGTTTGGCGGAGTGGAATGTTATCGAAAGTTAACTTCAATCGCAGGCAAAAAAGTCCGCATCACCCTCATCAACCGAAACAATTATTCACTCTTCACGCCCATGTTGCACGAAGTTGCAACAGGGTCTATTTCGCGTAAAGACATTGTGCAGCCATTGCGCGAGTTCGTGAAATGCTGCCACAATCGATTTATTGAAGCGGAGGTCACAGGGATTGATGTCAAAAAGAAAATCGTCAAAACAAATGTGAAAGATGTAGAATATGATTTTTTGGTTGTCGCATTAGGAAGTACAACAAACTTTTTCAATTGTGAGGGTGCAAAAGAATGTGCATTTCCGCTGAAGAATATGGATGATGCAATACGATTACGAAATCACATTTTAGAACAATACGAAAAAGCAGCAGTCACAGAAGACAAAAAAGAACGCGAAGAACGCACATCATTTGTGATTGTAGGAGGGGGATTAACCGGAGTAGAAATGGCAGGGCAACTCGCAGACTTTATTCATGAAATGCGAGAGCTGTATCCAGAAATTCCTAAATCAGTTCCAAAAATCACATTGGTTCACGCGGGAGAGAGAATTCTCCCGCGACTCGCACCTGTCTCAAGTCGTAAAGCAAAAAAAGTATTATCAAAAAAAGGAGTTGATTGTGAATTAGAAAATCGTGTGGTTCGCCTCACGCCAAAAGTAGTTGAGCTCAAGGATGGGACAAAAATTAAAACTCGGACAACGATCTGGGCAACAGGAATCAAATCTTCATTACCAGGAATTTTACCTGCAGCTCTATTAAGTGATCGTGGATTGATTGAGGTACAAAATGATTTAACATGTCCAGAATATCCAGAAATTTTTGGTGTGGGAGATGTGGTGGCTTGGATCGGCGAAAAAGCAAATCCTCCTTCAACTGCGCAAGCAGCAACACAAGCAGGAAATATTGCAGCACAAAACATTGTAGCAACTATAAAGAAAAAAGATAAAAAAGCATTTGAATTTAAAAGCAAAGGAGATTTGGTGCCGATCGGCGATTGGTATGGTGTTGCAGAAATTGGCCGAATAAAATTTGGCGGGAAGCTTGCGTGGTGGATGCGTCGCACGATATTTATCCAACGTCTCTGGAGTTGGACAAATCGATTGAGAGTCGTTATAGATTGGACATTCAACATTTTCAGACCACGAGATACAAGCAAATTATAAAAACCCGAAAGGGTTTTTTAAAAAACAACGAAAAATGGTATAATACCTGTCTTTAAGAAAAAAGATATGTTCGGGAGGAAGAAAAAAAAGAATACCCATTCACATGGGAAAAAGGGTGTGTGTCATGTGATAGCAGTTGATATGGGATATGGACATGAACGTCCGGCAAATGCACTCAAAGACATTTCTCATGATGGTGAAATTTGGGTTGCAAACAATTACAAAGGGATTCCAGCCAAAGATAAAAAAATGTGGAAGCAGGGAAGAGAATTGTATGAAAAGATTTCTCGACTCAAGCCCATCCCGATTTTAGGACATTACATTTTCGAGGCAATGGATCGCATGCAACAAATTCCGCCGTTTTATCCACATCGAGATTTATCAGAACCTACTTTTCAACTCAAGCAGCAGCATAATTTTATTAAGAAGGGATTAGGAAAACATCTCATTGAAAAATTATCAGAAAACCCTAAGCCACTGGTTTGTACATTTCCACTCCCAGCATTTGCTGCAGAAATGTACGATTATCCAGAGGATATTTATTTGGTGTGCACGGATTCTGATATTTCACGCGCATGGGTTTCAGTTAATGCGCACACATCACGCATCAAATATTTTGCGCCAACCGGCCGTGTCGTAGAGCGTTTACAAATGTATGGTATTCGTCGAGAAAATATCACGCATACTGGTTTTCCGATGGCAAAATCATTAATCGGAGGCTCTGAATCAACAATCATTAAAAAAGATTTACAACGAAGATTAAACAATCTCGATCCACATCGACGCTTTTTTGATCGATATTACTCAACACTCGAAAGAGAGTTTGGAGCAAAATTCTGCAAGCGAGTAAAACCCCAAGCACCAACCATCGCATTTGCAGTAGGAGGAGCAGGAGCACAACGAGCACTCGGTATCAACATCGCAAAAAGCCTCAAAAAACAAATCATAAAAAAACAAATCAAATTAATTTTGGTAGCAGGAGCACGAAAAGAAGTTGCATCATATTTCAATAGAGAACTCAAAAAACTCAAACTAGATAAAAAAGTTGAAGTACTCTACGAAAAAGAACGTCGCGCGTATTTCAGAAAATTCGATGAGAAATTACGACAAGTTGATATTCTTTGGACAAAACCCTCCGAACTTTCATTTTACACAGGACTCGGAATTCCTATTGTTATGTCGCCATCAGTCGGCTCGCAAGAAGAATACAATCGATTATGGTTACAACAAGTTGGCGGAGGTATAGCACAGCACGATGAAACCTATACAAGTGAGTGGCTATTCGACTGGATCAACTCCGGAGCACTCGCACGCATGGCTTGGAATGGATATATCGAAGCTCCAACACATGGCATTTATCGCATCGAAGACACCATGCTCGGCCGCCCATCAGAACTCCCCCCACACCCGATGATTGTCTAAAAATCAAAGTCAGAGTTCGAACTCCGACTTTGATTTTTAAAGGATATCCACAAAAGGGTTGTATTTGTTGGGTTTTATGAGTATACTGGGTGACAAGGTTAAATAAAGGTCAACCGTGTTAATAATATTTAGATTTAAAAAGTCACATATTCATCTAATTTAAGAGATTATGGCAAAGTTCACAAAGACGCAGATGCATCAAGCATTGGCAGATTTAATGGGAACAAGTAAGAAGGAAGCGGGAGAATTTTGGGAGAAGTTCGTAGAACTCACACTCGACCAAGTAAAGGGTGAGGGCGAAATGCCATTGCCAGGATTGGGCAAATTGGTAAAGGTTCACCGAAAGGCACGCATGGGTCGAAACCCAGCAACAGGAGAATCAATCCAAATCGCTGCAAAGACAGTTGTAAAATTCCGCGTAGCAAAAGCTGCAAAGGAAGCAGTTCTCTAAGAAAAATATTGAACTAAAAAAGAGATGCGAAAGTGTCTCTTTTTTGTTATACTAATGTCATGTTTGGCAGAAGACGGCGAACAATTGGAGAAAAAATTCGTAGGCTTTTTTTCTATGCCATTCTTTTGGCAATCATCGGAAGTTTTATATTCTTTTTTGTCGGAAAAGCAGAGCCAGCTGAAAATATAAAATGGGGTGTGACATATGCAAAAGAATATTCACAGTATTTGGGTTTAGATTGGAAAGAGATGTATCTAAGTATTTTAGATGATTTACAGGTTTCACATATTCGAATCGCAATCCCATGGAAAGATATTGAACGCGAGCAGGATGTATTTACCTTCGATGATTATCATTTCATGCTTCAGGCTGCCAAAGAGCGGGGTGTGAGCGTAGTGCCAGTTATTGGACATCGCACGCCACGATGGCCAGAATGTCATACACCAGATTGGGCAAGTGCGTTACCAGAACGAGAGTTATCAGAACGCACGTTAATATTGATTGAGAAAGAAGTAAACGAATTCAAGCAGTACGATAATATTGCGATGTGGCAAGTTGAAAATGAGCCGCTCGTAAAATTCTTTGGAAGGTGTCCTTCAATTGCAGCAGATTTGCTAGGTCGTGAAATTGAACGTGTAAAAAGTTTAGATGGACGACCTATCATGACAACAGATTCTGGGGAGTGGGGGAAATGGGGAAAGGCTTCGGCACAAGTAGATGTGTTAGGAGTCACTATGTATCGCTGGGTTTGGAATAAATTTCCAAAGTATTTCAAATATCCATTTCCACCGATTTTCTATGCGCGTAAAGCAAGTATGCTGAAAAAAGAAAATCCAAACCTACGTGTTATCGGATCAGAATTACAAATGGAACCGTGGCTGCCAGAGCGCTCATATAACGATGTGCCACTCGACGAACAGCATATCACCATGAACCTTACACAGTTCAAAGAAAATATAGAATTCGCAAAAAAATCTGGTTTTGATGAGCATTATTTGTGGGGCGTTGAATGGTGGTATTGGATGAAAGAAGTAAAAGGGGATGAGAGTTTCTGGGAAGAAGGAAAGAAATTATGGATTCAAAATGAGAGTGAAATCATTAACTGATAACTTATGGGGAAGCGCATAAAAAAGCACGCAAAACGAATAAAAAACATCGCATATTTCGAAGCAGTTGCATTGATGGTCGGAGCAATTATCGGCGCGGGAGTATTGGGAATTCCATATGTAGTAGCACAAGCCGGTGTAGCAATTGGCGCATTTTATATTGTGTTATTAGGAATCATCATCACCTTTGTACATTTGATGATAGGTGAAGTCACACTCCGCACAAAAAAGAAATTGCAAATCCCCGGACTTGGTACAAAATACCTAGGGAAATTCGGTGGGGTACTCATTGGAATAAATTTCATGTTCTTTAGTTACATGGCGATTTTGGCATACATCATAGCTTCAGGGGATGTATTGGCGAGTATCGCACCGATCTTATCGGAATTTGGATGGAGTATGGTATTTTTTGCTGCACTTGCTGTTGTTGTATACATTGGGCTTGAGGGAGTAAAAGTCGCAGAATTAATTTTAGCCGGCATTTTATTTCTACTTCTGACATCGCTTGTTATATTTGGCATCCCACACATCGATCCATCAAATTTGGTAGTTGTGCAATTTGCAAATGTATTTCTTCCTTTTGGCGTCATTATGTTTGCACTCGGCGGTGTTTCGGCAATTCCAGAGCTTGAAAATCTCATGCCAAACTCCGGACGCAAAATAGAACGTACAATCATTCTTGGAACAGCACTTCCGATGATTCTCTATTTGTTATTCTCGATTGTGGTCGTGGGGGTAAATGGATTATCAACAACTGAAGTCGCAACTATCGGATTAGGAAATGCAATCGGCTCGCACATCGTAGTTTTAGGAAGTTTATTTGCAATCATCGCCATGGGCACAAGTTTCCTTACTATCGGATTGGCTCTGCGACGTGTGTATGAATGGGATTTAAAACTTCCTAAGATGATTGCGTGGGCACTTGCACTGGGAATCCCACTCGGGTTATATCTCATCGGCGCACGAGATTTCATTAAAACTCTCGGATTGGCTGGCGCTTTGGGTGGTGGATTAGAAGGGATTTTACTCGTATTAATCTTCTGGAACGCACGCAAAAAAGGGGATATACAACCACGCGGATTACATGTACACTTCCCAAAAACAATCGGATCGATCGTCATTGCAACATTTGCTTTGGGAATGATCGTAACGTTATTTTTCGCGTAATATGTCATTTTTTGGAAATATCTGGAACACCTATCTCTACGAGCCACTCATTAATGTGCTCGTATGGCTATACAATGGCCCAGCAAATGAAAATATCGTATGGGCAGTTATAGCGCTCACTCTTTTGCTACGCGTTCTTCTTTTGCCGCTATCAATCATTTCAGAAAAAAACAAAGCAAAGTTTGAAATGTTGAAAGATAAATTTGTTGGCATTCAAAAGAAATTCAAAAACGATCCAGTACAACGAAAAGCTGAAATCAGATCACTTTTGCGTGAACACAAATTCTCACCATGGGCGAAGGCAGTACTGTTGGGAATTCAGGTTTTGGTTTTTATCGTTTTGTATCAGGTATTTATCGGAGGAGTAAAAGGAAAAATCTCACGAGATATTTTGTATAGCTGGGTGGATTTTCCAAGTGTGATCAACACAAATTTCTATGGATTCAATGCTGCAGAAAAGAGCTTATTTTGGGCTGTGGTAGTTGGGGTTGTATTGATGTGGGGTGTGCGCAGAGAACTCAAACAACGCCGAGGAAAACTCACAAAATCTGACCTGTATTACTCCATTTTATTCCCCGGATCCGTCGTATTATTCCTCTGGCTCCTGCCAATGGTGAAGTCCATGTTCATATTGACAACAATATTATTTTCTGTTACGATTGCTGCGTTTGGTAAAGCTTTACGCAAACCAGACAAATAACCCTAAAATATGTCGCAAAACAGCGATTCAATCGACAAAATGATGTATTCCTTCGTCGTTGAGGACGTCCTCAAGGGCGTATTTGTATATGTCCCGCCCGGATATGTAGCATGTGTCTACGATCTCGGACGAGGTGTTTTAAAGAAAGTATACGCACCAGGATTACACTTAAAAATCCCATTTTGGCAGAAAGCCAAGCTTTTTAATACACAAACATTAGAGTACGCAATTTCAAAGGATGTGACATTAGAAAACCCACGTGCATTGGGCGATGTGCCTATTGCATGTATGACATCAGATGATAAAAATATTGTTGTTGAAGCAACAGTTTTATTGCGCTTGAACGTCCACCAAATCCCCGCAATCTGGCAGGCAATTGGTGAAGATTTTGTAGAAAAGATTGTGCGCCCAACCATTCAGTCTCGCGCACGCATGGTAGCATCTCGCTATACTTCTTCAGAAATCACACAAACAAAACGCGAAGAAGTTGAAGATGCATTAAAAGCAGAACTTGAGCGCATTTTCTCACCACGAGGAATTCATGTTGAAAATGTGCTTCTTTCACAGGTTTGTCACGCATAACCACATAATGCAAAAAATCCTGCTCTGGCGGGATTTTTTAATTGACAAAAAAATAAGATGAATATAAGATAACTCGGCACTTAAAAACAAGGTCCAGTTGGTCTGGCCTGGGGGCGTCCCAGTGGAGGGTTCGAATCCCTTGATGCCTTGGCTGAGCGATAGGTTGGTCTGTGGGAGCCTAGGTGGGAGAAGCGACCACAGGGTTTTTCGCAATTCCATAAGACGCTTCGTATTGAGATACCACCCTTTCCATCCGAAATGGTTGAGGAATAAGACGATCCATAAGGGTGTCCCTCAATGTTCAATCGGCTCTGTGCACCCCTCACATCTACGGATGAGAGGGGGTTTTTATTTACACACATAAGTATTGACAATAAATACGCTTTATTTTATACTCTTAGCACTCACATAGGGAGAGTGCTAATCGACGCGAAGCGTCGTCCTGAGCATAATGTTAGTGGAGTCGAAGGATCCCGAGAGGATTTCTCACGAGATCCTTCGACTAAAACGCTCAGGATGACGTGGTTTCTATATGTTAAATCAACGACGTGCACACATTCTCGGGTTACTTATTCGAGACTATATCGAACATCCACGTCCTGTGGGATCTTCGTCGTTGGTGAGAAAACATAATATGCAGATTTCTCCTGCAACAGTCCGAAACGATTTCGCGGTACTGGAAGAAAACGGATTTATCACACAACCACACACATCCGCAGGACGCATCCCAACAGTGAGAGGATACAAATATTTTGTACAATATCTCGTCCGCGAAAGTGCATTAGCAAAACGCCAAGCCGCACAATTGAAATCTGCACGAGAACACAATCGTCGTTTATTGGCACAGCAGCTTTCAGATTTGTCAGGAGAATCAATTGCGCTTGTAGATCGCGACGGAAGATATTTCGTATCAGGATTATCTCAATTATTTAACAAACCAGAATTCGGTGACGAGAGAACACGAAATTCAATTGGTGAACTGTTCGATCAATTTGAAAACATGGCACAAGATTTATTTAAACAGATGGATAATGAAGTTGAAACATTTATTGGTGATAAACGATTAGTCGCACCAAAATGCGCGGTCATGGGAATCAAAGTACATCCAGAAAGTCGCGAACCATTTCTCATTATGATGTGCGGGCCACTTCGCATGAATTACGAAGCAAATCGAGCCCTCCTCCAACATATTAAGAAGATCTATGAATAAAACAAAAGACACGACCAACGAGTCATCCCGTAGTCGTACGGGATCCACCAAGAAGAAATCAAAAAAAGATACTGAGCAAGAAAGAGATGAGTATTTATTGGGATGGAAAAGAGCATTAGCAGATTATGAAAATCTGAAAAAAGATCTACACATCCAGAAGCAACACGCGCGTGAATCTGTCACCGCAGATATCGCACAAGCATACCTCCCCATTCTCGATCATCTGCAATCCGCAACCAAAAACACACCAGATATTCCAGAAGCAAAAGAGTGGTTCACCGGTGTCGGATTCATTGCACAGCAATGCGCAGATGTACTCAAAGAATTCGGAGTAGAGCAAATTGAGGCTGAAGGAGAATTCAATCCCGAACTACACGAAGCAGTAGGAATGGAAACACACGAAGAAATGGAGGACAATATAATCATTAAGCAAACACAAGCAGGATTTAAACTAAAGGATCGAATCTTGCGCCCAGCAAAAGTAATTGTAAATAAATTAAACAACGAATAACTAGAAGTGTTATTCCGTAGTCGTACGGAATCCATCTCGGGAAAAGGCATGGATCCCGTACGACTGCGGGATGACAGTCTAACTAATCGCTAAACGCTAACAAATATATGTCAAAAATCTTAGGAATTGATCTCGGAACCACAAACTCATGTATGTCTATTATTGAGGGTGGAAAACCAAAGATCCTCGAAAACGCTGAAGGGCAGCGCACAACCCCATCAATTGTCGCAACAAATAAATCAGGTGAACGCATTGTTGGATTACCAGCAAAACGTCAAGCTGTGACTAATCACAAAAACACACTTTTTAGTGTGAAACGTTTGATTGGACGACGTTGGGAAGATAAAGAAGTGCAACGTGAAAAAGATTTGCTTCCGTATGAAATCGTGAAATCAGGTGTGGGAGTAAAAGTGAAAATGGGTGACAAAGAATTCACACCACAAGAAATCGCAGCAATGATTCTCGCAAAAATGAAAGCGGATGCAGAAGCAAAAACTGGAGAAACTATCACAGAAGCTGTGATTACCGTTCCTGCATATTTTGACGATGCTCAACGACAAGCAACAAAAGAAGCTGGAGAAATCGCAGGTTTGAAAGTTGCACGAATTATCAATGAGCCAACAGCAGCTGCTTTGGCATACGGTTTTGATAAACAAAAAGGAGAAAAAGTTGCTGTGTATGATTTGGGTGGTGGAACATTCGATATCTCAATTTTGGAAGTCGATGAAAACACAGTCGAAGTAAAAGCAACAAATGGTGACACACATTTAGGTGGAGATGATTTTGACAAAGCAATCATCAATTGGATCATCGAAGAATTCAAAAAGGATAAAGGAAAGGATCTTGCAAAAGATGATCTTGCGTTGCAACGAATTAAAGAAGCTGCAGAAAAAGCAAAAATTGAATTGTCATCTGCTGGTGAAACCGAAATCAATCAGCCATTTATCACACAAGATGCAGATGGAACGCCATTGCATTTGGTATTGAAAATGACACGAGCAAAACTTGAGGAGCTCGTTTCTGAACTCGTACGAAATTCACTCGACCCCGTAGAAAAGGCGTTGAAAGATGCAGGATTTGCAAAGGGTGATATCGATCAAATCATCATGGTTGGTGGAATGACTCGAATGCCACTAGTACAGGCTGAAGTTGAAAAATTCTTCGGCAAGAAAACAAATGTTTCAGTAAACCCTGATGAGGTGGTGGCTTCTGGTGCAGCAGTACAAGCTGGTGTGTTGCAAGGTGAAGTGAAAGACGTGCTTCTCTTGGATGTCACACCATTAACACTTGGTATCGAAACTATGGGTGGTGTCTCAACAGCTTTAATTGAGCGTAACACAACTATTCCCACATCAAAATCCCAAATCTTCTCAACTGCAGCAGAAAATCAACCTTCAGTTGAAATTCATGTGTTGCAAGGTGAGCGATCAATGTCTGGCGATAACAAAACCCTCGGACGATTCATGTTGGATGGAATTCCTCCAGCACCTCGCGGCGTTCCACAGATTGAGGTTTCGTTTGATATCGATGCAAACGGAATTTTGAATGTATCTGCAAAAGATAAGGGGACAGGCAAAGAGCAAAAGATTACCATCACCGCATCAACCGGATTGTCAGATGAAGAAATTGAACGCATGACAAAAGATGCGGAAGCACACGCTGAAGAAGACAAGAAAAAGAAGGATGCGGTAGAAACACGCAATAATGCAGAAACAATCATCGCAACAACAGATAAAATGATGAAAGAATCTGGCGATAAAATTGGTGAAGATGACAAAAAAGAAATCGAAGCAAAAATCGCTGAATTGAAAACTGCGCTTGAAGCTGATAACCTAGAAGACATGAAAGCAAAAATGGAAGAGCTTTCACAGGTTGCGCAAAAGATTGGTGCGGCAATGTATCAGCAGCAAGGAGCACCTACTCCGGAAGGAACAGAACCACAAAAAGAAAAAGTAGTTGATGGTGGGCCTGAAGATGTGATCGAAGGCGAGGTGGTTAAATAGTCAGGATAGTGCATGAGTAACTTTCTTTAATCAAAGAAGGATAAGAAGTAAACATATGAAAATTGATCTTGTACTGTTTTGTGATTATGCATTGAAGGACGCAAATAGTAAGACGAGCTTGATAGGAGTATTTACCGAGTTGTATGGAAGCAAAATGAAGCAAGGGGTGTCGATATCTGCTTACTTAGGAATTGGAATGAGTGATGCAAAGGAAGGAGAGAGATTTTCACTTCGAATGAAGCATGCGAGTGATACAAATCTTTCTGAAATACTGCTCGCAAGTGACGTAAAAGTAAATGCTGTGAAGGGTACTACGCTTGCGATAGTACCGATTAAGATTTCGCTACCAAAACCAGAAAAGGTGGGGGCATGGGGGTTGCAAGTAAAGTATGATGACGATAAATGGCATGATGTTTCTTCGACTCTGTTAGTTTCGTAATTCTATGATGGAAAATAAACTAACAAGCAATCTCAGTAGAAGTCCGGGTATTGATTTGGAAGATGATATAGATAGGCTGACTGGAACAGCAGCGGAAGGAAACATGGGTATAGACGAGCTTAGGGTGATTGTTGGCAATATAGCGCATGCACTAAGGGAGGAGATTAGGGTCAGCGTTGAAAAGGTAGAGCCTGCGATTCAAAAAATAGGACCAGAGATCGATCGTGTCAGAAAGGAGGCCTTTACTCTATTATCTGTTTTCGCTGCCCTGTTTGCTTTCCTGTTTACGCAACAGCAGTTAACAGGTATTGGGTTGGCAAGTGGAATAGGAATAAAGGATATTATCAGACTTCAACAACATGGTGGCTTAATAATGCTTTTATTTCTCGGCGCTGTCTATCTCATTCTAAATAATATTTCAAAGCAGATTTACAAAAAAATTATCATAACAGGATTTGGTATTGGTATTGTAATTTTAATTATAATGTTATCTATATGATAAATAAAGTGAAGTACATAATGATCCCAGTCACTCTAATCCTACTAGGACTCGGCTGCAATCCAATCGAGCAACGACCAGAAAAACCAATAGCAGAATCAGTCCCACAACAAGCCACGGAACAAGATGTAATAGGAGCATGGATCACACAAGAAGGATCGATATTCGAAGAAATCATCATTGAGGAAGACGGAAGATATTTCACGTTCTTGCGTGAACTACCTCTTGATGAAGGAAAATGGTTTTGGAATGACGAAACATCACAGTTAAAATTGAGCTCAACATTCAATGAAAAACTCTCACTAAATTTTGTGGAGTTGGAAGTTGAGGAAGAAGCATTGTTTCTAACAGATACAGATGATGTGCAACACGTCTGGTGGGTCGTAGATGCCTCCCACGACGATTAATACAAGTTGTCATCCCGGCGCAGGCCGGGATCCATCTTGATAAAAGGTATGGATCCCGGCCTGCGCCGGGATGACAATAAGAATATATGAGTAAAGATTACTACAAAACTCTCGGAGTCGAACGATCAGCAACTGCTGACGAGATTAAACGTGCCTTCAGAAAGCAAGCTCATGAGCATCATCCCGATAAGGGCGGAGACGAAGCAAAATTCAAGGAAGTAAACGAAGCATATCAAGTATTATCCGACGACCAAAAAAGGGGACAATACGATCAATTCGGATCTGACTTTCAAAATGGAGGAGGCTTCGGAGGTTTCGGACAAGGCGGATTTTCAGGAGACTTTTCGCAATTCGCTGGCGGATTTGGAGATATTTTTTCAAGTTTCGGATTTGGCGGAGGAGGCAGAACAAGAACTGCACGCGGTCAGGATGTTGTCGTAGATTTAGAATTATCATTACACGATGTTGCGTTCGGAATTGAGCGAGAATTAAGTTTACATAAAAACGATCTCTGTGATGACTGTTTAGGAAGCGGTGCAAAAAAAGGAACAAATTTAAAAACATGTGCAGAGTGTCATGGAAAAGGACAAACCGTGCGTGTGCAGCAAACTATTCTCGGTGCAATGAAAGCGGCGCAAGTTTGCAATGAGTGCCAAGGACAAGGACAAAAGCCAGAACAAAATTGTAATACCTGTCGTGGAGAAGGGTCATACAAAAAAACAGGAAACTTCAATATAAAAATTCCAGCAGGAATTGACAATGGCGAACAAATCAGATTGCGTGGAAAAGGTGAGGCTGGACCGCGCGGTTCAGAAGCAGGGGATTTGTATGTTCGTGTGCGCGTGAAACCTCACAAGATTTTAACACGTCGCGGATTTGATATTTTCTCTCGGGTCATGGTTCCATTTACTACGGCTACTTTAGGAGGAGAGGTTAATGTAGAAACAATCGACGGAGAAATCGGAGTCAAAATCCCAAACGGCACACAAGGCGGACAAACCATCAGATTACAAGACAAAGGAATAAATCATCTCTCTGGAAACGCGCGCGGAGATCACTACATTGAAGTACAAATCGAAGTCCCCAAACGCCCGTCTCGAAAAGCAAAAAAACTCCTCAAAGAACTTGAAAACGAATTATAAGAAAAATAAAAAACTCGATGTGCGATCGGGTTTTTTATTTGGTCGTTTTCTAGTATAATAAACACATGCCAAACATATCCGAAATCACAGAATTTCTATCCGGTGTAAACTGGAGCGAGCCGACATGGGATTTATTTGTCGCAGCTTTTTTTGTGTTAGCTGTTTTGTTGTATGGATTTTCAATGGGGAAATCAAGGCTCGTAGTGAACATGGTAGCGATCTATATCGCGATGGCAGTCGCACAAACTGTTCCAGATTTAAGTGCGATCGGAAACAATCTGTCGCCACAAAACATGTTCACCGCTCAAGCAGTGGTATTCCTTATTGCTTTTGTTGGCCTCTACTATCTTCTCGCAAAAAAAAGCCCGCTCGGGCGAGTAGTACGAACATCACGAAAAGAGAAGTGGTCTCATGTCGCAGTGTATTCAGTTGTGCATGTTGGTTTGATTCTTTCAACAATACTCTCATTCATTCCAGATGAAGAAGTCATGCCACTCTCACAAATCACACAAACAATCTTCACGCATGAAATCGCACACTTTCTCTGGGTCCTCGCACCCATCATCATCATGATCCTCCTCCCCGAAAACATCCGTCGTTCAAATTACGACGATTAATTCAAGAAAACAATAAATCTAAAAAGCGAGAAATCAAAAAACCGCATAGGCGGTTTTTATGGTTCCTACTTTCGATTATCTAGGGCCTTGTTGACCTCTGCATCAGCTTTTTTATTTTGCTCGCGCCGAACATGTTTGTATGTGATGCGATCAAAACCAGTCGCGACATTCCAAACTTTCACAAAAATACTAGCCAGCTCATTATTCTTCACTTTATATTCTCGATTCATCTGCTTCACGACTAATTCAGAATCTAGATAACAGGTGACTTCAGATGCGCCCATATCACGAACTTTCTCAACAGCAGCAAGCAATGCCAAATATTCCGCTTGGTTATTAGTCTTATGACCAATATATTTCCCAAACGATTCGATCACTTTTCGCTCTGCATCCATCACAACAACACCGATCGCCGCTGGTCCGGGGTTTCCACGAGCTCCTCCATCCGTATAGGTAATTAGTTTTTTACTCATAGTCTAATAGTATACTATCTATGTGGACGCATGTCGATGAGGCTGCACTGGATTTCTTGTCTTCCGTTGTAGGAATTAATGCCAAGTCTATACACCACATCAACACGATCACCAAGGTTAAACTTTGTGACATATTCAGCCTTTCCAAAACCAACAAACTTCAACATATTCCCATCATCATCAACAAGTTGCATAATAATAGTCGATCCAGAATTCCCAACAACTTGCGCATGAGCAACCTCAACATTTCGAGAGAGAAAAACAGGTTCCTCGTTTTTCATTCCATGAGGTTCAAGTTTTTGTAGATCGCGCACAAGCTCCCATGTAACATCACAAAATCGCAGCTCACAATCAACATGAAATTCAGGATCATCATGCACACCTTCCATCGCAGAAACAATCTTGACCAACTCCTCCTCAAAGTAGGGAAGCAGGCTTGGGTCTTTTAATGAAAATCCGCAAGCCTGCGGATGACCTCCATACTTTTCCAAATACTGTGAAGCAACATCGAGCGCACGAACGATATTTACATTGTTTACGCTCCTTCCAGAACCAACGACAGTTCCATTTCGACTAGACATCACCAAAGCAGGTTTTTGATATGCATCTTTCAGTCTTCCGGCAATTAACCCGACTATTCCGCTGGGCCAATCATCATGATATGCAAACAAAATAGGGTTATCTCTCTGCGCCTCACTTTCAACTTGCTCCTTCGCTCTAGCAAGTGCAGATTTTGTAGATGTCTGTCGTCTGTTATTTATCGTTTTTATTTCCAACATCAAATCCTCTGCAACTTTCATGTCGTTCGCCCGAAGCAAATCAAAAGCAATGCGAGGATCTCCCATTCTTCCAGGAGCATTTATTTTCGGACCGATGCCAAATGAAAATGTTTTAGGTCCAAAATCATCATTACGACGATCCTTCAATAAGATCTCAAATCCTAGGCGAGAAGTACGGGCCAAACGTTCAATTCCATACTTTGCGATAATTCGAGACTCGCCAAGAAGAGGAACCATATCCGCAATTGTCGACATCGCAGCAACATCTAACATCGAATACAAAAAGTGCTCAACAGATTCAGGCGCAGGCTGACGATCTATGTTATGCGCATGCAACAATAATCCATGCGCAAATTTAAATGCCACGCCACCACCAGCCAAAGATTCATCCGGATATGGCTCATCCGGAAGTTTCGGATGAAGTGTAGCATGTGCTGGAGGAAGGTTATCCTTAAATTGATGATGATCAGTTACAATCACATCAACACTGTTATCCTGCAAATACTTCACCTCATCAATATTAGAAATTCCACAGTCAATACTAATCACAACCCCAGCCTTATCAGCTACAAATTTCTCTGCTGTGTGCATGCTCATGCCATATCCATCCTCATCACGATGCGGCAAAAATACATGAACTTCTGCTCCAAGTGCAACAAGGGTTTCAAGAAGAATAACAGAACCACCAATCCCATCAGCATCATAGTCCCCATGAATCATAATCAATTCCTTTTTCTCAATCGCTTTAAAAACACGCTCACAAGCTTTCGTCATATCAGAAAACAAAAAAGGATCATGCAGCTGATCCAAAGAAGGGGAGAGAAAAGCCGAAACATCAGAAACCTCACGTTGAGAAAGTAGATCCAAAACAACCCGATGAATATCAGGATGCGCGGAAATAAAATCTCCCGGCGCACCCTCCGATACACGCCATTTTTGGTTTTCAAATGAGGTCATGAAATTCGTAAAGCGTAACTCGTAATGCGTAACTCGGGAAATGTATCGCGAAGCGATAATTTATAGATCGTCGCCTTGCGACACTTTTTACGCTTTACGCTTTACGCTTTACGCTTTACGCATTACGAGTCACGAAAAAATTAGTACCCAAATCCACCACCACCCACAAAAGCTGGTAGAATTGTAATACCAACAAGCGCGACAGTACTAATCGTCACAAAGATAATCTTGAATATCTTTTTCTGCTTTTTTGTCATCATAGAAGTGTATAGTAGCATATCTGGAAAAAACACGAAATAGCAGGATATTGAGGGTGGGGTTGACAGGAAGGCGAGATTATGATAAAAAAAGGAGGATTTCATGGAGGGAAAAATGTCAGGGAAACATGTGAGAACAGGTGCTGAAGAGCGAATTAATTGTGAGGATTGCAAAGGGACATGCATAGTCCCGAACACTGAATTCGTGGATTGTGGGGAGTGCGGCGGTGTACCGAATGTCTGCGATGTGTGTGAAGGTGGCGGGCAACTTGAGGGAGATGATGGCTTCGCGGAAGATTGCCACAAGTGTAGTGGAAGTGGTAAGAGGCGATACAAGTGCAAGCCATGCGGTGGCACAGGAAAAATCGAGCGCGAGGGCGATGGGACGCCTTGTCATGAGTGCATGGACATGGGAAGCGCCTGTAGCTTCTGCGAGGAGTTCGAGTGTAGTGGTTCGCCGTACTGCCAGAACTGCAATGAGTGTGGACACTCATGTAGCTGTCCCGAAGGCCAGCGAATCGAAGCCGAATTCTAGAACCAAAAAGTCCTCTACGCGAGGACTTATTTTTTTACGATCGTTTTAAAACTGCAAGGTAGGCTTCTGGGGGAATTTTGACTTTCCCGGTTGCCATCATGCGCTTTTTTCCTTTCTTTTGTTTTTCTAAAAGTTTTCGTTTTCGTGTGACATCTCCGCCATACAATTTTGCCGTCACATCTTTTCGCATTGCAGACAATCGTTCTCCTGCAATTACTTTCCCGCCAATCGTCGCTTGTAATTTCAAAACAAATTGTTGACGCGGCAAAGTTTCCTTTAGTTTGGTTACAACTGTTTTCCCAATCTTAAATGCATCCTCGCGCCACACCAATTGAGAAAGCGCCTCAACCTGTTCTTCTGCAACCAAAATATCCAACTTCACCACGTCAGAATCACGATACCCAATCACATCATAATTCATTGATGCATATCCAGAAGAAATCGATTTCAAATTATCATAAAAATCTGTGAGAATCGCAGCAAGTGGAATATCATAATGTAAAATCACGCGCTTAGAACCACCAACACCTTCCAAAAATTCTGTATTGATATATGTTCCTTTGCTCTCCTGCACAAACTGCATAATCCCGCCAAGCGTATCTTCTGTGGTAATAATATCCAATCGTACCCACGGTTCCTGCACTATCTCACGAATATTTGGATCTGGCATGGATTGTGGACTTTTCGCCGTCAACGTTTTCCCATCACGTAGCGTAACCTCGTACGCAACAGATGGAACAGTCACTACAATCTCCAAATTATGCTCACGCCGCAATCGCTCCTGCACAATCTCTAAATGTAGCATCCCTAAAAATCCACATCGAAATCCAACTCCAAGGGCATCAGAATGTTCGGGTTCATACATGAGAGAAGAATCAGATAATACCAACCGCTCCAATCCTTCTCGTAGCTTCCCATAATCATTTCCTTCTGCAGGAAAAATCCCAGCAAACACCATCGATTTAATTTCTTCATATCCAGCAAGCGGCTGTGTTGAAGTTTTCTGATTGATAATCGTATCACCAACACGACAACTCGCAAGATCCTTAAATCCTGTCGCAATCATCCCAATCGATCCAGCCGTCAAATTCGGCACAACTTTAAACTGCGGACTTGAAACCCCCACATCCATCGGCGCAGCATCTGTATTCGTTTTTATAAAATGAATCAAATCATCACGCGCAACCTGTCCATTCACAATCCGCACATTTGCAATCACACCTTTATACTCATCATAATATGAATCAAAAATCAGAGCTTGCAACGGCGCGGTCGGATCACCAACCGGAGCGGGCACACGATCAATAACAGCTTGCAAAACAGCCTCAATACCCTCACCAGTTTTCGCAGAAACTGACAAAATATCCTCACGATCACAACCCAACAAATTGATAATCTCTTGAGAAACTGTTTCAACATCAGCTGCCGGCAAATCAATTTTATTCATCACAGGAATAATCTTCAGATCCTGCTCCAAAGCCAAATATAAATTCGCAATCGTCTGCGCCTGTACACCTTGCGCCGCATCCACCAACAAAATCGCTCCCTCAACAGCCGCAAGAGATCGAGAAACCTCATACGTAAAATCAACATGTCCCGGTGTATCAATCAAATTCAACTCATGTCCTAAAAATTCCATTCGTACTGGCTGCAACTTAATCGTAATCCCACGCTCCTGCTCAATATCCATCGTATCCAACATCTGCGTCCCAATCTTCCGCTTATCAACCGCCCCCGTCAATTCCAAAAAACGATCGGCAAGCGTAGACTTCCCATGATCAATATGCGCGATAATGCAAAAATTTCGTATGTTCTGGAGTTCCATGTGCACCTATCATAAATGTTATGAGGAATCAGGTCAATGAGATGATTGACTGAAACGGAGAGAATATGATAAAAAAGACACTTATGTCAGCTCAAAAAGCAAAAAAGTTTGCAATATATTCTGTAATCGCAGTGGGAGTTTTGGTGGTGTTTGCAGCAATGACAAATTTTCAAAGTTTGCGTGGAGGAGCGATAGCAAACCTATTACCCCAAGGAGTGCGTCACGGAATCAAAGACATGTTCTTTTTTATTCATGACGCACCATCATTAGCAAAAGCATCTCTATCAAAAGAAAAAATAGATCGTGTTGAAATCACAATGGACCCAGAAGACTTGCGTGCAATCTATCAGATCGATACAGATCAAAAATATTTGGATCAAGGAAAACAGCGTCGCCCAGTAAAAGTTTCATTCAAGGGAAAAGAATACAATGCAGAAGTTCGATTGCGCGGTGAGACAAGTCCGCATTGGGCATATGAAAAAAAATCATGGCGGATTGAATTGGATAAAAAGAAAATTTTCGATGTAAGTACGCTAGAATTCATCGTCGCATCGGATCGATTCTATGTTGTCGAACAATTTAATAATGCGCGCGCGCGAAAGATGGGATTACTTGTTCCAGATTCGCAATACGCAAACCTCACCATCAACAACAAAGATTTCGGCGTCTATTTTGTATCAGAAAGAATTGCAGATGATTTTGTCACACGACATGAGCTGCCAGAAGAAACAGTCATATATGGGGAAACAGATTTAAATCGAACAATTTATGAAAATGCAGGATTGTGGAAAATCAATGCAGGCGAAGAATCAGAAGTTGGATTCGGCCCGCTCATCACACTCATCGATGCAATGGATATTGAGGATGATGAGAAATTCTATAAGCGACTAAAAGAATTGGTAAATATCGAAAAGTTCGCACTTTGGAATGCGCATCAAATCCTCGCAGGATCAGAACATCAAGATTGGGCACACAACACACGCATCATGTATCGCCCTGACACAAACCTCATGTACTTCATTCCGTGGGATGTTGAATTCCAACCGCTCCATCGCGCGCGTCCGATCGATCGTCGTTACAATCCAATTATCAATCGACTCATCAACATTCCAGAATACCAGATCATGCGTGCACAGATTTTGTGGAGTATGGTTGGAAATGATGAGTGGGTGAGAATGGACAAAGAAATGTTCGATGAGATTGCAGGAGAAGTGACACCAGCCGCATATCGCGATCGAACAAAAGAACATACTAACAAAGAAGTCAAAGAGATGATTGCATATTATGATGGCGTGCGACAACAAAACATCAATTATCTGCAAGAAGCATTACAACAAAACAGAGCACTCGCACATCTCACATGGAAAACAAATCAAAGAAAAACTGAAGGGAAGATGCGAATTTCAATTGATGATGAATCGCCAGCTGCACTTGCGAGAATTGTATTTCCGCCAGAAGATGCACGTCATGATTGGAAACTATATAAAGATAATGGAGATGGAATACATAATAGATTCGATCAGTTATTGGGAATATCACAAAACGGCGTGATAGAAATTAAAAAAGAAATCCCATTACACGCAATCAAATATGATGTGTGGCTTCACAATCGATATGAACAATTTGAAACGAAACTTGGGCACTATGATTTCTTTCTGGTGAGAAGTGGATCACAGTTTAATACAGATGTCACACCTCGGATAACAGTTCAGAATCTAGTAACACGAGAAAATCAAATCATAGAACCTGCTATTGGAATATGAAACATCCGCGCATCCCACACGAATTCCAACGCTACGAATTCAAATACGTCATGCCAGATTACATGACCGCCACGATCAAAAAATCGCTGGAACATTTTGGTATGATCAAGGATCCGATGGTGCCAGATGGAAAAAACAGTTACGACATCACAAGTTTGTATTTTGATAATGAAAAACTTCTTGCATATCATTCAAAACTTGCCGGCGAGAGAAATCGATACAAACTCCGCTTACGATATTATGGCGATGTGAAAGATGCACCACAACATTCATTCGCAGAAATCAAAAGTAAGTACAACAGTGTTATTCACAAACGCCGTGAAAGAATTTCAGCAGAAGATGTAATTGCACTATGCAATGGATTAGTACCATCACACAAAGACGATGCAGAAACATTCCAACTATTTGTTGCACGCATGAAAAAAAATAGCATGACACCCCGCATGCTCGTGCGATACAAACGAGAGCCATTGATTTGGAATAAAGATAAGAGATTGCGCATCACCTTTGATTCACACTTACAATCTCGCTCGTCAGAAAATCTATATGATGCCGGCATGTTTCATGATTATATGAAACATCGTACTGTGATGGAGCTCAAATTCACCGGATGGGCACCCGGATGGGTCGGGCAAATCATACGAGAACACAGACTTGACCGAGTCGCCTCATCCAAGTATTGTCTAGCGGTACGAGACGCATCTCGCGTCGGTCGCATTAGAATCTAATTACCTTGTCATCCCGGCGTAGGCCGGGATCCATCATGTTAATCAGCATGGATTCCGGCCTACGCCGGAATGACAAATAAAATATGTTAGAAGACATTTTTTTCTCCGCCGGCCCAGTCGATGTAAACGTAGTAATCATGTCAATAAGTGTGATTATCGCGTTTGTATTATCGATGTTCATCGCATGGGTCTATAAACGAACTCACAGAGGATTATCATATTCTCCATCATTTGTTGCAAGTCTGGTCATGATGGGGCCGATTTTGTCAGTCATCATGATGATCGTTGGAACATCTGTCGCACGAGCATTTACGGTATTTGGAGCATTTACACTCATCCGTTTCAGAACAGCTATCAAAGATACACGAGACATCGCTTTCGTATTATGGATTTTGATGGCTGGACTTGGTGTAGGAACACAGAACCACATCATAGCTATCGTCGCGACATTGCTCATCAGTGTAGCTGTCTGGTGGTTATCAGTTTCTCGTTTTGGAGCAGTATCACGATTCGACTACGTTGTGACATTGGTAACTGCGGAACAAACAGACATGTACAAAGAGATTTTCGATCGTTTCGCAAAAAATGTATCTGTCCTATCATCTACTATTCAGAAAGATCGCAGCAGATCAGAAATGAGTGTTCAAATTACTCTCAAAGATGACACACAGTTGAAGGAACTGATTACAGCACTTAACAAAGAAGAAGCCATTCAAGAAGTTATCGTCAACAGAACGCAAGGCGACTTGGAATTCTAATGATCACCTATAACACAGTTTTGAAAAAAAGCACCACGCGGCTCATGCTGCTCGGTGTTATTTTTTTATTGGCAGGATGCGGTTCAAATACAAGGCAACTAAGTACATACATGTTGGATGAAGAACCATCTGGCACGCCGCCGCGCATTGAGCGAGAATTCAAATTATCGATGCAAGGTGAAGGCGCAGAAACACATGATCCCGAAACAATCATCGCAGTTGTATCTCATGGATTATCTGAACTCATCAACGAAAAAAAATTATCCGCGCAGAATATTACAAATAAAGAATATTACATTGATGATGCAAGCAAAGCATTTGTATTTCGCGATACATATTATGACAACAACAAAAAAGATCTAGCTGCACGCGCAATTTCATATCGACTACGATACAGATTCAATGATGTAGAAAAATATGAAAAACATGAGCGCTATCCAGAGGATCCGGCATTTTTCCCAAACCGCGCAGAGATTCAAGCCAAAACAGATCGTGTTGAAATTGGTGATGGGTTTTCAACAGTGAAAGAAGCGCGATTCGAATTCAGAAATGCATCAGATCCATTTTCCAAAAAAAATAAAGCTCCAAAATCTCCCTGGAAATATTCACAATTTTCAAAATATCCCGAAACAGGTCAATTTCAAAAATACACAATGTGGCCAACATATCATGTCGTTGAATCATTAGAGGAAGAAATAGGTAGAAGCGGGAGTTTATATGTCCGACCATCAACAGTTCTTCTGACTCGTCGCGATCGAGTGCATCTCAACATGAAAACTCCGTGGGGTTCAGGTCCAAACCCAGAACAAGTTTTTATTATTTCACTCGACACAGTTCAAGTTTTTGACGATTTCTATCATGAGTATCTTCTCGGAAAACAAAACAGACCCGAACCAGTCGGATCATACATAGAAATGGAAATCGAGTTCGAGCGAAACATTTCAACAGAAATCGATGATGTCATCAAAAAGGGAAGCAAGAAAAAAAAGAAAAAAGCTGAAGATGCTCGAGATGCATTTTTAAAAGATCAGAAAGAAATTGTAACCAAACTCGAATCTCAACTTGCACAACTAAACATAACTCTAACCCCAGTCACGCAAAGCAAATATGGACAAGCTATAAACCTCCTAAACAGATAGTCATCATAGAACGGTCATCCTGGCACAGGCTGGGATGACAATTTTGGTCACGATGACAATTCTTACAAACCTCCTGCATCAGTAATATCGTGTGGGAGGATTTTTATTTTGATGAGTTTGTCACGGACAACGCGGACAAAGACATGCATTTCATGAGACTTAAGAATGAGCCCAACAAAGACATACGTAAGACATCCAGCCAATCCAACTGCACACGCTTGAATAAAGATCCCCATTCCTGTGGTCATATCAACAAGTGACGAAATAGGGGATTTGAGAATCTGCATCACTAACGCCATAGCAAGCGCTGCAACGGTCATTTTAAAAAGTGAAACTAAGATTCTACGACCATCCAATGATTTTGTTTTGGGAACTAGCATTGTCCATAAAAGTGCGACTTGTACTAAGGCACCAACACTCACACCCAACGCAATACCTTGCACGCCAATCACGCGAGACGCAAGATACGCAACAAACAAAACAATCGTTTCCGCAAGAATCGCAATCACAACAGGAGTTTTGGTATCCTCAAATGCATAAAATCCTCGCACCAGAAGATGAACCAAACCAAGTGCGGCAAATCCAACTGCAAACATCGCAAGTGTATCAAATGTCATGACGGTATCTTGCCAATCAAACGCACCAGTTCCCAAAAGCACACGAACAATCTGCGCACGCAAAATCACAAACAAAACTGTAGAAGGGATCATCAAGAATAATATTTGTCGAACCGTACTTGAAAAACTTTTTGTAAATGTCTCTTGTGTTTTTTCCATCGCACCTTCAGACAGGGTGGGGAAGGCAGCAACAGCATATGAAACCGCAAAAATCCCAATCGGCACAAATGCAATATTATGTGCCAACTGAAATGCAGAAATCGATCCAGCTGAAAGTGTAGATGTGATTGCGGTCAGTGCAATCAATGAGACTTGACTCACCGCCAATCCTAAGGTACGAGGTGCCATCAAATACAAAATACGTTTCACCTCATGTGTAAGTTTCAGTGAAAATTGTAAGGTAAATCCCTGTCCGCGCAAAGCATAATATTGAATCCCTGCATGTAAAAGCGCGCCAAGCACCACACCCCAAGCCAATCCAATAACCCCCATCTTTGAATAAAAAAATGTCGCCCCAACAATAATTCCTCCATTATATAAAATCGGAGCAAGCGCAAACACAAAAAATTGTCGAAGAGATTGCAATGCGCCGCCAAGCACAGCAGAAAATCCAAGAAAGAAAGGTGATAAAAACATCACGCGCGTAAACGCGACAGCTTGAATATGTGCAGCTTCAGAAAAACCCGGAGCAACAAGTGACATTAATGGATCAGCAAAAATAAAAAGAAAAACTGCAGCAATCGCCATCACAATAGAACCCAAACTCAAAACAGTTTGCACAATCGGCCACGAAGCCTTCAGCCCATTCATTTTACGAAATTTCGTAAACACCGGAATGAATCCAGCAGAAAGCGCACCCAAAATAATCAAATTAAATAAAAGATCAGGAATTTTAAATGCCGCATAATACGCATCCAAAACCTCACCTGCCCCAAACTGATGCGCGAAAATACGATCACGAATCAATCCAAGAATACGACTTAAAAAAGTAGCACCCGCCATGAGGACGGCCGCTCCGGTGATGGAGGTTGAGATGTGGTTCAGGAGTCTTTTTGGCATATTCATTGTCATCCCGGCGCAGGCCGGGATCCATTGTCCGGATCATTACAACGCATGGATCCCGGCCTGCGCCGGGATGACAAGTTACTTCTTTTTCTTGAAAATCTTTTTCGCAATCAAATCTTTCTTTTCTTTGAGTTTTTTAAAACGAGTTGATTTTTCAGCATGCTTGCCATAACCAAATCTATAATTAAACAGATCGTGTTTTACACTACCCAAAGTAGACATATGCAATTCACACGCAGCATATTTGGCCATAGTTTTAAGTCGTCCATCTTTTTGTAAACGACGCGTACTTGTCAAAATAGGCGCACTTCGCAAAACCCCAAATGAACCATAATGCGCGGCACGCTGCACATAATCATGATCCTCCGCCAACTTCACCTCCTCATCAAAACCACTAATTTTCTCATGAATCTCTCGCATGATAAAAATACAAAATCCCGGAGCATGAGGTTTGAGTTTTTCAGTAAGACGCGTATATCCGTTATAAGCTTTATACAATAATGCATCAATCATTTGACCATCAGAAGCCTTGATATCACATGTCGCAATATCAAGATTTCGAGATTTCATTTCATCCAACGTATCCTCAAGATATGTCGAAGAGGGAAATCGAACATCAGCATCAAAAAAAATGAGAAGTTTTGTACGCGCAACAGCAGCACCAGCATTTCGTCCAGCGGAAGGTAATCCGCCCTCCACAACGCGCGCGCCGTTCATATGAGCTATTTCACGTGTACGATCTGTCGAATGCGCATCAGCAATAATCACTTCATGAGGCTGACGAGTTTGCTCCTTAATATCCTTCAACAATAAAGGAAGATATTGTTCTTCGTTATATGTAGGAATAATAATCGAAAACATATCAAAATGTATGTGGAACTGTCACAATCAATTTCATAGCCTCAACACCCTTTCGACGCAAATCATAATTCTCAATCAACAAACTTCCAGAAATTTCACCTCGCTTAAATTCAGCTTCAAAATTATTTGCATTGTCAAAACGAGTTGTCACGCGCACGCCAGCATCCTCAAAAGCTCGCATATAAAAATCTCGAACTTCTTCAATATCTTCAGGAAGCTCGCCCCATGAAAGTGTAATTCGATCCGAAGAGCTTTCATCACCAGGGGTCAAAAAGATTTCTCGAATTTCACCTCCTGCTGCGACAAATTGATCAAGCAATGATGGACTTTCGGATTTACGCAGAGAAATAATTTTCTCAATCGGATTATAAATCAAACGAGGAAGTGCTGTTGCAGTTGAAAGTGTTCGATTTGCATTTACTGCCCGCGTAACTTTGATAGATCGAATTGAATCTGGCTCAAACACAGAAACAGCCTCTGGAAAATGATCAGGAACTTGAGATAAATTGATGGTCCGTGGCCCCCATGCAATTCTCAAAATCAACAGCATCAAAATACCAATCATCACCAAACATCCACATGACGAAAAACACCCGCCTCGCAGACAGGATCGTTTTTCCGATAAAATCGGCTCTTGTACATCACTGACGGCTTCTTCGTGGATTCGTGACATATTCGAGGTTATGTTAGCACAGATAGATATCAAAATAAAGACATAAAAAACACCCCATAAGGGTGTTATTAATCGCGATGTTTTGCCTTCAAACGCCACATTCCAGAATCAACAACAGGTTCTAATGTGATCGTATATCGATCAGGCCATCGAGTTTCAAGTTCCTGCGAATGTTTCCGTACCGTTTCTTCAGGACCGACTTCGCTAATCGAAAAGCAATCGCCCTCTTCAATCGTCTCGACACATTCAGAATCTGGAGGTTCCTTTTTTTCATCATCCATGACGTCCTCGCAGGGGATAGAGGTCTCAAAAAGAACTGTCGCCAGTGTACCCTCGATTGTGATATAGTGCAATATCAGATAATAAGCAATATTATGAAACTACATTTTTTTGGAGCGGCAGGGGAAGTGACAGGGTCGTTGTATTTATTGGAGATTAAGGATAAGAAGATTATTGTGGATTGTGGGATGTTTCAGGGGAGTAAGTTTGCGGATGTGAAGAATTTGGAGGCGTTTAAGTTTGATCCTACTGAAATTGATGCGGTGGTGGTGACGCATGCGCACGCAGATCATAATGCGAGAATTCCGAAATTGGTGCATGAAGGATATCGTGGGCCTGTCTACGCAACAGATGTTTCTGCAAAGCTCATTCCTATTGTGTGGTACGACGCCGCAAAGATCATGGATTATGATCATAAAAAAACTGGCGATGAAAGATTATATACCGCAATTGATGTTGATCGTGCAGTAGAACACATCGAACCGGTCGAATATGGAAAAACAATCAACCTCACTCAAGACATTACGATCACATTTCATGACGCAGGGCATATTTTGGGCTCAGCATGGGTAACTATTACAAACGAAGATTTTTCATATGTCTTTTCCGGAGATTTAGGAAATGTGGATGTTCCGTTAGTAAAAGAAAAAGAACCGTATGAAGGTTCTGATGTGTTAATCATGGAATCAACATATGGAGATCGAACGCACGGCCCAGGAACCGACCGAGCAGAAAAATTAAAAGAAGTTTTGATTGATACGGTTGAGCGCGGCGGAGTTTTAATGATCCCTGCCTTCTCATTAGAACGAACCCAAGAAATTTTATACGAATTGAATTATTTGATAGATGAATGTAAATGCGTTCCGAAAGTTCCTATCTTTCTCGATTCCCCCATGGCGATCCGAGCAACAAATGTGTACACCGAATCCACACACGTGATGGATAAAGAAGCCAGAGAAAAAGTTGGGGCAGGAGATGCATTATTTGATTTTCCAGGACTCAAAATGACCATGGCGACGGATGAATCAAAAGCTATCAATAATGTCCCCAATCCTAAAATTATTATTGCAGGTTCAGGCATGATGGCGGGTGGAAGAATCATGCATCATTTAAAACGATATTTGAAAGATCCAAAATCGACTTTGCTCATTGTCTCATATCAAGCACAAGGAACACTCGGCAGTAAAATCCAATCCGGCGCAAAGAGCGTTTCAATCTACGGAGAAAAAATCGAGATCAAATGTTTAGTCACACAAATCGGCGCATACTCCGCGCATGCAGATTCAGACATGCTCATCGATTGGGTCAAAGGCGCGAAGAAAAAACCAAAACACATCTACCTCACACACGGCGATCCAGAATCTGCTGAAGCTCTCGCCGAACGCTTGAGAAATGAACTCGGCTGCGATGTCCGTGTTCCAGCTCGTGGTGATGTTGCAGAATTACAATAGACCAGCTATAGTACAGTCACTACAAAGCAGACAACCCTAGTGGACCAATCCGCGGGGTTTTGTCGTTGGAGATATATGAAATTTAAATTAGAGTCGAAATTCAAACCAGCGGGGGATCAACCAAAGGCAATTAATGCCTTAGTTAAGGGTGTCAAAAAGGGAGAGGAGTTTCAGACATTGCTCGGTGTAACAGGTTCAGGGAAAACATATGTGATGGCAAATGTCATTGAGAAAGTGCAGAAGCCAACATTGATTATTGTGCATAACAAAACGCTTGCCGCACAACTCTGTTCCGAGCTGCGAGAATTTTTTCCTCACAACGCAGTTGAGTATTTCGTATCATATTATGATTATTATCAACCAGAAGCATATGTTTCAGCCTCTGACACATATATCGATAAAGAAGCACAGGTGAATGATGAGATAGACCGATTGCGACACTCAGCGACACAATCATTGCTCACACGGAAAGATGTTATTATTGTTGCGAGTGTTTCATGTATATTTTCAATTGGTGCGCCAGAAGAATACATGAAAGGATCGATGAAATTAACAGTTGGGCAAACAGTGACGCGTGGAGATATCATGCGACATTTAGTTGAAATGCAATTCATCAGAACAAATGCAGATGTACTGCGCGGACAATTTCGAGTACGCGGAGATGTAATCGAATTGCATCCAGTCCATCAAGAATTTCTAGTGAGAATTACAATGGATGAACAAAAAATAAAAAAACTTGAGATTTTAGATACCATCAAGCATGCAGTAGAGGATGAGCGCAAAAGCGTGATCGTATTTCCCGCAACACATTACGTCACAGGAGAAGCATCACGCGAAAAAGCGATCAAAACAATCCGAGCAGAATTGAATGAGCGATTGAAGTTTTATCAAAAAGCAGGAAAAGTACTCGAATCAGAACGAATCGAACGGAGAACTAAAATGGATTTAGAAATGATGAAGAATGTTGGATTCTGTCATGGAATTGAAAACTACTCGCGACATTTTGATGGACGACATCCTGGAGAAGCGCCAACAACGCTCGTTGATTATTTCCCCGATAACTTCCTCACAATTATCGATGAATCACACGTAACAGTCCCACAGATTCGAGGAATGTACGCTGGCGATCACGCACGAAAAAAGCAACTCGTGGAATATGGATTTCGATTACCATCAGCAATCGATAACAGACCGTTGCAATTTGATGAATATGAAGATCGTATCAAACAAACAATTTTCACATCAGCTACGCCAAGCGTCTATGAAAAAGAACATGCGGGAAAACCGGTCGAAATGATTGTGCGTCCAACAGGGTTGGTCGATCCAGAGGTGATCATCAAACCAGTGACGCCAACAGATGAGGTTGAAGGGCAGATTGATGATTTGTTGGAAAGAGTTCGAGATAGAATCAAAAAAGGTGAGCGTGTTTTGGTTACAACACTCACAAAGAAAATGGCAGAAGATCTCTCGGATTTTATTAACGAGGAACACAAAAATTCTGCGGTCTATATTCATTCAGATGTAAAAACAATTGAACGACTCAAGATTTTGGAGAAATTCAGACGTGGCGATTACGATGTTTTGGTGGGAGTAAACTTATTGAGAGAAGGATTAGATTTGCCGGAAGTAACACTGGTAGCGATTTTGGATGCAGATAAGGAGGGATTCTTACGATCAGAAACATCGATCATTCAAACGATGGGACGAGCAGCTCGCAATGTCGATGGACAAGTAGTTTTATATGCAGACAACATCACCGGTTCATTGAAGCGAGCAATTGAGGAAACAGAACGCCGCCGCGAAATTCAATTAGCATACAACAAAAAACACAACATCACTCCACAAACAATCACAAAGAAAATCAAATCAATCGAATCAGAATTCGGATTAACTTCAGATGAAGACAAAGAAAAACGAGAAAAGAAACAAACAGTCATTCAGAAAATCATGGCGCTGGAACTTGCGCCATCATACGGAATGGATCCAGCAAAACTCATCAAACAAAAAACAAAGGATATGAAAGAGGCTGCGGCGAATCTAGAATTCGAATTGGCAGCAATACTGCGTGATGAAATTAAGGAGTTATCAAAACAAACAAGGATCAAAAAGCCAAAGTCGAAGAAGAAGTGAAGATGCGCCAATCCCATTCATCGTAGGTTTTGATCCAGTATTCATCGGTGATGAGCGTTGGATCAAGATCGATACGATGAGAAGTTCCGCCATTAGGATAGTTATCGATCCAAAAGTTTAACGGATATGAATCGGTCGTTTCATCATAAAAAAGCAATAAAGCATCAACAGGGGGATCAAGTTTTTGTGTGGCTTCAAAAAACGCTTGAGGAGTTGAAGTGGAAATGATTGAAGTTAACGTATCTAATCGATCAGAAAACCCAGCAGCGAAATGAGAGTAATGTTCATTGTGAGAAATATAATATTTCAGCGGAAGATACGTATTGATTTCCGGTCGCGTCGGCGCAAGCCATGTGCGATCTGCATAATCCGGAGCATGTTCGCGGATAGATTCTGCCAAAATAAACTCCTTTGGCACAAGAGTATTTTCATTCATCTGCTCGATAATTCCGGGACGATCAATCATATCTATAAGTGGCGAAAGACTTCCAAGAATTACGACACCTACGACACCCGCAGAAATCTGCGCGGAACGACCATATCGAAATGAAAGATAATAAAAAGCCTGAAGTAGTACATGTCCAAGTCCAACAGCTAAACATGCGCGCACAAGATAGAGAAATGGTTTTGAGGGAAGTAGTGGAGTCGCATCCTTCACAAACTGGAACAATCCGAAAAATTGATAGAGATATGAAATCGCAAACAGAATCAAAACAGAACTGAAAAATCGTTTCTTGCGAGCAAGAATCAAACCAATCAATCCAACAAGGGAAAGTACTCCGCGCAAACTAAATTCAGCCCACGGAGTAAAAGTAAGAATATCGTGAATGCTAAAGTATGTGCCTTGTGCGAGGTCAATGCCATGAATTTGAATCGATTGATAGAGCGGAACAAGATACGGAGATGAAAAAGCAAGAACAAAAATTCCTAAAAAAATGAGATGCATGACATTATGAAATCGATGGGGTGGAAGGAAGACGAGAAATGCGAGCGTGGCGGCAATCAGAACTCCCCAGAAATAATATGACATCAAAATAATCGCACCAGAAATTCCATAGAAAAATAAATGTTTGAGTTTCCATCGATCCTTTTGGAACTGTACGCCGATCGCGCCGACAAGCAGTACACTCAATAACGCAGACAAAGCTTCATGAGGCTTCAGAATAAATTCATCAAAAGGAAGAAGTGTCAGGAACGAAAGTGGAATCAAGAAATACATCCACGGATGAACGAGTTGATTACGAGATTTTCTATCATGAAGTTTGAGCCAAAAGAATGTACCAAGAAATAAAAGTAATGCAGAAAGCGCAACGCCAACTTTATAAGCCGCCAATCCATTTGTCGCAAACGGTTTTGCAAGGAATCCAACTGTCCAGAAATAGAGCGGAGGATAAAACGGTGGAAGATGCGCGTAATAGAAATCAGAAGAATCTCCTGAAACCATCTGTGTCATATTCGCCGCAATGTATAATTCATCACCATTATTTCCCCAGAACATCGTCGTTTGCGGAGTGAGTATCACTAAAACAAAAGCAGTTAAACTAATCGCCAAAACTCCAGCATAATACAAAGGCTGCCGAATTCGCTTCACAATCATAATAAAAAGCACTATGATGGTGGCTGCGAAAATCAGCTTTGCGGTGGCAAGAATTTCTAAAGTAATTGGGCTTAAATCCATAAGACCCTAGGTTACACACTATGGAAGATAAAATCAAAATCAAAGGAGCGAAAGAGCACAATCTGAAGGATGTGCATCTTGAGATACCAAAACATAAGTTGACCGTTTTTACCGGACTTTCAGGTTCGGGAAAATCGAGTTTGGCATTCGACACAATTTTTGCAGAAGGACAACGACGTTATGTTGAAAGCCTTTCGGCATATGCGCGACAATTTTTAGGACAAATGGCAAAACCAGATGTCGATGAAATCACCGGATTGTCACCAGCTATTTCAATTGATCAAAAAGCACATTCTGCAAATCCACGATCTATCGTTGCAACTATCACAGAAATTTATGATTATCTTCGTGTGCTGTATGCACGCATCGGTCAGCCGCATTGTGTCACATGCGACAAACCAATTTCAAAGTTATCAACTGATGAGATGATCGAGCTCATCATGAAGAAGGTGGGAAAGGAAAAAAAGGATGGGAAAGTAATTACTGTATTGGCGCCAGTGGTTCGCGGAAGAAAAGGGGAGTATCTACAACTTCTCAAT
>CAZHVT010000002.1:67059-120008 GCA_964536205.1 uncultured Gammaproteobacteria bacterium
CTTATATACTGCCGGGTTCATGCATGTAAGATTAGACGGCGAAAAAGTTTCACTCAAAGAACAAGTAAAATTATCGCGATTCAAAAAACACACCATCGAAGTAGTGATAGATTCCATTTCAGCAAAGATTTTAGGAAAGGGATTAGAAGCAGATCGACAGCGATTAGCAGAAGCACTCGAGTTGGCATTGCAATATGGATCGGACACATTAATTGTTCAATACCCTGACAAAACAGAATCACTTTTTTCTGCAAAATTTTCATGCCCAGATGATGGATTTTCATTCCCAGAAATCGAACCTCGACTATTTAGCTTCAATTCGCCATACGGATATTGCGAATACTGTACAGGTTTAGGAACAGAAGAGTTATTTTCAGAAGAAATTTGTCCAGAATGTCATGGAGCACGACTACGAAACGAGGGGTTGGCAGTTCGCATTGCAGAAAAAAATATTGTCGAAGTCACACAAATGTCAGTGGAGGAATCACTCAAATTTTTCATGGATTTAATTCCAACACCTGTGTCATCCCGAGCGAAGTCGAGGGATCCCTCTTCAAAAAATCAGTTGGACAAAACAGAATATGAAATCGCAAAAAATGTTCTTCGCGAAATCATCGACCGAAATAGTTTTATGTTGGATGTGGGATTGCATTATCTCACACTCAATCGAAAAGCCGGCACACTTTCAGGTGGAGAAGCACAACGTATTCGACTCGCATCTCAAATCGGATCAAAACTCACCGGAACATTATATGTGCTAGATGAACCTACAATCGGATTGCATCAAAGAGATAATGAGCGACTCATCAAAACACTCGAAGAGCTCCGGGATTTGGGAAACACCATTATTGTAGTTGAGCATGATGAAGATACGATTAAGGCTTCCGATTATCTAGTTGATATTGGCCCAGGCGCAGGGAAGCATGGGGGAGAGATTGTTGTAGCAGGAGAAACGCAAAAACTACTAAAATCAAATAACAAGAATAAATCACTCACATTAGATTATCTCCAGAAAAAAGAAAGCATTCCAATCCCAGAACGGCGAAGATACAAAAATTTGGATGTCATAAAGGTGATTGGGGCTCATGCAAATAATCTGAAAAACATAGATGTTGAAATTCCATTGCGTCGATTGGTGTGTGTGACAGGAGTTTCAGGTTCAGGAAAATCTACGTTGGTAAATCACACACTTCATAAAACACTGTTGAATCGCTTGCGACATCTTAACAAAAAAGTAGGAGATGCCAAAGCAGTTTTGGGAACAGAATACATCGATAAAATCGCCCGCGTTTCACAATCTGCAATCGGACGAACACCTCGTTCAAATCCTGTAACATACACAGGAGCATTCACGCACATCCGAGAATTATTTGCATTAACCGCAGACTCCAGAATGCGCGGGTGGAAACCAGGAAGATTCTCATTCAACGTCAAGCGAGAGCGCGGCGGCGGAAGATGTGCAAATTGTGAGGGAAACGGATTCCTCTCAATAGAAATGCATTTCTTGCCGACGGTATATGTCACATGCGATGTCTGTCACGGCAAAAGATTCGATCATGAAACGCTCGCTGTAAAATACAACAAAAAATCTATCGCTGATGTATTGGAAATGACTATCGAAGAAGCTGCAGTATTCTTCAAAGACGTTCCAGCTGTGTTCGATAAAATGAAAGTTCTCAATGAAGTAGGTTTGGGTTATCTACAATTAGGACAATCCGCACGCACACTCTCCGGCGGAGAAGCACAACGCGTAAAACTCGCAACACATCTCTCAAAACGCGACACCAGAAAAACATTATTCATTTTGGATGAGCCTACCGTAGGATTGCATTATGAAGATGTGAAAAAACTTATTGATGTATTGCAAAGGTTAGTCGATCGAGGAAATACTGTTTTGGTTATCGAACATAACCTCGAAGTCATCAAATGCGCTGACTGGATCATCGACCTAGGCCCTGAAGGAGGCGATCGCGGCGGAGAAGTAGTCGCAACAGGAACCCCAGAAGACGTATCAAAAAAAGCTGGAAGTTACACAGGAAAATACCTCAAGAAGGTACTCAGCGGTTGACACAGCTGAAAATCCATGATAGCGTAACGCCAGTTATTTTAAATGGGGTAAGAAATGCCAATACTGACAATTCCAAATTGTGAGATTAGTTTTGAAAACAAATTGACTCCTGAATGGGAAATTATCGTCACGAAGCGTGATCATAAGGGGCTTTCCGCTGCCTATGGATTTGCGTTTGACCTCATCCGAGCACAGATCTGCGGAGGATTCTCTGAAGAAGAAGTCCCTCAAGAGGGGTCGCGGAAAAAATACTTGGTTGGTCGTTGGAGTGAATACTCATCTTTTCAAATGGAATTCAGGAAAGCGGAGCACATCAAGATCACACTCTCGATGTTCACGCCAGATGATGTGCGGGTTACCGTATCTCTGGTGCTCCCCGATGATAAGTATCACAAGGTCGATGCGTCTTTCAATGTTGAGACGGGTCTCTGTACTTCTTTGGGAGGAAGTAATTAGGGGGAGAAAAGCATGTCGAAAGCTGGAAGTTACACAGGAAAATACCTCAAGAAAGCGCTCAAGGGTTGACAAGGAGAGTAAAAGATGATAGATTGATGTTGGTGTTCATTAATCAAAATGATTGAGTGGGGATAAGGTGAGAATTAAACGAAATGGGAAAGCTCGCTCAAAAAGAAAGCGGGCCATGAAAAAGCTCACAAAAAAATTGTCACAAGTCGATATGAGCGACCCAAAGTTCCGCGCTCAACTGCAAGCAGCCTTGGAAAAAGAAGGTCTTGCAGATAAAGTAAAATTTGATTAAATCCTCGCGTAGGAAATCCGGTACATCCGGATTTTTTTATTAAAAAATCCGAGCATTTTCTCGGATATGTTTACGAAACAGCTGTGTCGGGGGCTGTTTCTGTTCCTTCGACCTGATGTTTCACTGTGTCATTTTCCGCTGGGTCAGGAGGATCCAAGCGAATAAATTGCATGAGTTTACTCAGGTCTATGCAAGAATCTGGATTGTGATGTAAGCGAAAATTGCAGCCGTTTTCATCAACACTGATGACGCCATCCAGAAGACCAAACAAGGCGCTATGAACCTCTGCATCTTGGTAGACAAAATGCTCGCCAAGATGTTCTCTTAGCTCTCGAGCAATACCACTTGGGAACAACATGCAGTTAGGCTTTTTGACACGAATCAATTGTAGAATGAGTAGTTCAATGAAGCTTTTTCTGAAGTTATCTTGTGTAACATCTGACATGTCTACTTCTCCTTAAAGATCGATCTTACAGAATGTATCATACGTAAAAGAAATCGTCAATAATAGCTGGTTGTGTTAGAAATGTTGAGGTGGTAGGTTGGTCATCTATGAGAAAGAAACTACAAAGAAAATTAATTCGTGAGATTGCAGATGAGCAGCCACAGATTGAACCGAAATGTCCATACTTTGGGAAGTGTGGGGGCTGTTTTATGCAAGATGTGGATTATGAACATCAGAAAATCGTGAAGCAGAAATTTTTACAGAAATTGTTTGATGATGCAGAAATCGAAATTGAAGTACCGCTTCCAGAATCATCTCCAGATATTTTTTATTATCGAAACAGAATGGATTTTCCGATTGGTGAAAATCAGGAAATTGGATTGAAACCAATGGGGCGATGGATGGATGTGTTGAATTTAGAGATTTGTTTTCTACAATCCGAACCTTCACATGAAATCACAGATATCGTCAGAGGTTGGATAAAGAAATGGAAATTGCCAGGATGGAATGTGGTACGTCATAAAGGGTATGCGCGCTATGTCGTCATTCGCGAAGGAAAAAATACAGGAGAGCGAATGGTGATTCTTGTGACTCATAAAGATGAACGAGCGGGGGATACTGATCTCGTAAAAGCTTTTGAAGATCTGGTTGAAAGATTGAAACCACTCGCAACAACAATCTATCACGCCATCAATCCACGTGTCACAGATATCTCAATCGGAGATGAAATGAAATTATTGCATGGCGATCCATTATTAAAAGAAGAAGTAAATGGACTCACATATTTCATTTCACCATTCTCATTTTTTCAGACGAATACAGAAGCTGCAGCACTTTTACAAGAATATGTAGTTGGTCTTGTCATCCCGGCGCAGGCCGGGATCCAGGATTCTAAAGGCATGGATCCCGGCCTGCGCCGAGATGACAGGCTAAAAGTCCTCGATTTGTATTGCGGTTCAGGATTTTTTACTTTGCCATTAGCAAAAGCAGGAATTGACGTCGTCGGCGTAGAACTCGACCCAGCATCAATAGAAATGGCAGAAAAAAACGCAAAAGAAAACGACATAACAAACGCAACATTCCACGCCATCGACGCAAAACTCCACACAAAAGAATTACAGAAAAGACAGTACGATACCATCATAGTAGATCCACCCCGCGCCGGCCTCCATCCCAAAGTAATCCGCAAACTCATTGAAATTGAGCCACAAGAAATAATATATGTCTCATGTGGCCCTGCACGCCTCACACACGAACTCCCGCAATTCCTCGAGCACTTCAATCTCACATCAATCAAAACATTCGACATGTTCCCACACACGCCACATGTCGAAACAGTCATAACTCTGAAAAGAAAATAAAATAAAAAACCTGCATAGACTATGCAGGTTTTTTGATCGAAATAACAATCAGGCAAACACTATTCTGAAACAGTGACAGTGTGTGTATAGGTTTTCAAGATATTTTCGTCATTGTCGAGAATATGGACAGTGAGAGTTTTTTGACCAGCGGAATCAACTGGAACACTGATAATCTGGTCGCCAGACGTTCCTGTCCAAAATGTGGTGATGTGTTGCGTGCCATCATATGTGTCGGAAGTTCCGAAGGTTTGAATAGATCCGGAAAATGTTGCGCCAGTATTTGTCCACTCAAATGTTGATCTTGGAACAAATTCTCCTACAGTAAATGTGTCACCATCAAATGATCCACTGAACTTGGAAATATCGATAGATGCAGCCGCTGCTTCAGTTGCCGTGAAAGAATGGGTAAATGTTTTGAGTAGATTACCATCTTCATCAAGAAGGTTAATATTAAGTGGTACTACTCCTGCATTATCGAGTGTCAGATAGATGAAGCTTGTTCCACTTTTTGTTTTCGAGAAGCTAGTTTTGGATGAGTGAGGATAGTAGTAGTCTGAAGCATCTGCTGTAACAAGTTCTCCCGAGAAATCATCACCGCCATAGGTATATGTGAATTCCACATATGCATTTTCCTGGCCAACTGAAAAGGCATCACCCAAGAATGTTACTTTAAATGTTGATACATCGATTGAAGTACTCGGAACATCACTTACCCATTTTTTTCCAGCCTTGGCAGCTTTTGCCTTAAGTAGTTTATTGATACTGGTATATCGAGCCTTCATCTCATCCTTATGAGTGGCACTAATACCTGCATCCAATTTAAGAGGGTGATCACTTACTTTATAATTCACAAAAAAACCATCAGGAATATCATCAACATGTTTTGCCCAATTATTTCCGTAGTGGAAGCGAGCGGTTTCTTCATTTGCAATAGCGGATAACGAACCATCATATCCTACAAAATATACAGTCGGATCAGAGGTGATTTTTACCTATCGCGTACCAGGGCGATACGTCACATTTCCACCAATTTTATAAGACGCAAGTTTGGCTGGAGTAACGACACTAATATCTCCCAAAATATCCTTCCATGAGTTGTAGATCTTTTCATTGGGAAATACATAGCGCTTAGAATCTTCCGCTACGTAGTACACAGCTGGATGATCAGCCGTTTTGATGAGTGTGCCTGTATCTGATGCAGCTTGTGCATGATTTACAAACATAATACTCATAGCCAAACACATGGCAGAAAGTATCAAGCCACGATAAAACGAGGCAACATGAATGCTCATAGAAAGTAGATAATAAATAGTAGATAAGTATAACACAGATATTGACAAAAAAATAAAAAAAGGTTAGATTGTATTCGCTCATTAACAAGAGGAAAACATGGAAATCAGATATATCGTAACGGATGTCGATGGGGTAATTCTCGATCGAATGCACATGTTCGCGGAAATTTTTGCACAACTTGCATCTCAGAAATGGGGAGCGCAAAAAGTGCTTGCTAGCGAGTACTATCTTTCAACAGCAGGTACGCCGCTGCCAGATCAACTTCGTGGCTTTGCAGAAATTTGTTCGCAAAAGCCGAAAAATGAAGAAATCAAATTGCTCGAGAAAAACTTTTTCGCAGAGGTTCAAAAGCGGCGAGTTCCAGTTTTCGAAGGTGCTGTAGCGACGATCACATCACTACATCGCATGGGAAAACGCTTCTTCGCAACAACAGGATCGCAAACCGCCGAAATCGTACGAATTTTCAAGGCGATCGAAATCTTCGATTGTTATGAAAAAATCATGGGGTCTGACAAGATTCCAAAAAGCGCAACACATATTCTAGGGTTTGCGATTCATCTACGAATCCCACTCGAGGATTTCGCTACTCATGTGATATACGTTGGCGATGGTCCATACGATATGGAAATCGCAAAAAGTTGTGGTATTGTAGGAGTCGGCATTCCATCAACAGTTCCAGAGGATAGACTTCGCGAAGCTGGAGCTTCACACATCATCCAATCATTCGCAGAACTTCCTGCATTGATCGAAAAACTAGAAGGAGAAAAACTTGAATGAGTTCTATCATTGGTACGATCATCTTGACGTCAACTCCCCGTTGTTCGGGAGTCTGACCAAAATCGCTGTCATGTTCGCACTCATCATGGTGCCCATGGCAGCGCTGACCAACGGCGATACAACATGGATCAAACTTGTTGGAGCAGCTGCGCTTGGTTTTATCACCATTTCGAGGATCCGTTACGTCAATAACTGGTAGTACTCTATCCCGACACGATCGGGATTTTTTATTGACAAGGTTTGAAATAAGTGGTAGTGTATCGAGTCGATCATTAAATACAAAGGATTGAAATAATGAGCACTTCAAAGTACAGGTTTGATGCACAATCAGATCCTCCGACTACGCATCCCTTTCGGATCATCATGCCTGCTGCTGCGCGAAGGCGGTTGCAGCACACGTGTTTTCGAAACGGAGATTCGGGTTCGGGAAAATTTCGTTTCTGGACAAATTTCTGGGCGGTGTTACAGCACTACGATGTGCGTGTCAGGTTGATTGAGGAAATCTCTGACATTCTCGAAAATGAAGAGAATCCCTATGGCACATGGGATTTCACCATCAAACATCCGGATATGTGGATTGGCTGGGCATCAACCATGTCACTAGAAAAGCTTCCACGAGGAACCAGAATTAAGCCATTCAAACCAAATAAAAGAACGAATGCGTTCGCGGTATCGAGTAAAAAATTCAAAGCACCGCGCACGCGAGCAATCACATTTGTAGTGAATATCAAAGAAGATGATCCGCTGGATGTAGTCATCGTCTACTCAATCTATCCCGGACAAGCCGTAGAACTCAACAGGCGAATCCCCGCCGAAGAAGCAGTTTTCATTCCGCTTGAACACAAAGGAGTTTAAATGAAAGATCTCGTAGGAAAAAACGTTCATATCATACACAACGCACCGATGGAAGGGGGGGTGACGAATTAGTCCGGCAAGTTTTGCCGTGCAAGGTAGTGACAGTCGACAATCACATGATTCGCGTAGAATATGTGAATGAGGGATATCGCAGAGGTGACGACACGACAGAATACAGGTGGTTCAATACCCACGCCAGCTCATTCATTTCCATCGACGAAAGGTAAACAAAAATCCCGATTGCTCGGGATTATTTTTTTGTTTAAATTACAAGTACCACGCTACGTATCCGAGATATAAACCAATCACAAGAGAAGCAAACAACCATGGTCGAAGCGCATCACCCTTACCAAACTTCTTGAGCATTCGTTTTGAGAAACCTGGATTTGCAAGACGAACAACTCCTTTGGCAAGTGCCATCCAACCAAGTAATGTCACCAAACCACGCCAATCAGCTTCCCACACATTATAACTTAATATGTGCAAAATACCGATCAACAAAGAAAGAAAACCTGTGCCAAGTAAAAATGCATCGTTTGATGCAAATGACATCATGGTTTTCACGGCCTTTCTGTTGAACAAAAACGCGAGCGAAATAATGACGAGGTACAAAGACCAAGCCTTCGCTAAAAAGAGTCCTACCTCCATAAGCATAGGGGTTAAATATTAGTTTTCAATTGTACCATTATTTGACGCCGCCAACAATGCATTCTTCAATTTCTTCAACAACTCCTCCATATCAAAAAAAGCGAGCGCAGGCCCAGATACATCAGCAGTATAGGTTTTCACAAGCGCCCAGCTATGCCATTTCGCAACAGGATTGATGGCTTCTGCAAATTTCTTTTCATGATATGCAGTTTCTGCAGCATTAAAATCATCAATAAAAACATGCACATGCTGTTTCGGATAATGCGGTGCAAATGTCTGATTCCACATCACGCGAGCTTCATCAAACATCTCATCTATTGTTTTCGATTCTTCAGCCATAATGTTTTGAAAATCGGCATGGTGAGCGTAGACAGAATAAAAGCTCCGGCAGGGACAAGTGAATTGACAAAAGGTCTCGGTAAATCAGCCACCAAAAAAAACGCAACCACAACAAAATAAGTCAATACAAATATCAATATCCTTCGCGTCCAGCTTGTCTCCCAAGCCTTATCAGCTTCGACACGCTTATTTCGTTTGTGAAGTTTTAAAATAACCTGTTTTAATTTGTCGACATCTTCCATATTATTCCTTCAATTCAAAGTTGAGTGAAATCGAATTCACACAATGTCGAATATTTTTTGGGGTGAGTCCTTCGCCTTCAAATACATGTCCGAGATGCCCACCGCAATTAGCACAAGTAATTTCTGTGCGTTGTCCATCTGCATCCAAAGTCCGCACAATCGCTCCTTCTATCTCATCATCAAAACTCGGCCATCCACAACCTGAATCAAACTTCTGATCAGAATGATACAGCTTTGTATCGCATTTTTTACATGTATATACGCCCTTCTCATCATGCTCATAGTATACACCAGAATATGGTGCTTCTGTACCTTTATCATCTATAACTTCTTTTTCTTCAGGCGTGAGTTCATTGTAGTCATCCATATTTACAAAACAGGCGGCAACAAACCTTTAAATTGCTCTGCATGTTTTTTTGCTCGTTTCATTAATAATTCCTGTGCGCTGTTTGGCTCCACTTTTTCGCCGCCACCATATTCACGAACTAAAAGCGCATCCGGGACATTCTCCAAATCTTTCACAAGAGGACGCACAGATCGGACATATTCGCGAAAACCTCCATCAGAAGTTTTGTGATCCCAATCCATTTCCCGCATCATCCACTGAATCACTTCTTCCAATTTTCTTGGTGTGAATGTAGTGAATACACGAATCAATTCGTCTTTCAAAGGAATGTTTCCATCCGTTTTCATATCAAAGACATCAATAAGTGCGAGTAAGTGCCAATGCTCAATTTTCGGATCTTCGAAATAATCAGTTTTGCGTGATCCATAATAAAGATCAACGGTGATCAAATCTCGCAGTAATGACTCTTCATCAAACACATTCTCATAGATCAAATAACTTGAGCGTGAATCTTTCTCGATAGCATCTTGGCGCTCATTAAGTGCAACAGAGGTATCTTGAGAATCCGATATCGGGGATGCACCACTCAGCGCAGCGATGTCTCTATTCATGCGATCGACAACAGATTCATAATCATCGAATAACTGAGGGGCATCACGGCTGACAGACATGAAGGGTAAATTTTTTGCATCATGATCTGCATCTGCGGGATATACAACGCCAGCAGATTGTAAATAATCAATCTTGTCCACATCTGACATCGTGATGACATTACCCCATCTATCTGTCCCCGCACCTGTCTCCCAGTCGACCCACGGAATAACAAAACCCTTATCTTTAAAAAAAGCAAAAGCATCGTGGGCAGCTTTTTTGATCTTCGGTTCATATGTAGCCTCAATCTTTTCTTTTTGTTTCTCGAGCTCGCGCGCATCCTCTACATAGTCATCCCACGGCGCATGGCGTTTGCGCAACACTAAAAAATCCTCAACAAAATTCGGCCATTCTTTGTCAGCTCGCGAGGGGCTGAATGAGAAATAATCTACATCTACGCTCATATTGAATATCATGATGGAATAAAGTATCCTCATTCTATGACCGATACTATCAAAAAGCAAATCCAAAATCTCCCACGCACGCCTGGTGTGTATCTTTTTCGTGGGACAAAAGGGACGGTGTTGTATGTAGGGAAGGCGACTGTTTTGAAAACGCGAGTTTCTTCGTATTGGCAGAAATCGAAATCTCGTGAGACACGGCCGATTGAAGAGGCGATGGATCAAGTGGTGAATATAGATGCAATCAAAACAGAAACAGTGATTGAGGCTTTGATGCTCGAAGCAGTTTTGATAAAAAAATATTGGCCGAAATATAATGTATTGGGGAAGGATGGACGAAGTTTTTTGTATGTGGGGGTGACGCGAGATGATTTTCCGAAGGTTTTGTTGATTCGTGGTAAACAATTAGAGGATGGTGAATATGATGAGAAAAAAGATTTTGTCGCGTTGTTTGGGCCATACACACAAGCGACATCAATTCGAAACGCGCTCAAGATTGTGCGTAAGATTTTTAAATTTAGTAGCTGCAAGCCTCCCAAACCCTCCCCTGACCCCTCCCTGAAAGGGAGGGGAACAGCTACTCATGTTGATGCTGAAACCAAGCAATTAGAAAAGCTCCCCACCTTAACAAGGGGGGGCAAGGGGGGGTCTGAAAGAAAGCCGCGTGCATGTTTTTACAGAGGAATTGGATTGTGTCCGGGCGTATGCACAGGTGAAATAAAAAAACGTCCATACAGAAAAACAATTCGACATCTCATCAAATTTTTCCAGGGTAAACGAAAAGAAGTTATCATCGACCTAAAAAAAGAAATGAAAAAAGCTTCCGAGTTGATGGATTTTGAGAGAGCAGGGGAATTACGAAATCAAATAAAATCGTTAGAACATATTCATGATATCGCGGTGCTCGGGGCAGAACGACATGGATTCAAGCGTACTGATATTGGAATTGATGTGTTTGGACGAATTGAAGGATACGATATTTCAAATATTCAAGGGAAGTTTGCGGTGGGATCGATGGTGGTTGCGGTCGGCGGTCATCCAGAAAAACAAGAATACAGAAAATTCACCATAAAAGATGTGAAGGGTTCAAATGATGTTGCGATGTTAGAAGAGGTTATCAGAAGACGTTTCACACATGATGGATGGGAACGCCCAGAATTATTATTGATAGACGGAGGACTCCCGCAAGTAAACCGCGTCAAAAAAGTATTACGAGAACTTGATATAGAAATTCCGGTCATGGGTATCGCAAAAGGCGCAGCGCGCAAAAAAAATCAATTCGTCATCCCCAAACAAAAAAAGACCATCCAAGAAGATCTCAAACAAATCGCGCGTTTATATCCGCACATCTTAATTGCATTACGAGATGAATCCCACAGATTCGCACAAAGTTTTTACCGCTCAAAACACCGCAAGGCCATGAAAGGCTAAGCAGCCTTCTGTTTCGGGAAATCCGGTCGCATGTCATGAAAGAGAGAGACTGCTTTTGCAATATCATCCTTCAAGCATGCAAACATAATGGCGCGTTTGGCCAAAATAGTTTGCGCATCTTCTCCAGGCTGCTCGGTGACAGTATCTCGAAAATCCGCTCCATATGTTTCAATCCATTCCATCTCATCCATCCCAGATTCCTGAATCATCTGAAATTGCATTAAATTTTGCGCGCGCATTAATTTCTCAGCACGTTCTTTTTGAGGATCTATTGCAGGGAGATCTTGTATAGTCATATCGATGGATTATATATAACTTCATTATAGTTAAATTTCAAATATTGACAATGATGCACGATTTTGCTAACGTCTTTAAGGTCATTCAAAAGGAGTCAGAATGAAAGTTCGTTTACTAGTGCATGTATATGAGATGATTAATCGTAGGCATGTTCCCAGATATATTTTCATTGGGCAGTTCATTACAGACGTTATCGTAATTAGTTCGCATAAGCGCCTGCCAAGCTTTTGTATGAATCAAAACATTATAAATAATGATGGTTGGCAATCGAAGGGAATAAGGCAATTGGGTAGTGAGAAAGGAGAGCGCATGAAGGAAATGCATCAATATGATTTTCGAATCATGCAGGTAATCAACGTGGGGGAGAGCAAATGAAGTTATTTGAACTGAAACGTCGGAATCTGACACTCGGAGCAACAAGGCCACGAAAAATGATTGTGGCAGCTCACACAGAAGAAAGAGCACGCCAGTTAGCAAATCAATACGTCCAGCCATTTGGGGATGCTCTTGATGAGGAGCGGGTGAGTTGCATTATGGTTGCACATGATTGCAATTATCCAAGTGAGCGTGTCATTACTGCATTTCGTAGTGATAGTGGATTAAATATAATTCCATCAAAGGAGACAGAATGATGACCTCGTAATGCGGGGTCTTTTTTTATTTGCCTGTGGATGAATCGTGTTGACACGAAGGTATTCGTGGGATATTATAAGTATGTAGTGGTGAATTGTGGGGAATGGTGGGTGATCTAAAGTTTCTTGTGAATGAGGTCTCGTATTTGAAAACCGTTGGTAACGGACCCACGAATGCGATCTCACAAAGAAGGTGATTCACAAGGCTTACACTCGCAAAGAATTCCAAGAATCAAGAAGCCCTACGTTACAACATGCAATGCGTAGTATTGCAGAGCACAACGTCGTGACAGATATATTGTTGTCGCTAACTGGCGAAACAGCGTAGAAGTTTTTTCTACAAGCTGCGTCCAAGTCTGTATTTCTCCTCCACGACTCTCAGAGACGTTGCTCAATCCTATGCGATATCGTGCAAAGTAATAGTGCGCACGTATGACGTATCGTAGGGTCTTGATTTGCGGATCAATTCCATAATGTTCCACTATGTTCATCGGAGAGTATTCACACTCAGTCGACCAAAAAGGCCGGCTCGCAGTGCCCACAAAATTCAGAAAGTTACTCGGCTCAAACGCCGTTGTTACGCGTGGGTTAGATAACTCACTGTTCTTGTACACAAACAAAGAATGGAAAAAACTCGCAGAGAAACTTGCTGCTCTCCCATTCTCACACAAACAATCACGTGCATTCGCACGTTTAATGTTGGCAGGTGCCATGGAGGTAACCATCGATAAACAGGGACGCATTATGCTCCCAGATTATCTGCGTACATTTGCCAAGATCAAAAAGAAAGCGGTCATGGCTGGCCTTTATAATCGTATTGAAATTTGGGATAAAGCTGCATGGGAGAAATACAAGAAAGCAACAGAGAAAGAAAGCGGAGTTATTGCTGAAGATCTATTTGAACTGGGAATATGAGACACGTCCCCGTACTAGCAAGGGAGGTGCTTCAACATTTAGATCTAAAAGATGGCGATCATATTATTGACGCTACACTTGGTGACGGCGGACATGCTGAATTGATCCTTTCAAAATTAGGTGATGGGAAATTATTGGGAATTGATACAGACCCAGAATCACTCAAACGTGCAGAAGAATTTCTCAAAGATCATAACAATCTCATCCTAAAGCAAGGAAACTTTCGTGAACTGAAATCACTCATCCCCGAGGATTTTGGCGACGTTCATGGAATTCTCTTTGACTTAGGGTGGTCTTCACCGCAATTTTCAGATCGCAATCGAGGGTTTTCTTTTCAAAAAGATGAACCACTCGATATGCGCATGGATCCGAGTCAAACGAAAACCGCAGCCGACATCATTAACAACATGTATGAAGATGAAATCGGCCGCATCATTCGAACCTACGGCGAAGATCGTCGTTGGCGCACAATTGCACAATCAATCGTCAAAGCACGAAAAGAAATGAAAATCGAAACCACGCTGCAGCTGGTAGACATAATCGGCGGCAATCGACGTGGATCGATCCATCCTGCAACACGAACGTTTCAAGCATTACGCATCGCGGTCAACGATGAGCTTGCTGCGCTCAAGGATGGGCTTGCTGACGCAATTGAAATCCTAGCCCCCGGTGGAACCATCATGGTGATTAGTTTCCACTCTGGCGAAGATCGAATTGTAAAGCAGATGTTCAAAAAAGATGATCGATTGGACGTTCTCACAAAACGACCAATCACAGCTTCAGACGATGAGATAAAAGAAAATCCGCGATCACGAAGCGCAAAACTTCGCGTCGCAACCAAAAAGTAGCATTACTTTTCACTACCAACGTAATGTCACCATTTATAAAATCGCACCGTTCACGTGCGTACACTCGTAAAAAAAGATTAAAAAAGACGGATACTTCATCCGCAAAATTTCGTGTTGGATTGTTGATAATTCTCGCAACAGCGATGATCGCATATGTCTGGCAAATCAATAATGTTTCTGTAAAAGGATTCGCAATCTACGAAATCGAACAAAGAAACACGCAGCTCACTCGCGAAAATCAGCGACTCGAATTGCATGTCGCGCAACTACAATCAACATCAAACGTAAAAAACAACATCGATTCTTTGGGGATGGTCGATGATGGTGAAACCGTATATATCACACTCACAGACGACGCGGTAGCAAAGAAGTAGAACCCATAACAATTAAGGTGAGAGCCTGATTTTTTTTTCGCAAAAAAAATGCTATACTAGATCACTATGCTAGTACTCAAGTACACACTATTCGCGCTCGCAAAAGATATCTTGTACGCACCGATGTGGTGGTACACTCGCGGCGCGCTTTTTATATACAAATGGTTGGTGAATACAAGCATAAGTACATGGAGGCAGATGGGGTTGGGTGTGTGGATCAAAAATCTGTTTGTACCCATGTTCCAGCAATACGACTGGCAGGGGAGGATCATCAGTTTTTTCATGCGCCTATTTCAGATTATTTTTCGGTTCATCGGATTTATTATCATGTTTGCGATCTATCTTGTGATATTTTTAGGTTGGTTTGCATTGCCTGCACTTGCGGTTTATATGTTCATGCAATCGACGTTCAATACGTACATCCCACTTATCTAACATGGAAGAAGAAATTCCAAAAGTACCATTACTCATCTGCGACAAAAGTGACGAAGGTCACATTCGTAAAGCATGCCGCGGAAGTTGGATGGGTTTTTCTGTACACCATCATTTTTTTGCATGGCAACGCGATCTATCTGATGAAGCAATTAAAGGACGACGAATTGAAGAGATCTTTGATAGCATTGTGAATTTTGTGTTGATGTTAGTGGGAGTAGTTGGTTTGTTGCACATGGGAATCTTGAAGCTCATGAACTTCTATGTTCCAGAATACCTCGAGTACATTCCGACATCCTTACAAAAAACATACATTCCGTTGTGGTTGCTGATATTACTTATCATGTTTGTGATGTCTCGGTTGGTGCGAACTGCGCTCACCATCGAGTTTGTAAAATCAGATGCAGTCGATCATCCATACGATGATGGAACGTCATGGGAATCAGTTGCAAAATATCATCGCGGATCATTCCACAATATTGCACACGCATTTGCTCCGCGAGCTATGGTCGCTTTTGAGGAAGCTGCGCTCAAGTCTCACAAAGCTGGCGTAGAATTTTCACTCTACACATTATTTGAACATCTCCTAAAAACTCCAGATGTAAAATCAATTTTAATCAGATTTGAATTACCGCCAGATCAGGTCGTGAAAGTTTTTCATGAACAATTTTTACAAGATGGCGCGGATCATGCTGGCGCTAATGGCGCGATGTGGCAAGTTATTGCAAAAGCATATTTGGATGCAGCGAAAAATGACGATCCGAAAGTGACGGTGTTTCATCTGTTTGATGCATGTTTGATGGTAGACCCTCGATTCACAGAATTTTTCGAACGTCTCGGAGTACAACCAAAAGTTTTGGATAATGGTGTACAGTGGTTCAGATTCATGAATCATCTTTCTGGTGAAATGAGATCATTCCGTCGCGCAGCATTCAAAAAAAATACAAGCGATACTGGCGCAGCAATGACAGGATTAGCAACACCACTTATCAATTCAATTGGAGAAGATTTAACAAAAGCTGCAAAATTTGGATACTTACCAGTTACTGTCGGCAGAAAATCAGAAATAAGTTCAATGTTGCGCGCACTAGAATCTGGCGCATCATCTGTCATTTTGACTGGTCAGCAAGGTGTGGGAAAAATGAGTATCGTAGAAGGGTTGGCTGAACGAATGGTTACAGAAGATGTCCCAGAAGTTTTGAAAGACAAACGATTAATTCGAATTCCAATCACACACATTGTTTCAGGGTCAGATCCCGGACAATATCAACAACGCTTAATGCAAGTGATGGTAGAAGCTGTAAGATCTGGAAACACAGTTTTGGCGTTTGAAGGTATTGAGGGATTATTTGGTGTGCGAGTTGGTGGTGGAACAAGTCAGGATTTATCCGACACACTCGCAGAGCTGTTAGAAAAAACAAGATTAACTGCAATTACAACAACAACAAACGAAGCATTCAGAACGGCGATTTCAGGAACTAGATTTGGATCAATGTCGACAAAACTTGAAGTGAATCAAGTTGAGGATAACGACGCAATTCAAATTCTAGAATCCAGAGTTTTTGCAATTGAAGCACAGCACACAGTGTATTTTACGTATCGCGCAATCGAACAATGCGTAACTATGGCGCGCAGATTTTTACAAGATGAAGCTCTCCCAGAAAACGCCATCAAGCTCATGCAAGAAACTGCGGTATACGTACGCAATAAACGCGGTGCAAATCAGCTGGTGCGATCAGAAGATGTCGGATTTGTCATCACAGAAAAAACCAACATTCCGACAGAAGCCGTCAATCAGGATGAAAAAGATAAATTGATGAGATTAGAAGAGATTATGCATGAGCGTGTGGTGGGACAAAATGAAGCAGTTAAAGCAGTTTCAGCAGCGCTTCGTCGCGCGCGCGCGGATTTATCAGGAGGAAAACGTCCGATTGCAAATTTCTTATTTCTCGGTCCAACTGGTGTAGGAAAAACAGAAACAGCAAAAACGCTCGCAGAAGTTTATTTTGGCGGAGAAGATCGCATGACACGATTCGACATGTCAGAATTTCAAGATGCACAATCAATCTATCGATTAATCGGACAGCCCGGACAACAAGGAACAGGATTGCTCACAGAAGCGATCCGACAAAATCCATTCACATTATTATTGCTTGATGAATTTGAAAAAGCAGATGCAAGTTTACTAAATGTATTTTTGCAGATTTTCGATGATGGGCGAGTGACAGATTCCGTCGGTCGCGTAGTAGATTTCACAAACACTATTATTATTTGTACATCAAATGCAGGAAGTAGTTACATTCAAGATGAGGTAAAAGCTGGAACAGGAACAGAAATCATCAAACAAGGATTACTCGATCAGGAATTGAAAAAGTATTTCCGCCCAGAACTTATCAATCGTTTTGATGGTGTGATTGTGTACACACCGCTCAATGAGGAGCAAATTGAGGATATAGCACATCTCATGATCGGAGGAATAGAAAAACGACTCTACGAACAAAAGGGAATTCATTTAGATGTGACCGAACGCGCTGTCGCACAGCTAGCGAAAAAAGGATATTCTCCAGAATTTGGTGCGCGTCCAATGCGTCGTGTTATTCAATCTGATGTTGAGGATGTGCTGGCGAACATTCTTTTGGAAGGAAATGTGGGTCGTAATCAAACGATTGTGATTGATGCAGATGGCGGTGTGCACATCGAATAACCAATGATCAAATAACAAATGACAAACAAAATTCAAATATCAAACTCCAAAAAAACCGCTGTGTATGATTTGGAGCCGAGAACAGCGGAGTTTGCTTTTTCGTGTCGAAATTTGATAAAACAATTGAAACGAAATGTCACAAATATAGAATACGCAAAACAGCTGGCACGATCTTCAGGTTCAGTAGCGGCAAATTACATAGAGGCCAATGAGGCACTGAGTAAAAAGGATTTCGTCTATCGGGTAAGAATTGTGAGAAAGGAGGTCAAAGAATCTGGGTTGTGGTTGCGATTGATTGAAATAGATAAAGTCTACGAACAAACGAGAATGACATTACTAAAGGAGACTATAGAACTAACGAAGATAATGAGTAGAATTATTACGAATAGTACAGCGAAGTAATTGGAATTTATGATTTGGAATTTGTTTGAAAATTGTGATTTGGTAATTGGTAATTGGTACTTACTCATATGAGTCCAATATTTTTGATTGTATTTGGTGGGGCAGCTGCGGCTGTTTCTTATGTATTAACACAACTCACCATAAAAAAAGCAATACAATGGAAGATAGTAGATAAACCAACAGGCGGTAGAAAAATCCACAAAAAACCAATTCCATTACTCGGAGGCGTGCCAATTATGGTCACGTTCTTTTTAATCGGATTCATTGCACTTCAAATAATAGATATCACCATCACTATCCCCATAACTCGAATCGGCGCAATTCTCATAGGATCCTTCGTGATTTTATTATTAGGAGTCATTGATGATCAAAAAAACCTCAAAGCGCACTGGCAGCTCGGTGGAATTATCTTCGCAGTTTTAATTGCAACACTGTTAGGAACAAATCTCACACACATCTCAAATCCATTTGGAGGAATCCTAACGCTCACAGAACCAAACATCACATTCGGTCCATTCGCAATTTTTATCGTCGCCGATGCTATAGTTTTCACATGGCTTATACTCATGACAGGAACAACAAAATTACTGGATGGACTCGATGGATTGGTCACAGGAATTGTCTCAATAGGCGCAATCCTCATCGCAGGCTTCTCAATGTTCTCACGATACTACCAACCAGACATCGCGCTCGCAGCAGCAATCCTCGCTGGAAGTTGTGTCGGATTTTTGATCTTAAATCATCACCCTGCAAAAATATTTTTAGGAAGTGTGGGAAGTATTTGGCTCGGATATATTCTTGGAGTTCTCGCGGTCATATCCGGCGGAAAAATCGCAATTGCATTATTAGTCCTCGGCGTGCCACTCATCGACATGATTTTTGTAGTGCTCCGAAGAATGAAAAAAGGGAAATCACCACTCGCCGGCGATGCAACACATTTACACTTCAGATTAATGAAACAAATCGGTCACAAAAAAACCGTATACCTTTATTGGATGCTCGCTGCTGGATTTGGTGGCCTAACGGTGGTAGCACAAAGCACAGGAAAAATGGTAACATTTATAACACTCGTATTATTTACATTTTTAATCATCACACTAATAACAAGAAAATATGAATAAGGTATACATAATTTCTGCGATGTTGTTGCTCGGAGCGGGGTGTGCGAATACACCAGCGCCGCCTGCGGATGCAGCACAGCGCTTGGGATCGAGCGAGCCGGGAAATGCAATACAAGAATTAGTCGATGGAAAAGAAAAATCAATTCCACAAATGACAAATTGGATTTTGAATAAAAATGTGATTTGCAAAAACAAATTGGATCACATAGTTTTGCTTCCGGAAATCGGAGGGAAGGATGCTGCGATCGCTTTGAATCTAGCTTTGTTGTCAGATGATTTGGGATCAAAATGTCGACAACAGGCAGCGTTTGAGGCAACAAAGTTGAATGATGCGCAAACAATCAAAATCTTAAAGTCTTTGGCAAAAAATGATAAAGATAAGGATGTAAGATATGCCGCAGAGACATCTCACAAGAAATTAGTTCCAGAGGATTACGAGGAATAGAATCACTTGACATATTTTCGCGATCTCTATATAATCCTGCCATATGAATGCTGTAATAAAAACGGGCGGAAAACAATATCTGGTGAAAGCTGGAGATTCGCTCACAATTGAGAAGATCGAAGGCGAAGCAGGGGCCAAGGTCACGTTCGACGCTGTCCTCCTCGCATTCGACGACAAAGCTGCTGATGTCAAAATCGGCACACCGACCCTTAGCGGGGCATCGGTAACCGCAACGATTGAAGAGCAGGGAAGAGGGAAAAAGATTCCTGTCATCAAATACAAACCAAAGACGCGGTATCGACGTAACGTCGGACATCGCCAACACTTCACAAAGGTGAAAATCGGCGAAATTAAAGCGTAGCTGAAGATAAAACCGCCGCTCGGCGGTTTTTTGACACACAAATAAAACAAATGTAATATGAATTCATATGGAAAAACTTGAAAAAAAATTGGATGACGTTGTTGAAATGGTAACGTTTCTAAAAGACAGCGCAATCACGCGTAACGAATTTCAAGGTGCGCTGTTAGGTATGCGCGAAGAAATTAGCGGTGCGATAAAAGAAAGTGAAGATCGTATCAAAACGGAAGTCATGACTCATATAGATACATTTATTGCTTTGCATCAAAAGCTGGATCTTGAATTAGTTGCCTTGCGTGCAAAGTATCAAAGACTTGAGGAAGAGCATCAAAAGCTCAAAACACAAATGGGAGTAATCATGAAACATCTACAGATGGAGCCAGCGTAAAAAACCGCCGTGACTCCACGTCATTCCGAGCGAAGTCGAGGGATCTCGTGAGAATCATCAGGCGGTTTTTTGGTTGTTGTATAGTTGACAAAAAGCTGGAATCAATCTATGCTGAAAATATCGAATATTCAAAGGAGTACTCATGAAATCGATCGCAGCAGATGTGAACAAGTTGGTATGCGATGGTGCAGAGCATCATCCAGAAGATACACGGTTGGCGCTCAAAGCGCTCAAGTCGTGCACAACATTCGATGCGCTGGATGCAGCAGCTCAAGAGCTTCCAGTCACATGCCGCGCACGTGCACAACGCATTCTCCGTCGCGCAAAAAAAGATGGCACAACGCCCATGGCGCTACTCAACCATCTCGACGCCGCGCAAGCAACGCACATGCCGAAAACACTCACCGCACAAGAAGCACTGGATCAGTACGTGCAAGGAAACTGCTCTCTCGAAGAAGCAGGATTCTACTACCAAACCTGAACCAAAAAGAGCTCCACGGAGCTCTGTTTTTTTACTAAAATGAGGAATACACAAATCGAAAAGTCTTGACAGGCTGGTCAAATTATGGTACATTTACAGCAGTTCACAAAAATACAATTCAAAAAAGGAGCGGGGTGTCATGTATATGAATTGGCGCATGCACAGGACAAGGCTTGGAGATCGAGTCGTTGTCTCAAGGCATGAGGGGGTCATAACATCCGAATTTCATCTGAATTACGCGTACGAATTGGATGTGTTGGTGATCAGGACGACTGACTACTCGTGTTTGCGAAAAATCATGCAGTGGGCCTACTGGCATGCGCGCAACTATCATGTTCGGCGTGATTACAGAAGCCTGATTGATCACACTATCGAGCGGCAAGAGCGAGTAACGTTGAATGCCAGTTGGAGCTTCTTCGAGCATCCAGATGTACCAGAAAGTGTGAGTCAGCTGAGAGATGACGAGATCCTCAATGGACTTCTCCCGCTGGTAAAGATCATTCACGCGAATACAGATTCGTACGAATCCGGACTCAATCGAATTCGCACGATCATGCGAGAGACACATGATGTGGATATTACGTGGGACGCAAAGGAATGGTCGCACATGACTTCGCGGATGAATGTAATGTTTGCAGTAAAAGACAGAAAGTTCTGTTTCTGGAAGGGCCTGCTTGGCGCAGAAAACATGCTTGAGCGGAAACACGATGCGTTCAATCTCGTGCCGCCATACCATCCAGCTCGATTGGGGCACAAGGTTGCCTTTATGGTGAACGGCGCAACAGACGCTGTGCTCAATGGTAACAGAGGTGCACCGCTTGCACAGCGAGCTTTCATCAGCGTACATTCGCCGCCAGAATCGCGTGTAAAGCATGACGAAAAGGTGTACGGCCGGAGCTGGAACTACATGAAGCATCCATTCAAGGCTGAAGGCTCGTCATTCGTACTCACACTCGACAAGATCGACCTGCTCGGAGTATCACTTCAGGAAGATATTATCAAAATCCTGACGTCATTGCTCGGACTTGATGAAACATTCATGGAAATCGGACAGGCATTCAACTCTCCATATCCGCATTACGAAAACGTTCTGAGTCGAAAAAAACTTCAGACACCTTATCCACACCCGACAAGAGATCATAGAGGGCGAGGATGCGAAAGCCGGTGCGTCTGGCAGTATCATTTCCTCAAGGAAGAAGGGGTGTTGGAGGAATCGCTGATTCCGCCATGGTTCTTGACAGAGGAATGGCTCAGTATCTTCGAGGGTGAACAAGCACACGAAGGCCCACGACCCATCAGGTAGTAATTATGAGACTCGATTTCTACGGAAGTCGAGTTTTTTTAATTCATCTCCTTTCGATCGCGCAGTGCGTTTGAAAGTGTTGCATCATCTGCATACTCAACAGAGGCTCCCATCGGGAGGCCGCGCGCAATGCGGGAAACCTTCACAGGAAACTGCTGTAATAATTTTGATAAATACACGCCGGTTACTTCTCCTTCCACTGATGGATCAAATCCTAAAATTAATTCTTTCACAATTTCTGTTTTAGATCGCACACACAATTGCTGAACTTTCAATTTCTCTGGTCCAATATCATCTATGGGATTAATCAAACCGCACAACACATGATACACACCTTTAAAATCTCCAACTCGTTCATACGCTTCAACATCCGGCGAGCCAGCAACAACCAGTACCAAAGATTGATCTCGATTCAAATCTGAACAAATAGTACATGGATCACAATCCGCAACACGAAAACATACTGAACATTGTAAGGTCGCAGCTTTCGCTTTCGCCAAAGATTCCAACAAATGTTCTGCATCACCAGGTCTATAATGACACAAATGGAGCGCATAGCGCTCGGCTGTCTTAGGGCCAACACCAGGGAGTCGCTTAAGAGATTCGATGAGTTGTCGGAGCTGTTCAGGATACATACCGATTAAACAACAATTACCAAATTACAAAAAAACAAATTTCAAATTCTAAGCGTCACTTCGAGACAGTTTGATATTTAGAAATTCGAATTTTGAATTTGTTTGGAAATTGAGATTTGGTCATTGGTCATTAAATCTTTTAGGACATCCCTGGCATATCAAACCCATCCATTCCCTTCATCTTCTCCGCCATCTTACGATGTCCTTTTTTCACTGCATCGTTAAATGCATCTTTGAGAGAATCTTGTAATTTTGATTTGTTCTCGAGCATGGAATCATCAATCTCTACAGCTTGTGCAGTTTGATTGCCATCCATTTTAACTTTTACTTTTCCAAACGATGCAGAACCTTCAACACTGATTTCTCCCAAAGCACTCTGCAATGTTTTTGCTTTATTTCGCAAATCCTTAAATTGTTTTAGCTTGTTAAACATACATTATGAATCATGAATTATGAATCTAGAATAACGGAAATATGGACAAATGTCAATAGAAGGCTCGAATGACAGCGCAGTAAATAGGCGGAAGGAAAAGCTCTGCGCAGTGAAACGGAGCATAGTTTTCCGTTACTATAAGTGCCGAAGCTCTGCAAAGCAGAGCGGAGCCATAAAAATTCGCCCGAAGCGGCGCATCCGCCCGGAGTGAAACGGAGGCAAAGCGCGATTCGAGCAGCATGGATCCCGGCCTGCGCCGGGATGACAGTCAGCCTACATCGGCGGGGTAGAAGGCCGTGGAGGAACAGCCTGCGTAGAAGGCCGTGGTGGATACTGCCGCGGATTCGGAGCCTTCGAATAACCCCCAGCCGGCGCCTTAACTTTCTGCGGATAACTCGCCGGCTTGGGCGCATGCGCACGATCCAAATTCCGAAACGAAACACGCGCAGAATCAAAAAACAATTTCACCACTCCAGTCGGACCATTTCGATGTTTCGCAATATGAATCTCACCAATATTCCGTTCCTCCGGTGCAATATCTTCAGGACGATAATTTTTATCAGCAGCCTTTCGATACAAAAACATCACCACATCTGCATCCTGCTCAATCGCACCCGAATCTCGCAAATGAGACAACTTCGGAATTGCAGGTTTCGTCGACTCAACAGAACGCGACAACTGCGACAACGCAATCACTGGAATATTCAACTCACGAGCAAGCTGTTTCAAAGAACGCGAAATCATGGCAACCTCTTGCACACGATTATCAACTCGAGTTTTCGAATCAATCAACTGCAAATAATCAATCACGACCAATCCCAAACCATGCTCCTGTTTCAGCCGTCGTGCTTTGGTTCGAATCGTAGTCACTGTACAACAAGGATCATCATCAATAAAAATCGATGCTTCAGATAACGTCCCAAGCGCATGACCAATCCGCGCAAAATCATCTGTATCACCCTTTTCAGACAATCGCCCTGTACGCATTTTCCACAAATCCACATTCGCCTCCGCACAAATCATACGATCAACCAACTGCTCCTTACTCATCTCCAAACTAAATAACCCAACCGCTTGCTTAGATTTCAGCGCAGCTTGTCGAGCCAAATCCAACACAAACGCAGTTTTACCAACAGAAGGCCGCGCCGCAATAATCACCAAATCAGATTTCTGCATGCCTCCCAAAAGTGAATCCAATCCATTAAACCCCGTCGGAATCCCACGCAACTTTCCCTTCTCGCGATGCAACTCATCAATCCGCTCAAACGCATCACTCAAAATATTCGCAACCGGCACAAACGCCCGGGTATTTAATTTATTCGAAACTGCAAACAGCGCCTGCTCCGACCGATCAATAATCGTCTCAACATCCTCTTGCTCATCATAACTATTATCAACAATCTCACACGCCGCTGCCAGCAATCGCCGCAAGGTCGCTTTTTTGGAAATAATTGTGGCATAATGTTTGGCATGAGAAGATGTCGCAACCAAATTCGATAATTCCACTAAATACGCTTTTCCACCCGCATCTTTCAATCGCTCAGTCTCATCAAGCCGATTCCCCAGCGAAACCACATCAATCGGTTGATTTTTATTGAACAACTCCGCAACAGTACGATAGATGATTTCATGAGACTTAATATAAAAATCCTCGCTCGTGATCGTATCACCAACTTTGACAAACGCATTAGAATCAATTAAAAGACATGATAATAGAGACTTCTCGGCTTCCTCATTATGTGGGGGGACTTTGGCAGGGTCGGACATAGTCTTGGATTGTGCCACGCGGCTTAGACACGATCAAGAGGATAACATGGGGATAGGAGATGAGTATATAGTATTTGGTATGCAACTTTGTTGCGGTTGCTGAATACCAAATACTATATACCAAATACCAGATACCGTTTTTTATGAAAAAATTAATCATCACTAATTTATACGGAAAATATGCACGCGGCGGAGCCGAATCTGTTGTGGCACAGCAAGTCGCTCGCGAAAAAGAAACGGGGAATGAGGTTGTATTGTTGACCGCACGACCGACCAGTATCATCCCAAAAAAGGATGGTAATATCTGGCATCTCCGCCCGCTGAATATTTTTTTCTACACAAACGATCACAAACACAATGCATTCATCAGAGCGATCTGGCACTTCATCGACATATTCAATTTCCACACATGGCTTGAAACAATGATCATCATAAAAAGAGAAAAACCAGATGTCGTACATACACACAATTTGAAAGGACTGGGATATTTGATTCCTTGGGCAATAAAATTGATGGGCAAAAAACACATCCACACCATCCACGACATCCAACTCATAACCCCATCAGGATTGATGATGGTCGGACAAGAAAACCACTGGCATCACACAGGCCCACTCACAAAATTGTATCGCTGGATCACACGCAAACTTTTCGGATCCCCACAAATCATAACTTCGCCATCACAATGGGCACTCGACGAACACACAAAACATGGATTCTTCAAAAACTCAAAAACCTACGTCGTCCCAAACCAACCCGACCCCATCTTCGCTCAAACAAAAAGCGAAGCGTCATTGCGAGGAGAGACGAATGAACGACGCGGCAATCTATATATTTATGCCGGCCAACTCGAACCACACAAAGGAATATTCAACTTAATAGACGAATTCACACAAAAAAAAGATGCACAACTGCACATTTACGGTGATGGATCATTATTGCAATACACAAAAGCTGTTGCACACATGCACCCGCATATCACCTTCCACGGAAAAGTAACAAAACAACAACTAGCAAAAGCCTACACACAAGCAACCTACTTCATATACCCATCCCTCTGCTACGAAAACGCCCCCATGGCAATCCTCGAAGCACAAGCCGCCAGACTCACGATCATCGCTTCCAACCATGGTGGTATAGGAGACATACTTGAAGTATGGACTGTTAAAATAGCAAAATAGTTAATTTTTTTAAGCCTCATTATTATGAATCAAGACAATAAAGATGAAAGCGCAAGTATGGAAAAAAAGAATGTAAATGATAGAGAATACAAAATATGGAAGGTGGATTCGTTTTGGCAGGGTGTTAAGAATTCAAATAAAAGAGAAAATGAAATATCCGACATGTCAATCAAAGCTCAGATTCAAGCCTCAGCAATTTTTGTAGCAATTTTGGGTGTGTTGCTTCGTAATCAAAACGAATCAATTATTGTAAAGATAGGCGTTGTCTCGGCGTTCATCTTATTTGGGGCAAATATATGCATGGGTATTTTTGCTCTTTATAAAAAAGAGTCTTTTTGGCAAAACATGGCAAGAAAGAATCATTTGTGCATGAAGGAATGGATTGCCTGTTGGAAGAAGGAGGTTGATGATGTACACGCGGATAAGGCGTGCGGGTTAATCATAGGCGGAAGTCCTCATCTCAATACAAGGAGATGGCCAGTGAATGTACAATCAATATTTTTTGTTTTAGCCGTTGTGGTTTCTCTAACAAGCTTAGCATTGTCTATTTTCTAGAAAATTTTGACCCAAAACGTGAAAAAAGTTAGAATTATATAACTACAACCTCATGTCACATTATGTACAGATACAACCCACCAAAGCCTATAATCATTAAGTTGATTGATGAGTGGGGATTCGAGATGCGCGAAGCTGCTGCGAAATTTGTTGATGAGAATCGTAACACAACCGGGGCTGAACGCGGAAATATCATGCAGCAAGGGTTTGGTGCGCTAGCAGAAATAGTTATTCGAAACAAATTAGGTATGCCAAATATCAATCCCGCTGAACATCCAGTAGGTTATGATGTACTGCTTCCATCCGGAGTGAAAGTTGATGTAAAGTGCAGAGGTGGGCAAAAAGCATTTCAGGAAGAATATGAAGGAAGTGATGGATTGAAAAGAGAGGCAAAGCACAACTTGTTTGCACGGCAGGTTTTTAATGAGGATTTGGATACAGATCTATATGTCATGACTCATCTTGAGTCACCAAAAGATGCTGCACTTCCGGGAACGAAGCGGCAGCGCAAATGGACATTGTATATTTGCGGATGGGTCTCAAAAAAAAGAGTCTTGCGAGAAGGAGTCTATTTACCGCGCGGCTCAATAACTGAGCGCGGAAGATCATGGTTTGCTTACAGAGGGCAAGAGATCGAATTTTATAATAAAAACTTAAACGGATTTGATGATCTCACTGATTTACATAAATTAGAGCCAACAGATGTTGAGAGTGACTCAATATACCTAGGCGAGCTGAACATGACAACAGTAGATGCTATTCGAATCGCTTATGATCTTATTGGAAGAGGGGTATTGCAAAAAAAGCATGTTGATTTTATCAAAACAAAAAACAATCTAGAACAGGTCGTAAAACCAATCCTCAATGCAAATCAATACTTTCATCTTCTTGGGTGGCTGAAAAAAAATGAGCAGATTTCGGACATTGAAGTACAGAAAGCTCAGGAAATAATGAGCAGAGAAGAGTATGATGGAATTTAAAGAAGGGAGGGTTGGCTATTTTCAATGATGTATTGTTCGCGTGCTTTTTTAATTCGCTGTTCACAAATTTCTATATAGTCAACCTTCTTTTTCTTAAACTGGAAAACTTCTTTGTTTTTTTCTATTCCAATAAATTTTCTATTTTCTAGAACAGCGGATACAAGGAAACTGCCACTTCCACAAGTATTATCGAGTACAATTTCGCCGGGTTGCGTAAAGGTACGGATCAAATACCTACCTAACTCTACAGGTTTTTGCGTTGGATGATACACAGCCCCTTCTGATTCTGGCGTTTTGAAATATACTACATCAGTAGGATAGCGATCACCGTCACTTTTAACTTCAACGGTTCCAAAGTCCCCATAGCTCCCGGTTAATTGATTTTTTCGAAAACCTTTATTGTAGGGGATCCCTTTTGTCATTTGAGGGGTATATTTAGGTTGTTTTTTGTAGAAGATTAGAACATCTTCATGTCTGCGGAGCGGCTGTTTTTTGGCGTTGAGAAAATTAGTAGCTTTTGATTTGACCCAAACAATTTTATATTTGAAATTTGATGGATTTGACAGAATAAGTTTTGCGGTAAAAATACCTTGGCCAGTGAGGGCAACTGCTCCGTTATCCTTAATTACGCGATTATATTCTCGCCACAGTAGATGAAGGGGTATGACGCAATCCCATTTATTTTGTGTGGTTCCGTATGGCAGATCACACAAGATCATATCAATCGATTTTGATGGAATAGTTTTCATAATATCTAAACAATCACCTTCAATAATACGGTCGATAAGACTATTAGTGGATCGCTCAAGTTTTTGTTGCTTTTCTGGATTCCTGTGAAAGGAGCTGGATCTCTTTACAGTCTTAATAATATCTGTAGGAGGTGTGGTAATTGAGGATTTGTCCGCGGGAACGGATATAGATCTAGGTTTGTTTGCCACGCGCATGAGATATCCAGAATCTTGGAGTCGCGATACATGAAAATGTGCCGTGGAAACAGATGCGAGTTTAAAATTCCTTCGAATGTCCTCAAGAGAAGGAGCGTATTCGAATTTAGAAGAATATATTTTGATGAAGTCGAGAACCTCTTTTTGACGTTTAGTAAGCATGGATTTTGATTATCAGTTCAATTTTAGTATACTAGAAAAAAAATAGAACATCGAGTGCGTTTGTCCACATTTCTTGAAATCAAAAAAGAGTATGAAAAACAAAGAAGGGTTGTGGAAGTTGAGTCCGAGTTCGCTGAGGAAGTTTGATGAGTGTGGAGCTTGCTTTTGGGTTGATAATAATTTCAAGAAGCAGCCGGGGTTGCCGTGGACGTTGAATAGTGCGATGGATAGTATTTGTAAGTTTCGGTATGATAAATATCGGAAGAAAAATACATTTCCGCCGGAGGTTAAGGAATTGGAGAAGGAGGGGATTGTGCCGTTTGAAGATATTGATCAGCTTGAGATTTGGCGGGAGAGTATGAATTCGCTTCGCGTTATTGATGAAAAGGTTGGGTATGCGTTGCGGGGGAAGATTGATGATGTTTTGGTTGAATCTGATGGGCGACTCATTCCTGCAGATTACAAATCATCGGGAAATGCACCGGCCGAGGACAAGCAAAAATTTTATGTCGATCAATTGCAGGCGTATGGATTTATGTTTTCCAAGCATGGTTACGAAGTTTCAGATCGCGCGTATCTCTTGCATTATTTTGTGAAGGATAAAACTGATACATCACTCAAAGTCACATTTGATTCACATGTCGATCTCGTGAAAATTGACATCAAGAAATTTGAAAAAAAATTAAAGAAGATGGTGAAATTACTAAATGGGAAATATCCGGGAGATAATGCGGATTGTAAGCATTGTGGGTATTTTGAGGGGAGAAGGAAATCTAAATAGATTGCTTCGCTGAAACGCTTGCAATGACGCGCTTAATTTCTATTATGGATAACAAGGAAAAAATAATCGAAGCTACGATGAAGTATGCGAAGGAGACGCTTGAAGGCGAAGGATCAGGACATGATTGGTGGCATATATGGCGGGTGTGGAAGAATGCAAAGCATATTGGTGAGACAGAGGATTGCGATATGTTTGTTGTCGAGCTTGCGGCGCTGCTCCACGATATTGCCGATTTTAAGTTTCATGATGGTGATCTTACTGTTGGGCCAAGGGTTGCGTGTGAGTGGTTGGAAAGTCAGAATGTTGATGAGGGTGTTGTAAAACATGTATGCGACATAATTGCATCAACATCATTCAAGGGCGCGCAAGTTGATGCATCAGTTCACACAAAAGAAGCGATGGTAGTACAGGATGCAGATAGATTGGACGCGATGGGAGCAATTGGAATCGGACGCGCATTTGCATACGGCGGACACAAAAATCGCGAGATGTATAATCCAAACATCAAACCGGAACAGCACGATTCATTTGAGAAATACGCAAACAACAATAGCCCAACCCTCAATCATTTCTACGAAAAACTTCTCCTACTCAAAGATTTGATGAACACACAAACCGCAAAAAAAATCGCGCAGGGTAGGCACGATTTTATGGAGATGTACTTAGAACAGTTTTATAAGGAATGGGATGGGGAGTTGTAAATAGATTGCTACGTCGTTCCTTCTCGTAATGACAGACTAATTGCCGAATACAAAAACTTTATTGGTCCAATCGAGTTGGAATGAGTCGGATGAGTTTGCGAGGGCGAGCTTTGTGATTTTTTCAGAATCCCACCAATAATCATTTACGACAAAATATACGCGGTCGACATTCATGTATGACATAACTGCGTTGGCAACTTCTGGAGATGGATCGCCGTAAATCATTGTCAAAAAATATTCATACAACTTCCCGCCGGTTGGGATGGGATAAAAATATTGTTCGCCATCAACTGTCTCAACATATCGATCAAAACCAACAGACTGAATCGCCGCCGCACTAACTGCTTGATTCGCCAGCACAACATACGACGCGCCATCGGCGTGTTTTTCAATTTCAGAAACAGTATCAAAATCTGCTGTTGCAACAGAATATCCATGCGCGCGCTCAACAGGATTATTGCGCGGATAGGAAAAGTATAATCCGCCAGCCATCGCAACTGAAATCATTCCCAATCCAATTAATCGCACGGTTGATTCTGCATGATACAAACGATGAAACACGCGCTGCGACAACAACAACAAAATAGGAAACAGCACGATCAAAGCAATTTCCATCACACGGATACTATAATTTCCTTGTTCATAATCGATCACAAGCGGGAGTTCCATACCAGAAGCGAGTAAAGATGCATTGACGACAAGTACAATAAAAAGTCCGGTCAAAATTCCTACAATGCCTTTGAATCGAGATCGTGAAAGCGCGATACGAATGCCATACGCAAAAATCCCAACAACCATAAACACTAAAAAGAATCGATAGGTGTAGAGAATATCTAATGTCGGATCAAGCGGCCGCAGCCACGCAAGTCCCCACGCAAAAGAGGGAAGTGTGATATGTGAAAGTTGCTCGGATAATCCAGAAACTCCTTTTGATCCAAACAATAAAAGCGCCGGCAAAATCACACATGAAGCCGCATATACAAAACTTAACAAAACTCCTCGCGCGCTCGCTGCCAATCCAGAATTCCAAATCCGCAAAAGCAAAACAAATATGAAAGCCGGAATTCCGGTAAGCGGATGTATTAACAAGGTTGCAAGAGCAAGAACCCACAAATACACGCGCGGTATCGGCCGATCAGTAATCATCGTCAAACTCAAAATCACCAGCGCGGCAAAAAAAGTATTCGCCAAGCCTTGCGGAGTCGTCACAATAAAAGAAGAAAAGGGGAGTAAAAACAACATCATCCCGGAAAGCGCCACACCCAAATCAAATCCTAATCGACGTAAACTATATACAGAAGATGCAAGCAAGATAAGCGCAGCAAAAAGTGGAACAAATAATCGATCTAATAATGAAAGTACTGCAGGGGAAACCAATCGCGCTCCAGTGACAACTGTCATATATTGCCCGATGTAATACGGTGTCTTTGGCGTAATAACATCATGCTCCAAAATATGTGATTCAGCCGCGCGATGAATAAACGGATCAAATCCATATCCATTCGGGAAAATCATAAACGCAATACCAAGCATCATCACCACATGCAAAAATCCCAAAAAGAAATGCGTTTTATGTCGATACAGTAAATAATGAAGCGCGAGCAAAAAAGTTGTCACAACAAACAGCGGGAAAAAATAGGAAGGCAGTGCCTCCCAAGGTGAAATTATGGCATGTGTGACAGAAGATCGAATCACAGCAGAAAACAACACAAGTTGCAGCGCCAAAACAAACAATCCAAAAAATGAATGTCCGGAAGTTGAAAAATGCAGAGAAATAACTTGCGGCTCTTTTACAAATGTATGAGTTTGTTTCGGGAGTAATCCGAGCAAAAGAGGAAGCGCCATAATCGTCATGCCCATCGCAAGGGTCGACCAGCTCGCTCCATAATAGATCAAGCTCGCGACGATAATAAACACACTCAAAGCACCCAATAATCCCAAAGTAAATCCCATCACAGAACGAACCAGCGGAAACAGCCGACGTTTCACAATTAAAGAGGTGCTGGTAACATACAAAAGCAACACAAAAGCACCCAACCACGCAGACTGGATCGTTGCGTGATTAAGTAGTAAGATAATTGCCCAGAACTCGGAGAGGACGATGAGTGGTCGGATTTTCATATTAAACAGTATCTAGTATATGGTATGTAGTATATAGTATTGCGCAACCGCAACGAAGTTGCATACCACATACTATATACTACATACAACATACTACTGTCATGTTCGCACAAATTAAGGAATTGGTAAACAAAAACAAGCAAAAAACAGCGATGGCGGCGATTGCGGTGGTTATGTTTGTATTGTATCTCATCATGCCCATGACAACACCGGAAACCTATATTTCACCGGATGAAACAGCAAATGCATACTTCGCCACAACTTTCGCAGAAGAAGGGAAGCTGTGGTACACAGAGCCACTCAATCTCGATGCATTCGATCGACTCCATCCACGCGCAACAGAATCCCACGGCGGCCTTGTCTCGCCAAGCGGATTTTGGGGGATGAGTTTCATATATGGATTAATCGGCGGACTCACATCAGTTTCATTCATGCATATCCTCACCGCACTCATAGCAATCATCGCCAGCTTTCTTTTCAAAACAACAATCGCAAAAGTATGTGATGAGAAAATCGCATGGATTTCATGGGTGTTATTACTCACACATCCAGCATGGTGGTATTACGCAATGCGCGGCTGGCATCACAACATATTATTTGTATCGCTTCTCATCACACTTTTATACGGAATAATTGTCAGACCATTCACCAGTCATGCGAGTCATTCTCCATCAGTAGGAGTGATGATGGATAAAATTTTGATTGCAAGTTCTGCTGCGCTCGCGATTTTCGTCAGACCGTCTGCAATATTGTGGCTCATTCCAATCTTAGCGATCGCAACACACCTCGCATCACGTCGAACAAAAAAGTTGCTCATCGCTGCAATCGTCACATCACTCATCGCAGCCGCAGCGTTATGGATGGTGAATACAAGTGTTTTTGGATCACTTTCACATCTTCGCGCAAGCTCATCAGTACCTGCACATGAATCATCATTCATCACACAGATTTTCCCAGATGGATTTCAAATAAAAACAGTCGCACGCTCAATCGGATATTATTTCTTCATCAAAATTTGGTGGTTTACAATCCCGATGCTCATTGCACTCACAGCCTTCATCCCAAAACATAAAAAAATTCTCGGACAACTATTCAAAAAAACAAGTAACAATTTTGGAGAAAGACGAAATCTATCAGATTCACCTTTTGCATTTGGACGACGCGCACAACCAACACAACAAAAAGACAATTCACTCAAAGATAGATATCTTTTGCTGTTCGCCGGCGTAACAGTGATGTTATTGTTGTGGTACGGAAGTTGGAACATCAGCGACAATCCAGACCCAAGAAATATTTCACTCGCAAACTCATACATGCGCTATTGGCTGCCGGCATTTGTATTAAGTATTCCATGTGTCGCAATCGGAATTCAAGCAATCAGCAAAAAAATAAATCACACAAAAGGGCTTGCGGGATTACTTGTGGTGATGATAGGAATCTCTGGATATACTGTCGCATCAGGAAATGACGGTGTCATAAACAACATCTCACAACTCAAAACAAATCATGAAATTTCACAAAAAGTAAATGGATTGATTCCATCACAAAGCATTATAATCACAAACCGTCACGACAAATTATTTTTTCCAGATCACAAAATTCTATTTCCCATCGACGACCCAGGAACATTCGAAACAATCCGCGCGCTAAAAAGAACGTCACCAATATTCGTCTACAATCTCAAATTTTCAGAAGATGAATTAAGTGGATACAACGGAGTTCTTAAACAGCTCGGCCTCCGACTCCAACCATTGCAAGAATTCGGAAACGAACAATTGTATCGCATCACATCAATATGACACGCACAATATGTTGGACAATAAATGTGATAATAATCCTCATGCTTGTATGGGCTAATTTTGTACCAAGCGGAGAATTAAAAATTGATTACAAAGTCGGAGAATCATCGGCAAGTGTCACGGATTTCCGACCAGGAGAAAAGCTGCATGCATTTCAAAAAGATGATCGAGAATTTCACACACTCATCGGAAGTCCAATATTTTTCCACATCCGCACACCACGACCATTTCAGAAATTAGATGCGGAAATCACTTATCGAGCGAATGAACCAGCGACAGTGCAATTCGGCGAGCAAACAGGCCCAGAGCTATATGAGTTTGCATATGACACACTAGAAATCATCCCAGACGGAAAATGGCACACCACAACAGTTTCTCTAGACCTCGGACGTATGTATTATCATGAGGATACAAAGCGTTATCAATTCTCATTCATCACAGACAAAAACATCGATATTTCGGGAATAAACGCCACTTTTACAAAGCCTCCAATTACTCTCAACAGAATACTTGATAAATTTCGTCCATCCAGCTAATATGAAAACGCAATACAGAGAAATACTCATCGCATCCACAAGTCTGACGGTAATTCTATTTCTATTGGAAAAATATTCCCCCGGCTTTGTTCTGATGCACATGCGTATTTCTTATGTGGCGATCGTAGCAGTCATCTCGCTCATCGCATATTTATCAAAACAAACAGAGACATATGTCTGATTGTATTTTTTGCAAAATCATAAAAAAGGAATTGCCCGCAGATATTGTACATGAGGATGAGCACACCATTTCTTTTTTAAGTATCAATCCAGATAATGACGGGCATACGCTCGTAGTTCCAAAAGAACATCACGTCGATCTTATAACTACACCACTTCCAGCACTCACACAGCTCATGAATGCATGTCAAAAAGTTGCGGCGGGTGTTATGAAAGGAATGGAAGTTGATGGATACAATCTCATTCAAAATAACGGATCAGTTGCAGGACAAGTAATTTTCCATATTCATTTCCATATCATTCCGCGATTGCCCGACGATGGTTTCAAACATTGGAAAGGCGTCCCGTATGAAAGTGCGGAGCACTCAGCAGGAGTTGCAGCTAAAATCAGCGAAGCGATTCTCACATAGAATAATGAAGTATGAATAAGGAATCATGGAAATGTGTCGCGAAGCGACGATTTATAATCATTCATACCTCATACCTCATAATTCATAATTCAAAAATTGTATGACAATTTTCATCACCGGCGGAGCAGGCTTCATCGGATCAAACTTCTGCCACCTCGTAAAACGAGTTTCACCAGAAACAAAGCTGGTAATTTTTGATGCACTCACATACGCCGGAAATCTACAGAATCTACAAGGTGTTATAGGAAGCCCAGGAGTTTCATTTGTACACGGATCAATCACAAACGAACCACTCGTGCATCGCCTCATGGAAGAATATCAACCAGACATAATCATCAATTTCGCAGCCGAAACTCATGTCGACAGATCAGTTCACAATGGCGGCGCAGATTTCGTTGATACAAATATTAAGGGCGTACAAATCTTACTCGATGCAACAAAAAAATTCGGCATCAAAAAAATGATTCAAGTTTCAACAGACGAAGTGTACGGAACACTTTCACTAGAATCACGAGAACGATTCAATGAAGACTCACGTCTCGCACCAAACTCTCCATACTCATCAAGTAAAGCTGCGGGAGATTTATTATGCCGATCATATTTTGAAACATACGGAACGCCAGTTTTGATTACGCGATGCACAAACAATTTCGGACCACGACAATTCCCAGAAAAAGTTCTCCCATACTGGATTACATTGTTGATGACTGACAGAAAAATTCCATTATATGGAGATGGAAAAAATGTACGAGATTGGATCCATGTAAATGATCATTGTGGTGCAATCTGGTCGCTCATCGAAAAAGGAGAAGCAGGAGAAATCTACAACATCGGCGTGGGAAATGAATGGTCAAATAAAGATCTTGCAGATATGGTCGTCAAAGAAATGGGTGTAGGGCAAGAGGGGATTCGATATGTCACAGATCGTCCAGCTCATGATAGACGATATGCGCTAGACGCCTCAAAACTTTTCAAAGCAGTCGGATTCCAACCACAATACTCACGAAATAAATTCCAAGAAGCAGTGCGCGAAACAATCAATTGGTATAAATCAAATGAAGATTGGATTGCAGCAATCCGCGATCGCGTCGGAGAATTCAATCCTCACATCGCACCAGAACCAAAAGCAAAAGTCCTCGTGTTAGGAACAGGATTTTTAGGAAGCCAATACGTTTCATATTTCAAAAATAATGGATATGAAGTTGAGGGCGCAGATCGCGATAAAATGGATGTGACAAATCTGGAAACATTACGAGAATTTATCACGCAATCAAATCCAGATATTGTAATCAATGCAGTGGCGATGACAGACATTGATTGGTGTGAGAAAAATAAAAAACAAACACTAGATGTAAACACAGTTGGTGCAGATAACGTCGCGCAAGTGTGCCAAGAGCTCGGAAAATATTTAGTACACATCTCAAGTGGTTGTATCCAAGAATCCCCAACAAAAGAAACCGTTCACACAGAAGCAGATCCAGTTTCACCTGTATGTTTCTACGCATGGACAAAAGCATTCGCAGATCAAATCATAATGCATCGCATGCAAAATAAAGGCTTGAAAGCATTATTGCTGCGACCGCGACAATTGCTATCAGCAGAACTTTCACCGCGAAACGCGCTGGCTAAAATGCTCTCATACACAAAATTCATCGACAAAGATAACTCATGCACAGTTGTTGATGACCTTTTGAGGGCAACATTTGAATTAGTAGAAAAAGAAGCAACCGGAATTATCAACATCGTAAATCCGGGCGTCACATCCCCATACAGAATCGCACAACAATTAAAACGAATTATCAAACCAGACATGCAATTGCAAATCATTTCAAAACAAGAATTAAACGAAATGACATTTGCACAACGCATTGATTCAGTTTTATCCGGAGAAAAATTGAGAAGCTACGGAATTGAATTAGCATCTATCGATCAACGCGTCCCAGAAATCATCACAGATCTCAAACAAAAACTCGCCACTCAAGAAGGCCAGCAAATCATGGGTAAAGTCCACAGCGACACAAAAGAAAAACTTGCAATCAAACAACGTGAGCCACAGGTGGCGTAGTATGAAAAAAAAGCACATTCTTTTCGATACAGACGGAGTGATCGTACACAGCGAGATGTTCAGTGTGCAGTATCAAAAAGAAACCGGAATCACGGCCGATGAAATGCTTCCTTTTTATAAGGGGGTGTTTGGACAATGTATAACTGGACAAGCTGATCTCAAAGAGGAGATTAAGCCGTGGCTGGCAAAATGGAAATGGGAAGGCACGGTAGATGAATTTCTAAAAAGATGGTTTAATGCGGAAAATAATGTTGATGATCGCGTCATAGATCTCATTAAGAAATTACGCGAAGCAGGATTTGGATGTCATCTCGCAACAAATCAAGAAAAATATCGCACAGCTTTTCTGAAAGACGAGATGGGTTTTGCAGAGCTCTTTGATACGATATATTCTTCCGCTGAACTTGGATGCAAAAAACCAAACCCAGAATTCTACAAACATATTCTTGATGATCTTAATAAGCGATTTGGTACAGCTCCAGAAGATGTGATATATCTCGATGATGATGAGGAAAATGTCGCTGCAGCGCATAAGCTGGAAATTAAAGCAATACAATACAGAGAATTTTCCGATGCAATACCTGTCGAGGCACTTCTACAATAGAATAAAACCGCGTGCAAAATAAGGATTGACAAGATCCTTATTTTTATATACTATTTCGACAGTTCTTAAACAACCAATAGCAGGTGTAGTATGTGAACCATGTGAACAAACGCATGCTCATACGAACCTGGAAAGAGGTGAGAATGACTGATTTTACATCAGAATCCATGGCCCACTTTTATAAACTCGGACGAAGCGGCGCGATCACGCAGGAGCAATTCGACGCATTCTGTAAAGATCCAAATGCCATTTTCGAAGTAAAGTGGCGCGAGCTGTTCTTGAGGAAGATTCCTGCGGATATTGGAGCTTTCGGATTTCAAGTCATCGATGATGTGGTTTTGTATGAGGGAACTCGTGCAGATCGAGAGCTTGTTGTATACGGCGAACATTCATCACATGAGTTCGATGAGGTGAGTGAGGTTGCTACGGCTGTCGACGGAAAATCATTGTTTGTCGCCGAGGTCGGTTCAAATGTATTCACTGTATGGGGAGATTGGCACAAATCGACACAAGCTGTAAATCTTGAGGATATCAGATGCCTTTCGGTCGCAGGCGGAAAATTTCTACACATTGTTGAAGACAATGGGGTGGATAAGAGCACTATTGTCTGGGGTGGGGAAATCATCGCAGCGCACCATCATGTGGACTTTCTGTCCTATATAGGCGGGAAGCTGCTTTATGCATCAAAGGATAAAGACCATGAGTGGACTATTGTCTGGGGCGAAAAAAAATTTCCAGTTGGCAGGTTCAATGATATGTGTCATCTAGAAATCGTTGATGGAAAGCCGATGTGCTGTGGTGATCTTTTTGATCGGGGAGGTAGTTCTATTGTGTGGGGTGATGAGGTTATCGCACATCATGATCATATCTCGAGATTCATGTTAGCCGGTGGTCTACCTATGTACGTGGCGGACAATGAGTCTGAGTACATGGTGGTACACGGTGCAGACAAATATCGAACTCACGCAAGAATTTGGGATCTTAGGTGGTCTGGCGGGAAGCCGTTGTACTGCGCTTCATCAACAGAGGAGCGAAATAGATTTAAAACTACTGCAGACCCAAGCTTCATTGTGCATGGAACCACCACACACACCACAAACTACACTGAAATCGATGATCCATGCTGCGTCGGCGATACAGTTGTATTTCGTGCACAGGTCAATAAGAATACACAGAAGTTCGTTGTTGTGGTAGGAAACGAAGAATCGAAACAATATGACGAGATCTTCGAACTCCGCGTTGATGGCAACACAGTCATCTTCCACGCTCGAAAAGGCCGCAAGCTCTATCGCGTGACCAGAACAGTTTCGCAATAGTACACGAACCGACTCTACGGAGTTGGTTTTTTATTACCTTTGACAATAAGATGAACTGTTGCTAGCATTGATATATTCGCTCATTAAAGGAGGAAACGTTGTCAGTCGAAGTTGGCACACGTGTAATAATTGTAATCGGAGGTGCTGGGCAGTTTGTAGAATGCTCGGTTTCAGAGTGCGTGGATGAGAATGGAAAAACATACATTCTCAAACCAGTCGAGCGGGAATTTAAACCGCCGACTGCTGAAAATCTCGAAAAGAAAAAACCGAAGAAAAAACAACCTCTTCAAATGCGATTACACCCCACATCGCAAGTGAAGGATCCAGATGAAATTCGACGATATGGACAATGGTGCATATCATCACAAGTGAAGAAAAAGAAAGCAAAACTAATTGGAGGATTGGCGAGTGTTTAGTCCAATAGAAACGGATGACATTATTCACAAATGCGTAGGCACTTCCACGCCGGTGAAAATTCGCGTACTGGAGGCAACGCAAGACAAAGATGTATTCTTGGTTGAGCAAGTTGCAGATGACAAGCGCGAAGGAAAGGATAAGGTTGGGCCGTTGCGCACATGTATTCGTCGTGCAGAGCATGTAGAGAAATTGATGTGGATACGTTCTGCCAATCAATGGTGCTTTGACGACAAGACAGCAAAGAGAAAGAAAAAAAATAAAACGGCTGATGTAATCGATCTGCCGCGACGATAAATTCAACACCTCCATGTGAGGTGTATTTTTATTGACAAGATATCATATATATGATATAGTCCTGTTAATTCTTCAGTAGATAGGAATAAGGTATGGTCGAAGAGGATCGGAAAAAAAGAGTAAAGAAAAGGGTGGAAGCCCATAACAGTGTCAAGGAAATACTCGGTTCACAGATTCAGCGAATTGAGAGTATATTGCACGAAGCAGGGGAGTCGGGATATATAACATTAAAACTGACAATGAGTGATGAGGTTGATGGTCCGGTCAAGCGAGCTATCATGTCAGCGCGATTGATTGGAGAATCAAATACAAACACTTCTATGTGAGGTGTTCGCATGTAACAAAAAACCAACCGAGCGGTTGGTTTTTTCCTTCACATTATTCAACCCATCTTCCATTCTCCTCATGAGGATAATCAAATTCATCTCCTGAATACGGATCATTCGCAGGATCATAATTCTCATCATGATCATCCGGATATCTACCTGCATCAGCTGGAGGAGGGAAATGATCTGGATTTCCATCATCATAATATTCCTCATCCTCATAATCCTCATAATCACGCCGATCTTCCTCATCTAACATTCGCTCACATTCCGCATCACACGGACGATTGAAAATCTGCTCCCAAAATTCCTGTCCGGGGCATCCTTCTTGTCCAATACAATCCGGAACATTATCCCCATCCTTATCAAACTCCGCGGCAATCAATTCAAATTCATATGAACCACCCATATCTTCCGGCATAGGAGGAAATTCATCGTGACGTGCATCATCATCATAATAATCATCCCGACCCTCAAAACGATAATCATCTCGACGCGCACTTTCCTCAAAAAATTCCTCTGCTGTCATCGTAATCCACTGTCGACCATCAAAACATTCAATCAATGTCTCATCATCTAATGGATGACAATCTCCCTCTTGCGCATGCGCATCAAAATCATCTTTACCTTCATCAATCCACGGACCATCATATTCTAAATCCTCATACTGCTCGTCAGAGAAATGATCTTCAAGCGATGCAAATGCCTCATGAATATCGTGGCCTTGATCCGCATCCTCAATCAAATCATGTAAAGCAATCGGATCAAAATTTGGATCAGCGATAAGCGCTTCAACTCGATCTGCAAAAGCCTGCGCTGCTGCTAAATCCTGTCGAGCAGCTTCTGCAACCGCAGCACTCTCTCGATCAACTGTTGTGGCGAAATTCAATCCACCTTCAAGCATACTTAAATACTGCAATTCTTTCGCTAACTCCTCTCGCATTTGTTCTTGAATTTGAGTTTTCAATGCAGCCGTTGGGTTCGCTTCATATCGATCCATCAAAATCGCCATAAACTCATCATCATGTTCCAGATTTGAACTTACTACATGTTGCGCAACATCATCGTAGTGATCACGCTGTTCTGATGGAATCTGCTTAAATGCATCCACATAATCATCAGTAGATTCATTTGCACGCATTGCAATTTCTACAACCGTTTCATGATCTCCAATTTCATGTGCCATAACTTCCACATCATCCATCAAATCAGACAACAAGGTTTGCGTCTCACGAACCAATTCTGGCGTAACATCTCCCGAATTAATCAACGCTTGCAACTCATCAACACGACGTTGGGCATATTTTAAATGTAAATCAGCTTTTTCCGCCTTGTCGCCCTTCAAAGCAACACTCACTTTTTCAGATGCAATTTTGACACCATATAATGGTTGTCCTGGAAGCGCATCTTGAGATGCATACACCGTTCCTCCAGTCATCGTTCCCAACACAAGCACAATCGCGAGCGCTGCAAACGCGGGTTTTCTCAATGTCATAGAAATAGAGTTTAGTAAGTTAGTGAATATAGAACGATCGGCGGACGATGTTCTTTCTATATGCGAAATCAACTGCAATTTCACAGATTGTTTCTCCGACGCGCTCAATGTTGCGTCATCCTTAAGTTGTTTGAAGTTCTTGTTCATATAAATTCTTGAGTGATTTCAGTGCGCGATGAATCCGCAGCGATACATTATTTTTTGAAATAGATAGTACGTCAGAAATCTCCTCAATTGTTTTATCTTCAATAAATCGTAATTGGATCACTTCTATATATGTGTCTGGTAATGACACCAACAAGTTCTTGCATACCTCCAAAGCCAATTGATGATCCAGAAAATCCACAATCTCACCGTCACGATCATCAGGAGCATCAAAATCCTCATCCATCTGAAACTCTCTCTGCGTTGAAGCTTTTTTAATATGATCAATCACCAAATTCCGCGCGACTTTATATAAGAACGCCTGCTCATGCTCAAACCCACCCTTTTGTTTGAACGACTTCCATGCATTACAAAACGTCTGCGCAAGAATATCTTGAGCCAATTCATGATTCTGCCGCACCTTAAAATAGATAAAGCGATAGATCGCATCTGCAAACTGTTCGTACAGCACGAGAAATTGTTGATCAAGAGATGACATCTTCTGTTATTTATGACGAATGATAGGAAACAATCTTTCAATGCGTTATAACCTATAAATTAGGATTTGGCAAGGGTTGACAAAGTGAGCAAAATGGTGTACATTTGCACGCATCCAACTATCATGCGGAGAAACAAGTGCTGCCACAGCTTAAGCAAGAAAAAAAGAATGTTGTTGTGACATGGAAGAGGGGAGTTACCCCGACCGACATTTCGCCGACCACATGTCAACGAAGTGGTTTTGATTTCAATTCCATGTCATCGACCTTTGGGATTTTCAGGGGCGACATGCCAACGATCAACCGTTTCTTTCAGAAGTACGATGTGACGTACTACGAATTGGATGACTCAACGCAACTTCAAAAGCTTGCGGAGGATCATCCAGCAGCTCGTTCCTTGGTCGAGATACGACTCGGCATCTGATTATCATTCAGTAGGCGTTCTCACAAGAGAGCGCTTTTTTTATTGACTAAAACAAGTAAAATGCTAAGATTTCCGCATGAAAGACATCTCTATTATTATTGTATCTTGGAATGTAAGGGAGAAACTGGCCGAATGTCTCACATCCATTGAAAAAGCCTCACAAAACCTCAATGTGGAGGTTTTTGTTGTGGATAACTTTTCACATGATGGATCAGCAGATATGGTCGAGAAAGATTTTCCACATGTTGAATTGATAAGAAATAATTACAATGCAGGATGCGCACGCGCAGTAAATCGAGCGCTCAAACGAGCAACAGGAGATTTGATATTGTGGATGAATCCAGATATGCGATTATTCGATGACACACTCGATCACGTAAAAAAAGTCGCACGAGAAAATCCTCAAGCCGGAGTTATTGGTGCAAAACTAGAAAATGAAAAAGGAGAAATTGTTCCACATATCAGAAATTTCCCCACCACAAAAGATCAGCTCGCCATCGCAACGAAATTTGCAAAACTTTTTCCATCTACGCTCAATTCATATTTGCAAAAAGATTTCGATTACACCAAACCAGCATACGTCGATTCCATTCGCGGATCATTCTTCTGCATCCCACGCCACATCATCGAAAATATCGGCGAACTCGACGAACAATTTTTCATTTGGTTTGAAGAGGTTGATTATTGCAAACGCGTCGTCAATGCCGGTTACAAAGTATTATACCATCCACGCATTCGCGCAATCGATTACGTCGGACAATCGTTCGCACAAGTCCCCACTGCAAAAAAACAAAAGATGTTTCTCTCGAGCATGAAGAAATATATGAAAAAACATGTATGGCAAAAGTAGCAGTTCACATTCTCACATACAATGGCCTAAAATACCTTCCAGAACTTTTTGCGTCCATCGCGTCGCAATCTTATAAAGATGTGCAGATAAGAATTCACGATAACAATTCAGATGATGGAACACGAGAATGGATCGCACAATACGCACAACAATTTATCCCACATGCAGAAATTGAATTATCAAAAAAAAATACAGGATTTGTCAGTGGCCACAACAAACTTTTCAAAAAAATCACAGATGAAAAATATGTATTGCTGGTGAATCAGGATACAAAACTCGAATCAGATTACATCGAAAAATTGGTAGATCATCTTGAAACATATCCAACAGTCGCAGCAGCTTCAGGATTAATATTGAGATTCGATGGTAAAGATGATAACAGAGGATCAATCGATTCAGCCGGTATCACGCTCAAACGAAATCGTTATGCACGCGATCGCAACGCCGGCGACTACATTGAAAAACATCACATTTCAGACTATCCTCCGTATGAGCACGTTTTTGGTGTTTCTGGAACCTTGCCAATGTATCGCGTCAGTGCCATCGACACATTATTTGATGAAGATTTTGTGATGTATAAAGAAGATGTAGATTTGGCATATCGATTACAAGCCAAAGGATATAAAGCATCTGTGGTAAACTATGCCATTGCATATCACGATAGAACCGTAGGATTAGACAAACCACGAGCGCGCAGAACATATGCATCCCGCTACAACTCATACAGAAATCATATGTGGATGTTAATCAAAAACGAAACAGGTAAAACATTCTGGCCGGACGCCCCATATATCATTTCTCATGAAATCGGAAAATTTTTCTATCTACTTTTCCGAGAACCTCGAACACTTCTTGCGTGGCGTGAAATAATAATGAAAGCATCAAAGATGCGCCGCAAAGCAAAAACAACATAAGCTTGTCATCCTGAGCCTGTCGAAGGATCTCGTCAGAATTACCACGAGATCCTTCGACTAAAACGCTCAGGATGACACGTTGAAATATGCACGACATATCAATCATCATCGTAAACTACAAAATGGCGGACTTTGTGCGCGATTGTTTAGCTGGTCTCAAAAAACAATGTGAGTCATCAAAACTAAATATCAGAATCGTTGTTGTTGATAATAATTCAGACGATCATCTCCGCAATGTCATCACACAAAGCAATTGCCCAAACATTACATCAGTATTTCTCAAAGAAAATCTCGGGTATGGCGGGGGAGTGAATGAGGGAATCCGCGCAGTCAAAGCAGATTACTATTTTGTCGTAAATCCAGACTTAGTATTTTTTGACGAAAACACATTGGATAGGCTGCATGCATTTATGGAAAAAAATAAAAAAATCGGCATGGCAGCGCCGAAATTAATTAATACAGATGGATCATTGCAGTATTCATGTTGGCGATTTCCAAAACGACTTGTGCCATTGTATCGCCGCACAAAACTTGGAAACACAAAACGAGGGAAAAAAGCGCTGCGACATTTTTTGATGGAAGATTGGGATCACAATCAAACACGCCCAGTGGAATGCATTATGGGATCAGCAATGTTTGTGCGAGGGGAGGCTCTCAAAGAAGTCGGATTAATGAGCGAAGAATATTTTATGTATTTTGAAGATATGGATTGGTGCCGACAATTTTGGAATGCACACAAACCAATTTATTATGTGCATGATGTGCGGATTCGGCATCATTGGCAAAGAGATTCAGCAAAGGTGAAAGGGATAAAAGCGATTGCACTAAATAGGCTTACACGTATTCATATTAAGAGTTGGGTGAAGTATATGTGGAAGTGGCGAAAAGTAAGGGATTAATGGGGGGTGCGCCCCAAAGACCAGGTTCATTCGCAGGCTTTTCAATTTTCTGCAGGAGTTATATATATTATTCTTAAAAAATTGTGGCGGGTCTTTGGTGCATGGTTAAAACTTACGAAATCGAAGATTTCTGGTTTTAACTAAAAACCGGCCCAGACCCCATGGAGTCAATTGCCGGTAAACTGAAGGACCCCGAAGGGGTTAAAAGTAGTTTGGAGCCCCCGTATCCTTGTTTTTTAGCCAATCATCCATGACGTCTAAGATGACCAACCTTTTGTGGTGCCGCGCATTGTTGCGATCACCGCTGTCATATGAGCCTTGTGTGCACTACCATCATCGTGATGCTTGTTGTAGTATTTTCCAACCCATACAACTCAGTTTCAATCCCCAACTGGTGGGGAGCAGTGCTGAATTAAGGATATACATATAAAGTTCTGGTGTCAACTGCGTCGCCTCTCAGCCATGTTCATCATTGCTTTTTAATAACTATGCAGAAGATTGAAATACGCAGTTTCTTTGTATCCCTACCAGGCTGTCGATGCATAGTAAATCGTCGCAAAATCAAAGATTTTGGCGGTTAACTAAAAACCGGCAATTATTCATTCCTTGAATAATTGCCGGCCACAAGCTGTCTGTGTCTACACAGCTTGTAGTGATGAGCAAATTGGTGGTAGGCACATCACTATCCTCACAACGATGAAAGGCGCGAATGACCACACAACCCCCGTTGTGTGATCCGGATACCATCGTTGCAAAGGGATCTTTCCCTAAAGATCTACAATAGGTAGAATAGAGGAGAATCAAGCATATGTCAACAGGATACCAAATAGGAATCATACTCGTGAATTACAAGCATTATTGTGATCGTTTTTTGGCTGATGCTCGAAATACATTGCGTAAACAAACATATCCGAAAGATTTATTCAAAGTATATATCATAGATAATGTTTCAACAGCCGAATCATTTAATAAACTTCAGGAAATGTATCCCGAGGCAGCAGTTGTCGCAACACAAGGAAATGGATGGGGGCATGCAAATAATCTTGGCATGAAAATGGCTTGGCATGATGGCTGTGATGCAGCAGCACTCGTAAACATGGACACAGAGTTTGATGAAAACTGGCTCACAGAATTAGTTGATGCAGCATATTCAGATAACAAAATTGGAATCACACAAGCAAAAATAATGCTGTGGGAACTCAATCACAAAAAATCAAAAATAAATTCTGTGGGCAATCTCATGCATTATCTCGGATTTAGTTTTTGCGATGGGTATAAACAAGAAAACGAGAAAACGGTAAATCAAGAAATCAAAGATATTTATTCAGCGTCAGGGGCTTCAATGCTTATTAAACGAAATGTCGCTGAATTAATTGGAGGATGTGATGAAGAATATTTTATGTATCATGATGATTTGGAGTTATCACTCAAAGCACGACTCGCAGGATTCAGAATCGTTCTCGCGCCACAATCAATCATGTATCACAAATACGAATTCGGAAGATCAATCAAACAGGTGTATTACATGGAACGAAATCGATATCTCACCATGAATATTTTTTATAGCTGGCGAACGAGATTGCTATTACTCCCAGCCACATTCGTAATGGATATTGGTATGTGGTTCTATGCGCTTGTGAAAGGATGGGCTGGCGCAAAATTTCGAGTATTTGTATATTTCTTGAAACCATCAACAGCAAAACATATCAGAGAACAAAGAAAAAAATTGAAAAAAATCAGAACAATAAAAGATCGCGAATTACTGAATGACGCTGTCGGAAAAGTAGAGTTTCAGGAGATTGATAATCCAGTTTTAAAATACATAGCGAACCCGATATTGAATGCCTACTGGCGGCTTGTCAAAAAGCTCATAATCTGGTAACACAGAGGTTCTATGAAAGCACTTATTACAGCCGGCGGCCATGCAACCCGCCTGCGCCCCATAACCTGGAACCGAAACAAACACCTCATCCCCATGGCAAACAAATCCATGCTCGCTTATGCTATCGATAAAATTGTAGATGCGGGAATTACAGACATCGCTATCAACATCAATCCGGGAGAATCAGAAATACAAAACGCCATTGGAGATGGCTCACAACATGGATGCGCTATAACCTATATAGAACAGCAGGGTGGCGCAAAAGGTTTAGCGCACATCGTTAAAAACGCAAAAGATCATGGATTCTTAGATGGCACGCCTTTTTTAATGTATCTCGGAGATAATATTTTACTGGCAGATTTATCAGCAATGGTAAAAAGATTCAAAGAAGATGAAATGAACTGTTTGTTGGCATTATCAAAAGTCCCAGATCCAGAACGATTCGGAGTCCCAGAAATTATCGATGGAAAAATCGTACGAGTCGAAGAAAAACCAAGCGATCCAAAATCTGACTACGCAATCACAGGAATTTATTTATACGATCAACATGCGTTGGATGCAGTTGAAAACATGCAACTTTCAGATCGCGGAGAATACGAAATCACCGACATTCATCAACATTATATAGATAACGATTTAACCATCGGATACGAAGAAATCACTGGATGGTGGAAAGACACCGGAAAGCCGGAAGATTTGTTGATCGGAAATCAATTTATTTTAGATGAAATTAAAACTGGCGATGTTGGTATTGATGCAGAAGCAAAAGTTGCACAAAGCGCAAACATCCAAGGAAAAGTCGCAATTGGAAAGGGTACAGTAATTGCAGATGGCGTTTTGATCCGCGGCCCTGTCACCATCGGAGAAAATTGTGTGATTCATAATGCATACATCGGCCCCTACACCTCAATCGGAAATTCATGCGAGATTTATGAAACAGAAATCGAACACTCTATTATTTTCGATGATGTTACGATAAAATGTGGAAAGCGAATCGCAGATTCAATTATCGGAAAAGGCGCAACAGTTGTAGCAGCATCAGAATCAAAACCTTCCGGACACAAACTTATTATTGGAGATAACTCGCTCGTAGAATTATAGGTTGACAAAACCGCACAGAGCATGTATTATCAAAATATAAATGGGCTTCGGCCTCCGAAATACCTGCGATCATTGATCGTGGGTATTGTCTTTTAAAATGAGAAATAGTTTGTCTTGAATATGTGTCATTTCATCAATACCTAACATTCTAATTTTCCGTCGCAAACGTTTACTTGAAAAGAGGCGAACTTGTGAGAGGATTGCGTACGAGATGTAATTATTGTGGGTAAGTAGAGCATGGCATCTTTCATGTCCTTTTTGAGAGGTAAGTGGGATTCCGAGAAATACATGTTTATTGAATTTTCGCAAAATAAGAACCGGCCGCTCAAAATGATCATGTTTACCATTTTGCTCAAATCCGATATTATGACCAACACTTGCCCACCACAGCTCGCGTTCATAGAAATACACGGGTTGATCAGCTGAGAGATGAAGTCGAATTTTACGCTTTGTCCAATCAACAAAGGGCTTGATAGTTTCATCGTTCATATATCCTAGTATATCGTATGTCATCAAAAACAAACATCGAGTGCATCGGCAAGTCTGAAGACTTCCCCGAAGGCAAAGGAAAAAAAGTAGTCATCGGATTCGTCGACTGCGCAGTCTTCCGCAAAAACGGAGAACTCGGATGCGTCACATCAAACTGCGTCCATAAAGGAGGCCCTCTATGCGACGGCTGGATGAAAGGCGATAAAATCGTATGCCCATGGCACTTCTGGGAATTTGATTTCAAAACAGGAAAAGGAGATGGAAACGAATCTCAAGGCTCGTACAAAATCTGGGAAGAAGATGGAAAGGTGTATGTGGAAACAAAGAAAATGGAAACAGAACGTAAAGAGTATCCTGCATTTTAATATTGACAAAAAAAATTGGAAGTAATAGTATGCTGGCAGACTTAAAAAGGAGAGAGGGATGAGCGAGCATATCCTTGGTTATCTGAAGGTAAATGTGGGGCAGGTTCGCAGCGAGCTGGAAACTCAGGTATATCTGCGACGAAAGGATGAGGAGTTCCTCAATTCCGCCGAGGGAATTGATCATACATTCTGTATTCGCATGAAAGCAGAAGTTGTAGGAGAAAAGGACACAGAACTCGATTCTGGTGGACTCATCCGAGATGCAATATTCGCTGCGTGCGAGTATTTCAAACAGCAAAACAATCGTAGTAACGTGCAAGCACAATGCACAGTACATGTTCTTTTCCCAAGCGGATTTGAGATGCTGCTTCCAGCTCGATTCTGGCACAAGTGGTTCGATGAGTATCGGAAACCACTCAAAGAAGTTGCATGATGTAAGCCGAGGAACATCCTCGGTTTTTTATTTCAGATTATTCCTCTCGTAAATCAAGAGTAAAGAAACCAGTTTTATTTTTGATAGTTCCCGAGAGATAGACGGATAAACCTTTTTCATCACTCACAATTTCGTCAATCGAAACATCTTGCAATAAGCCGGTTGTTTGATGTTCAGATTCTTGTGTATTAAACGCAATCAATTCATTCCCACGAGAAACTAAAATATATTCCGTGCCATGCAAAGGTTCGACAGTTCGAATATCTCCGCCATATCGCGCAATAGTCCGTAATTGATCGTCAGAAACATCCCATCGAATAATCTCAAATCGATTATAAAAATACGCAACATTTTCATTTTTCCAAACAACGGTATATCGATCATATGGCATCAGTGAAACCAATCCAGTCTCATCAACGTAACTCACGCGATTATCATGTACAAACAATGTTCGAAAATCAGATTCAAGAAGAAAAGTAGATTTTTTTTCATCAATAAACACTATCTCCTGATCATCAAGCGAAACCTCCACAAGTTGGCCAACGCGATCAACATCTCGCAAAATAAAAGCAGAATCATCAGACAGTCCGATAATCTGTGTCGCATGAGTAATGACTTCCGGATCATGCGCACGGCTGACAGAAATACGCACAAGCCGATCTGAAATATCAATCACATACACATCGTCAGATGAAGTTTTTGACCAAACAATTTGTCCATACGAAAGCGGCACAATCGGACGATCATCCACAAAAATAACTCGATGGGCATTTCCAGTACGCAACAAAATCGCAGAAGAATCATTATTCAAAGAAAATTCCCAATCAGCTACAAAATCTGTTTTGTATAATGAATCCCAAGTACTCGATTCTGGTGTGTAAAGAAATAATTCTTTCCCTGTCGGATTTTTAGTCTCAACGACAAATTTTTTGTATGAAGGATGCGGAGTGATAGAAACAATCTCTGAATCACGAAGAAGTTCTGGCGCAGATTGCTTCAGTAAAAAAACCGGAGAAATAACTAAACTTTCTCCAGCTCGAACATCTCGCGCAAACCAAACCTCATGATATCCCTCACTCTTCAAAACGATATTATAAAAGTTGGGCGCAACTCCTTTTTGTTTCAATGGCAGACGATCAGAAACCTTTTTATCATCCAAATAAACTTGCGTATTGCGCGGCTCTCCATCAACAATAATAATCCCAACTCGAGAAACTAACCCAGATTTAAAATCAAACCGATAACCTGAAGCATAAAAAATCAGCGCAGGCGCTGCGATGAAGAAAAGTAGTAGAAAGATGGGGAATACGAATTTTGGAAGTTTGGACATATTTTTTCGTAACTCGTAAAGCATAAAGAGTAAAATGTGTCGCGAAGCGACGATTATAGATGTGTCGCTTCGCGACCCCTTAAACCGCATTACGAGTTACGCTTTACGCTTTACGATTCCTATGTTGACCTTCAGCGATCTATGCTATACTATACCGCACCTAGAAACGACAGATAAGAATAACACCTATGCCATCAGTAACAATAAAAGGGGGGGTAAAACTACGCGGCGAAGTGCCTATTTTTGGTATGAAAAACGCTGTATTGCCGTGTATTGCAGCGACAATTCTAACATCTCAACCAGTAACGCTCAAGAATGTACCACGAATCACAGATGCTATCAATATGCTCAAGATCATCGAGAGTTTGGGCGGTACTGTTGAGTGGATTGAGGAGCACACCGTGAAAATTCAATGCGATAATCTGAACATTGACACACTTGATAAAAAACAGGTGAAATCAATGCGCTCAAGTGTGTTATTGATGGGGCCGCTTATGGCGCGCTTTAATCAGATCGAACTTTCAGAGCCAGGTGGATGCATTATTGGAAATCGTCCGATGGATGATCATATTGCGGTGTTCAAAGGTTTTGGTGCAGAGATAAATCGTATTGAGGGCGGATTACAATTACGTGCAACAAAACTACAAGGATCAACATTCTTTGCGAGATTTTCAGTTACTGCAACAGAAAATGCTTTGATGGCAGCATCACTTGCAGAAGGGACAACAACAATTAAATTAGCAGCCCGCGAACCACATGTCTGTAATCTTATCGATATGTTGGTAGCAATGGGGGCAAAAATTTCAGGACGTGGCACATCAACCTTAACTATTGTTGGAGTCGAAAAATTACATGGATGCGATCACGAAATAATCCCAGACCAAATCGAAATCGGAACATTCATTGCCGCAGCAGCCGCAACACGAGGTGAATTATTTTTAAAACCAATTGTCGCAGAACACTTAGATGCAATATTCGCACTCATGGAAAAAATGAAGCTTCCTTATGAAGTAAAAGGCGACACATTACACATCATGCCAAACGGTTCGCTCAAATCATTCAAATTACAAACCGGCCCATACCCATCATTCCCAACAGATTTACAGGCTCCATTTGGAGTGATAGCCATGCAAGCTTCAGGCACATCTTTAATTCACGACACCATGTTTGAGGGAAGATTAGGATACATCAATGAATTGATTAAGATGGGGGCCAACGCAACCATCTGTGATCCACATCGCGTTTTAATTACTGGTCCTACGCCGCTATATGGAACAGAAATCAGATCGTTAGATTTACGAGCTGGCGTAACATTGGTAATCGCCGCATTAGTTGCAGAAGGACAAACAACAATCCACGACGCCCAAATTTTGGATCGTGGATACTACAAATGGCGCGAAAGATTCCAGGCAATCGGAGCAGAGATTAAGACAGAAATGCCCAAAGAAGTTGAAAGTTTAGTACGAACAATGTAAATGAATCGGAGTCCATAATATTCGCACCAAACCTGTCTAGATTCAGCCCAGTTAAGCACGAACAATATAGGCGGAAGGAAAACGTATTCGCAGTGAAACGGAGAATACTTTTCCGTTACTATAAGTGCCG
>CAZHVT010000003.1:0-12170 GCA_964536205.1 uncultured Gammaproteobacteria bacterium
CGATGCTGACGATGCTGACGATGCTGACGATGCTGGCGCCGACGCTGGTGGTGCTGGTTCCAGTTTCAACTGGGGTCGACTCGCGGCTGTTGCAGCGATCGTGCTTCTGCTCATCGGCGGGGTGACGTGGTGGGCTTTGTCCTCGGACGATGAGACGCCCGATAAGCCAGCAGTCACTGGTAAGCCGGTTGTTCCGACTTCGACTTCCGGTCTCACCAAGGCGGATCTCGAGGATGTTCTCAGCAGGAAGCTGCAGCCCATCGTCGAAAAGAACGTCGAACGTGCGGAGACAGCTGATCTCGTCAATCGCATGCACGACGAGTTGGATCGTCGTCATCCCATGAAGTGGGTAGGTGGCAATCCGGTCGTCGAGGACATCGATACTGGCAAGGATTGCATGGAGGATCCAAAGCAGAGTAAGTGTCTGATCAATCCGAAGGATGTCAGCGCAATTCTCGGTGGCGATCTGTAAGGGGTTCTTTCGCAGTAATTTCCGCGTGTTTGGCTAAGGCCACTCACGCGGATATTTTTTTTACAGCTTGCTTTTTTTCATCAGCATGATAAAAGAATAGGGTTCGTGTGGCGTATATATTGCATCGTTAAATTTAGCTAAAATTATTGTACTAAAATTAGTAAAATGCCTAATTTGAGGGTATAAAGGGGTTGACAAGATGTGTAATCCGTGCTATACTTAGTCGTTGTTTAAATGGAAAACCATTGAGTTCACATAGATAGGAGGAGTGCTTATGTACATCTATATATGTGAATAGAAGAACGCTGAAGTGGTTTGGTGATGTCTCTTGGGTCTCCTCCTTCTCAAGAGTGCTTTCATCAAACCGCTTTGGCGTTTTTAAAAAAGATTACAATTCAGAAATAATAGATTAGAATTCTGAACTTCAGTTCGAGGCATGACAGAAATGTTGTATACGGCAGATTTGAATGTGCACGAAAGAAAGTATCACATATAAACGTAACATCGTTATTTCTGAATTGTAGTTTTGCAGGCGTCCCTCTCTCCATAGCAAATTTATCAAGCAGCTATGGAGAGAAAGACACCTTGACCGGAAGAATAGATGTTGGCTGATAATGTCGATCAACATCTGTGCTTCCGGCACAGCCGAGTGATAGGTTGTTACTCGGGGTGCCATGTGTGGCACGCACGGACTTTGAAAATTGAAAACAAATTAGATTTGGAGGATGAAGAATGAGAACTTTGATTGTTGTTCTGTGTTTGACGTTTGTCGCGCCTGTTACTGCGCTTGCGCAGGTTGAGGGCGAGGCGTCGAGCAAGAGTGAAGATGTGTCGGCAGAACGTCGTGCATGGTTTCGTACCATGAAGCGATTGAACTGGCTGCAGAAGCAGGCAGATTCGTCGCGGCGAACTCTGGTGCGTCACACGAATCGAATCGATCGAACTCAAGGCGGTGTTCGAGCCAACCGTAGCGCTTTGCGTGAGGTTGCGAATGCTCATCGCGCGGTGAAGCAGCAGATTGCTGATTTGCCGAAAACGTTCACGACGCTGAAGCAGTATCATGCTTTGAAGCGTCGAGCGGATTTGATTGAGGGTAGTTTGGAGACGGTCAACAAGGCTTTGATTGGTGTGAATCGAAAGATTACCACCATCGAGGCTGGGCGTTTTACGCGCGCCATGTCTCTGTCTATCAACAGGATCGCTGAAGGCGTGCTTGAGAAGTACAACGTACTCAAGCGGCTGAGAGCCCTTGAGGATGGGCAGGTGATTGCTACCGCAGATCGCGCAAGCATCAGAAAGCAACTCGTTCGAGTTGGTTTTGGCTCGCGCTTCACGATCTGGAGTGCGAATCGAGATTCGATGACGAGTGGCGTTACTGTTTCTCCTTCACTGTGCATCCCACTTGGGAAAAGCGGCTCATACGGCAACGTGTGTGGTTCGGCTGGAATCGGATACGGCGGTGCTTACGGCGATCACTCCACCATGTTGGTGGATGCGACCGTCGGATATCGTCATGTCGTGGCTTCTGGTTTGCTTGTTGAGGCTGGATTCTATTATGGCTCCACTCACGCGTTTACGGAAATCAACGAGGACGTCAGTCCTACGATCTCGCAGTTCATCGGTGCTCGCGCGCTGGTTGGCTGGGATTTCACGTATGGTTTCGTTGGCGCAGGAGTCGTGGTCGGAGATGATGGCCACATCGACACAGGACATGATGTTTCTGTAGGACCCACGTTCGAGTTGCAGTTCAGCTTCTAGAACGCCTGGGAGGTGGTACATGATGTGTCGCCTCCTACCAATCACACCAATTTCTTTTTTGGAGGACATTTCATGAAGATCATGAATGCACGAGTTTACCTGTTTTGTTTGGCGATCGCTCTCACTGGTGTCGGCTTCGGCTGTCAGCAGAAATCGGGCGATGATGAGGATATTGTGGCAGCGGAGGATGCGAGTCTTCCGGATACCACTCCCGCTCCCGATGCAGATCCGATCGATCCCGGCAGGCCTTGTGCCACTTCCGTGGATTGCGACGATGGCATCGATTGTACGCAGGATTTCTGCGAGGCGAGCACAGCAACGTGTGAGCACATTCCGACCAACTTCATTTGTGGTGATGACGGCAACGTCTGTACCCGCAATACCTGTCTCTCTGGCGTCGGCTGTATTGTCGAGGCAGAACCGCAGGATGGGTTGAGCTGCAACAGCGGCAACGCATGTGCGTTGGAAGCGATCTGTCAGACTGGCGTGTGCGAAGTTTCCGTCGAGCGTGACTGCTCCGATGGCAACGAGTGCACCGACGACACCTGTAACCCAGGTTCCGGTTGTCAGTTCATCAACAACGGCGATCCCTGCAACGATGGTTCGGACTTCACGTCCGGCGATCAATGCGTCAATGGGCTTTGCACTGGTGCTGGTGGTTCCAACTGCTTGACTCCTTCCGATTGTGACGACGGCAACCCTTGTACGGTGCTTTCTTGCATCGACGATGTTTGTCAGACGAATGGCGCGCCTTGCGATGACGGTGTCGACTGTACGGTCGATGCATGTTCGCCGGGTGGCGGATGCACGAACACACCCAAGAATGGGTTGTGTGGATTTGGTGAGATTTGTGACGCTGGTCTCGGTTGCACTGAGTGCACCGCGGACAGTGAGTGCGATGACCAGAGCGTTTGTACGTTCGACACCTGTCTGGATGGTCTGTGCAAGAATGACCCCGTCTTCCTGAACGATGACGGCAAGTTCGAAAGCACTGACAGTCTCTCGTGTGACGATGGCAGCGTTTGTACGCTGGTGAGTTGGTGTTTCGCTGGCGCGTGTGTCTCCGGTTTGGGTGAGGATTTCACCAAGAACTGCGATGACAGCAACGCGTGTACGAAGGACTACTGCGATCCGGAGTTCGGATGTGGCCACGAGCTATTCGATGGTTGTGACGATCCCAACCCGCAGCCCGACCCGAACCCGGTTGTCGAAACGTGTAACGGCGTCGATGATGATGGTGATGGTCAGGTTGATGAGAAGGGTGCCGATGGTTGCACTCCTCACTACTGGGACGGCGATGGTGATGGTTACGGCAAGGCGGGTTCGACCTGTCTGTGCGGTGCCACCAGCAAGTACGTTCCGGTCGCGGGCGACTGCGATGACAGCGACCCCACAGTGCATGAGAATTGCAACAGTGGTGGCGTCGATCCGCAGCCGAATCCTGATCCGGGTAATCCCAACAAGTATTGTGAGGTTCGCCTCACCAGTCCGGACTACGAGCTGAAAGGCTGGTATACGGATGCGGTTTGTTGGGACCCCGCAAGTCAGAGCAATTGGTGCGTCGGACCCACGGCCTTCAAGGTTTGGGGAGATGATGTCATCGTTGCCAATGCCAAGTGCAAGTCCGGCAAGCCGTGTAATACGTCTGGCAAGGACAATGGCGTCGGCTGGGTCGGTGACAATTGTCAATCCGGCTTGAAGGTGATCGATGGTTTGTTCCAACTTTCACCCGATTGCAACTGCTCGGCCAAGTGTATCGGTCCGGACTACAAGCCGACCGACACGTTGGGCAATCCCAACCTCTACTGCACTGTCAAACCCTAATAGGTTGGTGCAGCCCCACAGACCGCAATTCTGGAGCTATCCTGAAAAGGACGTTCTGGTTTTCCTACCACAACGGTCTATTTGTCTTTGATCTTTCCCTTTGAGACCCCGCGAGAGCTAACTACGGTTAGTTCTCGGCGGGGCTCTTTTTTTATTGATCGATAGTATTTTATGTGCTAGACTCGCTTTCTATGGATTGGAAAACGATGAAACAACCCATCATCGCGCTATCTCCCATGGCAGACATGTCTGATCTGCCGTTTTGTTTGATTGCAAAAGAATTAGGCGCAGAAGTGATGTTTCGTGAAATGGTTTCGTCTGAAGCGCTTATTCGGGGAAATGAGAAAACATTTGAAATGGCTCGATTTGATGAGCGCGAGCGTCCGATTATTCAGCAGATTTTTGGTGGTGATCCGAAAACAATGGGAGAGGCTGCGCGATTAATTGATGAGAAATATCATCCAGACGGGATCGATATTAATATGGGATGTCCGGTGTATAAAATCGTTTCTAATTTTAATGGCGCTAGTTTAATGAAAGATCCGAAACTAGCCAGTGAAATTGTTCGCGAGATGAAAAAAAATATTACGGTGCCACTTTCTGTGAAAATTCGATTGGGATGGAGTGATCCAACCGATGCAATAGATTTTGTAAAATATTTGGAAGATGCGGGCGCGGAATTGATTACGGTTCATGGCAGAACTAAAGCGCAAGGATATTCTGGTGTTTCAGATTGGGAAATGATTGGTCGAGTGAAACAACAAGTTTCAATTCCAGTTTTAGCTAATGGCGATATTCACAAACCAGAACAAGTTCCAGAAGCTTTGGAAATTACAGGGTGTGATGGTGTTTTGATTGCGCGTGGTTGTTTAGGGAATCCGTGGTTTTTTGCGCAAGCTCGTGAGGTTTTGAAAACTGGAAAAGTACCCACACCGATTTCATTACAAGAACGATTTGATGTGTGCATGAAACATGCGCGATTGCATGTTGAACATTATGGTGAAAGGGGAGTGGTTACATTCCGGAAGCATTTGAGTTGGTATTTGAAGGGGATTCCGGGTGTGAAAGAAATGCGAACAAAAATTATGCAAGTGACAACTCTCACGGAATTAGAAGAACTACTTCGAGGATTCTTGCTGAAACAAAAAACAAACTCGTAGGAGCTTGTTTTTGTTTTATATATTATTCTGCAACTACTGTAAATGATTTTTCTACGATGTCAGTTGATCCGGCTAAGTAGATTGGTTTATCATTTGCAAGTTTAAATTCTGTGTCACCGTCAGTGTCGTCATACATTCGTACAATATACGTTTCGCCTTCTTCCATCAAAACGGAAAGGGCGATTTTTCTGTTTTGTTTTTGACCTGATTGTACGATTGGTGAATAACCAACAATCGTTTCTTCATCATCTTCATCTAGAGCTGGCTCGATCACTGCTAAAAACCCTGGTTTTGCAAATTTTGTTTCAGCGACTGCAACAGTTTGCCCAGGCGTTTGATTTTTAATCATCAAATCATTCGGATATTCAATAAAACGCTCGGTCTCAAGTTGTTCCGGAGTTTTTGGTTCTGGTTCTTTCGAGCAGCCAAATCCCATTAATGTGATAGCTGCTGCCATAATAAGTACTTTTTTCATATGCCGAACTATACCTTTTATGCATTACTTTGTCTAGATGTTATGTGAATGATGTTGTGCTCACCTGTTGTGTTTCGTGAAAATCATCATTTTCGTCTGGTGGATGAGAATTGTTGTTTTCAATGTATTGATAATATTTTTTGTCTTCAGTGCTAATGTGATTGATCCACCAATTGCCCAGGAAATTTTGTACTTTAACTGATAGATGAGGACTTGCGCCTTTCAGCATTTCTTGTTCAAAATTTTTGTACTGTTCAATGAAATCTTTGTGTATTTGTTTGTGGTTTTCTAGTTCTGGGTAGTTGTGGCGTTCCATGTATATTTCTTCATATTTTAAGTGATTGTATATGTAGTCATTTAAATATGAGATGGTGTCACCTACTATTTCAGGGCCTGCGCCTGAGCTCATTGCTTCAATTAGTTTATTTATTTGCGTCAGTAGTTTTTTATGTTGTTCGTCTATTGTTTTGTCCCCAACTGAAATTGCTTGTGTCCATTCGATAGCCATATTTTTTGTGATATACACAGTATTATTTTTGAGGTTTGTTATGAAAGTCCCTTGATTCACCTTCGGGATGAATATTATTGTCACGGATGAATTCGTAATATTTTTTATCTTCTTTTTTTATGTGCTGTATCCACCACTGACCCAAGAAATCTTGTACTTCTTTTACGAGTGTTTCTTTTTTTCCTGTTAGTATTTTATTTTGTAAATCTTTGTATTTTTCGATGAAACCGTGATGGATTTTTTTGTGATTCTCTAGATCTGGATATGAGTGTTGTTCCATGTATCTTTCTTCGTAATTCAGGTGCTCCAAAATATAATTTTGCAGATATCCAACGATGTCAGTTACAACCTCATTGGCTATATCAGAAACTATTGCTACTTGTAGTTTGTTAATTTGATCTAGTAATTGTCTGTGTTGGTCGTCGATAGTGACATCACCGACAGAAATGTCTGGTGACCAGCGTATTTCTTTATACATATGTTACATGGTATTAATCAACAGTAATTTTTTAGTAAATGCTCCCTTTGATCCGTTTTTTTCGGATCTTGCTTGATTTATATCATCCCATGAAAGGTTGTGGATATTCATGAGGCATTCTAGCACTTCTACAACGTCTGCGCACTCTTTTAGTATTTCTTCGTGGGATTGAGCTTCTTGAATTTCTTGCGCTTCTTCAACAATCTTCTTTTTTACATAATTTACAAATTCGTCGTCAGTGAGCGTTCGTATTTCAGCTTGAATGTTTTTTTGTACTAAAATTTCGGGGATATTGTCTCGAATAAGTTTATCGTAATGCGTTTTCATATTCTGTATGATTCGCCTTGTTTGTGAATCATACCATCTTTTATCAAGTGTTTCATGATGGTGTTGAGACGTGTTTTGTTTGGTGTGATTTTTTGGCTTAATTGATGTGCAGTAAGAGGGGATTGTGTGAGGTGTCTTAATATTGCTCCACGGATTTGCCGGTCGGAACCTTCGAATTTTGATTGTTTTGTATAATGTTTGCTGTTTTGTGATGGATTTTTATGTTCTGCTTTTATGTTGGTTCCGTAATCCATTAATGCATTGTACCAGAGTCGAGGATTTTTTTTATATAAGGTCGCGGTGATGAATGGCTCAAGTTGTGTATCAGAAATTCCGGTTTTGTTTTTAAAAAAGTGATGGAGGTATACGGCGCGAATGTTTGTTTCGATGAATATTGTGGGCATGTTAAATGCAAATGCGCAGATTGATCCAGCGGTGTGCGGGCCAATCCAAGGAAATGTTTTAAGTGTTTCTGGATCGCGAGGGAGTTTTCCGTCGTGATTATCGATAACTATATGTGCGATATCTCGCAGCGCTTTTGCGCGACGATTATAACCCATTCCTTGCCAGACTTTGAGCACATCTTGTAGTGAGGTATTCGCTAGTGATTGCCAGTTTGGAAATGTTTGCATCCATTCGTCAAATTTTGTGATGACTCTTTTGGCTTGTGTTTGTTGCAGCATGATTTCTGAAACAACGATTGCATATGGATCATCAGTTTCACGCCATGCAAATGATCGACCATATTTTTTGTAATGGTCTAAAATTGTGTTTTGGAAGTTTTTTATTTCACTTTTTTTCATGAGTGTACTATAACATAAAAAAGAGATTCTCTGGTTGAGAATCTCTTTTTAGTATAGTCGATCATTATTTTTTCTTGCATGAACTGCATTGAGCGAGTGCCCAAAGAGCTGCGAGACCTACTGCCGCGTACACAACACGCGATGCGCTTGATCCTTCTCCAATAAGAGAATCTACGAGGTTATATTCAAAGAAACCTACTAATCCCCAGTTCAAACCACCGATGACGAGCAGCGCCCATCCCAGCATGTCTAATTGACTCATTTTTTTCATGTATGACACCTCCCTTCTTGAGAAGCCTATGCTTCACTAGTTATTTCCATCCTAACATATTTTTGGTTTTTTTTCGAGTTTCTGTGTATAACTTGAAAATAAAAAATCCCGCTTACGGGATTTCACTTATGCACATGCTACAAACCATGTGGTTAGATTTTTTGCGTGCTGTCCGATGGGGATGCAGCGGGTAAGGCATTCTCGCAAAGCTTGGGTTTCGGATTTTGTGCCAATGCATCCGGATCCTGCTGCGTAGAATGAATAGATCAGTGTGAATAGAAGTGTGTGCATGCATTCATCATAGAGCCATCCGAAGTTTGGTGGTTCGATTCCGATGTATGCATGTTTGAAAAGTTCTTTTGCAAATGGATCGTTCAGTAATCTACTTTTTTTCTTTCGCTCGATTTGTTCGAGAAGTAGAGTTGGGAAGCTTTTGCCTAATGGCATGTGAGATTCTTTTTGGGTTGAAACGAGTGTTATATACTCAACTCGTATGCCGATTGTTTTTTCAATCATATGTCCGATTGTACTGACATTGATTTCTGATCGATCGGCAAGTGAGTATCTTCCGGATTCTGCTTTTTCGAAAATATCATCGAATAAGCTCATTCCCACCATTTGAAGAACACGGAGTTTTCTATTTGCTTCTTCGTTTGCAACTCCGCGCTTGATAATTCTGTCCCAGTGCGCACGATGCGAACCTTTGTAATTGACCTCAAATGCAGTGCTCATGACAAATCCCCTGTGTCGAGCTTTTCGCGTGAACTATATAATCATATCGTCACTTTTTGATTTTGTCAAGATTAAAAAACCGCTCCGTAGAGCGGTTCGATTTTTCCCTCAGCCCGTCTCCTAGTGAAAGAATTTTTCTTGTGGATGTAGCTCAGTTTGTTTCAGTGGTGGGTTTGTTCCGTGTGATGTGTGATTCCATGACGTGACAATCAGAATGTTTGTTTCGTCTATTGGGTCATTCATTATCAGTGAATTTGGATCAACGAATGCTTTATAACAGAAATTCATCAGATCGCGGCTTTGTACAACGAGGTAGTGCTTGTGCCGATTAACCATTCGAGATACGCGCATGTTGATGTGTATGAGGAATCCCTGAATGAGTTTTTCGCATGCCTGATCTGTCGGAAATGCGAAAGCTTGTTTTGCCTTTATGGCGTCTCGTACGGTTTTGCTTCGTGGCCAATTTTTGATTGTGACATCACTTGCGTGGTTGTTCACCATTATCTCCTTTTACCGAAAGGATCATTCTTGTGATGGTGTGGGGACGCCTCGAGTTTTCTGAGTGCAGCTTCAAATTTACGTGATGCGTACCGAGCACGTCGTTCAGCTTCCTCGACTTCTCTCACGATTCTTTTTCGTTCTTGTTCTTTGTGTTCTCTTGGAGTAAAGCCTGCTTTATACATGTTTCACCTAAGAAGTTGGTTTTGCTGGGGCTTTATGTCCACGACCGAGCGATCCGTGAATCACCACTCCTCTTTTTGGATCCAGTTGATTGCGCACGAAATGCAGAATTTGCTCGTCAGTGAAACCGCGGCCTTTGAATCCTTGAATTGCTCGTGCAAATGCCTGTGCTTCTTCGCGGTTGAGTCGTTGAATATCTCGCATGTTCACCTCTTGATTGTGAAGGATCTAACCAATTATCTGATGTTGATGTTTCCACATCAGACAAAAAGTCCCGAGCGAGCGTACTCGCTCGGATATTTAGCAATATTGCCTGTCTTCTGGAAAAAATTGGTATGGATTTGGATCTCTGTGTTGTTCGTGTTCGTAGACCAGTTTGAGAATGTCACGTGCTCTATCGAGTCCACGGGAAGTTATCTGACCATTGTGATCAAATCCTTGAAATCCTGTCATGCCGTGTGCAAAACAAAAGATTTCAACGTATTTTCCTCTGTGTGTTTCAGGATACTCGAGTATGACACGGAAAATTTCTCGTCGGAGGCCGCCTTTCACTATGCGTCCTTTTACGAGAATTCCGTGAATCTTTTCCTCGATTGGAATATTCGTTTCTCGAATTATTTTGTTTCTGTGTTTTGAGTTGATCATTCTTGATATCCGTGTCGACGCTCTTCACCTATATCGAGGATGAGTTCAGGGATTGCCAGCGTCAGGTTGATTTCCTGCACGAGCGATGCGATGTGATGTGGTGCAGTTGTTCGCAGCTGTGTGCTGAAATCATCTGCTGAATCTGCGTTTGCGTGATCAGTGATGAATCGAATAACAGCCCATGGAATGTTACTGTATCGCAGGACGTGTCCTACTGCAGCGGCTTCCATGTCGATGCATGCAGCGTTTGGGAATGTATCGCTCAACCATTGCAGCTTCTTTTCATCTGCAATGAATTGATCTCCGGTCAGGATTTCCTTTTTGTGTATCACTGGTTTTTTGAGTTGGATACACGCGTGTTCCAGAGCGAGTGTGAGATTGACTTCCGTTTTGAATACAGACTGCTCATCAAATGGAATGTCACCTGCTGCAAATCCGAGAGGTTCGACATTGACATCGTGATATCGAGCATATTGTACGGTGATGAATGAGCCTTTTTCGATTGTTGGATCCAGAGCAGCTCCTGTTCCGATGACAATGATTCGATTACATTGTGCATCAAGGAGTTTCTGCGCTGCTATGGCAGCGTTGACTTTTCCTACTCCCGAGATGATCGCGTGACCTTCTTGAAAGGGGAATGGACCTCGTGTTCTTCTCAGAACGCCTCCAGTTTTTGCGATTGTTGCTGCGGCAGGTAGAATTGTGGCAGCTTCTTGTGCCATGGGAAAGATATAGCCAGGTTTTACCAGTGGCATGCTTTCTCCTTGTAATGAGCGATATGGTTTTAACCAATTATCTGATGTTGACGTTTCAACATCAGATAAAAAGTCCCGAGCGAGCGTGCCCGCTCGGTTTGGTTGACTTAGCGAAAATACATCAATTGTGGATGTAGGTGTCTTGCTTCGATATGCTCTTTCAGCCACGCGATCACATCTTTGATTATTTTGACGACCATGCGGTAATTTTTTTTATCTTTCGCTCTGCATTTACCCCATCTGCCGAGTTCGCGTTCTAGATTGTGTATGCGATATTTCAGCCGGTGCTCTTCCATTTTTGGAGCAAATTGTTTCAATAAGTTGACCCGCTCGGTGAGTTGCATCTCAATCCATTGTGTATATTCCTTTTCTGATGTGAATTCTTTCATTTTCCAGGAAGGTCTGAGTAAGTCGTCAAAAACCAGTCGTTTGTGAGCATGCTCTAAGTTGCAAAATATCTCTAATCCCAAACTATCGGCAAGAGATTGTTCGAATGTTTCGCAGTGCATTATGTCCCCTCACTTTTTTTCTCTGTGAGTATCTCGACTGTGCCATGGAGTAGCTGGGCAAAAGACTTCCACTCAATATTGGTGTGATGATTGAGCATTCGCAGTGTTCTTTTCCAGATGCGATGTACCGTATCGAAAATTATCTGTTTCATGTTGTTAGGTATGTCATCAAAACAGATGGTGATGATACACAGCATGCCTGCTATGAGATGGCTGTGTACGTTTGCTTTTCGAATGTGGTGACGTTTGGGTGATCCTGTTGCTGGATAACTTCGGATGAGCTTCTCACTTTCATCAATCATGATGTGAAGTGCTTTTTCCCAGGATATTTTAGAAGCATCAGGTCGTACGATTTCTCTTCGCATATCAACAAGCAGTTGTACTCGTTTTTGCTTGATGGTGTTGTCGCCATGTGCATATTGAGTCAGTTGTATCAATGAAAGCGTTCCGTTTGACGCTGCATTTTTGATTTCTTCATCTGTATCACGTGCAATGATACTGATAATCGTTTTCATACCTCTTGTTTCACGATTTATGAATTCGCAGATATGAAATAGCGAATCTTGAAGATGTGTTGGAACTCCAGGTGTTGCGTGGGTCAGTAAGGTGGCGCAAAACGTGTCGTTTATGAGGTTCAGTGCGCCGAGAATTGCTTTCCACGATTGTTCGGTGTACATGTTTCCTCCTGGGTGTTTCCAGTTTTTTCTATCCCAAAATCCAGAACTTAGATCCGTCAAGATTTTTAATGATCGATTGGTTTGTACCAATTATC
>CAZHVT010000003.1:12270-72897 GCA_964536205.1 uncultured Gammaproteobacteria bacterium
TGATGTTGATGTTTCCACATCAGATAAAAAGTCCCGAGCGAGCGTACTCGCTCGGTCATTTACTCAAAGAACTTTAGTTGCGGATGTATTCGTTCTGGATCACGCTGAATTCTTTCTATCTCATTTTTCTTGTGTTCGATTTTTCGTCCAAGCGTTCCGATGATTCGCAAGTATGTTTGTGAAGGCGTTCCGGGTCCTAACTTTCGCCCTTCCTCTCTCATCTGCGTGGTCAGCTCCTTGACTTCTTTTTTCAATTGCGTGATTTTGATTTTTAATTCGTCATGCCATGGCTGAAATTCATTAACACATTCGATCCAGTGATTGAGATTTGGTTTTTCCCAACCGTCTTGTAAGCCTCTGCATTCAAATGCATCTGCACAACAGTATGGGCAACTAATGCGCTTTTTCGTAATTGATGTGCTACTTTTTCTTTTGAGGAAAGGAATTTTTTTTGGGACTAACATGCTTCACCCCTGATTGTAAAAGATCTCACTCACTATCTGATGTTGATGTCTCCACATCAGATAACAAGTTCCGAGCGAGCATACCCGCTCGGATTGCTGTGTTATTTTCTATTCGTTTTGTTTTATGAGTAGCGACAGTCTATGTGCGATCCACGTGAGCTGTTCTACTTTATTGTGCTCTTGGTTATATCTGCTCCACAGATATGGTTCACTGCGCGAAGATGCATAGATTTGTGTTCTTGCATCATCTCGTTTCGTAGATGCCTCTTGTATGTGTTGTGTGATATCTGGTATTGCTGCCTGCGCTCGTTCGGATAAGGTTTGTTTTCTGCGTCTGGTATTTTTTTGTGTGCAGAAGTGACAGATTTTCCAGAATGTTTCTGAAGTGTTATTTTTAAATTGTTGAGTATACAGTGTGTCGCGGCAGTATCGGCACGGAATATCAATGAAATCCTCATCCTCTGCGGCATTTTCTGGTAGTCGGTAGTGCGCTGGATTGGTTACTGGTGGGGGATTGTCTGTCCATCCATTCTCACGCCATTCAGCTTGCAGCTTTTGTAGTTGTGATACTTGCACGCGGGCGCTTTTCAGTGATGCTGAGCACTCTCTTTGTCGCTGGTGAGAAGCAAATCTCATGCTCGCGTGATTCGTGTTGAGAAAATCGTTGAGTCTGTTGATGGCTCTGGTGATGTGTGTGTGCGTGTGTAATCCGGGTTCTTTCCTCAACAGCGGACAGAAGTTTGACGTGTAGGAGTGACGTGTGATGTTGAAGTGTTCCCATATCCAATGTGGGATTTTGTCTTCCGAGAAGGTGATTTCACCTCGACATGCCGGACAATGGAGTTCTTTCTTCATGTTACTTCCTTGTAAGGACCAATTATCTGATGTTGATGTTTCCACATCAGATAAAAAGTCCCGAGCGAGCGTACTCGCTCGGATGATGTTATGAAGCTTCGTTTTCTTCGATTTCCGGAATTAGTTGTCCGAAGTTGAGGCGGAGTTGGGAGTCGGTTGGAACGACTAGAACTTTTTTGGCGTTTTGTCCGAATTTCGCTTGCTCCAAAGCGATGTATTCTTTGCCGCCATTTCCTGCAAGGGTTTTGGTGATCGCCTTGAGCCGTTCTTCTTCGGCTTGTCGTTGTGCTTGTGCTTTGAGTGTGATCGCTTCTGCCTCTGCAGCGGCTTGTGTTTTCAAAGCTTCTGCTTCGGTTTTTGCAGCTTCGATTTGCTGTTTGTGATTATTTGCGATCTGCAGCTCAATGAGTGCTTTGCGTGCTTCCTCATTTTTTGCTTGGCCTTCAATCAATCGGCGTTCTGAATCGAGTCGTGCTTCTTGCTGAACCCGCGCGGTGTAAATATCCACGTTTGTTTTAATAGCTGTAGCAAGACGTTCACGAATTTCTGGATCTTCTGGGGTGATGCCTTCAACATCGACTCCGAAAATTTCCAATCCATTTTCATCAAATAGGCGAGAGGTCTTGTCGCCAAACACCGTATTCTTGATGACTTCTCCAGCTTTTGAGTGGAACTCATCGAATGTGTGTTGTGCTGCAGCTTCGCGAATTTCTGAGGAAAGCGTTTGTGCTGTGAATCCGACGAAATCTTTGAGTGCAAAGAGTTTCTTTGGATTTTCTTTGTCGACGATGAAACGCCAGCGGAATGTTACATCCAAATCCAGTGTTGCATTATCTCTGGTTCGCACCGATAGTCTGTCGCGAATGAAATCTGGACCTAGTCCAAGTTTTGCGATACGCAAGACATTTGGTCTAACAGGAACATTGCCAGAAATGAACAACACTTTGGGCCGCTCGTGTGGCTGAAGGAAAACGGTTTTTGCTCCAAATACAACACGAGAATCATCATCGTCGTAAATGTAGATCGCTTCGTTATCCTCTAGCTCAATGATGACTGCATCGCTTTCTCTTCTGCGCAATCGTGGTTGTGCAGCAAGTACGCGAGATTCATCGTCGACCTCTTGCTCTTCGTATCCGAGCGCCTCACTTTCTTCTGTAGTGAGGTTTTTATTCCACAAACTTTCATTGTGATCCAAAATCAGGTCGGTTTCACCACGAACCAGACGAACTTTGCCTGTGTCGTGATTTTGCACATATACCCCTTGATCCTCTGCAAGTGCTTTGGATCGGCGCTCTTCTAGAACTTGGATGTGTCGATGCGGAATGTATCGACAAGGGCCTTTGAGCAGAATCTCTTTTCCGATTGCGAGTGTTTCGTTTTCGTCTCGCGGATCCGGAACTTCCCGGCGTGCTTTAAGAAGAAGCGCGTCATCATCAGTAAGAATGTACTCATTTTTAATACCGCTGTGCTCTTCGCCTGGATGCAGTGAAAACACTACTGGTCCGATGCGAATCTCTTCCTCTCCTTCGCGGATTGTGCCTGCTTGAGCATCGTATGGGTTATGAATGCACACCCATTTTCCTTCATGCAACCGAATTTTGTTTTTGATATCTCCATCGATTTTTTCATGACCTTCCAGGTGTGTCCTACCAGGTCCTTCAACGAGATGTTTTTTTCCTGTGTTGAGGTTTTCGATATGACAGTACTTGTATTGTCCCAGTAGAATGGTTTGATTTTCACTCATGTTTCTCTCCTGTGTTTTTATCGAAAGAATTCGGCGTGTCTAAAGAGTTGCGTTGTTCGCTTATGATATCTTTGTAATGATCGTTTTATCTGACAATGAACTTCATTATCAGGTGAAACGCCCGAACCTGTTGTTCGGGGATTGTTTTAACTCACTTCTACTTGCTTCATAAGTTCATCGAGGGTGTTGTGTACGACGTGCATATACGTTTTCCATTCCACAGCGTCGCTTTTCACTGTTTGCCCGTGCATGCCTGAAAACACGTGGAGTAACTTACCAGCAATCAATAAGCCTGTGCTGGGAGGTATTTCTTGGGCGATTGCGCCGATTACGCACAATGCACCTGATACGAAATTGGAATGGAAGTTTCCTTGTTTGCGATCTTCATTGCTTGGTTGTGGATTGTGCTTATAGATTGCAAGGAATTTTTTGTGTTCGTTTTCGATCTCGTAGATGATGATGTCCCACGATGGTGCTTTGCGGTCTATCTGTGTTAAAACTGCTTTCAGATCCCTGAATACCTGCAAATGTTCATCTTTAAACGCATTCGTGTCTCTTGTGTTATGTGGTGAATTCAGAAGAAAGTCCATGAGTTCTACGATTTGTTTCTTTGGTTCTGGGTATGTGGAGGGGGCAATCCTTTTTATGACCTGAAGCATGCCGAGTAAGTGGTCGTTTATCATGGCGCAGCAGTGCCTGAGCGATGTTTCTAGACGATTGTCTCTAGATGATTTCATCGTGTCGTGTGTCTTACAGTAGATTCTGTGACTTTGAATGAGGGTGTCTAGTATTGGCGTCCATGATTTTGTTGAGTACATGTATATGCCTCTTTACAGCTTCTTGTTATCTGAAGAGTCTGAAATATGGATGTAAGATCGCTTCTGCGTGTGAGTTGTTTTGTAATGAACGTTTTATCTGACAATGAACTTCATTATCAGGTGAAACGCCCGAACCCGTAGGTTCGGGGATTTTTTATTGAGCGGCTTTGGCGATTGCCTTGTCTTGTTCTGCTTTGCGGTGGTCGAGCCACTTGTTGAGATAATCTCTGATCCACTCGATTTCGTGTCCTAGTTCGATTAGCTTCTCGAGGAGTTCTCTGATTTCTCGTCGATAGTGACTGCTGTACTCGTTATTGATGAGTCTTTTTGCCATCTTTTTTCCTTTGTGGTCTTTTGTTGTTACTCGAAAAAAAGCAATTGAGGGTGGATGTGTCTTTTTCTCACATGATCTTTGAGCCATTCAGTTAGTTTTTTCATTAACTTCGCAGTCATCTATTTTTTATCCTTGTATGATCGTGACTAACGTTTATGGCATACCTCCTTGATATCTGACGTGATTTTCTTCGACATTTCTGGGCAAGGTAATTCTGTATCCTTCATCACCTCGGTATGGGCTTCCGTCGGAAACTTTGGATGATGCGGGATGTTGTTTTTTATCCTCTTCACCATCCTTTTTTTTATCGAGATGTGCGTGCACACACGCAAGAATTTCTTTGTTAGAGCATCCTGCGTTTTTGATCAAGTCAATTGCACTGGTCAGAAAGCCTTTGTTTTTCTCGTTCATCTTCTTCTCCCAATTCTTGTTTTTTTTGTGATCTATTTTTTACTTTTTCTCGTGCTTCTCTTTGTAGTCTATCCAAGTTGTTTTTAGCCTTTCGTTCTTGCGCTTCTAAACTTCCCGTTTCACGACGAAGCTCGTGTTTGATTGAGGATGGTTGAATAGGATCATCTATCAAGCCTTTTTTTCCAGATATGATGCTATTCAGCCAACTTAGTTTTTTGTTGAGTTTTTCGCATTCACGTACAAGTTTGATATGCCACGGTTCGTTTTCCGAATCGCACGTGATGTCCATAACTTTCCATCCACCATACATGCAGCGATAGAATAACGAGGTTTCGACTGATCTGTCATTGCAGTATTGGCATTTTTTTATGACCTTGCGTTGTTCTTGCTTGTTCCTGTTAGACATTGTGGCGTCCCTTATATTTGTGTTTTGAAATGAACATTTTATCTGACATTGATATTCAATATCAGGTGAAATGTCCCGAGTGAGCGTACTCACTCGGAATGTTCTATGGTAGGCGATCTGGAATTTTTGGCAGGTTCGCTAGTCTTAGATCGGCAGTTGCGTTGGGGTATCGGATTGGCGAGATTTGTTCACCATGTTTGCGTCCGGCGAGCACATGTCTTTGCGCATGTTCTTGCTGAATTTGAGCCCCCGCAAGACCGTTTCCAGATTCGAGAAGGTAGTTGAATAGAGTTCGTCTTTCGTTTTCAGTCCATCTGTCGTAACTCATGATGCCTCCAGTGTTGTTGAGTTTTGGTACATGGTTTTTGACAATCTCAAGAAGCCGTAATTTTTACAGTTTCAAAAAATCGCGCTGGGGAAGCGCGAATGGTTGGGATACGTCGCCGACTACAGGCCGATATATGAGAAAAATCGCCTTGTGGGCGACGTATCAGAGTTATTCGCATATTCCCCGGATCCAGCTTTCGCCAGAAGGGTTGGATTTCGCACCTAATTTAATAGGTTGCGGGCGAAGTTTTGGGCCAATTCCCTTAACACCTTCGCACTCTTGATACGTCTTATTCAGTTGTGCTCATATAGTACTACATATAGATGGATTTGTCAAGCTAATTTTTCATTTATGTTGTTATCCACGGATGGGGGATAAGTGTTGTTTTGTGAGTGTGGTATAATCTATTTGGAATTGAGTTGAGTTGTGAATTACTAGATGTTGTGATCAAAATTACATTTGACCCCCACATCTAGTTTCACAAAATAAATCACTACTTACTTAAGGGGGAGCAAGATGCGGATCATGCGTTTGGAGGAGCGCTAAGAAGTCTGTTGTCTTAGCCTCGGTAATCTTTATGTACAGCACGAACATCAAATCAGTACGAAAGCGCAGCGGAGAGATTGTAGATTTTGAACCAGAGAAATTGCATGAGGCAATGCGCAAGGCTTTTGTGCATGAGACTGGCGGTGCAGATGATAAGGGTTTGCGTGAGTTGGCTTCCGAGGTGGTGAAGTTGTTGAATGCGAATTTTGTAGATCGTACGCCGAGTGTTGAGGATGTTCAAAATATTGTTGAGCAAGTGCTCATGGAGCATGGTCATTTTCGCGTTGCTAAGGCATATATTATTTATCGATACGAGCATCAGAAACAGCGAGAGGAAAAAGTAGAAGAGGTTATCAAGAAAATTGAGGAAGAGGGTTTGTATATTACAAAACGAAATGGCAAGCGAGAATTGTTTTCGATGGAGAAGTTGATTGCAAGTTTGTCTCATTCAGCTCAAGGCTATGAGGATAGTGTTGATGTGAAAGCGCTTGCGCAGCAATGTCGCAGTGAGTTGTATGATGATATTAAGGCTGCAGATATTGAGCGCGCTTTAGTGATGGTGGCGCGATCATCGATTGAGCGAGATCCTGCATATTCAAAAGTTGCATCACGCATTCTTTTGAATCGATTGTATAAGAATGTTGTGGGGATTGAGAAGATTGAATTTAGCAATTTGGATGAGCAGTTGCGTCGTGCATTTGCTGAATCAATTCATAAAGGCGCGCAGATTGGAAAACTCGATCCACGTATGTTGTTGTTCGATTTAGGATATCTTTCGACGAAGATTGATTTTTCCCGTAATGAATTGTTCGAATATTTGGGTGTGCAGACGTTGGCGGATCGATATTTCATTCAAAATCCGGTGACAGGTGAGAAATTGGAAACACCACAGATTTTTTGGATGCGTGTAGCGATGGGGTTGGCGATTAATGAACCAGCAGCACAACGTGATGCGCGCGCGGTTGAATTTTATGAGAATATGTCGCAGTTGTTATTCGTGCCTTCTACACCGACGTTATTTCATGCAGGAACGGCGCATCCACAACTTTCAAGTTGTTATTTGACGACGATTGAAGATTCTCTCGATCATATTTTTAAATGTCTTGGAGATAATGCGCAATTATCGAAATGGTCTGGAGGGATTGGAAATGATTGGACGAATTTGCGTGGAACAGGAGCTCTCATTAAAGGAACGGGAGTTGAGTCTCAAGGAACAGTTCCATTTTTGAAGATTGCAAATGATACGACTGTGGCGATTAATCGTTCAGGACGTCGTCGTGGTGCAACGTGTGCATACATGGAAAATTGGCATATTGATTTTGAAGATTTTATTGAGTTGCGAAAAAATACCGGAGATGAGCGTCGACGTACGCATGACATGAATACAGCTGCGTGGATTCCGGATTTGTTTATGAAGCGTGTGCAAGAGGATGGTCAGTGGACATTATTTTCTCCTGAAGAAGTTCCTGAATTGCATCATATTTACGGAAAGGAATTTGAGGAGAAATATATTACATATGAGGAAAAGGCTGCGGCAGGGGAGTTGGCGTTGTTTAAGATTATGCCAGCGAAGGAATTGTGGAAGAAGATGTTGACGATGTTGTTTGAGACAGGGCATCCGTGGGTGACATTTAAGGATCCATCAAATATTCGTTCACCGCAGGATCATGTGGGTGTGGTGCATTCATCAAATTTGTGTACGGAAATTACGTTGAATACTTCGGCGGATGAAACGGCTGTGTGTAATTTGGGGAGTGTAAATTTGTCTCGTCATATTAAGGATGGGGTTTTGGATGAGGATAAAATTCGCGCGACGGTTACGACGGGAATGCGCATGTTGGATAATGTGGTTGATGCGAATTTTTATCCGACGAAGGAAGCGAAATATTCGAATATGCGGCATCGTCCGGTGGGGATGGGTGTGATGGGATTTCAGGATGCGTTGTATCAGATGAATATTAATTTTGATAGTGAGGAGTGTGTGCAGTTTGCTGATCGATCTGAAGAGATAATTTCGTACTATGCGTTTTTGGCTTCGTCTCAATTGGCGCAGGAGCGGGGAGCGTATTCAACATTTGAGGGTTCGAAATGGGATCGTGGGATTTTCCCGGTTGATACGGTTGATTTGTTGGAGGCGGAGCGTGGGGTTGCGATTGATACACCTCGTGAGGGGCAGATGGATTGGGCGCCGGTTCGTGCGAGTGTCGCTCAATATGGATTGCGTAATTCAAATTGTTTGGCTGTGGCACCGACCGCGACGATTGCAAATATTTCTGGATGTACGCCGACGATTGAGCCGATCTATAAAAATATTTATGTGAAGTCGAATGCTTCTGGTGATTTCACGGTGGTGAATAAAATGTTGGTGAAAGAATTGAAAGCACTGAATTTATGGGATGATGAGATGTTGGGGAAATTGAAATATAATGATGGATCGATTGCAAAGATTACAGAGATTCCAGAAAATGTGCGTGAGAAATATAAAGAAGTGTTTGAGATTGATGCGCGATGGTTGATGCGTGCGGCTGCGCGACGTGGGAAATGGATTGATCAATCGCAATCTATGAATGTGTTTTATGCAGGGAAATCTGGAAAGGATATTTCGGATTTGTATTTGTATGCGTGGAAGCTTGGTTTGAAGACGACATATTATTTGCGAACTCTTGCGGTTTCACAGGTTGAGAAGTCTACTGTCGCGACACAGCAGTTTGGTGATACGCATAAGCGGTCGACTGGTGTTGCAGCGAAAGATGCAGTTTCTGCTCCAGTCGCTGTTGAAACAGCCGCATCACAAGGAAATCTTACAGAAGAAAAGGTTCCTGCTGGAGAAATTAAGCTGTGTCGCATCGAAGATCCGGATTGTGAAGCATGCCAGTAGCACCAACGCGTCATCCTGAGCTTGTCGAAGGATCTCGTGAGGATGCAAAATTAAAAATGTAACATCAAAAATCAAAAACACAGATTTAAGATTAAAAATTTTCGCGTTTTGCAATGCTCAATCAACTGTCATTGCGAGGAGGAACGACGAAGCAATCTATATGGAAATACAAAGACCAAAAGTAGGATTGGGAGTTATGGTGATGAAAGAAGGAAAAGTTTTGTTGGGCAAACGACGTGGTGCTCATGGTGAAGGACAGTATGCATGGCCAGGAGGGCATATGGAATATATGGAGAGTTTTGAACAATGTGCAAAAAGAGAGGTTATGGAAGAGGCTGGGATTGAGATTCAGAATGTGCGTTTTTTGCGAGTGATGAATTTGGTGCAATATGCGCCCAAGCATTACGTTGATATTGGATTGATGTGTGAATGGAAGTCTGGGGAAGTTCGTGTGTGTGAACCAGATCGTTGTGAGAGTTGGGCGTGGTATGATATTGATGATTTACCTCGTCCTCTATTTCATACTATTGAATCATATATCGAAGCTTACAGAACTGGAAAGAATTTTTTTGACTATGAATATCAAAAAGAAAAGGAAGTGGTGATGTAGTTTTGAATTTTGAATTGTGGTTTTTAATTTTTAGCTTTGAGTTTTGATTTAATAAGGGATCCCTCGACTGCGCTCGGGATGACAATGGGGCGCTCGGGATGACAATGGAAATATGCCAATAACAAAAACGAACGAACCAGTCGACATCAACAAACGTCGTATTATCAACGGCGAAGATGCTGATGTGATGCAGTTATATCCCATGAAACATACGTTTGCGTGGGATGCGTATAATGCGGGGAATGCAAATCATTGGTTACCAACGGAGATTTCTATGCAGCGTGATATTGAGCATTGGAAATCACCGACGTTTTTGACGCCAGAGGAGAAAAAGGCATTTGAAACAGTGTTAGGGTTTTTTACGACTGCTGATTCGATTGCAGCGAATAATATTGTGATTGCGTTTTATAAACATATTTCATCGCCGGAATGTAGGATGTATATGTTGCGACAATCATATGAAGAGGCGATTCATACGCATGCATATCAGTATATTGTGGAATCGTTGGCGTTGGATGAAGGGAAAATCTTTAATATGTATCGTGAAGTTGATGCGATTTATAATAAGGCGTCGTTTGTTTTGACCTTTAATGAAGGAATTTTCAATCCAGAATTTAAAACAGGCACATTTGAGAATGATCAGAAATTTTTGGAGAACATGTGTGTATTCGCGTTGATTTTGGAAGGGATTTTCTTTTATTCATCGTTTGCGGTGATGTTTGGATTTCAGCGTCAGAATAAAATGATGGGATCGGCCGAGCAGATTCAATACATCATGCGAGACGAATCTCAGCATCTCAATTTTGGCATTAACATGATTAATACGATTAAAGAAGAACAACCAGAATTGTGGACGCCGGAATTTCAACAACATATTGTGAATTTAGTTCGTGAAGCTGCAACGCTTGAATACACATATGCACAAACGGTTTTTCCGAAGGGGATTTTTGGAATGAATGCTGATGGATTTAAACAATATATTGAATATATTGCTGATCGTCGGTTGTCGCGTGTTGGATTACCGTTGCAGTTTAATGTGACAAATCCATTTCCATGGATGAGTGAGGCAATTGATTTATCGAAAGAAAAAAACTTTTTTGAAACACGAGTGACTGAATATCAGACAGGTGGTACTCTTGATTGGTAGTAATACATGTCATCCCGGCGTAGGCCGGGATCCATCTTGCTAAACAGCATGGATCCCGGCCTACGCCGGGATGACTTTTTTGTTGAGCGAGATATTTATCGTTTTTTATGTTATAATGAAAAACTAATTAAATAAGTATTGGTATGAAGAAACCAAATACAAGTATGGCGATGTGGGTATTGCGCATCGCAGTTGCCGGAGAATTTATCGGACACGGTGTGTTCGCGATTCAAGGTAAAGAGCAGTGGATTGGGTGGATGCAACAAATGTTGAATGTCGATCTTGCGACAGCAACACAGTTGCTCGTATATGTGGGATATATGGATATCCTTGTCGCCCTTATCGTTTTGCTCAAGCCAATTCGTGCGGTCGTTTTGTGGGCTGCGCTATGGGGATTGTGGACAGCGCTCGTTCGTCCGCTTACTGGAGGAGATTGGTGGGATTTTGTTGAGAGATGGGCGAATTGGGGTGCACCGCTTGCATTATTGTACTTGATGGGAATGCCATCAAAAGCAAAAGAATGGTGGAGTGCTAAATAAACTTCACATAGATTCTACGTCGAAAGGAGGTGAAAAACATGGCGAAAAAATCAAAATCAAAACGAAATCATCATTCATACAGTGTACATAGGCTAGGTCTGTTTTTTGTGGCAGTCTTTACATTGTGCTTTTTTTGGGGATTTATCAATTCAGCTGAGCCGGCGCTACACATGAGTCTGATGAAACTTTCATTCATCGGATTTGAAGGAATGGACTCTCAGAGTTTTTTCTTCGGTGCAGTACAGGTTTATTTGTGGGCTTGGATTTACGGATTTGCATGGCACTCAATTATGCCTGCAAAAAAATAAGAAGGGATCAAAAAACCTCGGATGCATGGAGGTTTTTTGTTTGCTCAAATATTTGATATTCGCTAAAATATAGTTCTATGAGTATCAATCTCATTATTATTTTAGTCGTTTCAGCGGCCGGCGTGCTGGGTTTTTTGGGCGCACTTTTGTTGTTGTGGAAATCTGATCTGGTGAAGAAGGTTGCGCATTACTTTTTGTCATTTGCTGTTGGTGCGATGTTAGGAGCTGTATTTTTTGATTTGTTGCCGGAATCGTTTGAATTGCATGATCCACACAAGGCATCACTTTTGATACTGCTGGGGATTTTCGTGTTCTTTGTGGTTGAGAAAGTTTTGGTGATTCAGCATTGTCATAAGCATGGAATTGATCGTAAGGGTGGTGTGTGTGATACAACTCGATTGCATTCAGCAACGAGTTTGGTGATTGTAGGAGATTTTATCCACAATTTTTTGGATGGGGTTTTGGTTGCAAGTGCATTTTTAGTTTCGATTCCTGTGGGGATTTCTGCTGCGATTGCAGAGATTGCGCATGAACTTCCGCAAGAGATTGGTGATTTTTCTGTGATGATCGCATCTGGGATGAAAAAAGCTCGTGTTTTGTTTTGGAGTATAATTTCAGAATTGGGGAGTGTGTTGGGTGCGGTGCTGGTGATTGTGTTTCATAATCGGGTTGAGGGATTGGCGGAAATGTTGTTACCGATTGCGGCTGGTGGGTTGTTGTATATTGCGTTGTCAGATTTGATTCCAGAGTTGCATCATGAAAATCGAATTAATCATTCCGTCGTGCATTTGATTTTAATTGTGTTGGGAATCGCTTTGCTTTATTTTGTTGGTCAGTCGATCGGAGCACATGGACACTAACAGGTTTTTATGAAAAAAGATAAATTTAGTGCAACGTGGGTTTCACATTCATCGATTTCAGATTTTTTGAAATGTCCGCGTGCGTATTATTTGAAGAATGTATATAAAGATACTCGAACGGGGCATAAGGTTAAATTGATGTCTCCGGCGTTGGCGTTGGGTGGAGCGGTGCATGAGGTTTTAGAAAGTTTGAGTGTGTTGCCGAAAACTGATCGTTTTCGTGATTCATTGATCGAGAAGTTTGATGTGGTGTGGAAAAAATTTGAGGGTGAGAAGGGTGGATTTGCGAGTGATGAACAAGAGTTAAATTATAAAAAGCGTGGGCAAGATATGTTGCGACGAGTGATGCAACATCCAGGTCCGCTTTCTCGATTAGCGGTGAAAATCCAAATGGATTTACCGTATTTTTGGTTGAGCGAAGAAGATAATATTATTTTGTGTGGATTAATTGATTGGTTGGAATATGATGCGGAATCGAAATCTGTGCATATTATTGATTTTAAGACGGGGAAGAATGAGGAGTCGAAGGATTCGTTGCAGTTGCCGATTTATCGATTGTTAGTTGAGAATTGTCAGGAATGGCCGGTGGCTGGTGCTTCGTATTGGTATGTTGCACATCATGATGAACCAATTGAACAAGTATTGCCGCCATCAGAAGAATCAAGAGAAAAAGTTTTGAAAGTTGCGCGTGACATAAAATTAGCTCGCCAAATAAAAGCATTTAAGTGTAAAAGCGATGGATGTTTTGCGTGTAAGGATTTGGAATTGATAGTTTCAGGGCAGGGGAAATTAGTTGGTGTGGATGATTATGGCGCGGATATTTATGTGTTAGAAAAAAAGGAGGAAGAAGTGAAGCAGAGTGTGATTTTGTAATTTTCCACTGATTTTCATCAACTGTCATTGCGAGGAGGTACGACGAAGCAATCTATCAACATGGATCCCGGCCTTCGCCGGGATGACAAGGAGAGGATATGGACAATCCGTCCGACAAGCCACTAGTTGAGCCGAAGGTGCAACCCGAAGCTCAAGAAACAGATGTAATTACCAACCTCGACGAAGCAGTCGAGGAATTTAAGGGTGAGAAATTTCATGATTTCCCGGAGGTTTTAAGAGAGGTTGATCCATCGCTTCATCCTGCGTTGTTTACACGCATGCTTGCGTGCAAAGATCCACGTACTGTGGGAGCGATTGAGAATATTCGGGCATTTCAAGGTATCACAGTTGATGAAGCGTTAGAGGAATTGATGCAGACCAAGGAAGCGCATTGGATTCTTCGTGTTCTTGATCGATATCCTGAGATCGATGTTATGAAGTTAGTGGATTCGATTATTGAGCACGATGAAGTTCGTTCTATTGCTTACGACATTCAAAATATTGATCCAAAACTTCATGACGCTGTAGCTACAAAAATGCTTGCCGGCGGGGGGACGGTGCTTGAGATATTTGATGGTCAGCTTGATCATAAGTTTCAGAATTTGGGAATGGATAAGTTGCAGGCGTTGTATGCTTATTGGGTTACACAAGATGGCAGAACCGATAGAGACAAAGATGTTTTTGTGAGTATATTATGGGAGAACATGGAATCGTTTGCAGTTCCTCATTCTGAAATTATTACGTTTTTGCGAAAGCATGGTTTGGAGCAATATATAAAAAATGGTATTTCGCGATTTAACATGCCATTTGGTCGTGAGAATGGTTTGTGGTTGTTGGAAGTCGGTGGAGATCGTGTACAAGAAAGATTACTTCATAACGCCGAGTTATTTTCAGATTCGGTTTCCCGTGAGGAGATTTTTAATGTGTGGTGGCCGAATACAAGTCGCCGACGTATGCTTGCGAACAATCTTTTGTATTTTGAGGAATTTTTAGATGATGAGAAGTTACGGGAATTGGTTTCGCAGGGATACAAAGATTCTGTTGCTGAGCTTTTTTTGGCAGATCCTGAGGGTGATAAGGAGACGGCAATTCAGCGTTGTTTTGAGTTTGGTTTATCTGCAGCCTTATTTAAAATGAAACTACGTTTTCGCGATGTTTTGAGTGATGAGGATTTACTGGGTTATTTGATTGCTGATGGGGAAGTGCAGGCACTTATGAATGGTTTGGTTTTACGATCGGCAGATTCTACGGTTGAGAGAGCTCGTGGGGAGAGTCGCAAGATTGTGATTGATCCAAAGATTGCTGCTTCCCAATTGTATGATGCGGGTATGTTTACGATTTTGGCCGCTCGATTACGTATGTTTGGTGATGCGGTTGACCATGATGATTTAGCGAAAAGATTGCTTGCGGAATATGATGTAAAAATGGAGGAGTATAAGGAGAGAGTAACAGCTGCGGGTATTGAGGATTCTTTGAGTCGAGAGGCAAAGCCTGATTTTCATGGATCTCCATTGGTGAAATTTTATCCACAATTTCAGAGATTGAGCTCTGATACATTATTGGAAATTATGAGTCGTGGTGCGGCGAATAAAGTTTTGACTCATCGAAAAAATCAGCCTCGAATTTTGGAGGATGAGTTGATTATCCCACATGAAATTTCAAAAAGGGTGGTAGATATGTTATTGGAGACGGGGCAAATTGATGCATTGGCAACTCATATTGATCAGTTTGATGATACGTTTGATCGTAATGAGTTGGCTCATAAAATACTTGATATTAAGCCAATTACATTTGTTTTGGGTAGTCGATTGGAAAAGTGGCGTGGGTTGCGTGATGATGTTGCGAGACGTTTGGTTGGGATAGGTTATCCTTTTGAATTAATGAGGCATGCTGATGAGTCTTTTGAGCAGTTATCATCTGGTACGATTGAGCTTGTGACAGACGAGGCTGCGCGAGATGGGCATATTCTTGCTGCTGTGGAGTTTAATGAAAAACACGACTCACCGAATAAAATACTCACTCGATTGTATAAGGCGTTTGGTAATCAATTTTCTGGTGATGTGTATGCTGGTGCGGTGGAAATTTTAAGTGGATTTCTTTCAGATGATGCAGCTTCTTTGGGAGTGGTTGAGGTTGGTGAGCAGGGTTTGAATCAGTATGTGATAGGATTGCGTCGATTGAGGCATCAGTTTGTGGCTGGCCGATTTGATGATGAGGATTTTGATTCTGATTTGAAATTGAAGTGGTTTGCGAGTGTAGTTCGATATGAAGATTCTGAATGGGGTAGACATGATATGGATTCGTTGAGGCGTTTGAAAGATGATTTTTTTAAGTTGTACAAGGCTGGAGAGTTAGTTGAGATGCCAGCAGGGTATGAATCAGCGATCGTACAAGTGGGTAAAATTGATCGTGAGGCAGTTGAGGCTTTTGAACATAGTGAGGGTTTTTTGTCCCGATATCAGCAATTGCTTGGTTCTATTGTGGAGGCTTGGAGGTTGTATGGAGCTGATTCGTGGCGTGAAGAAAACAAGGAAAGTGAGCAGTCTTCTGGGTTGAATATTATGTTGGAAAATTTAAAAACAAAACGAGAGGATTTGCTGTCGAAACTGCATCATAAAAAAGTCGAAATTGTTGAGAGTGTGCGTGAGCGTGGTGGGGATCCTGTGCGTGCGGCGACAGGATTAAATAAGCGTATAGAAAAGCTTGAGGGTTTAGATTTGGATTCAATTTCTCATCCGCAGAAATTGTTTAATGTTTTGCGTTCGTATAAGGGGGTTTTTGATGAGGAGCTTCGGCAGATTATGTTTTATTTTGCATTTGCAAAGCATGAAGGTCAGCGGGATATTGATTGGGGGGTTTTTGATCAAGAGAATCCAACTATGGAAGATTTGTCGGCCGTGATTAATTTTGTGGATCATATTACGAATCAAGAGACGTTAGGTGAATATTTTTCAGATAAAACTGCAGCAAAGAATTTTAAGGGCTTGATGCATGTTGGTGCGTTGGAGGAGGAATTTAAGCGATGGCAAGAGCAGGCATCTGGTTTGTCTGGAACTCGTCCGTTGCAAATTACACCGCAAAGAAATTTATTGACGGAAATGTCTGGTCATGTTGGTGATGCGTGTTGGGCCAATTCAATTCCAAGTATATTGAAAGCACACCCAAATTTTGTTTCGTTTACTTATACGGTAAATCCTGGTGATCCGCAGTTTGAGAAATTTGTTGGGGCTGGATTTTTGATTGAGACAAAATCAAAGAAGGGGGAACTTGTGCTTGTTGTTCGTGGGAATAATCCTATAGAAGGTTTTGTAAATGGTGTTGATGCTTTGGATTTGTTATATCAGACGGTAACGCATTTTGAATCAATTGCGGAGGCTCGTGAAATGAAATTGGCGATTGTGATGGATTATTCTGGAGGCGCGGGGACCAATCGTCCTGCTTTGCAAGGTGCGTATGATGTATTAAAATCGCATTTAAAGAAAGTTGAGTTGGCGTCGAATTTGGATACACAGTTCAATGGTTATGATATTCGAAATATAACTTTTTTGGTTACTTCTGTGGAAATCAAAAAATTGATTGATGAGCGGGATGTAGGATAGGAAATTGTTGTTTTGTGTGTTATAATTACAACAAAGGTCGTTTATTTATTTTTTACGACAGAAATATTTTTATGAACAATCTTCATAAAGTTACGTTTCTTTTACTTGTCATTGGAGGCTTGAATTGGCTTGCATTCGGCATTTGGGGAACAGATATCAGCCAATGGCTGGGCGGAATGGATTCGCAAAACGCGAAAATCCTTTACGTGCTCGTAGGACTTTCCGCATTGTACGAACTCGTGCACCACAAGAAGAATGGATGCAAGTTGTGCAAATAATTTTCATGCTTGTACAAACAACCGTCATAGGGCGGTTTTTTGTTTGACATTGTGATGGGTGTGTGGGAGAGTTATATGTGACGGAGGTTGATATGCGTAGATTGATGAAATTGTTTACAGATTGGTGGGGTTACTGTCACGAGTGTAAGAAGACCAAGCCTTGCAACTGTGGCGGAAGTTGGGATGGTAGTTAGTCATCCTTGGGTTCGGACATGTCCGAGCCTTTTTTATTTGTCATCATACATGATATGATGTCGTTCTATGATCGAAGTAATAATTTTAGGCGCAATTCAGGGGATTGCTGAATGGTTGCCAGTTTCAAGTGAAGGAATGGTTGTGTTGGTTCAGACTGTTTTTTTTGATGAAGCAAATTTTTCCGCATTAGTTAGTTTTGCGATTTGGTTGCATGTGGGAACTTTTTTTGCGGCGTTGGTGTATTTTTGGAAGGATGTTGTGCGATTAGTTCGTGGGTTGTTTTGTTATAAAAAATCTAGAAAGGAAACACAGTCACTTTTACGGTTTTTGATTATTTCTACTTTGATTTCTGGTGGGATTGGATTTGCATTATTGAAAGGATTGGAAGGATTACTGGAGGGGATTGGTGCGCAAGTATTTTGGATTGTGATGTTGGTTGGTGTTTCTCTGCTCATAACTGGATATTTGCAACTGACTAAGAAAGTTAAGGGGATTCGTAAAGAAGGGGAGTTGTGTACAAAAGATGCGGTGATTTTGGGGATTGTGCAGGGGTTTGCGATCGTTCCGGGATTGTCGCGTTCTGGTTTAACTGTAGCTGCTTTGTTATTGCGAAAGTTTCATGACGTGTCTGCATTGCGATTAAGTTTTTTGATGAGTATGCCGATAGTGCTTGGTGCGAATATTGTGTTGCAGGCTGGAGAATTATCTATCACAAAAGAATCGCTGATTGGATTGTTTGTAGCTTTTGTATTAGGACTTGCAACAATTCACGGGTTAATGATTTTTGCACGAAAAGTTAATGTGGGATTATTTGTTTTATTGTTTGGAATTTTGACGATTGCTTCTGCATTTATTTTGTAAATGTGAATAAAAAAAGAAGACCGCGGCGTACCGCGGTCTTGTGCTTCATGATCAAACGGTCAACTGGGGGGTTTCCCGTTTACAAGGCGTCCTTATCTGCCTCAGTCAAAGTTAGCCAACCATTTCGCACGATGGAAGTATATATGTTTTGTTTTGTTGTGTCAATATGATGATAGCAAAAACAACCATCTCGAGGATGGTTGTTTTTCTCGGGGACAGGGATTCGAACCCCGATTGGATGCACCAGAAACATCAGTCCTGCCATTAGACGATCCCCGAATATGCGGAATAATACGTTATTTATTACGAACCGTCAACAACTTTACCTCCAAATGTTTTGAGGACTTCTGCGACAGCTTTGTCTGATTCATCTGCTTGCGCCTCATTAACTGTTGTTTCGATGGTGATTGTTGTGTTGTATGTGTCTGTCAGGGCTTTGTGAATCATTTCGCGCACTTGTGGTTCATCGATTCGTTTTTTGTGGAATTCGTAGGGGAATGAGAGGGTGAGTTTGTTTTGTTCGATGTTTGTTGGTTTGCATGTTTTGATGATGAGGGGGAGTGAGTGATTGTATGTGTGGAGATGTTCGATGAATGTACTCCAATTTTTTTGGATGGCAGGGAGTTCTAGTAATTCATTGTTTTGTGTCGTACTCTCGGGATCCTTCGACTTCGTTTCACTTCGCTCAGGATGACTCGTTGGTGCGGGTGCTTGCACGATTTCTTGATTTTTTGTTTTCTCGTTTTTTTGTTCACCAGATTTCTCGTTTTCTCGATTTTTTGATTTCTCGACAAAATTTTCAGCGCCAAGTGCGATTTCAACAGCAGACATTTCAAGCGGAAGATGAATAATGGGGGAGAGTCCGATTTCACGTCGTCGTTTTATTAAAATATCGAGTGTTGATAATAATCGATGAGTCTCTGTGCTATCTGCAATTTCTTGCAACTTTTCTTTGTCTGTTGCATTGAAAAATGAATTTCCTACAGATTTTGTGGATTTGAGTAAAAGTAGTGCTCGAACAATGTCGATTGCGTCATCAATCACATGGGGGATATTTGCTCCAGTTTCAATTATTTCGTGCAATGCTTTTAGGCTTTGCTGTGCTTCACCTTGTAATGCATGATTCAAATATGCGATGAGTTGTTCGTTTTTTCGGGTTGGTAATACAGCTTCTGCATCTTTTGATGTCACGGTTTTGTCTTTTGCGACTGCTATGATTTGTCCTAACAAGCTTTCACCATCACGCATTGAACCTTGTGCGCGCCATGCAATGTGATCGAGGATTTCATCATCAATTGTTAAGCCCTCTTTTTTTAATAAGTCTGATAATCGATTTTTTATATCTGCTGATCCGATGTGTTTAAAAATGAATTGTTGGCATCGTGAAATAATTGTTGCGGGGACTTTGTGGGCTTCTGTGGTTGCCATCACAAAAATTGCATGAGCTGGTGGTTCTTCGATTGTTTTGAGTAATGCGTTAAATGCGCTGGCGGAAAGCATGTGAACCTCATCGATGATGAAGACTTTGTATTTTGAGGATGTTGGGGTGAAGCGCGCGTTTTCAATGATGTTTTCACGGACATTGTCTACGCCGGTGTGAGATGCAGCATCAATTTCAATGACGTCTATGGATTGTCCTTTTGCGATGGTTGTGCAGCTTTCGCATTCATTGCACGGTTCTGCGGATTTTTCTTTTTTATTTTTACAGTTGAGTGATTTTGCGAGAAGTCGAGCAGAAGTTGTTTTTCCAACTCCGCGTGGTCCGCAAAATAAAAAAGCCGCAGCGAGCGAACCAGAAATAATTTCTTGGGTGAGTGTTTGTGAAACGTGGGGTTGTGCGATGAGATCTGTCCATTGTTGAGGGCGGTGTGTTCGGTGAAGCATAAATTTTTAGTAAAGCGTAATGAGTAAAGTGTAATGTGGGTAGCAGAGTCGCCATAGGCGACATATTAATACGTCGCCTATGGCGACACTTTTTTACTCGTTACGCTTTACTCATTACGCGTTACGAGTCGGCTTGTATTGTAACTGCTTCTCTTGTCTTGGTAAAGCTCTGTATCGTTTCTGTTGTGATATACTCGTTTGGTGAAGACTTAATTGCACGTTCGGCTGCGATGAGTTCTTCTTCGTTATCAATCTCAAGCCAGCCATGTCCTGAAATATCGCCGATGCGTACTTCGTGATTTTCGTTTGCAAGCTGTGCAAGAATTCCTTCTACGGCGATTGTTCCGTCTGAATCTTTATACAGTTTGTTTGCGGTGTTTCGGTATAGTGAAAGTTTTGATTTGTCGATGTATGTCATTCCAACATATCCGTTTGTCCAGTGTGTGAGTTTTTTTGAAATTTCTTTGACGTTGTTTCCGTAGCGTTCAACTTTCATATCATCTGTTCCGAGTACTCGGTCTGTATCGCAAAATGCGGTGATGCCAAAACATTGTTTTTTGATAATTGGTGCTATTGATCTTTTGTAAATGTGATCTGAATTTACGATAAGTATTGAATCATCTACATGAGGGAGCGCGGTCAATAATGTACCGAGATTTCCTTTTGTTACATCATCAATTTTTAGGAATGTTGTGTCTGGTGCTTTTTTGTCGAGATATGAGCGGACTTTTTCTGCTTCAAAACCCCCCACAACAATAATATGATCCACGCCAATATCTCTCAAAAAATTTAATACATAATCAAAAAGAGGTCGGCCGTCCGCCTCAACTAATCCTTTTGTTCTGTCGTGTGTGTATGGTTTGAGTCGCATGCCGCGACCTGCTGCGAGTAGAATCGCTGTCATATTTGAAATTTGGTAACTGGTAACTCGGATAACTAGTTACGAAATGATATTTTCAATCGCACCCCATTGAGACGGAGAATCTTGTGGGACGAGAATGATTGCGCTGTCTCCAACAGTTCCTTTATAAAATGTGACTGATGCTGTGAGGACGTTGTATGTTTTTCCGTCGACGTGCACTCCATATTGTTTGCTTTCTTGATCGTATACGATAATGCCTTGTAGTCGCGCGCGTTCAGTTGGTCCGATTTGTTTGAAAACGTATGCGCCTAGTTTTGTGATAGTGAGTTTCATCATGTCACCTTCCACCAATTTTGATTTTGATGCGTAGTTTGGTGGGATGTTGTATCTTTTTCCGTCAGCCCCGATCATTTGTTGTCCATCGAAAACTCCTTCAATAATTGTTCCGTCGATTGGTTCTGCATCTTCAAGATTGATGGATGGTTTTGTGTTGAAGTTTGTTTGTGGTACAGAAGAATCGTCATCCAATAGTTTTGCGACATTTAATAGTTTGCTCGAAATATCACGAAGTGCCTCCCGAACAATTGTCATTTTTTGATCGTTTTGTTGTGGTGCTGGTGTTGTTGCTTCGGGCTCTTTTGTCTTTGTTGCTTCAAACCCAGAAAATGCCGCTCCTCCTAAAATTTCTGTGATTTTTGAAAATTGTTTGTTTTCCATACGCTGTAAACCTTATACGAGATGAGTATGTTTGGCAAGGATTGAGAATCAAAAAAATATCCCCATTTCTGGGGATATTTTTATGTGATTGTTATTTGACTCCGCTACGTTGTTTAATTTCGCGTTCTACGATTTCGCGGTCGCGGCCGTAGGTAAGGCGAGAGATTTCGATGAGAGCTTCTCGGAGTTCGGGATCAGAATCTGGTGGGGGGTATGTTGCAATATTAAATGGTCGTGCTGCAGCTCCATCAACCATGAGTTTGATATATGCATTTCGTGCATCAATATTCATGAGATCGAATTGATTAAATGTTGGTGCAAATTCAGCTGCGAGAAATTCTGCATCTTCAACACCGACACGGAACGCGACTTTTGTTCCGACGTTACCGAAAATTGCGTCTTTGATCGCTGGCATTTCTTCTAGTTGTCCGATGTATTGATGGGCAACATTTAATATTAAGCGATATTTACGAGCCTCGGAAAGAATAGTTGCGACAGTATCGGTGAGGTAGTTTTGAAACTCATCGATATACATGTTGAAATCGACGCGCTGATCTTCTGGTGTGTCAGTTCTTCCGAGCGCTGCTTGAAGGATTTTACCGATTAAAATGAGTCCGAGTAGGTTTGAGTTTTTGTCGCCAAGTTTTCCTTTTGATAAATTCACCAACAAAATCTTTTTATTATCCATGATGTCGCGCATGTCCAGTGAACTTTCTTGTTGTCCGATGATCGGTCGCATAATGTCATTGGAAATAAATTGATTGAGTTTTGTGGTGATGTAGGGGACCATGTTTTGTAGTGATGCTTCACCGCCAGCTTGTCCAGCTTCTTTAATCCAAAAATCTTTCACTACTTGAATGTTACACTTGGATAATTTGAAATTGCGGAATTCTTCATCAGCTAAAACTTTTGGAATTTCCATGATTGTGTTTCCGGATTCTGGGTGGGACATGTTGAGCAAGATCGCATTTTTTAGATACGTTTCAAACATTGGTCCGCCGGTCGCTTTTAGGTCGTAGAGACGATCAAGAATGTTGTAGAATTCATTTACGACAAACGCTTTTTGTTCTGGTTTTGATTCATCAAATTCTAGAATGTTCATTCCCATTGGGCGGGCGGTATCTGCGGGATTGAAATATACAACGTCGTCAATGCGCTCGGGCGGAACCGCACCAATAATATCTTCTGCTAAATCTCCATGTGGGTCCATGATGCAAAATCCGTTGCCAAGTTTTACATCTTGGTTTGCCATGTTTGATAAAAGCGTAGACTTACCCACACCAGTCATACCAATAGCATACAGATGACGACGTCGATCTTTTACTTTCATGCGCGCATCAGTGCGAACTCTTCGATAAATGTTATAGCCTAGGGTTACACCTTCTGTAGCCATGTTTGGTGGAGGTGGTGCAGAACGTGAAGTGAGCCACTTAATATTTGGTACTTCCAAAAATGGTGTGGGGACATGCCACAAACTTGCCAATTCTTCTGTATTTACTAACAGGTGTTTTTTGTCATCGTACTGACGATAAATAAATTGGTTGATGAGTTTTGCGGGTTTTTTTGGAACGTCAGCTTTAAAAGAATTTCCGACTTTGAAAAGTGTGAATTGGCTATATCCGGAAAGAACATTTTTTAAAATGATTTGTGCTGTGTTGTCTTGTGGGGCTGAAACAACGATACGAATATTACAATCCAATCCTGCGCGAGATTGTTTTTCATCGATTTTTTTGATGGATTCTTGTCCCATCTGTGTGGGAGTATAGGATTCTTTTGGTCCTTCTTGTTTTGATTCACTTCCTACGCTGTATGAAATAGCTGATGATAAATGTGATCCAATTCCTTTTTTGCCTTGCTTCCCTTCAGAGATTTCTTTGCCAACTCGTTTTGAATGACCCCTCCATTTTTTATGTGCTGATCGTACGATATATTGAATTGCGACTCCTGCATCTTCTCCAACTTTTGTGAGAGGGGTTAAAATACTGTTGAGTGGATCAGTTTCAGTTTCTTGATATGTTTTTATGGGATAGGTGAAAGATCTTGAGAATTTAAGGGCTGCCCCCAGAACTACATCCTTTGGTTTGAAAAAATTATAGTCATCGACTTCTTCGATTTGGATTGCTGGGTATTGTGCCTGCAATTGTTCTTCTATTGATGTTCGGATTCCTTTGGGAACAACAATGTAAAAATAAATGAGTCCGCCTTGTGCAACTATTTCAAAGGCTAAGTGATCTGATCGTCCAAACAGCCACGCAAAAAACCCTTTTTGCGCTTTCATATTTCCGATTGTGTTGAGGAATTGCTCTCCGATCGAGATTTGTGCGCGAATTGCATCTATACCGACGTCGCCAGCTTTGTCTTTCAATTGTTGCTCTTTTGGAATGGTGATGAGTAGAGTTACAAGGTGGGCGCTTGGTCCGAAGTCATGTTTTCTTCGTAGGTTTCTGCGAACGATGACAACAAGCAGGATGATAGTGATGATTGATACTACAACAATCCCGCCGATTAACATGAGCTGATTCACGATATTTGTTGACTGGTTGCCAACTGTTTCTCCTGCTCCGTTAAATAATCCTCCTGCTTGAAATAACATTACTCCGAACAATCCAGGGGTTCCGTTATCCTCTTCGTGTTTTGAGATAAGTGCATCTGCGCGTTTTTTTGATTCTTTTTCAAGGAAGAACTTGTTGACGCCTGGAATTAATTTGAGCCAGTTTGAAATAAGTTGTACGAATTTTTTGAATGATGTTTTTCCTTGATCGAGCATGGTTGAGATTTCACGTGCGACTTTTTCTCCTGTTGTGGCGAATCTTTCTTGTTCTTGTGGATTCATTTGTTCATAGTATTCTTCTAAATCGCGCGACAATAATTCCTCCACTTGTGTGTAGGTTTCATCGCCGAGCGCAGGGGTATCATCTGTTAGGATGGTTTTGGTGGGTGCGGTCGGTGTGTGTGTTTCGGTTTGTGTCTGTTCTTGCTGATTTTCTGATTTTTTTTCGATTTCTGGTTTTTTCGATGTTTCGTTTTCTCGTTGTGGGGGTTGTTCTGCAGGAATGAGATTTGGTGATTCAGACATAAACTATGAATCAGGAAATATGAATCATGAATTATAGATTATCCATAGTATAGCATAAAAAAATATGTTATACTTGCTATCTATGCCCAAGAAAGGGAGGGGTAAGAAACAGACCTCGAAATTAAAGACGATTGAGTCGTTAACCAACGGCGATTTTACGTGGGTAAATGTGAAAGCGACGACTCCTAAGGAAATGTTGGAATTGAAAAAACGGTTTGGATTTCATGATGATGATTTGGCTTCGGCTCTGCCTCCTACGAAGCGTCCGCAGATTGTTGAGCGTGATGATTATTTGTTTGTGATCATGATGTTTCCGACATATAATCGTACAACTGGTGTGATGCATCGCACGGAAGTTGATTTTTTCTTGGGACATAATTATGTTGTTACAGTGCATCAAAATAAATTAGAATCGATTCGTCAGTACTATGGACAATGCGCAGATGCAAAGTCTCCAGAATGTGTTACGGGTGAGGCTGGGCAGGTAATGTATCGTATTTTGTATCGATTGCTTTTTGGTATTCATGAGATGTTGGTGCATATGGGAAATGATATCGATAAGATGCATGATTTGGTTATTTCTGATGGAAAGCGTGCGCAGACGATTGCAGAGATTCTGCGCGTGAAAATGAATGTATCGACGTTTCGTAGTGCTGTGCAATCGCATAAACGTTTGGTGAGTAAGTTGACTGCGTATGGAACGCAAAAAATGGATTGGGATGGTTTTGATCGTTCTATGCTTGAATTGAAAGAAGATGCAAAAGAAAATTGGGATTTAACGCAGAATTATCGTGATACTATTAATGCGATTCATGATGCGTTTACCTCGAGCGTGAATGTGAAAACAGGGGAGATTATGAAGATTTTGACGTTGTTGACTGCGATGATGTTGCCTTTGTCTCTTGTTACAACGACATTTGCGATGGATTTGGATGGGATGCCGTTTCGAGGGCCAGGAGGATTTTCGATTGTGTTTGGTTTGATGATTATTATGGGAGTTTTGACGTATTGGTTTTATATTAAAAAACGGTGGATTTAATATGAACATAAATTTTGAAAAAAAAGGAGAACCGCAGGAGGCGGTTTTTTGTGTTAGGTTTGGTTTTGCTGGAGGGCCATCAACGCCGGTTGTTGATTGTGAGAGTGGGGAGCTTGTTGAGATTGAAGGGATGCGAGTTTTTGTCGATGATGTGCAGGTTGATATGTTAACTCATGGATTGGAAGATATAAGTGGAATTTTTCGTGTTTCTGCTGTTGTGACATTATCTGATGATGTATATGAAATAGAATTGCTTGGTCCTGATGATGAGATCGTGTCTGAAAAAAATTCGTATATCAAACTACATATTGATGAGTTGCGTGGTATTGACAAATGACTGTATTTGTGACATGATGCTTGCAGTTCGTTACAGGAGAAATAATTGAAAACATTTAGTTTGTTTTGTGTTTTGAGTGTGTTTGTTTCGTGTGGTGCTTCACGTGTTGCGCCTAAATTAGTGGTTACGTCGTCCCGTCCACCCACACCTGCGGAAATTAAGGCGATTGAAGCAGCAGATGCAGCGGACGAGAAGGAGGCTGCCAGTGAGTATAATGAGTTTTATGACATTGCAAATCGTCGGCAACTTACTATTGCTCGTGGTATGATGCGATCCGCAGAAGGGAAGTATGATTTGCGTCTTAAGGCGATTATGCATTGGGTGGGAGTGTTTGAAGCTTTAAAAAAGCAATCTATTCCTTCAGGCTTGCGTGATAGCATAGATGAGTTTTTGCAGAGCATTTTACGCCCTCATCTCATCTTGATTAAAACGTATGATACTGCGGTTGTAGAGTTTGGTGGTAGTTTTGAGGTGACGCTTGAGGCGTGGCAGAATGATCGTCGTTCGTTCAGTACTGAGGCATCTCACAAATTGTTGTTTGAGAAACTCAATAAAGATATGCATAGAGTCGTTACGTTGAATCGACGAATAAAGACGGTCACTACGTTGTACGTAAAAGCCCTTAGTGAAGTGGTAGATAGCACGTGTGCGTGGGCTCGTACGAAACGTTTACAGTTTGATTATTGTCCAGAAAAATAGGTTAAAAAATGGACTCCTGTACGCAGGAGTCCTTTTTTTATTTTTCTACTTTTATTTTTCTACGACTTTCGTTCCTTCTTTTGTGTCTTCTATTGCGTAGCCGGCGTTTTCGATTTTTTGGCGGAGTGTGTCGGCGAGTTTGAAATCTTTTGCGTCGCGTGCGGCGTTTCTTTCGGCTGCAAGTTTTGTGATTTCATCTGGAACTTCAAGGGGTTTTGCTATCCATTGATCTAATCCTAATCCCAATACATGATCCATGTGTAACAATGTTGCGGCTCTCATGCTTGATGGATGATCTGATTTTATGATTTCCCACATCAATGCGAGCGCTTGTGGTGTGTTTAAATCATCTTCTAATTTTTCTTTGAACTGTGTAAGCCATTTTTCATCGACGTGATCTGGTTCGTTCCAATCTCGAACTTCGTTTCGAATGTTGTGTAGTGCGTTTTGTGCGGCTTCAAGTGCTTCTGTGGTGAATGTGAGAGGAGAGCGATAATGCGTATTTAAAATGAAATATCTGTATGATAAAGGATGAAAACCTTGTTTTTTTATGTCTGAAAGACTGACGACGTTTCCGTCGGATTTTGCCATTTTATCATCGCCGAGTACGACGAATTCTCCATGCACCCACCAATTTGCAAGCATTTCATCATGCGCTGCAGTTGATTGTGCGATTTCGTTTTCGTGATGAACAGGAATTAAATCTATTGCGCCGGTGTGAATATCAAATGGTTGACCGAGATGTTTTGCAGACATAGCAGAGCATTCCACATGCCATCCGGGAAAACCAATTCCCCATGGTGATTCCCATTCCATTTGTCGTTGTTCATCTTGTGGAGAAAATTTCCACAATGCAAAATCTGTAATGTTCTTCTTTTCGGGATTTTTTGCAACGCGTGCTCCTTCTTCTTTATCTTCTGCTTTTTGTCTGGAGAGATTTCCGTAGTTTTCAAATTTTGATGTATCGAAGTAGATGCCGTCTGTAATCTTGTATGTGAATCCCTTTTCTTCGAGTTTTTTGATTAATGCGATTTGTTCTTCTATATGTTCAGTTGCTTTGGGAAATACATCGGCTGGTAATAGGTTTAGTTCTTTCATGTCGCGCATGAATTCATCTGTGTAAAATTGTGCGATTTCTGCTGCTGATTTATTTTCTCGTTTTGCGGCTTCTTCCATTTTATCTTGATCTGTTTCTGATATGAGATGTCCGACATCTGTAATGTTCATGACATGTTTTACATCAAATCCTAAAAACATGAGTGTTCGTTTTAAAATATCTGCCATGGTGAAGGAGCGCATGTTTCCAATGTGTGCTGATGAATATACTGTTGGTCCACAGGTATACATGCCAACTTTTTTTCCGGAAAGTGGTTTGAATTCGTTTTTAGATCGTGTTTTTGTGTTGTAGAGTTTGAGGGACATAGTGCTTTAGTCTTTCATATTTCCAATTTGTTGGCAATTTTTAAAGTTATACACTTGTTGTGAGAAATTTGATTTGGTACGTTGCACTTCTGTTCATTCTAGACGAGGAGATATATTGTGAAACTAGAAACATGGTTGAGGAAATTGTTGGACGGATTGATTCGCGAGTTGCGCTGGGGCGATCAAGGTTGTACTCATGAGAATATTCTCATGCATGCTTATAAGATGGCGTGGGTTGTACAGTTTATGCTCGCACATGAGGAAGAGTCTGGCGATCTGACGGATATTCGAAAGTATGTCATATTGCAAGCCGCGATTAACCATGATATTGGTGAGGCGGTTTGTGGTGATGTGCTGTTTGATGACAAAACCGAGGAAGACGAAAAAAAGGAAGTTGCGGCGTATCTTGGTTTGATGCGCGAAGTCGTTCCGGAAGGTTTGGAGCGATATTTTCCTCTGCCGCCAGATAGTGCTTGTAATGGATTTTTTTCCGAGCGAGAAGTCGAGTTTTGGGATGTGTGTGAAAAAGTGGGATATCTGCTTTTCATCGGTGAAGAAGTTCGACTCGGCCATCCGACATTTTCCACAGAACGGCAGCGTTATCGAGATTGGCTTCAAGATTATCTTCATTATGCTGGTGTTCGGTACTTTCTTGAGCATCATTGATGTGTGAGGTGTGGTTGAAACCATACCTTTTTTATTTGATGATGTTGGGACTTGTGTAGAAAGAGTTAATCTCATATACTAATTATTCTGTTCTTTAAAGGAGAAGGTCATGGTCGAACCCCTGAAGGTCGTGACATTGGGTGGTGGCACGGGTCATTATGCATTGTTGCGCGCGTTGAAGTTGATTCCAAACGTTGATATTACCGCGGTGGTTTCGGTAGCTGATTCTGGTGGGTCATCCGGAGAGTTGCGAGATACACACGGAGGATTGCCTCCGGGTGATATTCTCAAAGCGATTCTTGCGCTTTCTGAAATGCATCCAGAGTTGGTGCGTGAGTTCATGTTGCATCGTTTTGATGAAGGCAAGTTTGCTCCTCATACGATCGGCAATATGCTGTTGACAATGCATGCGACGCAAGTTGAGAGTATGCAATCTGCGATCGATAAATTCTCTGCTTTTTTGCTGGTAGAACATCGCGTCGTTCCTGTTTCATTGGCGAATATCTCTATTACTGCTCACTATTCTGACGGAAGTATGTTGGTTGGTGAGGGTGTGATTGATGAGTATCGTGGTGAAGCAAGCGTAAAAGAGTTGGTTATCGAACCCGATAGTGCGTATATTTGTCGTGCTGCCAGTCAGGCGATCAGATTTGCGGATGTTGTCATCATTGCGCCTGGAAGTTTGTACACAAGTCTTCTTCCTGTTTTGCAAATGGGTGGAGTGGCTGATGTGTTACAACAGTCAAAAGCTTTGAAGATTTTCGTTTGCAACACCATGACACTCAATGGTGATACACGCGGTTTCTGTGTTTCGGATTTCATTGAGAGAATTGAAGCAGCGATGGGGTGCAAGCTCGATCGTGTGCTGGTTGATTCTTCAGATCATGAAGCCGATGTTCTAGAGCGCTACGCACAGCAATTTCAGTTTCCTGTGACGTGCACTGCAGAATGTTTGTTGAATGAACGTATTTTGGAAGCGGATCTTGTTGCTACCGGTGAGTTGGTTCGTCATGATTATGCAAAGCTTTCACAAGCACTGCAGGACATCATGTTCGAATATTTTAATCAGCCGGTTCCAATTCGTCGGATATCGTCAGTTCGCTCTGTTTCAAAAGGCCGAACATAGTTTTAATCCTCCACATGGGGGATTTTTTTATTAGAATAGGTGTGATATACTATATGTCAATAATCTAGAGATGGATTCCCGCCTTCGCGGGAATGACAATTTGTAATATGGGTTTATTTTCTAAGAAAGAAGAATCAATTTTAGGAGTTGATTTGGGTGCATCAAGTGTGAAGATGGTGGAATTGAAAAAGGAGAAACACCAAATGCATTTGGTGACCTATGGATATAGTTCTGGGGATTTGAAATTGCCAGATGATGATTTGGAGCAGAGGAATTTGCAGGCTGCGCTTATTAAGAAGGTTGCGGAAGGTTCAAAGGTGAAAACAAAAAATGTGATTGCGTCTGTTCCACTATCTGATGTATTTTCTGCTGTAGTTCGTATTCCGAATGTTGCAAAAAAAGAACAATCTGCTTTGATTGAACGTGAGGCGCAGAAATTTTTACCTTTTCCTGTTGCCGAGGCTGTGGTTGATTGGAAAGTAATTGAAGATAAGAAAAAGAAGAAAGAAGCAAAGGGAAAAAGTTTTGAACATCAGAAGAAGGAGTTGGCGAAGGATATTTCTGCGTTGATTACAGCTGCGCCGCGTTCTACGGTTACGAGAATTGCAGATATTTTTAAACGCGCAGGATTTACTTTAAAGAGTTTGGAAACTGAAGCATTTGCTTTGACACGATCGTTAATTGGAAATGATCCGACAAGTGTATTGTTGGTTGATGTTGGTGCGGTGCGATCTAACTTTTTTGTGGTTGAAAATACGCTACCTGTGATGCATCGATCTATGCAGTTGGGTGGTGTGAATTTTACACAAGCTTTGGATAATGTGTTGAAGGTTGGTTTGGAGAAAGCTGAACAAATGAAATCTGATATTATGTCGACGGGTGCGATTGAAGCGGATGAAACTGGATTTCCGAAAATTTTTCAACAAACGATTCAGCCACTTATTAATGAGATTCGTTATACCATGAACTTATATACGACACAGCAAGGTGGTACACATCCGGAGCGAATTGTGTTGACTGGTGGTTCGTCATTGTTGCCACATTTAGATGCGTTTTTATCACATACATTTAATATGAAAGTGTTTGTGGGAGATCCATGGGCACGAACATGGTATCCGGAGAATTTACGTCCGGCATTATATGAAATTGGAACGCGTTTTGCGGTGTCTGTGGGATTAGCATTGAGGGAGGGGCAATAATACATTTTTATGGCCAAACCTCTTATTGAAATGGTTTCGACTGATGCGCATTTGATTGAGATCTACGAGGAGTTATTTCAGGAGAAAGGATTTGCATTCAAGCATTCGCCAAAAGGAGAAAAGGCGTTTAAGGTGATCAAAGAGAAAAAACCTTTTGCGATTTTGTTGGATATGGCGATAGCAGGTGAAGATGGTTTTGATTTGATCAGTAAGTTGCGAAAATTTCAGACATTGAAGAAAATTCCGATTGTTGTTTTGTCTCATGTTTCGGATGAAGCGGATGTAAAGCGAGCGCAGAAATTTGGTATTGAACATTATTGTTTAAAATTGCATTGTCATCCAGAGCGCATTGTTGAGCGCGTGGAGGCATTAAAAAAATAATATGGGTAGAGATGAAATGTACTATAAACGCGGTTTTACGCTTGTGGAATTGATTGTGGTTTTGGGTGTCATTGGTATTTTAGCTATCGGGAGTGTGTTGGCTGTTGGGTCGACGCGGAAGACTTCTCGGGATGTGTTGCGTTTGGCGCATATGAAAGAAGTATTTTTTGGCATGGAATTATATTTTAATGAACATGGTGATTATCCGGATGGAGAGCAGGTTGTTCTTGGTTCTGATCAGGCGCGGTGTTTGGATGATACTGGTTTTCATCCTGCTGGGGGGTGTAGTGGAAATGTGTGGTTAACAAATATCATGCCAAATCCAGCTCCAGGAGGTGCTTCGTTTGTGTATTCGTATGATGTTGGTCCGCCGGCTGCTTATAGTATTGATTTTTCACTAGAAGGAGATTCTGCTGGGCTTGTTCGTGGCCAGCATGTTATGAGGCCTAGTGGCATTCAATAAATTGAATGCAATGATCAAGTACCAAATTCCAAATAACAGACAAATCTCAAATACGAAATTTTACATTCCAAAGCTTGCGGCCTCGTGTTTGTGAGTTGAGATTTAGTATTTGTTTGAAAATTGTTATTTGGTCATTGGTCATTCGTTATTATGCATATTTTCCTATTATTTTTCCTCGGTGCGGTTTTGGGTAGTTTTGTGTTGGTGTTTGTGCAGCGTTGCATGGCTGGAGAAACCATTGGTGGACGCTCTCGATGCAATGCATGTAAGTTACAATTAAAAGCTATTGATCTTGTTCCCGTTTTAAGTTTTGTTTTACTTCGGGGAAAGTGTCGACATTGTAAATCGTCAATTTCATATTGGCATTTTTTTGTTGAGGTGATTTTGGGATTGTTTTTTGTGAGTGTATTTTTTATCACACCTGAAATTGGTCCGCAGGATGTATTTATTCGATTGTTTTTGTTATCGAGTTTGTTTGTGTTGTTTTTGTTCGATGCGAAACATGGTGTGTTGCCGGATTTGATTACCTTACCGACGTTGCTATTTACGTTTATGTATATGTGGTTTTCTGGATATGATGTGCCGCAAATGTTGGGTGGTGCCGTGATAGGATCTGGTGTTTTTGCGCTGCAATATATCCTTTCAAAAGGGCGCTGGGTTGGTTCGGGGGACATTAGACTTGGGGCGATAATGGGTGTAATGTTGGGTGTAATGGGGGTGTTATTAGCCTTGGGAATTGCGTATGTTGCGGGAGCTATTATTGCAGTTATATTATTGATAGCAAAACGTAAGAAGATGGCTGATGCGATTCCGTTTGGTATATTTTTGATTCCGGCGACCGTAGTGGTTTGGTATTGGGGGGAACGTATTCTCGCCCTATTGTTATGACAAAATCTGATGCACAAAAACGCATTGAAGCTTTAAAAAAAGAAATACATCATCATCGCTATCTCTATCATGTATTAGATAAAATCGAGATTTCAGATGGTGCACACGATTCCTTGAAAAAGGAATTATTTGATTTAGAAATGGAGTTTCCTGATTTGGTGACAGCAGATTCGCCGACCCAGCGTGTTGGTGGAGAGGCGTTGAAGAAGTTTGAGAAAGTCACGCATCGCGAACGCATGCTTTCTTTGAATGATGCATTTTCAGATCAGGATATGCATGATTGGGTTACGCGTTTGGAAAATTATGCGAAGAGTGAGGATTTTCGTTTGCCGAAGTTTGAGTTTTTTGCAGAAATGAAAATGGATGGTTTGGCTATTTCTTTGTTGTATAAGGACGGTGTTTTGGATCGTGCGATTACGCGTGGTGATGGGAGGGTTGGTGAAGATGTGACAGCGCAGATTAAAACGATTGATGCGATTCCGTTGCGATTACGCGAAACAAAAAAAGTTGATTGGCTGCGAGATATTGAAATTCGTGGTGAGATTTACATGAAGAAATCTGTTTTTGAGAAGTTGAATACAGAGGCGAAAAAAACTGGTGGACAGATTTTGTCGAATCCGAGAAATGCGGCGGCAGGATCAATTCGACAATTAGATCCGAAATTAACTGCAGCGCGTACATTGAGTTTTTATGCGTATGATGTGAAGACGGATTTTGGTCAGAAGACGCATAAGGAGTCACATGAAATTGCTGTTGAGCTTGGTGTGCCTGTTAATCCTTTAGCAAAACGATTCGATTCTGTGGATAAAGTTTTGAGATATTTTCATTCGTTTGGCCATGCACCGCGTGGGGTGCATGGCAAGGGAAGCAAGCGTGAGAAATTAGATTATTTGGCAGATGGTATGGTTGTGCATGTGAATGATAATGCATTATATAAAAAGTTTGGTTTTGTTGGGAAAGCACCTCGGGCATCTTTGGCGATGAAATGGCCAGCGGAAGAGGCAACTACCGTTGTTGAATCTATAGGTGTGCAAGTTGGGCGCACTGGTGCGCTGACGCCAGTTGCGCGCGTGACGCCAGTTTTTGTTGGTGGTGTGACGGTTTCAAATATTACATTACATAATATTGATCAGATTCGTAGATTGGATGTGCGAGAAGGGGATACGGTTATTATTCGTCGTGCAGGAGATGTGATTCCGGAAATTGTTCGTGTGTTGGATCGGATGAGAAAAAAAGGCGCAAAGGAGTATCAATTACCAACTTTGTGTCCGGTTTGTGAAAGTCGTGTTGATCGTAAAAAAGCAGTTTCAAAAAAAGGGAAGAGTGTTGCGGTGTATTGTCCGAATAAAAATTGCTTTGCAAAACAGTCGCAGGCGCTCAAACATTTTGTTTCAAAAAAAGGGTTTAATATTGATGGGTTGAGTGTGAAGATTTTGGATCGATTTGTTGAGGAAGGTTTTATTCATGATTTCGCATCGATTTTTGAATTGGATCGAAAGAAGATTGCTCCATTGTTTGGATTTGGTGAAACATCAGCAGAAAATATTGTGACTGAAGCTGAACAGAGAAAACGAGTTCCGCTTAATCAATTTTTTGCTGCATTAGGAATCGAGCATGTTGGAGAGGAGACGGCTCGAGATTTGGCAGAGCGTGTTGCGACAAGCGATTCATCTTCATCTCACAAACCCTCGTTTTTGTTGAGATATTTTGAAGTAAAATCTGAAAATGATTTGTCGCAATGGCGAGATATTGGGCCTGTTGTTGCAGCTAGTATCAAAAAATGGTTTGATGATGAGGATCATCAGAAACTTATGAACAGATTTGATGAGGTCGGTGTGGTATTATTGATGCCAGATGTGCATGTAGGGGATGATCGATTTGAAGGAAAAACATTTGTGTTTACGGGTGAGCTTGCGGACATGTCTCGTGATGAAGCGAAAAAGAGGATTAGAGCTCTCGGCGGAAAGGTAACAACAAGTGTTTCCAAAAAAACCGATTATGTTGTTGTGGGCGAAAATCCTGGCAGCAAATATGAAAAAGCACAGAAATTAGGAATTACACTCCTTAATGAAGGTGAGTTTACGAAGCTAATAGGCTGATAGCAAACATGTCTGGAGCGATAGCAGAAGACATTTTGCGTTACTAGATAACCGAACATGAAAATTTCAAAGAAATTTTAATTTTGAAATATAGAATCTCTTTCCGTTGGAGCGGCAGCGAGGCTCCATGCATGTAATAGAACGAATTTAAACATATGAGTGATTTAAACTTAAAAAACATCGAAGCCCTGTCCAAGCTCTCACTCACAAAAGAGGAGCAAAAAGCGATTCCTGATCAGATTGAATCGATTTTAGAATACGTAGATCAACTACAGGAAGTTGATGTGAAAGTTGAACATACTCATCGAAATACACTCACGTCGAGTGATTTGCGAGAAGATGTTGCGGTGGAAACATCGCCAGAAGTTCGTGAGCGATTATTTGAAAATATGCCGAGGAGTGAAGGGGGTTATTTAGAAGTACCTGAAGTTTTTGAAGCGTAACATCAACGTGTCATCCTGAGCTTGTCGAAGGATATCGTGAGGAATTTTGATGGGATCCTTCGACTGAAAACGCTCAGGATGACGATTCTATATACTATGGATATACAAGAATTAACAATTGAACAAGCTTTAGCAAAAATGGAATCGGGAGAAGTGACTGCTGTGGGAATTTTGGATGCGTGTCTAAAGAATATTGTGGATCAAGAGGATGACGTCCATGCGTTTTTGGAGGTGTGGGAAAAGGATGCCAAAAAACAGGCGAAATCTGTAGATGATCGTCGTGCGAACGGAAAACCGGTTGGATTGTTGGCGGGGATTCCGATTGCTGTTAAAGATAATATTTTGTATGTCGATCATGTGGTTTCTGGAGCATCGAAAATTTTGGAACCGTATAAAGCTGCATATAGTGCGACAGTTGTAGAGAAATTATTAGCTGAAGATGCTGTTTTAATCGGTCGCACAAATTGTGATGAATTTGCGTGTGGTGGATCAACTGAAAATTCTGGTTTTGGTCCAACGCATAATCCGCATGAGCCTACGCGCGTTCCGGGTGGATCTTCTGGTGGTTCTGCGGCAGCGGTTGCTGCAGGGATGTGTTTGGCCGCGCTTGGTTCTGATACAGGTGGATCGATTCGTCAGCCTGCAAGTTTTTGTGGAGTAGTTGGTTTGAAACCAACGTATGGCAGAGTTTCGCGTTATGGTTTGATGTCGATGTCTTCAAGTTTGGATCAAATTGGGCCGATTGGAAAAAATGTTGATGATTGTGCGAGGATTTTGAATGTGATTGAAGGGAAGGATGACATGGATGCAACGAGCGTGAGTCATGCGCCAACATCTGTTGAGGCTGTTGCACATTTTGAGGATTCATCATTTTTATCTGAAATGACGATTGGAGTGCCGAAAGAATTTTTTGACACAGAGGGTATTGATCCTGCGGTTGCTGAAATGGTTCGTGAGAAGATAGTTTCATTAGAAACCCGGGGTGCGACGATTAAAGAAATTAGTTTAGCTCATTCAGCTCATGCATTAGCAACATATTATGTTTTGATGCCGTCTGAAGTTTCGTCAAATACTGCACGTTATGATGGTGTCCGATATGGATTATCTGAAGGCACATCTTTAGATGAGGTGTATGTCAAAACACGTACTGCTGGTTTTGGCGCTGAAGTGAAGCGACGCATTTTGTTAGGAACGTTTGCTTTATCGGAAGGATATGTTGATGCCTATTATAAAAAATCTGTAGCAGTGCGGCAGGAAATTGAACAGGAATTTTTACAGGCTTTTGATGAGGTTGATGTGATCGTGTCACCAACATCTCCGGTAACTGCGTTTAAGTTGGGTGAGCGAATTGCAGATCCTATTACGATGTATCTATCTGATGTATATACAGTTTCTGCAAACTTGGCTGGAATTCCTGCGATTAGTGTGCCGTGCGGTGAGGTTGATGGTTTGCCCGTTGGAATTCAGTTTATGACTCCACATTTTAAAGAAGATCGTTTATTACATATAGCTTCGTACATATGAGTGAAGAATTTTTGAATAAGTGTCCGTTACCTCCTGCAATGGAGTTTCGTCTGAAGACGAATCAGAGATTGGATTTGATTCGACAAGAATTTGAAGATGGATTTGCGTTTTTATATCCGTTTAAGCATGAGATTACTATTTTTGGATCAGCTCGTTTTAAAGAAGATCATAAATATTATAAGATGGCGCGCGGATTGGCTAAGCAGTTGGGTGAAGAAGGTTATACGATTATTACTGGTGGTGGTCCGGGAATTATGGAGGCGGCGAATCGAGGTGCGACGGAAGCCGGTGCGCCTTCTGTTGGATTAAATATTGAGTTACCGATGGAACAACGTGTGAATCCGTATGTTGATGAAGATAAATCGATGGGATTTCATTATTTCTTTTCACGTAAAGTTATGTTGTCGGCGGCTTCTCAAGCATATATTGCGTTTCCTGGAGGTTTTGGAACGATGGATGAATTGTTTGAGATGATTACGTTAATTCAAACGAAGAAAATGGAGCGCGTTCCGATTATTTTGGTCGGACATGAATTTTGGAAGCCGTTGTTAGATTGGATTTCAAGTGAAATGCGTGATGATGAAAAAACGATTTCTCCGGAAGATTTGGATTTGTTTACGTTGGTTGAATCAAATGAGGAGGCGATGGAGATTGTGCGGACGACTTCGGAGAGAAAGATATTTTAGATAGTATTTCGTATATAGTATGTAGTATGTGGTATTCAGCAACCTCACGAGGTTACATACTACATACTACATACCATATACCAAAAAATGATTCCTTATTTTCAGTACACTCATTTTTTTATCGGCCCTGTACGCATCCAAGTATGGGGTTTGTTTGTAGCACTCGGAGTTGTGGTTGCGGTGTGGTTGGCGACGCGAGAAGCGAAAAAGAGGGGATTGGATTGGAAGAAATTTTCTGATGCAGCTTTTTGGATTATTGTGTGGTCGTTTATTGGTGCGCGATTAGGACATGTGTTGTTTTATGAATGGGCGTATTATGCACAACATCTCGGCGATATTTTTAAAATTTGGCATGGTGGATTTTCATCGTATGGAGGATTTATTGGTGGGACGGTTTCGGGATTTATTTTATTGAAAAAATATTCTGCACAACTATTGAGTTATGCAGATTGTGTTGCATTAGGATTGTCTGCCGGTTGGACGATCGGGAGGATTGGATGTTTTTTCATTCATGACCACCCTGGAGTCATTACGAGTTTTGCTTTGGCGGTGCAAGAAAAATCTGAATGTGTGCCTGGTGAATTATGTGAATTAATTGCAGCGCGACACGATTTGGGTTTATATGATGGTATATTGACTGGAGTTATATTTGCACTGCTTGTTTTTTATAACAGAAGGAAACCAAAAACTGGCATGCTCATGGTTGTATTAATGATTGTGTATGGTTTTGTGAGATTTTTCCTCGATTTCCTCCGCGCCACAGACTTGCCGCAAAGTGATATTCGGATATACTCACTTACACCAGCGCAATACTTGAGTATCGGATTGGTTGTGTGGGGTGTTTGGCTAGCAAGAAAAGTCTTGAAAAATTAGATCAATATCGACACTCGATGTCGATTCGACATCGAGTATCGAAATGAGGAGAGTTCGCCTAGTCTGGCCTATGGCGCTACCTTGGAAAGGTAGTGGGTTTGCGCCCACGCGGGTTCGAATCCCGCACTCTCCGGATTTAAAGTTGCGTAGAGGATTAGAACCCCCTTCACGCGGGTAGCCCTCGTTCCTCGGGCCATCTCACTCATTGCGTTCGGATATGCAAAACTATCGTTTTTCATATCACTCACTTCATTCGTTCGTCCGAATCCCGCACTCTCCGTGTGTAAAAAATATTCTCAGGGGATGTTTTTGCTTTGTGCAATGTGTGATATACTCTCCGTATCTAAATGAATGAATTATGGATCCATATATTGAACTTTTACAGGCTCTTGTAGATTTTGAGCGTAAGGTTGTGGGGCCTATGATGACTCTCAAAAGATGCGAAGAGGCTGGTATACAGATAGATGATGATCTGAATGTTGTGGGTTATGAAAAATCAGGACCCCAGTCGTATCAGCTTTTTTCTGGAGCAATTGCAAGATTGGGCGGTGATATATCCTTGAAACTTATCGGGAAATCTATTCAGCCTGTGCTAAAGAAATATCCCGATTTAAAGTTGGTTGAGTAATTTATTTTTTATATTACTAATTTTTGCTTATGGATTTAGTAGAATTAATCCCAAATTTGATTGCAATGATAGCATCATTGATTGCTATATTTTTTCTTGCTCGATTTGCTATGCAAATGCGTGGTGGGAGCCTTGCAACAGTTGTTAATTTGCTTGTTTGGGGAATATTTTTGTCAGTTACTTTACATGCAGCGTTTGAGTTGGGTAGTCTCTATGGTTTGATTAGCGGCGAGACTTTATTTGTTGTGATGGGTACACTTCTTTCAATTGGTTCGATATTGTTTATCGTTGCTGGATATTTGGGATTGAAGGCAAATAGATAATCTTGGCAGGAGGTTTGTGATGAGTGATTATTGGGATCGGACGAATCGGATTATTCGTGAAGGGCGTGTGCCGCGATGTGCGTGTGGTGAAGTAAAGATTGCTGCGGATGATCATGGGACATTTCAGTGTTTTACTTGTGATGTGCTTGGTGGTGGTCGACGTCTTGCTTCTGGCAAAAAAGCGCCGAATTTTGAAAAAGTTGAGTCTAAGGATTAGGGGAAATTGTCCCCTTTTTTTGTTTGAGGTGTAGGCATGTCAAAATGGTCTACTTCAAGTCTATACAGATGATATGGTATAATAAGGACGATTTAACGTAGGTAGTATAATGGTTTTAGAATGATTGCTATTTTTTAATGTAAGAGTTTGTGTTTAGAAATATAAAAATAAAAACAAAATTAGTCATCAGCTCATTATTGGTTTCAATCTTCGCTCTTGGTGTTGTTGGTGGCCTATCCTTTAATGCTGCAAAAAAAGCGCTTGAGAACGAGCTTTTCGACAAGGCCAGCTCTCTGTCGGAGGAAAAGGAATTATTGCTGGAGGCTTTTTTGGAAACGCAGTTGGCTAATTTACGATATCTTGCGCAGGATCCAACTGTTGTGCGACTTACTAAAAAAATGGTTAACTTTGATGGAAGTTCTTCTGAAGAAGATCAACAAGATGCTTACCAAGAACTTAAAAAACATCTTACTGCATTTGCTGATTTCTATGGTGGGCCGGGAATGGATGGAGGAACTTATGCTGATGTGATGATAGCTGATTTGACTGGATATATGTGGATTGGAACATATGGTCCGGATGAAGGAGGAAATGAATTTGATACAGAATGGTTTAGAGAAAGTAATAAGGGTATTTATTTGGGAGATATTAGTTATAATCCCACCATGCGCCAGACGACCCAAATTGCTGCTATCCCAATTAAAGATGGGCAAAAACATATTGCCATTTTGCAACTAGAAACAAACATAAGGTCTATTAATGAAATAGTGAATCGGCCATCTGAACGTGGAATTGCTGGTGATTCATATATTCTGAGTAGTGGAAATGTTATTTTGACTGATCTTGTGTCTGATAAAAAAGCTCGAGGAAATCATCAAATAAATAATATTGCTACACAAGCAGCTCGAGAGACAGGTGAGGAGGTTGCATTGTTGTATGATAATCACAATGATGTTTCGGTTGTTGGTTCTGTTCATCAATTTTCAAATTTGCAAGGAGGACATGGTGGTGATGATCATGACTTATTAGTAGATCTTGAGTGGTTGATTGTAACTGAATTGGAGGTTTCTGAAACGGTTGGTGCTTTGAGAAATCAACTTATATTATTTAGTTTTTTGGTTATCTTGATGACTGCAATTTTGTTTTATCTGATGGCTAGTGCTATTTCAAAGTCTATTAAAAAGGTTCGTAACGTAGCTATTGAAATTGCTCGTGGTAATATGGACGTAGAAGTTGATATATCGGGAAAAGATGAGATTGCAGAACTTTCTCAAGCTATTGAAAAAATGAGAACAAGTTTGAGGGTTGTAATGGAGGAGTATGAGAGAAAGTTACAATAATTGATACTCTTTTATTTATTAGTAACATACAAAAGCCAGAATGATTCTGGTTTTTTTGTGGCGATTCTTAACTTGCTTCGAGTCGGTCATGTGGTACTATTTGTGATATGAATTGGGCATTAATTACAGGGGCATCATCAGGAATTGGGAGGGAATTAGCGTTATTGGCTGCGTCTGACGGTTATGATGTTGTTTTGGTTGCACGTCGGGAGGAGAAGTTGAATGAATTGGCGAGAGAAATTGGTGAGAAGTTTGATGTGAAAACTCATGTGGAATCAATTGATTTGTCTGCTATGAATGGAGCTGATTTGTTGTTTGATTCATTGGTACATGAGGGTATTGTTATTGATGTCTTGGTGAATAATGCCGGGTTTGGTTTGGCGGGGAATTATATTGAAACAGATGCAAAACGTGAGCGTCAGATGATCGATTTAAATATTACTGCCTTGACTCGTTTGACCCGTCTTTTTTTACCGGGTATGCTCTCTCGACAGCATGGGTATGTTATGCAAGTTGCAAGTGTTGCTGGGTTTTTTCCCGGTGCATATATGAGTGTGTATTTTGCAACTAAAGCGTATGTTTTGAATTATGCTGAAGGTTTGGCGGAGGAATTGAAGGGGACTGGTGTGTATGTCACCGCTTTGTGTCCAGGTGCTACGAAAACGGAATTTTTTGATGTTGCAACTTCTGCGGAGGGTGGTTTGAAAAAAATTAAGGGTCAGCCGAGCGCGCGCGATGTTGCGGAATTTGGGTGGCAAGCAATGAAAGATAAACAAGTTGTCGCAGTGCATGGTTTTAAAAATAGATTATTTATTTTCTTGTCACGACTAGTTCCGCGAGCATTTGTGCGCGGGCGAGTTGGACAAATTAACAAATAGTATGGAAGAACAACATGAACAGGAGGGGCAATTATCAAAAAGTGAACGCAGGGAAGCTCGATTGGAAGAACGTCATGCGAGAGAAGAATCAGAGCGAAATTCTCGTGCACATAAAAAACGCATGAAATGGGTGTGGGTATTTTTGATTTTGGGTGCGATTGTGTATGGAATTATTACATTGAATGACGGTCCAAAACAAACAGACGAATTAGGTAATTTGATTATTGGTACGATGGCACATGAGAGTGATTGGTCAAAAGGAAATCCGGAAGCTCCAAATGTGTTGGTTGAATATTCTGATTTTCAGTGTCCAGCGTGCGCGTCATATCACACTCCAGTGAAACGATTGATTGAAAATATTGGTGATGATGTGCGATTGGTGTATCGACATTTTCCATTGCGACAGGCTCATCCCAATGCGCAGTTAGCAGGACAAGCGGCTGAAGCCGCGGGTATGCAGGGGAAATTTTTTGAGATGCATGATATTTTATTTGCGCGACAATCTGATTGGTCACATGGAAGCCCCGAAGATAAATTTCTTGCATATGCAGGTGAGCTGGAATTAGATGTTGATCAGTTTAAGAAAGATATGAAATCAAAAATTGCGCGTAATGGTGTTAATGATGATTTCGATTCAGGATTAAAAGCGAATGTTAATTCAACGCCGACGTTTTTCTTAAATGGTCAACTTATTAAACCTCAACCGGATTATGAAACCTTCCGCGCCATCATCCGCGCAGCCATCCCAGAGCCGGCAGCAGAAATCGCCACCTCTACACCAGAAGCTTAAGCCGTGGTTGTTTGCAGTCATTGCAATTTCTTTGATCGGATTTATTGATGCGACATATTTGACTGTGTTACATCTTGATGGAGAGACACCGAAATGTAAGTTGATTGAGGGGTGTGATGTTGTTACGACAAGTTCTTATGCTGAAGTGTTTGGAATTCCTGTTGCGTTGTTTGGTGCTTTGGGGTATTTGAGTATTTTGTTGTTGGCATTGCATTATCAAGATTCTCGTTGGTTAGTTGAATTGAGGTTGATTTCATTTCTGTCTTTTGTTGCACTTCTTGCGTCGGCTTGGTTTGTGTATCTGCAAGCATTTGTTATTGGGGCTTGGTGTCAGTATTGTTTGTTATCAGCAACTACTTCGATTTTGTTGTTTTTGATCGGTGTGAGGCTTTACATATTGTCCAAAGATTGATATACTCGCGATCGTTAATGGAGAGATGTCTGAGCGGTTTAAGGAGCTGGTCTTGAAAACCAGTGTGGGGAAACTCACCCAGGGTTCGAATCCCTGTCTCTCCGTATTAAGAAAGCGACGCTACGAAGTGTCGTTTTTTTGAAACATAGGAGGATGCATGAGTTTGTTTTCGAGTTTAGATCTTTCAAAACTTACGATTGAAGAATTGCGCGAGCAGATTGTTGGTCGAGATGTTGTGTTGGATGGACCATTTGGTCCTCGGAATATTCTGTATGCAGATTATACTGCGACAGGACGATCGATTGAGAGTGTTGACATGGTGAGTGATTCAGATGGATGGGCGGTTGCAGATCAAGGTCAGATTCATCATTATGATGGAGTAAGTTGGACGGAGCATACAGATACAGGTAATGAGAAGTGGAACACGGTGTTTATGGTTTCCGCGTCTGATGGATGGGTTGCGGGAGATGGTGGTAGTTTTGCGCAGTACAATGGCACATCATGGACAGAGTCGAATGCGCCTTCTAATAAAAATATCAATGGTATTCATGTATTGAATTCGAATTTTGGTTTTGCAGTTGCTGATTCTGGGGATATTCACGAATATAATGGATCGTCATGGGTTGCTACATCATCGCCAACAAATCTTACTTTGAATGATGTGTTTGTATTGTCTACAACTAATGCGTGGATTGCGGCTGATAATGGAGTTGTATTGCATTTTGATGGAAATAGTTGGACAGAGCAGCAGGATGTGGGTACAGAAAATTTGGATGGTATAGCTATGATATCGCCAACGCTTGGTTGGACGGTTGGTAATAATGGATCTATGTTTTCGTGGAATGGAAGTGTCTGGTCTGATGAAGTCGATTCTGGAACTGAAAAATTGAATGATATTGTGATGATTGATGCGGAAAATGGGTGGGCTGTTGGTGAGGGTGGAAAATTAATGGTCTTGGGTTTATTTTCGCAGGATACCGGGACATTTGAATCAGAGATTATTGATAGTGGTAAAACGGGTAGTGATTGGTCGACGGTGTACTGGAGTGAATCTTTTCCTGTGGGAGGTGATGTGACGATTGCGACGCGTACTGGAGATACCGCAACACCAGATGGCACGTGGTCTGGGTGGAGTGCTGAATTGACCTCTGAACTGGGTTCTTCCATTGTTTCTGGTGATTCTCGTTATCTTCAGTATCGTGCAACCCTTGATCGTCCTGGTGCTGTTACGTCAACCTCGCGACTGGCGGATTTGACGGTGGTGTACGATCAACCAACATCACAGCATTTATGGGATATTAGTTTATTTTCGAGTAGTTCTATTTGGGCGGTAGGAAGTGGTGGGGTGTTTGTTGAGTATGATGGCACGAGCTGGACGGCAACTACATCTCCTGCAACTTCAGCTGTAGTTTCTGGTGTTGATATGGTTTCAGCGAGTGATGTGTGGGCTGTGACGCAAGCGGGGGAAATGGTTCATTATGACGGCAGTGCGTTTACTATGCACACGGATACGGGAAATGAAAAGTGGAATAGTGTTGATATGATTACGACATCTGATGGTTGGGCGGTTGGTGATGGTGGTGCGATTGCGTATTACAATGGAACAACATGGGATGACACGATTACGTCTCCGACTGGTGTTGTGTTGAATCGCGTTGTGGCGATCGCTACCGATGATGTATGGGCTGTGGGAAATTCTGGAGAGATTTTGCATTATAATGGTTCGAGTTGGTCTATTCATACAGATTTGGCAGCTAATTCTGCTTTGTATGGTATTTCATATGTGAGCTCCACGAATATTCATGCAGTTGGAACGAGTGGAAAATTTAATGAGTATAATGGAACGTCGTGGTCGGAAATTTTGGATACAGGGGTTGAAACGTGGACATCGGTAGTGTTAGTTGCGTCAGATGATGGATGGGCTGCGGGAGATGGTGGTGAGCTTGCTCGTTGGAATGGTTCTTCGTGGAGTTCTGACGTGCAATCGCCTACATCTCGTCATATTTCGCGTTTTGCTATGGTTGATGCGACGCTTGGTTGGGCTGTGGGAAATAATGGAACGATGCTAAAATTTGAACGTGACGCGCAATATAAGACTGCTGGTATATTTACGTCATCTGCATTTGATATGGGTGATGCGTCACCTACATATGTGATTGAATGGGATGAAACTATTCCTACTTGTACGCCTGCTTGTACGGTGAAGTTGCAGGTTTCGACTGCGCCGGATGATGGCGGGTCTCCGGGAACATTTACTGATTGGTATGGAGCTTCTGGTGCAGGTACGTATTATACTGCGGCTTCAGGCACACTACTTTCAACTGATTTAAACCATCGTCAGTGGATAAGATATCGGGCAACGTTCGCTGGTGATGGAATTGAAACACCGGTATTAACAGAGGTTCGTCTCAACTATCGTTGAGTAAGCGATTAGCGATTAGAGGGTGCTGTCTACTAATCGCTAAACACTAAACGCTGTACGCTATGAAAAAAGGATTTACATTAGTAGAAACAATAATTTATATCGGCATTATTAGTATTGTGCTTGTTGCGTTTGTTCGTTTTGTATTGAGTATTTCAACAGCGCGTGAAAAGAATTTTGTTGTTGCTGAAGTGCAGGATCAAGCTCGGCATGCTATGGATGTGTTGGGGCAGCGTATTCGATTGGCTGATAGTATTTTAACTGCATCGTCCACATTTGATGTTGATCCGAGTGTTTTGGCTTTGACGATGACGTCATCAACAATTAATCCGACAGTATTTCAATTGACGGCTGATAATGGAATTTTGCAAATTACAGAAGGATCCGGAAGTGCGGTTTCTATTACGGGTGATAATTTGCGTGTGACAAGGTTTTTAGTGACTGATACAACTTCCAGTTCTCCTCGTGGAAGTGCACATGTATATTTAGAAGTTGAGTATAATAATTTGTCAGGGGATCCTCGTTTGGATTTTTCTCAGGAATTTCAAACAACCATGGGTTTGAGACAATAGAAATTAGCGATTAGCGTGAAGCGTTTAGCGATTAGTAGGCAGTACCCTCTAATCGCTAAACGCTAAAAGCTAAACGCTAAACGCTTTCCTCATGTATTCATCTACCAAACAAAAAGGAGCGGTTGCACTTATCACTGTTATTATTGTTGGTTCGGCTGCTTTAATCATGGCGTTTAATGCGATTCTTTTGGGGTTGAATGAAATTGAAATCGGGACGCTGCATAAAAAGAGTGCGCAAGCATTTGGGATTGCGGATGGTTGTATGGAGGAGTCTCTTATTCAGATCAGAAAAGATAATACGTATGGAGTTGGTTCGGGTACAATTTTATTGTCTCTGCTTGATGAAACCTGTACAATAGTGGTAACTGATTTGGGATCGAATCAACGTCGCGTGAATGTTTTGTCTACTGTAGATGAGGAATATCATAAACGACTTGAGGTGACGTTAACGTTGACAGGAACGAATTTGAATATTATTACGATTGATACGTGGGAGGAAAAAGATTCTTAGAAACAAGGGATTAGCGTTTAGCATTTGGCGTTTAGAAAGCAGCCTCTAATCGCTAAATGCTAATCGCTAAACGCTTTCATCTATGGACGCGTTTAGTATCTTCTGCCCGCACATGTCATTTCTAAGGAGAACATCTATCGCCATCGATATTAGTGATCGCTCGATCGCGCTTGTTCGGTTGCAAAAGGGAGCGGGGAAGGTGAAGGTTACACATCATGGTCGAGTTGGATTTCCAGAGGGAATTGTTTCTGCTGGGCGTGTGGTTAATCCAAAAGCTTTGAAAAAAGTTCTGGATCATTTGTTTGAGGTTGTGAAACCATCGTCAATCAAACCGTCTGAATTGATTGTTTCGTTGGCAGATCAATTGGTTTTTACGCATGTTTTTGAGCTTGAGCCGCATGACAAGGGTGATCGTGATGATATTGTGGCGGATGAGGTTCGCAATACGATTCCGATTTCAGAACAAGATACACAATTTGAATATGTTGTTTTGCATGAGGATAAAGAGGGGGTGCGCGTGCTTGTGACGGCGGTGAGTAAGAAGGAATTGACTGCATGGCGTAAGATTTTGAAATTGTCTGGTGTGAAAGTTTCTTTTTTTGATACTCAAATGTTGAGTGTGCATAGAGGATTGTTTAAGGGTTATCCGAGTGATTCTACGCTATTGATTGATGTGGGTTCTGTTTCTACTAGTATGTCTGTGTTTGATGAATTTGGATTGTTGTACATTCACACAATTTTTTCTGCTGGGGATGCTATGACTGCGTTGATAGCTGAATCGCAAAGTATTTCAATGAAAGATGCAGAGTTATTAAAACGTAATGAAGGATTGTCCAATCCAGGAAGTGCAGTTGCGAGTGTTGCCGTGAAACATTTAGAACCAATTATTCGTGCGGCAAAAGAATCGCTTGATTATGCAAAAGGTCACGGAGTTGAGGGTGAGATTGATGTTGTTTTGGTTGGGGGTACTGCGCGCATGAAAGGTGTGGTGAAATATTTTGAAGCAAATTTGCAGGAGCCTGTTGTGCGAGGTGTTGCGGATTGGACGAAACCAAAATTGTCATTGTCATACGTTGGAGCGGCTGGAGCGGCGCGTAAAGGATTGATGAAATCTCGTCATCCGGATCCTGTGTTTGCGACAGAGCGTGCTTCGTTTGTGAGTATGAAGAACATGTTTAAGGGTTTGAAAAAAAGTAAAAAGAGTCCAGTTGGTGATACTGAAACAGAACAGATTACAGTTCCAGCCCAAAGCAAAACTATGATGCTGTTGAGTGTTTTGATGATTAGTGTGGTTTTGTTGGGTGGCGTGTGGTTGTTTCAGAAAAAAGAAAAGAAATCGGACCAAGAGAAAGAGGCTGCACAATCTGTGTATGTGCATGAATCTACGATTGTGGTATCTGCATTATTGGCAACATCTGATGAAAAATATGGAAGCGATCGTATTTCCGGACGCATTGTTGAAAATAAGATTCAGGAAGCGATTAGTTATGGTAATGCAGTTGGACAATCTCGTGAGAAAGCAATGGATACATTGCGGGATGATGAGGTTTTGTGGCCGATTCCTATGTATCGCGTTGATGAAGAGTATCCAATTAATTTTAGATGGTTTATGTATAATCAATCTGAAATGGATGGTCGATTTAAGGCTGACATAGATTCTCGAAATGATGGAAATGTGGATTATATTATTAAGACAACATTGCCGGTAAAATGGGAATTTACGGAAGATATTGAAGTATTGCGTGTTGAGGCACAAGTTACGATTGCAGCGCAACAACCGTTTGTAGATAAGGGGGTAGAGAAGCCGGTTATAAAAGTTGAGTCTGTGGATGAATAATCGATAAAATAATGCTATAATGAACTGGTAAATAATTTTTATATGACTACAAAATATTCTGACGAGCAAGGTTTTACGTTGATTGAGTTGTTGATCGTCATTGCGATCATTGCGATTTTAGCGGCAGTTGTGTTTGTGGCTTTGGATCCACTTACGCGTTTTAAAGATGCGCGTGATTCACAACGGTTCACTGATACGACGCAGATTTTGCAGTCAATTAAATTGTATCAAGTTGATAATGGTGGAAAATTAACTCCAAATGTGTACGCAATGACAACAGGGTCGGTGTACATGATTGGTACGGGTTCAAGTGGGTGTGATGATAATAATGGAACATGTGATACAGCCGTTGGTGGAGATAGTTTGTGTGTGGATATTGGTGAGGTTGTGAGCGCTGGATATTTGCCTTCTGTTCCGCAAAGTCCAAATGGAGATGGAACATGGACCGCGAGTCTAACCGGATATACATTACATAAATCTGCGACAGGGACATTGACAGTGCGTGCGTGTGAGTCGGAGAATAATAGCGAGATTTCTGTAGCGCAGTAGGGAGAAGAAGGAAGTAGGAATTAAGAAGAAAGAAAAAGAACGCTAAGCGTTCTTTTTTAGTTCTTCGTGTGATATAATATGAACAAGAAATATATGAGTGACCAAACGCTAAATGCTAAACGCTTAAAGCTAAACGCTCAAAAGGGTTTTACCTTAATCGAGCTTTTAATTGTAGTAGCAATTATTGCAATTCTTGCGGCTGTTGTTTTTGTTGCACTTGATCCTTTGAAGCGTTTTCAAGATTCCAGAGATTCCTCTCGCTGGCATGACATCGCAGAATTATCAACAGCGATTAAATTACATCAAGTTGATAATGGAGGATATTATGCGACATCAATTCGTGATTTAGCGACATCCAGTGTGTATATGATTGGTGAGGGAAATAGTGGATGTGATGATCAGAATGAATATTGTGCAACAAATGTGAACGGTGATAGTTTGTGTACTGAATTACCTGAAATTTTGAGTGGTGGTCAGATTGCCGCTTTGCCACAAAGTCCTAATGGAAATGCGTCATGGTCAGCGATTTATACTGGTTATACTATTCAAAAATCCATCACCAATAGTATTACTATTCGAGCATGTGAGAAAGAGAATTCAACTGAAATTTTCATGACAAAATAGTGTGTATGAAGGAGGAGTTGATGCCTACAAAAGAAGCGATCGATTATTCAAATGCGCAAGTCATTAATGATATTTTGGTATCTGATGATGAGGAAGCGCATGAAACATTGCGGCGAGCGAATGCATGGACGCGCGAGCAGATAATGACGTTTCAGCATTATATTCGTATGAGAGATAGGGCGCATCGACAGATGCAATTGGATGTTGCTCGACGAATGGAAGAAAAACCTTTGGCAAGTAGTGTGGAAATGGGTATGGGCGCGTATATTGAGCATATTGAGCCGCACGTTCGTGCTGCGGTTGTTCGATTGCGAGAGAAAGGATATGCGACGTTTTCTTCCGGATTTTATGGGCGTGATGTACAGGAAATTTCGTTTATGCGAGATGATTCCGGAGATTGGAAATTTGAAGATGATTTTGTGGATTGGTTGGCTGCGCGTGGTGCGCATGTGCGATTATTTCATGGAGATATCTATGTGGATTTGAAAGAGCGATTAAGTGAGGTTGAATTGAAATATATGTGGGATGCGATTGTGCAGAATATGCCGGATTTATCGCATGCTGCGCCGAAAAATGAAACGATGAATGCAAAACGTTTTCGGGCTGCACAAATGCGTTTGCGTCAACAAGAATCATACAAAAAGGCTCATAAGATATGAAGCCCATTGCAGCATATTTTAATCATGCAATAAAAAAAGGTGCATCTGATTTGCACCTTGTTGTTGATTCAGTGCCGAAAATTCGGATTGATGGGAGGTTGCATGGCGTGGGTAAAGTTGAAGTTACGGAAAAGTGGTTGCGGGCGCAGTTGGATGGATTGTTGCAAAAAGAGCAGATGAAGAGATTTGCAGATGAGTTAGAATTGGATGCTGCTATTACGGTGAAGCAGGGGAGATTTCGTTTGAATGTTCATGGGCAACATGAATCGATTGGATTAGCTGCGCGTTTTATTCCTCATGATATTCCTACTCCTGATGAATTGGGGTTTTCAGATGCTTTGATGGATATGGTTGATCATGAGTCTGGATTGGTTTTGTTGGTTGGTGCGACAGGAAGTGGGAAATCTTCGACACTCGCTGCAATGCTTGAAACGATCAACAATCGTGATCCTGTACATATATTAACAGTTGAAGATCCGATTGAGTTTGTGTTCGTGGGTGAGAAAGCTCTTGTTGAACAGCGGCAGGTTGGAACAGACACACATTCGTTTGCTGCGGCATTGAAACATGCTTTGCGACAAGATCCAGATGTGATTATGGTGGGGGAGATGCGTGATCCTGAAACAATTGAAATGGCGTTGACAGCTGCAGAAACAGGACATTTAGTTTTTTCAACCATGCATACAGCTACTGCTCCAGAGGCTGTTGAGCGGATTGTAGGGATTTTTGAGGGTTCGAAACAGAGACAAATTTTAGAACAATTGGCAGGGGTTTTGCGTGGTGTTGTTGCTCAAAAATTATTACCCGGAGCAGATGGAGGACGTGTCGCAGCTCGAGAAATTTTAGTTGGAACTTCAGCAGTCGGAAATCTTATTCGACAAAATAACATCCAGCAACTCCGTTCTGCGATGCAAACTGGCGCAAAACATGGCATGGTTACTTTTGACCGAGCTGTTAAGCATTTAGAAGATGAGGGATTGATTTAAATTAAATTTATCCACAGGTTTTTTTGTGAGCATTGCTCATTTTTGTTTTGCATGATATACTTCGGTTCTTTATTTCTATAATACGATTTATGATTGAGCGTTTTGCGTTGCGTTTGAAGCGATTGATTCTGCCTGCAGCGGTTGCTGTTGGTGTGTTTGTTGGATCATCCGCGTTTGCTTCTGAAGGTGCAGAGGCTGGTGGTGGGCATGGTCATTTTGCCACTTTGTTTTTGTGGATAGCAATATTGTTGTTATTGGCAAAATTGTCCAGTTTGGTTGAGCGCTGGGGGCAGCCGAGTGTTTTGGGTGAGTTGGTTATGGGTGTGATTTTGGGGAATTTGGCTTTGTTTGGTGTTACGGATTTCTTTGAAGCAATGAAACATTCCGAAATTATCACTTTTTTTGCTGAGTTAGGTGTGGTGATTTTGTTGTTTCAGATAGGATTGGAATCCAATATTGCTGAAATGAAAAAGGTTGGTGCGCGAGCTTTAGGAGTTGCGATTATTGGTGTGGTCGTACCGTTTGTTTTGGGTACATATGTTGTTGGTCCCTGGTTGATGCCGGGATTGGATCAAGTTGCTTATTTATTCCTTGGAGCTGCGATGACAGCAACTTCTGTGGGAATTACCGCGCGTGTGTTTAAGGATCTTGGGAAATTGCAGATTAAGGAAGCGCAAATTATTTTGGGGGCTGCGGTCATTGATGATGTGATGGGATTGATTATTTTGGCTGTTGTTTCTGCTTTGGCTACAGCGGGCGCAGTTTCAGTTGGCATGGTTTCAAAGATTACCGGAACAGCACTTTTGTTTTTGGTAGGATCGATTATAGTTGGTCAGTTATCCGCAAAGGTTTTGGGTAAATGGTTTTCAAAGATTCATACCGGAGTTGCGATGAAATTTACATTAGCAGTTGTGTTTGCCTTGGTATTTTCATGGCTTGCAGGATTGATTGGATTGGCTCCGATTGTAGGTGCATTTGCTGCAGGTTTGGTTCTCGATCCTGTTCACTTCAAGTACTTTAAGGATCCGAAGATTGTACAAGATGTGAAAGAATATGCTGAAAAGATTGATCCGGAATTGAAGGATAAATTTTCTCGTATGATGCATCGTCATTCACATCGTCATATTGAAGACTTGATTGAGCCGCTTGGACATTTCTTTGTACCGATTTTCTTTATTGTGACAGGTATGGCTGTGAATTTGGGGACATTAACAAATATTCCTATTTTGCTCGTGGCTCTTGGGGTAACTGTTGCTGCATTTGTTGGTAAGTTGGTTTCAGGTTTAGCGGCTGGGAATGTGAATAAGTGGTTAGTTGGTTGGGGAATGGCTCCGCGTGGAGAAGTTGGTTTGATTTTTGCAACGATTGGAAAAGGCTTGGGGGTTGTTTCTGATGAGGTGTTTAGTGTGATTATTATTATGGTGATTTTTACGACACTGCTTTCACCACCAATTCTCTCGCATATCCTCAAGAAAAAAGAATCATAAAAATAACGCCCCTCTATGGGGCGTTTTAAGAAGCGCGTTCTAATCTTAATTGTTTTGTTTTTTGTTTGATGATTGTATCACATGTTGTGCACAGTGCTTTTTTTGCATTTTGTACACGTGTCATGCTCGCAATCCATTTTTTGTGTGGCTGCTCGAGGCTTTGAGGAAAGCCTTCCGCTCCGCATGCAGCAACATGTACTTTGATGTCATTTCCCAGTACATCTTCTCGGATATCTACTATTGCACATACATGTGCATCGGTGACTTGTTGTCCTTCGTTATCTTCATACCAGAAGCACTGTAATCCCATGCAATTTTCCTCATAATGAACGTGTCATGAGGCTAGCATTTTTTGTGTATTGTGTAAAGAAGACCCCCGTATGCGGAGGTCTTTGTACAATCAATGGTGGTTCGTCGAGATCGAATTCGACGATTGCGTACCGTGTCATGCATGTTGAGCAAAATGCATCTTTTTTGAGTTTTCGTTTCCCGCCAGAACTTCGGCGGATTTTGATACTCGATGCATCGCTACACATTGGATTCGGACATTTCATCTTGTAAGACTGATAATGCCGAGAAACAAACAGTATTTTGTCTGGCATTTTCATCTCCTCATGAATAATGTTAGAATAACAGGAAATAACACTTTGTCAATATGAGCGCAGAAGCAATAGGTTTTTTTTTGGATGTTGTGGGTAAGGTATTGGTTTCGTGGACAGCGATTGCGGTTCATTATCGCGTGCGGAAGGAGCATAAGATTGATAAACGTGTTTTTGCGAGCATGCATCGTGAGTATGTAGTTGGTTTGATAGGAATTTTGTTTATTATTGTGGGTTCGTATATTGAATATATGGCACGTTTTTAATATGAAAGAATTGATAAAAAAAGACAATCATGTGTTGGCGTACGATAGTTCTTCTGGGATTGCACATCATTGGTTTAAAGGTGAGCAGTCAAAAGAGGATGCGGAAGAAGTTGTTGTTGCTATGAATCAATTGTATAAGAAATTAGGCACACCAATTTTGATGTTTGTTGATGCACGAGACGGAGAGACGGTTCATGCGGGAGCTCGCAAGATATATGCAGAATTTATTGAGTCTGAGGCATTGGGTCGAGCTGCTTTTGTGGTTAGTGGTGTAATTATGAAAACTATCGTAAATATGGTTTTTAGTGTGTCAGGAAAAAAAGAAAAAATGCAATTGTTTGACACGAAAGAGGAAGCGATTGCGTGGTTACAAACTTAAGCTACTATATGCAACAGTTATGTGAAACAGATCATTGTTCACTGCGATATGATACTGCAACAGGTATTGTGTATCATTGGTTTTCTGGTGAACATACTAAAGAGGAGGCAGAGAAAATTCTTGCATTTTTGTCAGAGATATTGAAAAAGTATGATCGGCCTTTGCTGGCTCTTATCGATGCGCGAGAAGCTACGATGGTGCAGGCGCAGGCTCGAAAATTGTATGCAGATTTTATGAAATCGGATAATTTGGATCGTGCTGCTTTTTTGGTTTCTGGGGTTGTGATGCGCGTCGTTGTGAACATGGTGTTTAGTGTGTCTGGAAAAAAAGATAAAATGAGGATGTTTAAGGATAAAAAGGAGGCGCTACGTTGGTTAAAAAGTTAGTATGTATATCATTGTGAAAGGGCCGTTTGTTGAAAATATGCATGTATTAATGCAACACGCAGGATATGGGGCTCATAGGAGTCCTGAGGAGATTTCGTATACGCGTAGAACGGGTGGGGATCGATATCCTCGCTTTCATGTGTATCCTGAAATGCAGGGTGAGAATATTCGGATCAATTTGCATTTGGATATGAAAAAGCATTCCTATGAAGGATTTTCGCGGCATCAGGGAGAGTATGAGGGGAAAACGGTTGAGCGAGAGATGGCGCGGATTCAAGCTTACATAGAATCAAAAACTCAAGCAGCGCAACAAGAAAAGAAGGAGGAGAAAAAGAAGAGAGGTTTTTTTGGAGGTTTTGGGAGGTGATTATGCGTTTGGCTTAATTGTTTTATATTCACCTGTTTTGAGTTTTCCTAATTCGAATGGACCGATGTGTGTGCGTTTGAGATGTTCCACATTGAATCCGAGTTTTTCCATCAGTCTTCGTACAATTCGTTTTTGACCTTCATGAATAACGAGTTTTATTTTTGCAGATGATATTTGTTCAACGCTATCTGGCGTTATTTTTTTCCCGCCAACTTCGATGCCTTTTTTTAATGTGCTGAAAGATTTTTCATCAAATGGACGATCAACTACCACTTCGTATGTTTTAAAGATGTTGAATTTTGGGTGCATGATTGAGTTTGCCCAATCGCCGTCATTGGTTAAAAGTATCAATCCTTCTGTGTCCATATCTAATCTTCCGACCGTAAATACGCGTGGTTTTTCTGGAACTAAACTTAATACATTTTTTCGTCCCTTTTCATCTGATGCGGTGCATAAAATTCCACGAGGTTTGTTGAGGGCGTAATAAACAAATTCTTTTTTTGGTACAATGGATTCTCCTCGAACCTGGATATTATCAATTTCTGGGTCGGCTTTTTCACCAATTTGCGCGCGTATTCCATTTACCGTAACATGACCTTGATTGATCAGGTCTTCGGCTTTTCGTCGGGATGTGATTCCCGCTTGGGCGATAATTTTTTGTAGACGTTGTTTCATATGAATTCGTAAAGTGTAATGAGTAAGGCGTAAAGCGTTTGTATGTGGTATTGTCGAGATCGCATTACGCATTACGCTTTACGCATTACGATATGTCATCCGACCCACAAATACAACAGATCAAGGAAAAACTCGATTTAGTCGAGCTTATCTCCGAGTACGTGCAACTCAACCGGTCTGGAAACTATTTTAAAGCACGGTGCCCTTTTCATCAAGAGAAGACGCCGAGTTTTATGGTTTCGCCAGATCGGGATCGGTGGCATTGTTTTGGGTGTTCTGAAGGTGGAGATGGTTTTACGTTTTTGCAGAAGATAGAAGGATTGGATTTTCCTGAGGCACTTTCGGCGTTGGCGCAGAGAACGGGAGTTGTTTTGAAGAAGCGATCCCCGCAGGATAAGAAACAGCATGATGCATTGCAGCGAGTGTATAATTGTTTGTTTGATGCAGCGCAGGTGTATCAGACTATTTTGCGGGACGCAGATGGCGCGCAGGAAGCGCGTGCATATGTGGAATCTCGTGGGGTGACTGGTGAGACACAAGCTGCGTTTATGGTGGGTTTTGCGCCGGAGAAATGGGATGTGTTGTATAAAACACTTTCAAAGCGTGGGTATGATGTTTCAGATTTATTGCAGGCTGGTTTGGTGATAAAAGGTGATCGGGGATATTATGATCGATTTCGTGATCGGATTATGTTTCCAATTTTTGATCATCATGGGCGGGTGGCTGGATTTACAGGAAGGATGTTGCATAATACACAAAAGGGCGGGAAGTATGTGAATACCCCGCAAACCCCTGTGTTTGATAAAAGCCGTTTGTTGTATGGATTGGATCGCGCTGCGCAATCAATTCGCAAGGTGGGGGAGGCGATTATTGTTGAGGGGCAAATGGATGTGATTGCATCGCATCAAGCGGGGATTCAAAATACTGTTGCATCTTCTGGAACAGCTTTGGGGGAGGCTCAATTAAAATTGTTGAAACGTTATGCAACGAAATTGAAGATGGCGTTTGATACAGACGAGGCGGGGCAAAAGGCGGCGCGTCGGGGAATTGAGTTGGCTTTATCGTTAGGATTTGAAGTTTTTGTTATTGAATTGAAAAGTGAAGATGGAAAAGATCCTGATGATTGTATTTCTAAAAGCGTTGATGTGTGGAAACAGCGGGTTGATGAAGCGATTCCATTTGTTGCGTGGGCGATCAATATGGCGGTTGCGAATTTTGATATTTCAAGTGCGCGTGGAAAGAAATTAGCTTCTGACGATGTAATGGGATTGATTGTGACATTGCCTTCGGCGATCGAGCAGGATCATTGGATGCGATCACTTTCTAGTCGATTATCTATTGATTTGGATGTATTGCGTAGTGAGTATGGAAGTAAGGTTTCCAAAAAAGTGCCAGTTCAGAAGCAAAAAGTAGAGAAACGGCAGTCGGGGAAGAAAAATCCGTTTGTATTGCTTTTGGCTTTGTTTATTAGGTTAGATTTAGATAAAGCGTTGCTGGATGAGTTTGATGAGCAATGTTATCCACAGGCATATCATCCACTTGTTAATTTTGTGAAAACAGGATATACTGATGACACTACAATTGAAATTAGCAATGTTTTGTTGATGCGCGTCGAGTTGGCGTATCCATCATTTTCAACTGAACAGCTTCATGATGAGTTTTCTCGCGTGAAATCATATTGTTCGCAACAGTTACTCCAACGACGAATTGCAAGCATTGCACATCATATACGCGACGCGGAAGCGCGTGGCGATAACGATCGGGTCGCTCAATTGCTAGAAGTGTATACATCACTTCGTCAAAAAAGCGGGGCGTAGACCCTTCATGCGAATCAACACATAAGGAATTCTTTGAGCTTTTAGGCTCGAATTTTTGTGTTTAATTTTGAAATTCCATTTTATGCCGGCAAAAAAAGCATCAACAAAAAAGAAAACAAAAGCAAAGACAGCTGTTGAACTTGCTAAAAAGAAATTAAAAAAGCTTGTTGCGAAGACTGCTAAAGCAACAAAAACTAAAAAAACCACCAAGGCTAAGAAGGAGGTTAAGAAGGTTGTAAAGAAAGCTGTAAAAAAAGCTCCTGCAAAAAAGTTGTCACGTAGAGCTTTGGCAGCCACAACAAAATCTAAAGTTGTAAAAAAACCAAAGGCAAAAAAAGCTCCACGTAAAAAAGTGAAGTATGTTAAAGCTGATCCGCCTTCTGAAGAACGATTGTCACGATTGTTTAATAAGGCAATGAAGCGTGGATTTATCACAGAAAATGAAGTGATGGTGACGTTTCCTGATATTGAGGATTATTTGATGGTGTATGAGGTCTTTTTGAATCATCTAGAAAAAGAAGGTTTGCAGTTGGTTGAGATGCGAGAACAGTTGTTGGGAGGGAAGGAGCGTCAGCAGGAATTGTTAGAAGAATTGCATCTTACTCAAAAGGCGTATGAGGTTCCAGATTTGTCCGCGGATTCTATTCAGATGTATTTGCGAGAGATTGGGAAAATTCCTTTGTTGACTGGTGAGCAGGAGGTTGCGCTAGCGAAACGAAAAGAAAAAGGAGATCGAGAAGCGGAAAAGGGTTTGATCGAAGCGAATTTGCGTTTGGTAGTTTCGATTGCGAAAAAATTTGTGGGAAAACAATTGACTTTGCTGGATTTAATTCAGGAGGGGAATATTGGATTGTTTCGAGCGGTGAAGAAGTTTGAGTATCGAAAGGGGTATAAATTTTCAACGTATGCGACGTGGTGGATCCGACAGGCGATTACGCGAGCTTTAGCGGATCAATCTCGTACAATTCGTATTCCGGTGCATATGGTTGAGACGATCAATAAGTTTCAGCAGATTTCTCGCCAACTTATTCAAGATTTGGGACGTGAGCCTACGCCGGAGGAAGTTGCGGCTGAAATGAATCAGGAATTGTATAAAGTGAAACATATCATCAAGATTTCGCAGGAAACGGTTTCTTTGGAGACTTCTGTTGGTGATGATGAGGAAGATTCATCGCTTCAGGATTTCATTAAGGATGTGAAATCGGTGACGCCCGATCGTGCAGCTGGATTACAATTATTGAAAGATTATGTGCATAATGTGATTTCTGAATTAACTCCTCGTGAACAAAAGATTTTAGAAATGCGGTTTGGTTTGATTGATGGGGTGGGGCATACTCTTGAGGAGGTTGGTCGTGAGTTTAATGTGACACGTGAGCGTATTCGTCAGATTGAAGCGAAGGCGTTGGAGAAGATGCAGAAGATGGAGGGGATTGAGAAGTTGAGAGATTACTAATATGGCTCGATTACCGACGATTCCTGAGATTAAAATATTTTTCAAGCTGTATATTCCTTTGTTGGGGGTGTTTGCTTTGTTTTATTTTTTTCATCCTTCGTTTTCAGTGGATGATTTTTTTGCGTTTGCATTGTTTGGCGCAGCCTTTTTGATGATTGGTGTTCGGATTGTTTTTAGTGTTAGAGGTTTGTTTAGATGAGGTGGTTTGGTTTTAGGTATACCTGTATTTTGGATTGTGTTATAATATTAGACTAATATTTGTGATTAACTCACGTTATGTTTAAAAAGAAACAAGAAGGGGGGGCGGCGAAACCTGCTCCTGCAGCACCTGCGCCGGCAGCTCCAACTGGAGTTGGGATTGCAACGCGTGTTGGTATGTCTACTGGCGTAAAGGTGTTGATTGGGGTTTTGGTGAGTGTGTTTATTGTTGGTGGAGGGATTGCTGCGTTCATGTTTTTTCGTGTGCCGCCACATCAACCACAGGATCCGCAGACATTCTTGTTTCAATCATTTGAACAATTGATTTTGGCTGATGATGTGAGATTTACTTTGGCAGCTCCTGGGGAAACATTGGCTGCGTTGGCTGGTGATAATGCGGAGGCTGTAGATGAGCTTGGTGTGAAGCCCGCAGATTATACTTTGGGATTGACGCTCGATTTGGTTCAGGTTGATGAGAAGCGTATGGATGCTGGCATGATGTTGAGTTTATTACCAAAATCTGGTGAAACTGGTTTTGAGTTGAATACGCGCCTTGTAGATGAGGATTTATATTTTCAATTGGCTCGTTTGAATTTTCCTGCGATTCCGTTTGCTTTAGATACAATATTGGGAAAATGGGTTGATTTGAATTTTGATGAAGTACAAGAAGAGATCAATTCTTTATTGGGAACAACAACAGATGAAGAGTCATTGAATCCAGAAGATTATGTGTATCCAGATGTGAAAAAGACGCTTGAGCGTGTGCGGGATATTTATTTGGCGGCGCCTGCGCTGGATTTGACGTTAGTTGCAGAAGATCAAAATACCGGTTTGGTGACATTGCAAGTAGAATCGAATGATCAGACGAAGGCGTTTATTGTTGATGCTATTGTTGAGGCATATGTAACATATTTGGAGGCAGTTGATGTTGCGATTAAAGAGAAGGATGCAGTTGGAGAAACAAAGCAGGTTACTGCATTGAAGAACTATAAATCGACGTTAGTAGATGAAAATGGTGCGAAAGGAGAATTATTAAGAGTAGAGTTAGATCGTGAGATTGATTTGGATGATTCGTATGGACCAGATTCTCCATTGGTTGATGTGCAGACAATGTTGACATTGAATGTGAATACTGGACATTTAACACAGATTAAATATGTGTTGGTGTTTAAGGATGGAGTTGTTCGTCCGCCAATTGTTGGAATGTGGGGTGGATATAATGCGGGGAATGTCATTCAGCGGCCGATAGGTGCGATGTCCGTAGAAGAGTTTTTTGAACTTATTGAAGAGATGTTTGATGGCGGTGAAGAGGAGGTTATTGAGTCTGATGTTGAATTTGATGTTGTAACTCCTTCGGTTGATACGGATGGCGATGCGTTGAGTGATTTTGATGAGATGAATATTCATAAGACGGATATCAATAAAGTTGATACTGATGGTGATGCATTGGATGATTTTCTTGAGGTGAATATCTATAAGACTGATCCGTTGAATGCAGATACAGATGGCGATGGTTTTGCAGATGGAGTTGAGGTTGAAAATGGATATAATCCGTTGAAGTAGTTGGGGTTTTCATCCCGAGCGAAGTCGAGGGATCTCACAAAAAAAGCCTCGGCCTCGCCGGGGTTTTTGAAAACATCACCAACTCGTCATCCTGAGCGTTTTAGTCGAAGGATCTCGAGAGTTACTGTATGTTTGACTTTTATGCAGGTGTGACGTATTATTGTCTCGTTCTATAACAATCTTAATTAATCCGAGGTAGCTCAGTGGTAGAGCAGTTGACTGTGAGATAAACGCAGCTTCCGTCTGTAAAG
>CAZHVT010000003.1:72907-99268 GCA_964536205.1 uncultured Gammaproteobacteria bacterium
GGAAGGCTACGTGATTTAATCGCATCGCGGTGACGTTAATGTGTCATCCCGAGCGAGGTCGAGGGATCCCTCTTCAAAATCATATGCTGATCAGCAGCCAAGCTTTACAATATCATTTCCGCTTACGTGGGAATCCTGTATTGAAGGTTCAGAGACTATCCCTTTGGGAGTACAAATCTAAAATGATTTGGAAGCGCCTCACACCCTCTCGTATCAATTGAGGGTGATGATATAGTCCATGCCTTGTGGAAACACAGGGGCAACGTGTAATCAATTGGTCGTGGGTTCGAATCCCACCCTCGGAGCCAACAGGGAATCACTCGTTTGAGTGGTTTTTTGTTTGGTGATATTATGAAGGTAATGTATCTGGTGTAAAACCCGTGCGTGCAAAATCTATTTTTGTTTGTTTATAATTGGGGGTTGGTATGGCTAAAAAGAATCAATCAAAAAGATTAACGAATCAACATAAAAAATCCAAAGGTGTTGTTGGTATATTCGGAGATAACGCAAAATCACACGATGTGACGGTCGGCAAAATCTCACGGCTTGTAGTTGAACAACTTGAAAAGGATTTTCCGAAACTATCTTTTAACTATAGGACGAGCATAAAAAAAGAGGAAATAAACGTAGCATTGCAAAAAATTGATGCAGATTTAGGGCGGACTCTTTTTGTTTCAAATTCGCGCATCAAACCCGACGGAGGGATGATTGAAGTAAAAGATGATGCTGGTGATTGGAGAATAGTGCTAGTGACAGAAGCTAAGCATCAAGGAAAAGATATTCAAAACATTCAAAATGGGAAATTGGTTGGAAAAAATAACAATCAAGATTTGATGGCTGCAGGTAATGCTATAGAGCGTTCACACAAAAATATATCAGAAATTGCTAACTTCATGTTATCTGAAAATCACTTCCCTTATGTTCTCTTTTTGGAAGGTTCGAATTTTTTAACCGAGACAATTCAAATCACTAGACCTGATGGGAGGGTTGTGAAACTCGAGTATAATTCAGGTGTGTTGAATCGGCTGGACAGACTGACCTCTGCAAACTATGGCATGCCAATAAACACAAACCTATGTGAGAATAAATTCGTTAAGCATAATGACAAGACCATCATGCTTCAAGCGACTTCAATATATACACAAGGGAATGGGGAATGCTGGGATGCTGAAAACATGTTCAACATTATGCTTGAAACTGCTAACACTTCTCTTAAGGTGCTAGGAAGTGACCTATTTAGTCAGATAACTACATCAAATGAAAAATAAGAGAGTGGAATAATTATGACAAGGAAAGCAACAAATAAATTGCTGCAAAAGGCAAAGGGTGCAAAAAGTGACGAGTTTTATACGCAGCTTTCAGACATAGAAAGCGAGTTGCAACATTACAAAAAGCATTTTAAAAACAAAGTTGTCTACTGTAATTGTGATGACCCTCGAGTCAGTAACTTTTTTTATTACTTCGCTTCAAATTTCAAAGAGTTGGACCTAAAGAAGTTAATTGCTGCTTCGTATATAAAACAAACAATCGACCTCTTTACTTTACAAGATTTTAAGAGCGGTTATTTTTATGAATACACAGGTAAAGAAGAAGAAAGTATTAAGCCAGCCCTAAGTGATGTGACGCATTTTAAGGGTGATGGTGATTTTAGAAGTCATGAATCTATCGAATTATTGAAGCAGTCCGATATTGTTGTTACTAATCCTCCCTTTTCATTATTTAGAGAGTATGTAGCTCAACTAGTTGAATACGATAAAAAGTTCTTGATTATTGGAAACATTAATGCGATCACGTATAAGGAAATTTTTAAACTTATTAAAGAAAATAGGGCGTGGTTGGGAATCAACCTAGGTAGAGGTATTTCAGGTTTTATTGTTCCCGACCATTATGAGCTATATGGAACAGAGGCTCGAATTGATGATCATGGAAATAGAGTGGTTTCGCCAAATAACTGTCTATGGTTGACTAATTTGGATAATTCAAAGAGGCACGAAAATATTCCATTAATAAAGAGATATGCTGGGAGCGAGGCGGAGTATTCCCGCTACGATAATTTTGATGGGATTAATGTAAATAGGACTAAAGACATCCCTTTGGATTATTCTGGCGTCATGGGGGTGCCGATAACTTTTTTGCATAAATTCAATCCTGAACAGTTCGAAATAATTAAATTCCGAAAAGGAGATGATGAAAAAGATCTTTCAATAAATGGGAAATGCCCATACTTCCGAATACTTATAAAAAAGAGAAAAGTAACTTAGAGACTTTTAGTGTTCAGATGGCATGCACATCACAAAAACGGATTATCTCGAATATACATATTGTCGAAAGAATCTTTGGCTTAAGAAGCACAAGCCAGAGTTTTTTGATGGTGTTGAATTATCTGAGTTTGATAAGAAGATTATTCGAGAGGGTGATGATGCTGATGAAGCAGCGCGGAATTTGTTTAAGGATGGTGTGTTGGTTGAGATAGTAGGAGAAAACGCGGTGCCGATTACGCAACAGTTTATAGAGCAGAAAAAGCCGACCATTTTTCAGGCGGCTTTTTTGCAAGATAATTTTTTTGTGCAGGTGGATGTGTTGCGATTTAACGATACTTTGGGGGGCTGGGAGTTGTATGAGGTTAAGGCATCAAATGATGTCAAACGCGAGATTCCTCATCACCATGTGAATGATGTGGCGTTTCAGAAAAATGTTGTGGAGGGGTGTGGGTTAGAAGTTGTGAAGGCTGGGGTTATTCATTTGAATGGTGAGTATCGAAAGCATGGCGATGTTGATTATCACGAGCTGTTTATCGTAGATGATTTAACGGATGAGATTATTGCGGCGCAGGAGGAGGTGCGTCAGCAGATGGATGATGTAAAATCGTATTTGAGCATGTCTGAAGAAAAGGGGTGTGAGTGTTTGTCGCGCGGGCGTAACAATCACTGTTCGATGTTTGAATATTCTAACCCTGATGTGCCTGAGTATTCCGTGCATGATATTAATCGTATTGGTGGGAGTAAGAAGTTGTTTTATGATTGGATTGATCGAGGGATTTATTCGTTGGATGACATTGATAATTCTGAAAACCTAAAGGGAATGAAGCGCGCGCAGTATGATGCGTATGTCTTGGGTAAGCCGTTAATTGATCGAAAGAAGATGAAATCATTGTTGGGTGCATTAGAATTTCCTTTGTATTTTTTTGATTATGAGGGTTATTCGTCGGCGATTCCAAGGTTTGATGGGTTTGGTGCGTATGAGCAGGTACCGTTTCAGTATTCGCTGCATATATTGCATGAGGATGGGAGGTTGGATCATCGCGAGTATCTGATTATTGAGCCGACGCAGGATTTAACACTTGGATTGGTAAAGCGGATGCGTGAGGATATTGGAGATGAGGGTAATGTGATTTCGTGGTATTGCAGTTATGAGGCACAACGGAACGATAAGTTGGCTGAGTTGCATCCTGAGTATGCGATATTTTTGATGGATGTGAATGATCGGATGTTTGATTTGATGACGATTTTTTCGAAGGGATATTATGTTGATGCGCGGTTTAAGGGGAGTGCGAGTATTAAGAATGTGTTGCCTGTGATTGTGCCTGATTTGTCGTATAAGGCGTTGGGTGTGCAGAAGGGGGATGAGGCGGTGGAGCGTTGGGAGAAGATGATTGATGATTCGACTCCGCAGGAGGAGAAAGACAAAATCGCAAAGGATTTGTTGGAGTATTGTAAGTTGGATACGTTGGCGATGGTTGAGATTTATCGTTTTTTGAGGATGATATAGGATGATTGTATGCAGATTGAGATATTTGATACTGACGTTGTGGTTCCTTCCGAAGTACATGTCAACATCTATGCTGATGAAATACAAGCTATTGAGAATACAAGTACTGGGGAGTATTGGATATATACTGCGGCCATATATGAGAGGGTTGCCACGCCTGTTTTGAACCATTTAATTCATCATCGTTACAACAAAGACATGGCTGGATGGGAACAGTACATTCAACAGAATGATGCAAAAATACATTGGGTGGATTTGAGAAATAATTTGGATAAGAAGCATGTGTTGGAGCGTTGGCTGAAGTTTGTTGTAGATGATTGTTTTCAGGAAAAGTGTTTTTATTTTTCGTTGTTAGGGATAAATTTGTCCAACTTGAATTTGGCTGAGTTTGCGAATTCACAACAGTTTAATAGTGTGTACAATCGCTTTTTTCGCTCAATGTTACAGTATTCTCTAAAAAAGTTTTTTGGCGAAGGAGTTGTTGTGGATCATATTTTTCATGAAGAAGGCCAGCAATCTAATCATGCTTATTTTGATTGGCATACGGTATGTCAATTGAATCAAGATGAGGCGCTGAATTTCGCGTGCAGTCGTGTTGAGTTTTTGTCAAAAGATCATACCGTTGACGAAAGATCAAATGTTATTCAGTTATGTGATGCATTATTGGGTATTTTTAAGGACGTATTTCATGGATCAGATTTAAGCGGTAGCTCAACGAAACGTGCAATTCTAGAGGGTGATTTTGTTCAGAATTTGTTTATTCCTCGAATTATTAAAAAACCTAAGAACAAAAATAGTCGCTATTCATATGCTGATCGTTTTAACATATCGTTGTTTCCTGCTCGTTCAACTGAAGCTGACAGTATGGAACGGTTGATGAATAATTATTATGATTTGAGTCGGCTTGAGTTAGGGTACGGTCATACTGGTCAGATGAGGTTGTTTTAATTTGTAAAAGCATGCTGTTGTGCTGAAAGTTCAAATTGCGTCCAATCAACGGTTCTGAACGCGTCCAGCAGACGGAGTTTCAAAAAACCACTCGTAATTGAGTGGTTTTTTGTTTTGTGATAATCTTGTTTATATGAATAATAAACCAAAATTAATTATTGTTACGGGTAGACCTGGTTCAGGAAAAACTACTGTGTCCAAGAAGTTGGGTGGGCTTTTATATTTACCAGTTGTTGTGCGAGACGAGATTAAGGAGGGGTTCGTCAATACGTTTAATGTTAAACACGATACTTTACCAGGTAACACTAATAAAATTGTAACAGACACGTTTTTTGAAAATATTGAATTTTTGATTTCAAAAAATGTCTCTTTGATTGCGGAGGCGGCATTTCAGCATAAAGTGTGGGAATTATATCTTTCGAAGTTTAAGAGTCGTGTTGAAATGTTTGTTATAATTTGTGATGTTTCTCCTGATGTTGCGGCAAAACGACATCTTCAAAGAGGTTTAGATGATTCGAGAAGAGAGTTTTATCATGGAGATAATCGAGTTAGTCATTTCAAGAAAACTGGTGAGTTTTTACCAGCAGGAGAATATGTTGCACCTGAACTCGGTTTTCCTACTTTCAGTATCAATACGGAAGATGGTTACAATCCTACTTTGGATGTTATTGTGAAAAGTCTTCAGAAAGCCGTTGGGTAGTATTATATTTATTCCAGTCCACAGTTCTGAATACGTCCAGCAATCGGAGCCAACAGAGAATCACTCGTTAGAGTGGTTTTTTGTTTGGTTGCTAAGTTATTTCGTGACAATGTTGGTGCCTGCAAAGTCCACCATTGTATAATTTTGATCTAGTGTATAAATTAGTGTCATATGACACTAATTTTGTTAGTTCATAATTGAGCGGTTGGTACTTGACACTGTCGGTATTGTATGATATTTTTTGTGAAGTTATTTACAAGGAGAGTGTAGTGGTTAGTCCATACATCAGCATCACTGGTTATAGAACCCTGGATGATGTTCAGCGCATGTTGGCAGTTTTTCAGAAAGAGGGTGGTCCTCAGCTTGGGAGGAAGTTGGCGGTTGGAGTCATGATTAGCAGAAAAACGATGCGTGGTATTCCGACCAAGTGGGCTTCAATCTTTGTTCCAAAAGAGCAGATTGCAACCATCTTTGCGTCACACCGAGATGTTCTTAATGTTTTGCATTATGCAGATTTTACCGACACAAATGTCTCCGAGTGTTTGATCGATGCTTTGGCATTGGGCGGTGAACATGTTAATGCATTGCAATTGGATATGACATGGCCTTCTCCAAATGATTTGCAGAGAGTCAGTGAGGCGTATCCGCACATCGAGATTGTCTTGCAAGTAGGGAAGCGTGCGCAGGACGCATGTGACAATGATGTTGAGCGTATTGCGCAGCGCATTGATTCGTACGGTGATTTGATTCATCGTGTGTTGATTGATGATTCGATGGGTTATGGAAAACCCATGGATTGGGAAAAGCTTTTGCGTATGTATCGAGTAGTTCGTGCAGCGTGTCAGAATAGATCCGAACCGATTGGAATTGTTGCTGCTGGTGGACTCGGTCCAGATACGATGGATTGTGTTGGTCTTCTTCCGCAGAATTTTTCCGACATCAGCTTCGATGCTGAGGGACAGATTCGTAGTAGTGGTAGCAGTAGGGATCCAGCGGAATGGGATCGTGGCGAGAGATACATCCGAGCAGCTATTGCCACCTTGAAACAAGGGTAGTGAGTCTTACCGTCTTATGGCGGTTTTTTTATTGTGCAATTAGCTGTGGAAGCAATGCGTTTTGTAGTGATTTTGCTAGGTTAAGAAGTTCGGAAAAACGGAAACGCGGGGAGCCGTGTGGAACGATCAGCAGAAATGCTGGTCGTTTTGCTTTTGTATTTAAAAACCCGTCACGTGTACGGGTTGCGGTTTTTCTGTGCTTATGTGCCGAGTCGATTATGCGTCTCTGAAGCCGTAGACCATGTAGCCACACTTTGGACATCGGTAGGATGTTGCGTATTTTTTATGGCTTTTACAGATACCCTTTGGGCCCCAAGGGTTTTTCTTTTTTGAGTTGCATGGTAGTCCGTTTGGCCAGTCGTTTTTTGACATTGGTATCTCCTCGGTTTCGATTGTGTGTTACGTAATTATTGTCTGGTATTCTGTATATTATGTCAAGCTTTACATGAATCGATACATACCTAATTCGAACCCACCAGCGGAGCCAACAGAGAATTATTCTTAATTGAGTGGTTTTTTGTTTTGTGTGTTACAATGTGTGTATGGCAACAGCAGAATTAAAGAATAAAAAAAACAGGAAAAGTGTAGGGGCTTTTTTGAAATCTCGTGCGAGTGGGAGGCGGCTGGAGCAGGCGCAGTATGTTTTGGAATTGATGAAGAAGATTACGAAGGAAAGGCCTGCGATGTGGGGTGAGGGGATTGTGGGGTTTGGTGATGCTCATTTAGTGTATGCGTCGGGGCGTGAGATTGATTGGTTTTATATTGGGTTTTCGGTTCGGAAGGATCGGATTACGTTGTATCTGACATGTAATTTGGATGATTTTAAGGAGTTGTTGAAAGATTTGGGCCCTCATTCTCGGGGTGCAGGATGTTTGTATATCAAGGATATCGATAAGATACACAAACCAACACTCAAAAAATTGGTTCAAAAAGCTTACCGAACAGCAAAACAGAAATAGTTTTACTTGAAAAGAACACCGAAATAACTTGTTGTTTCACGGTGTTTTTTTATTGTGTAGTCGTTTGAGTTTTTATGGTATTGAATATGTGGGGTGAGGTTTCGGATTTTTGCGAGGGTGAGCGCGGTGGCGAGGCTTGCGGGTGAATCTACGAATGCATTATTGAGTTCGTTGATTGCTGCGGCATTTAATTGTGTCATGTATTGAATCGTTTTTTGATCATTTGTATTTGCTTGGAGTTGTGTAAGGTAATGCGAGAAATCTATTGAGAAGATTATTGTGTCATTTTTTTGCGTGTTTTTGTCGAGCCAATGTGCGACAAGTTCGATATCTTCTAGGGTTGCGGATGAATTGTATACAATCGGAATTATATGTGCGTTTGGATATAATTCTGCGACGAATGGGATGATTGCGCCGATCGAGTGTTCATTAATGAATGGATCTGTGAGTGGATGAAGTTCTAGGTCGTCGAGAAATTTGTTTGTCATTTTTGTGTCTGTGTCGACAGTTCCATTTGGTGCTTGATAGGAGAGATGTGCGCTTGAGATTGTTGAGCCACTTAGATCATCGTGGTTTGGTCCGATTATGTATACTCTTTGTACGTTATTATTTTTTAATGCGGATAATGTTCCGGCGATAATATCTGAAGCGAGAAGGTGGTGGGGTACGATTGCGATGTTTGATTGTGTTTGTTTGATGTTTTTTTCATTTATGTCGTGCATTGCATCTAGAAAAATTTGTCGTTCATAAAAAATGCTTTGCATGGGGATTGATGTGCGTAATTCATTTTTTTGTGATATTTCAGATGGTGGGTTTTGTGTTCCGCATCCAACAAAAAATACGCACATAAGAACAATACTTGATATGCGTATTAATTGCTTCATATCCTATTTGATTTCTACACGCGATGCCTCCGAGTAGTTCAGGAAGGTTGGATTTCGGAGGGATTGCAACAATGTTGGTTCAGCTTTGTATGAACCTTTTGTGCGAACTCGAGCAAAATATTTGATGGTTTTTCCGCATGAGTTACTTTGGAAGTTTGAGTGGATGATATATTTTACTTTTTGTCCTTCGATATCGTATGGGTAGAATCTGCATTTTCCATATGAGTATCCTTGATACACTTTTGTCGCAGGCAATAATCCGCTTGGAAGTATATCTGTGACTTGATATGATCCGGATAATGCTTGGCTTGAGAGTGTTGGTGTGAGCCAAACTTCAATCAAATCATTCTCATTGAATGTGTTTGTTTTTTGTCCATTTACATAGTATGAACGTTCGATTGCAATGTCTGCATCTGGTGTAATGTCGGATTGTGTAATTGGTGCATCGTATGTTGTTGTGATACTTACATCTCCTTCAACTTTTTTGAAGTCTACTTTGTCTGTGTCATCTGCGAGTACTTCAAATGAGTGAATTGGGCTGTGCTCGAATGAAACTGTATTTTTTGATCCATTGGCGGTGTACACAACATGCGCGGTTGTAGGGGAGATGTGTGGTACAGATTCTTGTACGTACATTAGCTCGTCGAGATCGAGGAGGATTTCATTGCTTGATCCGAATCGTGTGACTGAACTCCATAACCCTTTTGCTTCAGGGGTTTGTAATGCTCCTGCGATTGCTGCGCCGAGAGCTGTGAGTTCTCGAGTATGTACTTCATTATCATCGATTTTGATGATGATGTCAGGAGATTTCTCAAATGCATGTTGAGAAATGATTTTGTTGAAGATATTTCGAGCTGTTGTGTCATCCCCGATTTGATGTGCAGCAAGTGAGAGATATAATCGCTCTTTAACAGTGAGATCATCTTTTTCGATCCAGTTTTGCAATAGAGGTAGTACAGGTTGTTTGAGAGATGCGAGACCAATAATAGACCATGTGATTTCTTCTCGATTATTGTTTTTGTCATTGAGTTTTACAAGGAAGTAGTTTGCAAGTGCATCGCGATCAAAATAATCAGGAGTAAGTAATGAGATTCGTGCAGTGAGTTCAAGATCTACTTCACTATACGGAAGAAGTGTGATACCTCCGTTTGCTCGTTGATATTGATGGGGGGTGAAGTTTGGTAGCATTCGATCCTCCTCAAGAAGTTCGTTGATTAATTCTTTTGATCGTTTTCGTACAACAGATTGATCAACGCGATCTCCCCAGGACCATGAAAGTTTTTCCAGTGGGTAGATGTATTGCAAGACTTTTTCATCTCCTAATCGTATTGAAACTTGTCCTTTGTGCGGTGAGGTGATTTTTGTTTTGGTTGAGAGTGCTTCTGTGTGAGATTTTCTTGCGGCAAGTTGTGATGTGATAACTTCAATTGGTAGTTTCAATGCATCTTTTCCTTTTGATGTTGATAATCGATAGGTGATAGGGTGTGTTCCGAGAAGTAGTTTTGGCAGTTTTGCGTATGCAGATGTGAATGCTTGTGAAGTGATAGCCTTGCTTTTTTCAAGATCGAGTGTAGGTGCTTCAAAAGTGAATTTTGTTTCATCATCACTTTGCAATGCAGTTCCAAATGCACGCATGCGGACTTGTGGTTCATCTTCAAGTAAATATTTTGCGGCGACTGTTACATCCGCGAAAACATCTTGTGTGACATTCATGTTTGCTGTTGTTGCTCCAACATACAAGTCATCTGAAATTGCTTGTGCTGTTGCGCGCCATGATGTGATGTTGTCAGGAAGGGTAAATGTGATAGTGGCTTTTCCGCGTTTGTTTGTGACAGTAGATTTGAATAGTGCAGCATCTGTGAAATGTTGTCGTACACCACCATCTCCTTTTTCATTGTGCACAAAGAATCCATCAGCTATGTATGTGTGATATGGATCTACGGTGAAATTGTATACTTCGGTTCGTCCTCGCTCTTTTTCGATTGTTTCTACGGTGATGTATTCACCATCTGATGAGAGAAGCCAATCTCCTTTTTGCACTAAGCCTGCTTCAACGAATTGATGATTTGAGTACACTAAATGTTCTGGAGTTACTCGAAGAGTTTCATTGATGATGAGATATTCATGTACCGTGTGCGTAATTGTATTTGTGACATTTCCGTTAGCTTGTGTAGCTCGCAGAGGATCTGAAAGTGTGCGAATTTCGTCACCCACAACAATATCTTCGATGTTTTTTTCTGATCCGTCTGCCATTAAGATTTTTGTTCCTGCAAGAAAGCATCCTTTTTCTGCACCAAACAATGTTTCTGCAACGGCTTCGTGTGTGTATGTTGAGAGGAGTGATCCGTCAGATAACATGGTATAGATTGATTCTCGTGGGCTTGCGACATCGTTTACAACTGCGTAGAAAGCTTCATCAACAACATTGATGTTTACGGCTGCTTGCACGGGTTTTCCGTCTTTATCTTTTACATCGATAGAGAGTTTTGCATCTTGTCCGGGTTTGTATGATTCTTTGTCTGCTTTTACGGTGATTTTCAAATCTCTGTTTTCAGAATCAAATAAAACATTATTTGATGAGAAGTAACTGGAATCTGTTGAGTAATACAAACCTTCAAAATAACGAATACCTACTAAGTTTACATTTGGAACATCTTTTTTCCCGAAAATAAATGAGTATTCAGAGTTTTGTGATGTTTCGTATTCTTGTAATCCGTTTTGTAATTGTAAGAATAGGTAGTCGTTTCCGTCATTGTCTGGAAGACTTTCATCTCCGCGAACCATGTCAGCAACAACTTTTTCGCCGATGTCGTAGATTGGTTTATTGGGGAGTGCGAAAGAAATTGAATTATCTACGTAGTCGTGGTACATAGATTTTTTTACACCATCGTAGTAATACAAGTGAACCGTGTGTGTATCGTATCGTCCATCTGCATCGTAAATTTTTAGGTTTACTTGATACGAAGTTTCTGGTTCAACTTCTTGGATGTGCATGTATTCGCCTTTTTTGTCTGTCACAAATGAGAGTGATCCTGCATCCTCTTCAATTCTGTTATATGTATATGTTGGGTATGCTTTTTTCGAGATGAAATCGTATTGTGTTCCGGTGTTGATTTTTTCGTATGTGATTTTTGTTACTGAACCTTCGATTTTCATGTTTGCTGCAGGGTCTCCGAAATATCCATCAGATCTGTTGTTCATGTATTGTTCGAGATCTACATGATGCGCATTGATTTTGATGTTTGCTTTTCCTGCTTCGTCGTATTCGACTTCTGTTTTTGCTTCTACGCGTGGACCAAAAACTCTGATTGATCGAGATGCATCGATTTCCGCTAATTCAGCATTTTGAGGATTGATTTTGAGTCGAATATTTTTTGGCCAACAACCATAACTTGATGAACAAGCTGTGTAGCGATGCGTGTAATTGAGTTGTGTAGTTCCTAATTCGTTTACATCAACATTTCGTGAACCTTCTGGAGTTGTGTATGTGATGGGCAATCCTGCGACTGGAGTTCCTTCAAAGAAACTTGCTTTTGCGTCGAGGTTTACGGGTTCTCCGGCGAAAATAGCAGTGACATCCGGAGTTAGATCAAGTTGATATGCAGGTTTTGTGTATGGTCGAATTTCTAGATATTTGTCTGTGATCACAGTTTTTCCTACAGTCAGCTTGAGGTTGTAGTGGCCGGGTTTGATGTTTTTAATTGGAATTTCTCCTTCGAATGTTCCTAAATCTGAAAGCTCTAGTTTGTGTTCTGCGATATTTACTGCGTTGTTGAAATAATCCCAATATCCTCCTTGAGAGAGTGTCATGACAGCATCCCCGTCGAGGCGCGATCCGTCTCTCGTTTTTGCAAGTCCCCAGAATTTGATGTTGTCTGTTGGTTGGTATTTTGGTCTGTCGGTGTATACATATCTCCAAAAATCATCTGAATTTCTGAGGCTTGCGTTGTATCTCCATGATTTGCCATTGATGGGGATAATGAGCTCTTTTCCAGCATGTGACACCATCATGAATTGTTCTTTTGTTGATAGGTTGTCTTTGAGGGCTTGTGGCGTTGTAAAAACAGCAAGGCCATTTTTGTTTGTTTTTTCTTTTACTGAAATATCATCGATGCGAACGTGCGCATTTTTTACTGTGTTTCCATCAGCTGCATCATGCACCCATACTATTGAGTCAGATTTTGTAACATTTACATATGCTCCAAGTTCAGTTACTTGCACCCATGTTTGGACGGTCATGTTTTCATCTGGGAAATCGATATCCTTGAGCGTGAGATTGAAGATGTAGAATCCAGCAGGTAATGCTTCGGGGAATGTCACAAAATTTGTATATTGAGATTCTTTAATGTCGGTTTCAAATTGTGAGTAAAGTGAGAGTCCGGATGTATCAGCTTTGTATGCATCTCGAGAGAATGACCAGTAAGGGATTTTGTTTCTGCCTTCTAAAGATGTCATGAATGCACTTGAAGAAGGCACTTTATAGACATCCACTCCAACTTTTTTTCCTTCGCCATTTCTTGCATAGACTTGAACTACGGGCTTTTCGTTTGGATTGATTTCCATCAAGCGACTTCTGATTCCAAAATATTGAGAGCTGCGTCCAAAGCGTTGTACACCTTCTGTTTCAAATGAAAATTCGTAATCTTCTTTGAGGGTTTCGTTAGAATTTTTGAGTTTCAATCCTTGTTTTGCTTTTACTGTATAGATGGTCGCGGGCTTGAGTCCTGCTTCTGGAACAAAAACAATTGTGCGATTATGTTTTTCAAATTTTCCATTTACGTGTGGAGTTATTTCAACAAATTTTTCTGCATTAACAAAGTTGTCGTGACTGAAAGTAATTTCAATTCCAGAATCTGTCGGTACTGATGTGGTTTTGTCTCCTGGAATATGTGTTAATACTTTGAACGTATCTTTCACTTGATATGCCCAAGAAAATTCTCGAGATTGCAATCTATCCTCATCATTATAAAAACCTGTTTTAAGAGAAACTTTTAATATGGTGTTTGGAGGTAGGGGACGTAGTGGTGAGATTTTCCAAGTGAGTTCATCGATCTGGTCAATTCGATAATCGATATTTGGTTCGATAACCAGCGCTTCTTTAATCGCCGATGTTTCGATTACCTCTTTACTCTTCAATATATATGAAGAATCTGGCTGAACTCCGAGAGAATCAAATTCTGTGGCCTCTAATTCGAAATTATCCTGTGCATGTACAGCTGGAATGATTAAGCGCGTGAATTGAGTGAACGATCCTGTGGGGCCGGAAAATTGTGCAACATTCACCACAATAGCAATAATGATAATTGAAACCGTAATAGGCACCAAACGTTTTGGTTTTAAAAGTCCTTTAAAAAAGGAAGATAATGTGTCTAACATAGAAAAAGTATTACGTTTTTCCAACAATTTTCGCTTGAGCGTTTGTTGAAATTGGGGATCGGCTTGTTCTGAAGAATAAGCACTTTTGTGAATAATATTCCCCATTTCCTGTAATAACGCATCATCTTTGTTTACGTTACGTTTGTTGTCTATTTCATGCGGTTTCATAGGCGATTTTGAATTTTTTGACTGCGCGGTGTAGCATTATTCTGCTATTTTCTGCTGATATTTGGAGTGTTTCTGCGATTTCTTCATGTGATAGTTGTGCGTAATATTTGAGTGATATGATTTGCTGGTGCTTCTTTTCTAGTGAATTTATGATCGTTTGGATTTTATGGGCTGCGAGGTTGTGATCAACTATCGATTGATTATCTGCTGTTTCATCCTTTAGTTCTGATACTGCATCAAGTGCGACATGTTTTCTTTTGCTTTGTTTTCGGTAATGATCTGTGAGGTTGTTTGTAGCGATTTTGTACAGCCATGCTCCGAATGTATGTCCTTTATCTTTATATGACGGGAGATGCTGTACGACCTTCATGAAGGTGAGCGAAACGATATCTTCTGCAACAGCGCGATTTCCTGTTCGCTTGAAGATATATCCGTAAATTTTAGGAAAATAAAAATTGTACAATATTTCAAATGCATCATCATGTTTTTTTGCTCGCTCAACAATTTCACTTTCATTTTCTAGCATTTTGGATTGTGATGTGGTTTCGTTCACAGGTTTAAACGTCAATGTGAGATGAGTGTTACAGTTGATCATTATACATCGAATATTATAGAAACCATAGTGTGTGATTTTTATGTATGATATAATGCTTTTCTATGTTCAGAAGTCTCACGGCAAAATTGTTGTTGTTATATACCGTACTTATATGTGTTGTTGTTTTGGTTCTCGGTTTTTTAACTTTTAAATCGTTTGACGCTTCTTTTTTTGTTGAAGAGGAAAATCAGCGTTTGGATTTACTTGTGAGAGAGATTGATTCTTTTGCGATGAATATTGGAAGCGATGTTTTGTTTTTGAGTAGGTCATCAAATCTTTTGAAATTGATACATGCTGATGATGAAGTTGGCGGTAATGACGAGGCAGGAATCGAAAGTGAAGAGAATGGTGATGATGCTCTGGTCGATGTTCAGAAAGATTTTTTTGAATTTAGTAATCAGAATGATTGGATTTACCAACTGCGTTATATTGATGAAACGGGTCAAGAGGTGGTTCGAGTTGATTCGGATGGAAAAAATTCATCTATTATCCCGAAAAATGAATTACAAAATAAGAGTGGACGTTATTATTTTGATGATACCATGAAGGCAAAAAAAGGAGTTGTTTTTGTCTCTCCTTTGGATCTGAACATTGAGGGTGGTGAGTTAGAGAATAGGGGTACAGCTTCGAATCCTCGGTATGTTTCTGTCATACGTTATGGAACGCCAGTTTTTAACGATGAGGGTGATCCCAAGGGAATTGTTATTGTTAATGTGTATGCTGATCAACTTTTACGACTTATTCGAAATCAGAGCATAGATAGTAAAGGGAGTGTCGTTCTTTTAAATAGTGATGGGTATTATTTGTCTCATGAAGATCAGGGAAAAGAGTTTGGTTTTATGCTTGATAATGATGAAACTATTCAGTTGGATTATGAGAATATTGGGGATACAATTTTGATAAACGAGCACGATGATTATTTTATGCAGGGGGAATCTATCGTGTTTCACCGAAAAATATTTCCGAGCGGAAGTGATGTGTTGAATAGCAAGAGTAGTAATAAATCTTATAGTAGTAGTGTGGGTAAGGCACAAGGAAGGAATTATTATTGGATTTTAGCTAGTTTGAATACGCAGAGTGATATTTTTGCTCGATCAGTTTCTTTGCGTAATCGATATGTGTCTGCGGGTGTCATTTCTGTTGCGATTGCTATTATTGTGACGTTTTTTATTTCAAGATCTATTGGAGGGCGTATACGTAGAGTAAAAGAGGTTGCAGATGAAATTGCGCGAGGTAATATGGACGTTGAGGTAGATGTTGAGGGCGAGGATGAAATTGCGCAGCTTTCGGAATCAATAGACAAAATGCGCGTGAGTTTAACTGCTCTGTGGGATGATTATGAAAACAGACTTAAGAGTGAGAAGATTGAGCCTGGCGTGTTTCCTAAGAAACCTGATTCTGGAGTTCGAGGGTTTTAATCTTATTTGATTTTTTTTGTATCCAACGTGAGTTGGTTTTTTTGTTATCATATTATCTTCGATGCTATAATATTGATATGTCTAGAGCGCGTAAAAAAATTCGACGCACAGCGTCGATGATTCATGCAAATAAGAAGAAGATTTTTTTGTTGAGTCTGTTTGTGTTGTTTATTGTTTGCTTGGTGATACTTTTTGTTTTTGTGAGTCCAGAGGAGATTGTGCGTACGATTGGCGTGCGCAATGGTTATGTGTTGGCATTTTTTGTTTCTCTGTTTGGAGGTTTTTCTGCTGGTGGTTCTGTTTCGTTTATTGCTTTGCTTGTGACGCTTGTTGCGGGTGGTTTGAATCCGTATTACTTGGGTTTGGTTTCTGGAATAAGTTTGGCGATAGGGGATATGGTGATGTTTTATGCAGGTAGTCAAGGGCGTACACTTGTAACGGGAAAGTGGGATAAAAAAATTGACCGTTTCGCAAAACGGTTTAAACGAGGTGCTATTTCTGATTTTTTAATTCCTGTTGTTGCGTATTTGTATATGGGATTTGCGCCGTTGCCTAATGATGTATTGTTGCTGTTTTTGGCGGGGATTGAATATCCACCTCGTCGGATGAGAATCATTATCGTTTTGGGCGATCTTACGTTTGCGTTTATGGTTACACTGTTAGCAGCGCGAGGTGCAATGCTTTTTTAATTATATTTGATCTTGAATTTGATGCGGCCAAGAGATTGGCGTTTTTTTGTTTCAACTGTGATGCGCCATTTTCCTTCGGGGAGATCGGATTTTCGTGAGAATCCTCGGAAGCCGTCTTCGCGACCGCCTGTAATTCCAAATCGAAGTCGATCTTTTTGGATCCATTCATCGCCGTTGTGAAATTCCCATTTGTGATAGATTTGTGTGTTTAGTTTTGATGGTGCGAAGATTGCAGTGAATGCATAGAGACTGTCTCCTTTTTTGATGTGCAATGTTTGTCCGGGGATTATTTTTTGTAATAATGTTTGTTTTTCTTCTTCAAATACATAATTCCCGTTTGATCGTGTGATATTGTGATACATTCCAGCTTCTTTGAGAGAAAGTGGGATTGGAGGGATTATGTTGAGAACATAAAGTGCGAGCATGGTGAAAAATATGGTGAGCACACTGCGTTGTAATGTTCTTTTTGAGTTTGTGATTGCATGTACGCGATGCACTAGCTTCATGTAATAATGAATGACAAATAAACTCAAAATTCCAGCAGAAAGAAATATCCATGGACTAATTGAATTGAAGGCGAACGGTAATATTAAGGAGAGAATTGAAAATGTTACGAAGTAGTATGCGCTGATTTGAACTGTTGGTTTGCGGAAATTTGTGCGGAAAACCTCGTTTGAGATCATGAGAAATGCTATAACGCCGATGATAGGCCAAGATGCAGAAAATGCGCCGGAGAACCAATAAAAAATAAATGATGCTGAAAGAAGTGCGCCGAGTGAGAATTGAATTGCGAGGGGAGAGATTGCGTTTAAGAATTGGATGATGCGATATTGAGATGAGATGTGTGAAAGTGCAATAGCTGAACCGAGAATGACATAATGAATTCCTAGAATGATAAAGGCTGATGAAATTTTTATATTTGCAAATGTCAGAAAATCTACTATCACACCTAAAAGAAGCATGCCTGGCATGAGCAATCTCTCGTGACACTCGATGAACTTTTTGATTTTGTGGTATCGAACTAATTTTTTGATTTTTTCTTTCATGTTTTTATTTTACACGATTCATTGAATATATGATATGATGTGGACATGAGTGAACGAAATTTACTATTTGGTGAGCCAAAAAATCGAGAAGAACCTGAAGAGAAAACTTTGGCTGATATTTTTTTGACTGCAGATCATGTGAAGCAATCTGATGTGGATCGGGCGGCTCATATTATTTTTGAGAATTATGTTCAGGATTTAGTGAAGGATGGTATTAATCGTGAGAATGTTTTGTTGGTTGTTGAGGCGTTGTCTGAAAGAAAATTGTTCAAGAGAATGGGGAGCACACCTTTTCGTTATACAAAAGATGATGATGTAGAGATTTTAGGTGGTGCGGCCCGGATTGCGGGATTTAAGGAGGAGGATTTTCATCCATATATCGATATTTTGCGTAAAGCAATTCTTGATAAGTTGCGTGATTATTTGGAGCCGGAAGATTTTGGTGTCTTGAAGAATGAGCTTGATGGCTCACCGAATCTTCGTCGGCTTGATCGGCTTGGTGAGGATGAGAGTGTTTTTCGTAAGATTGGATTTAATGAGACTGGTGGGAACCGCGAGGCATTGAAGTTTTTAAGGACACTTGATGATGTACCCGAGGGGATTGTGTTGCCGGAGATTGTTGATGATGAGTCGGATCATGTTGTATTAGAATTGAAGCCAGGTTTGACGTCACTGGGAGAGATTAATCGTAAACAATGGGGAGCCCCAGATGATATTTTGAAACATATAAAAGATGCGGTAGATTTATGTGTTTATTTAAAGAGTGTTGGTTTGATGATGCGAGATATAAAATTGAGTAATTTTGAGGTTGATACATCGGGAAAGGTTTTTATCGTTGATTTGGAAACGTTGTTTTTTCTGGGTGAAAATGAGAAATGTATGTATACGCCTGGTTACATGCCTCCAGAATTTCATCGTACTGATGATAGAGGGAGGCTTGAAACAAAATCTGAAGAGATGGTGTGGCAATTAGGTGTAGCGATGGATAATATTTTTCAAAAGATCCAAGCTAGTTTGCCAGCTGATGTTCGTGCAGAGTTTTCTGATTTAATTTGGAAAATGCAAGAAATGCATCCTGATAGGCGACCAACGTTGAAGTACGTTGTTGCTGTTATGGAGGATTTGATGGGCCAACTTAAACCTGAAAAACCATCAGCTGATATTCTTGCGAAAAGGGGTGCTGTTGATTCATCGCCAGAACCAAATACGCAATTGGGGGAAAAGGAGACTGGTGTTATTCCAAACCAATTTGAAATTCAACGTGGAAAACAAAAACCTAACCCTCCAAAAGATTCACGGCGTGCTGCATAATGTGATATAATGAGATGAATATGGAGGAATACAGAAGGAGAAGGTCCTCAATTCGTCGGGATAGAAGTAGGGGGCCAAGAATAAGCAAGGAGGGACAATCAATGCGTCGGGTGTGGTACCTTGCGTTGTTTTGTGCTGTTTTTTTGTTTATAGGATTTATTGTTTTTTATGTGTGGAAAAATTTTCCTGAAGAGGATCCTATTAAGATTGGGATCATTCATTCTTTGACGGGGACATTGGCTATTAGTGAGACATCTTTGGTGGACGCGCTTTTGTTGGAAGTGAAACGAGTTAATAATGAGGGTGGTTTGTTGGGGAGAAGGGTTGAGGCGATTGTGGTCGATGGGAAATCAGACTGGCCGACATTTGCGCATGCAGCTGAGAGACTTATTTCAGAGGAAAATGTAAGTGTTGTTTTTGGGTGTTGGACTTCTGCGTGTCGTAAGACTGTGAAGCCGATTTTTGAGGAACATAATCATTTGCTTATGTATCCTGTTCAGTATGAGGGACTTGAGGAATCTCCAAATATTATTTACACGGGTGCCGCACCGAATCAGCAGATTACACCAGCGGTGAAATGGTCAATTGATAATTTGGGAAAGAAGATTTTTCTTGTTGGATCTGATTATGTATTTCCGAGAACTGCGAATGAGATTATTCGTGAACATGTTGATGCTTTGGATGGGGAGATTGTAGGAGAAGAGTATATTTTGTTAGGAGATAAGGACGTTGGCGCAGTTGTTGAAAAGATTGTTGAGGCTCAACCAGAGGTTATTTTGAATTCTTTGAATGGAGATTCCAATATTGCCTTTTTTAAGCAACTGTCGGATGCTGGTGTGACGTCTGATGATATTCCTGTCATGTCATTTAGTGTTGCTGAAGATGAACTTCGTGCTATGGATGTACATGACATGGTTGGAAATTATGCAGCGTGGAATTATTTTCAAAGTATTGATTCAGAGGAAAATGATGCGTTTGTGCAGCGTTTTAAAAATGAGTACGGGTTAGATCGTGTTACTGATGATCCTATCGAGGCGTCGTATTTGAGTTTTAATTTTTGGAAGCAAGCTGTTCGTGAAGCAGGGACGGATGATGTGGATGCTGTTCGTCGAGAAATAAAAGGCCAATGTCTTGATGCGCCTGAAGGTACGGTGTGTATAGATTCTGAGAATAATCATACATGGAAAGTTGTTCGCATTGGAAAGATTGATAGGAACGGGCAATTTGATATTGTGTGGAGTTCCGATAAATCTGTTCAACCGGAACCGTATCCTGTATATCGTTTCCGTGCTGATTGGGATGCATTTTTGGAAGGGTTGTTTATGAGATGGAAGGGGAATTGGTCTAACCTAGGAACATAGATATGAATGAAAGTAAGTCATTCTGGAATCCAAGAATTGCCACAAGATTGGTGATGTGGTTTTTAATTATCGGATTGATTCCTCTGCTCGTGGTTGTGTATTTGAGTAATGATAGTACACAGAAAGTTTTGAAGCAGGAGACTGTTAAGTATTTATCAGCTCTTGCGAATCAGCGGGGGGATCGTATTGAAGCATTTTTAACAGAGACGAGGCAAGTTGCTACTTCACTATTAAGAGATCCTTCTATTATTGATGCACTTGTAAGATATGATGTGGTGGTCGCAGAATTTGGCTATGATTCACCAGAATATGATGCTTTGAATGAGGAGTTTAGTCCCTTTTTGTCGTATCTGCGAGAGTTACACAATTATACTGATATGTATTTGATTTCTACTGATGGTGAGGTTTTGTTTTCTATTATGAGAGATGATGATTTAGGCACAAATTTGAAAACGGGTACGTACCGTGATAGTGAGTTAGCTCATGTGTTTACTAGGTCACAGACATTGTTGGAGGCAAGTATTTCTGATTTTGAGGTGTATGAGGTTTCTGGTGAGCCTGCTGCGTTTGTTGTGGCGCCTGTGTTTGAAGATGAAAAAGCTGTTGGCGCTGTTGGATTGCAAATAAGTACAGATGAGTTGTACGATTTGATTTTGGATTATACGAATTTAGGAGAAACAGGGGAGATGTCTGTTGCTTCAAGGATTGAGGGTGGTGTTCAATTTAGTGCGCCACTTCGATTTGATGGTGAGGCAGCATTTTCTCGGATTGTTAGATTTGGGGATTCGACTGCATTGCCCATTCAGGAGGCTGTTCGGGGCAGAAGTGATTCAGGTGTGAGTATAGATTATCGAGGGGAAGAGGTTTTGGCGGTGTGGAAGTATTTGCCGTCGTTGCGTCTTGGTGTTGTTATTAAAATTGATACAGCAGAGATTTTTGCGACTGCTCATCAATTGAGAAATCAGTTATTGTTTGCTATTTTGGCCGCTGCATTTATTATTGTGGTAAGTGCTTTTTATCTTGCACGAACAATATCTCATCCTATTCGACAATTGAAATGGGGTGCTCAAATTGTTGGAAGTGGAAATTTGGATTACAAAATAGATGTTTCGTCAAAAGATGAGATAGGGGATTTGGCATTTGAATTGAATATGATGAGAGAAGGGCTTAAGTTGCATAGTCAGGAGATGAGTAGGAAGAATGATGAGTTGGAAGACGCTATCATTGCAGCAGAGGAAGATCGTGCGACGCTTGAAGAATTGACTCGAGCTATGACTGGTCGGGAATTAAAAATGATTGAATTGAAGCGAAGAATTTCGGAGTTGGAGAATGAAAAGTAAGATTTAGATGTGTTTGGCAATAGATTTTCCAGCGAGTTGGCCGGTTGCCCAGGAAGATTGGAGGTTGAATCCGCCGGTTACTCCGTCGATGTTCATGACTTCGCCGGTGAAGTATAATCCGGGAGTTATGTTTGACTCCATGGTTTGGGGGTTTATTTCGTCTGTGTTGACGCCGCCGGCTGTGACGAATTCATCTCCAGGGCGACGTTGTGTGAGTGTGAGCGACAGACCGTTTGTGAGAAGCTCGATGAGCTTTTTTCTTTTTGGAGTTGGTATGTCTGCGAGTTGTGTGTCTCGTGGGATATCGCATTGATCAAGAATTGAGGTGGTGAATCGTTTTGGGAGGTGTTCGTTCAGTATTGTTTTGATGAATTTTTTTCCTTGTGTTTTGATTTCAGTTGTGAGGATTTTTTTCCAATTTGAAATATTTGTATTGGGATATAGTTTTATTTTGCATTGATTATTGTTTTTGATTTCATCAAATGCAATGTGAGATGAAAATGCGAATGTGACAGGGCCGGAGATTCCGAAGTGAGTGAAAAGAAATGGGCCTTCAACTTTGATTTTTTTGCATGTTAGTTTTGCGTGTGGCAACGCAATTCCAGATAGTTGTTTTGGCCATTCTTCTTTGACAAAGAAACTGTTGAGAGATGGACCAAGTTTTGTGATTGTATGGCCGAGTGATTCTGCGAAATGATATCCATCCCCAGTTGATCCTGTTTTGCGATATGCATTTCCGCCGGTTGCAATGACAACATAATCTACTATCGTAGAAGTTTTGTTTGTTGTAACTTCGAATGTGTCATTTTTTTTCAGGATGTCAGTGACGCGAGATTGGAAATGAATGTTTACGTTGTGTAGTGTGAACATTTTTTCAAAGATTCCAACTACGTCTTTTCCGTCGTTTGATTGTGGGAACACGCGCAAGTCTTTTTCAATTTTTAAAGGAACGCCATGTGCTTCAAACCAATCGTATGTTCCTTTTGGTGTGAGTTTAGAAAGTGCAGCTTTGAGAAAATCAGCACCTCGAGTATATTGTTTTTTTAAAAGATGGGGATCGCGCATTCCGGTGGTGACATTGCATCGACCTCCGCCGGAAATGAGAACTTTTACGCCGAGATTTTTGTTGACATCAAATATATGAATATCGCAATCTTTTCCAGATTCGATAAGTGCGGCTGCAGCCATCATGCCAGCTGCGCCACCTCCGATAATGGCTATTGATTTTTGTTCGATATCCATGTACGCAGTCTAGCATATGTGGGTTTAGGATCAATATTGATCGCTTGCTATAGGACTTTATTTACGATAGTATGCAGTTTCTATGAGTAACAATGTTGTATTACGATTTGAGGACGTTGTCTTTGAATACAGTGTAAACAAACCTCTTTTGGATGAGGCGTCTTTTGCTGTGCGTGAAGGATCGAAAATTACGTTGATGGGACAAAATGGCGCTGGGAAAAGTACGATGTTTGGATTGATTCGTGGGGATTTGAAACCGAAAGAAGGGAAAGTGCATATTGGTGATGGGGTTTCGATTGGTTCTGCGATGCAGACGGTTGATCGTAAGGATTTTGAATTGAGTGTAGAGGATTATTTTAAGCGTGCGTATGAGGAGGTTCCACGCAATGTTGATGTGGCGATTAATGAGGCGATGGATGCAGTGAATTTGAAAGTAAAGAAGGATTTGAAGGTGGGGAAGTTATCTGGCGGTCAGCAAGCTCGATTATTGTTGGCATATGCATTGTTGCAACATCCGGATATTTTATTGCTGGATGAGCCGACAAATAATTTGGATACTGAAGGAATTGAGCATCTTATTTCATTTTTGGTGATGTATGATAAAACCGTGATTGTGATTTCTCATGATGCGGATTTTTTGAATTGTTTTACTGAAGGGGTTTTGTATCTTGATATTCATACGAAAAAAGTTGAGAAGTATAATGGTGATTATTACACGGTTGTTGAGGAGATTACAAAACGTATTGAGCGTGAGAAAAAGAAAAATGCACAATTGGAAAAGCGCATCGCAGATCGAAAAGAGAAAGCGAGTAAGTTTGCGTTTAAGGGTGGGAAAATGAGAAAATTGGCTAAGAAGATGAAAGATGAGACAGCAGAGATGGAAGAGAATAAGGTTGAGATTCGGCGTGAGGATAAGATTATTTATCCGTTTACGATTCCGAATCAGGATATCGTGGGTGATATTGTAAAGATTAATTCGGTGAAAGTTATTCGTGACCATGAACCTGTCATGAAGAATGTTGATGTGTTGTTGCGACAGAATACACGTTTGTTGATTTCGGGGCCCAATGGAATTGGGAAAAGTACGTTGCTGCGGAATTTGGTCGATCATAAAGCAGAGGGAGCTATAATAAAGAAAGATACAGTTTTGGGGTATTATTCTCAGGATTTTTCAACGTTGAATTATGAGGATACGGTTTTTGATTCGTTGGAAGCTGCGAGCGCGTTGGGAGTTGATACGCAAGAAATGCGACGTGTTGCGGCAGGATTTTTAATTACTGGTGATTTAATGGGACGAACTATTGCAGAACTATCCGAAGGGCAAAAAGGCTTGTTATCTTTTGCGCGACTTGTTGTGATGCAGCCGGGATTATTGGTGTTGGATGAGCCAACAAATCACATCAATTTTCGACACATTCCCGTCATCGCCAAAGCATTAAATGAATACAAAGGTGCGATGATTCTTATTTCTCACATGCCCGATTTTGTCGAGAAGATTCGTGTTGATGAGTATTTAGATTTAGGTAAACTGTAATTGTTATTTAAATAATTGACTTATGGAAAAGCCACCAATTGTTGAGACTGCCAAGGAACATATCCCAAGCACAGAGGAAGTTCGGGATTTGTTTGAACAATGTGCTAAGGGTGAGCCTTTCGAAGAAACAAGAAGGCGTGAAGATGAGAAGGGTTTGTATTTATTAGAGGTTAAAGTGTTGGATGAAGATGGGGGTTATGCGGAGTATTCTTACATGAGAAAAGGGCGATATGCAGAGGGTCAAGCGCAGGAAACTCGAATTGATGTCGTGTATTTTGATGAGGACGATATTCCTATGGGGGGTGATTCATTTGCAAAGCATGAAGGTGAAAAATGGTCAGTTGTTGGTTGAGTGGTTGACATGGTGTAGAAATCGTGTTATGTTGTAGTTTAATTATTCATGAAGAAATGCTGTGTATTAGGTGTTTCTCATGGACTTGAATCTCGCTGTTGTTCGGCTGACGCTGATTGCGATGACGTTCAGGTCATCCTATTAGTAGCCGGATTTTTTGTTTGGCATAAAATTTTATGAAGAAAAAAAATAAAGATACAGGAAAGTTTAGTGACCTCGGAATTGCCGAGAAATTTTTAGCTATTCTGACAGAAAAAGGATTTACGATTCCGACACCGATTCAACATCAAATTATTCCTGGTGCATTGGAAGGAAAGGATGTTGTAGGGATTGCGCAGACTGGAACAGGAAAAACGTTGGCTTTTGGAATTCCGATGATTCAAAATCTTGCCAAGAATAAAGGACAAGGTTTGGTTATTGTTCCGACTCGAGAATTGGCATTGCAGGTTGCAGAGGCATTCCAGAAAGTAGGGAAGCCGTTGGGGGTTCGTAGTACTGTGGTGATTGGTGGAATTTCGCAACATGGACAAGTGAAGGCTTTGAAAAAGAATCCGCATGTTGTGATTGCGACTCCGGGGCGATTAGTAGATTTGATGGATCAGGGAGTTTATAAACTCGATCGTGTGAAGATTGTGACGTTAGATGAAGCAGATCGAATGTTGGATGTGGGTTTTTTACCACAAATTAAAAAGATTTTGCAGACGATTCAGAAGGATCGACAAGTTATGTTGTTTTCTGCAACTATGCCGAAATCAATTTCGAAACTCGCGTCTGAATTTATGAAAATTCCGTTGCGCATTGAGATTGCGCCGCAAGGAACTTCCGCTGAAAATGTTGAGCAGGAAGTTTTTGTTATTCGGAAGAATGATAAGATGAGGTTGTTGGAGTCTTTGTTGGGAACATATAGCGAAGATACAACACTTATTTTTTCACGAACGAAACATGGGGCGAAACGAATTGCTCGGAATTTGCGAGCGATGGGACATACCGCAACAGAGATTCATGGGAATCGAACACAAGCACAGCGACAAAAAGCTTTGTATGGTTTTACGCATGGACAGTTTCGTATTCTCGTTGCAACTGATATTGCAGCGCGTGGGATTGATGTGCAAAATATTTCACTCGTAATCAATTATGATCTTCCGGATAATTCAGAAGATTATGTGCATCGTATCGGTCGTACAGGTCGTGCAGGACGATATGGAAAAGCGATTTCGTTTGTGGCGCCAACACAAAGTGCAGATGTGAAAAAGATTGAGCGATTAATTCGTAAGTCATTGCCAGTTCTGTCATTGCCGAAACTTCCGGGAGCTCGTCCAAAATTGTCACGTCGAGAGGTTGAGGCGGATCGTATTGCTGGCGGTTCTGGTCGTCGACAACGAGGGAGACGTTCGGGAGGTAGAAATAATAGAACACATAAACATATGAAACCACAAGATAAAAAGGCGGAGGAGTATGGAAGTAATATTTCGAATTTTATTACAGGATACGATCCTGCTAAACATACAGGTGGTCGATTATCTAAAAAAAGACGTGGGTCTGGACCACGTGGTCCGCGTAAGGGCGGTACGCGTGGAACGTCTGGTCGAAAGACACATGGTGGCCAGCGCAGGGG
>CAZHVT010000004.1:0-97040 GCA_964536205.1 uncultured Gammaproteobacteria bacterium
TGCCAGGAGATAGTTCAGGCAGTAGGGGAAGATTTATTGAATTTTCCAGATGAAGATCGCGCATTTGCATTCACACAAAGGTTATGGAAAGAGCGCGCAAGTCTGCCGAACGCGAGCTACTATGATCGAACTGTGTCAGGGGCAATTTCTTCCGGAGGTTTTGGATATAATGAGGCGGAGATTCCGTTTGGTACTTTGGCATCGGCTGATAAGAATCCAGCAGATGCAGTAATACCTCTATACACATACGCACAAGATGTAGATTCATTTACAGAGTTTGGGTCGGGAGAGGAGATTTCGCTACCAGTTGGGCATGAAGTCAATGAGAGCGCGTACACACATGCACGCGGGGCCTCGTTCTCATGCTGGTATGGAAACTGTGGCGAATTTCCAGGAACATTTAATTTGAAATCAACTACATCTAATACCGGCGCGCTAACTCAAGTCAATAAATTATTTGCCAAGTTTTTTCAATATTTCTCAAACTTAGGCAATGGATTTTCTGGGTATAAAGATGAGGGAATTCTGGGAGGTCATCCAGACCTATCTGATTACGACATCAGGTTGAGCGAGGGTCGGCCGCCACGTATTGCATCACTTGATGAATCAGAAGCGTTAAGTAGCGGAGCATTTAAGTTGAGAAAGATGAACGCCTTCAATGTTAATGAGGAAGATGGAGGGATCATATATGGAGTTGATAACTTAAATAGCACGGTAAGATTTGCAGCTTGGGCAGATACAGATCAAATGCCGTTGCGTCGCTTATTTGTAGATTGGGGAGATGGTAGTTCGAAGGCTGGAGGTGCGCGTGCAAAATACAAGAACAAAAAGCCATATTGTGGGACATCGGATGATGTTGTTTCATACTGTAACCAACCCATTGATAAACCAAATCTGACATGTAGGGGGGCAGATGATTGTAATTTTGAAGGGGCAGGTTTTGCTGTTGGATCGTGTAATCAGGATAAGCTGGTATTAGGGAATCATGAGGATGGGTGTGCAGAAGGATATTTCGAATACAATCATGTGTATTCATACTCCAAGACATGTGGTGTGGGTGAAGAGCAGATTTCAAACTCTATCGTGGATGATGTGTATCCAAAACATATTGTTATGACTTCTGGAATTTTGAATTCGCCAGAATACGAGAGTTTGAAAGCATTGAATGTTCGAGTTGGGGATACGCTTTGTATCTTCAAGCCCAAGGTTCAGGTTCAGGATAATTGGGGGTGGTGTAATGGTGCGTGTCAGGAGGGGGAGAATGGGGTGAGTGGTTGTTTCGATAGCGGAGGATTGATTGGTGGAGAGAATTGTAATCCTGCAACGCCAGAACCTTGGACAGGATTTGATGGAGAGATTATTGTTGTGGCGGATGAGTAGGGCGGTCTAAAAAGTAATAAAAAAGAAAAAATCTCTGTAAAGAGATTTTTTGTATATAAAAACCCTCTCGTTTAGAGAGGGCAGAGGAAGAAAGGTTGTGTAGGTGCGGGTTAGGGAATGCGCATGTAAGAGTAGGTGTTGCCTCCCTCACAGGAGCCTTGCATGTTGCTCCAAGTGCAGAAATCAATCCAGTACTCAACCTTCATGTTGGTACATGTGGCAGATGGCAGAACATCAGCACAATCAGAATGACGTACGCAAGATGTAGGCATCCCATCGGCTTTCTGTGAGCAGGTTCCTTCGTCCTGCACGGACTCGATGATTGCACCATCGGCTTTTATGCAGTCGAGGTTCTTGCACATGCTGAGAGTACCATTATCTTCCAGACACAAAGCATTGACACCGCCACCAAAGTTGCCGGCGATAATCCAGTCTGAATCAGGGCAGCCGAGTGTACCATCTGGGACATCATCGACGCTTGCAACAGAAAGTTCTGTCTCGCACTTACTCGGCTGTTCAGGAGTCTTACAATCCGGACTCTGCCTCCAAGTCCCCGGGATGATATCCAGCCAGTACTCAACCGTCCCCGGCTCGGGGTAGGTGATCGGATCGTCGACCGGATCTTCGGTGCCCTCCGGATCCTTCACAGGATCGCTCGGGTCATCCACCGGTTTCACGTTGTCCGGATCATTCGCCGGATCGATGACGTTGTCGCCGCCGGTCTGTACCGGATTGACAACTTGGTCCGCAGTGCCGTCAGTTCCAGCATCGCCGGAACACGCTGCAAAAGTCAGAGCGAACGCCGCAAGCGCAGCGTATACCAATGCGAAGTTCTTCATTTCCCTTTCCTCCGTTTTTTGTTTAGAACTCAATCATTAGATTGAATCCATGAACCTGTCGCAAAAACAGGACATAATGTGTTTACGTCATATTTCCACGACAGATTCTTTGAAAGAACGAATAATCTTATAAATACAGTATACCTTAAATCTATACCCTAAATCCAGATTTGTCAAGTTATCCACAGCGCATCATAGCAACCATCCTGTAAGTTATGAGTTTACAGAGTAGAAAAAGAAGATTACAATGAATACAGATTTGTTCATTTGAATTCTCCCCTCGAGAGACATCTCATCTCCAACCCGAATTCAAGAGTGCAAGTCAACGGGCTAGGTGGTCCGGGGTTAGGTCAGGGCTTTGCCCTCGTGTTTCCAAAATGGAATGCGCGAGGGTTTTTAATTTTAATTAAAAAAGGCCGCGCAGTGCACGACCTTTGTTGTATCGACCCACACAGATCTAAGAAGCTCTCGTCCAGACACTTATGATCCTATGCATCGAATCACTCACATCTCTTCAAGGAATTGAGAAGGCGGCGCTCTAGGCCGCTAAGCTACCATGCGTTGCAAGGACGGGATTCGAACCCGTGTCTCCGTCTAACAATGTAATCTCACGACTACAAATCAAAGGTGTGTGAACCCATGTCAATACAACGATAGAATATAGCATGTTTTTTGGAATTTGTCAATGCAAAAACCGGCGCAAGCCGGCTTTCTGGGGTGGATTCTTTTTGTGAGATCCTTCGACTAAAACGCTCAGGATGACAAGCAAAAAAACTCAGGATAAAAAATAAAAACCCAGGATGACATTACGAAAGCGAAACTTTAAACCAAACACGCTTCCCAACCTGCCACACCTCACCATCAACTAAATCCAGCGGACCATCAAACGCATCAATTTTTTCTTCATTACGACGAACCGCACCCTGCTCAAACAATCGTCGAATATCTGAATTACTTTTCTCCTCACCGAAAAACGCAATCACCACATCAAGCGCAGTTTCCGCAGTGGGGGAGAGTGTCACATTCGGCATGTCTGTCGGTGTTTCCTTTTTGCTGAATGTTGAATCAAAATAATCTGCCTCCTCATCAGAAGCCTCCTCACCGTGATACATCCGCACAATCTCTGCAGCCAAAGTTTTCTTCACGTTCATCGGATCCTCACTCATGCGTGTTTCAAATTCAGCTACCTCATCCATCCCAACGCGCGTGCAATGCTCAAAATATGTCACAACCAAATCATCCGGCATGCTCATAACCTTCCCATACATGTCCCGCGCTGAATCGTTCAGGTTAATCGTATTTCCCCAACTCGATGACATCTTCCGCCCATCCAATCCATTCACCAAATTAGTCATCAAAATATCTTGCGGCTCCTGATCATAATGTCCTTGCAACGTGCGCCCAGCCAACAAATTAAATCGCTGATCCGTCCCGCCCAACTCAACATCCGCTTTCACCGCAACAGAATCAAAACCTTGCATCAATGGATACAATAATTCACGCAACGAAACTCGAGTTCCAGCATCCAATCGCTTCTTAATATTTTCCCGCGCGCTAAATTCATGCAATGAAAACTGATCGGCCAAAGCCCCGATTTCTTTAAACCCTAACTTCTGCAACCAATCCGAATTATATTTAATTTCTGCGGCTTCCAGGTCAATAATCTTCCCAGCTTGCTGTGCATACTGTTCCATATTTGCTCGAACTGTTTTCTCATCGAGCATCGGACGTTCTGCATCTTTATCAGAGGTATCACCAATCAATCCCGTAAAATCACCGACAATAAAAACAATCTGATGTCCGAGTTTTTGAAAATCCGCCAACTTCAAAAGGGGAATAGATCTACCAAGATGCAAATTCGGAGACGTAGGGTCAATTCCTAATTTAATCCGCAGCTGATCACCAGAAAGTAATCGCTCGCGCAGATGATCAGTTTCGATAGCTTCCGCAACACCACGACTTAATAATTCATCTATTTTATTTTGATCTGTATCAATCATATTTCAATTGTCATCCTGCAGTCGTGCGGGATCCATGCTTCTAGAAAGATGGATCCCGGCCTACGCCAGGAAGACAGGTTATTATTTATTATCTAAATTCAACGGTAAAAACTCTTCAAAAGTAAATCAACCTCACTACGAACTTCAGCATCATTATTTTTGTATCGATATAAGTATACCCAATCATTGTCTTCGCCGATGAGAATGTCATTGTTTAATTGATAGACATTTCCTGGCGTATTGAGATTTTCTAAATAGATTGGTTTGTAGGCTGTGGAAATATCAAACGTCATACCGTCATTTCCAGATGCATAATAGTTGGATGCGCGGAAAGTAAAGAAAGATGTGTAAGGAGTGAGGATGCCATCGGCACCTGGGCCGTCAGTTGCAGTTGCATCGACATGTTCCACACGCATCAAACCCCACGGAGATTCTGGGGGGTATTGAAGTGAAAATGATGGAGCGTTGTCCGCAAGAATTGTTTCGGGGAAGTTGACGGTCACCGTCCAATTTCCATTTCTTGTAGATTGCTCGACCAATATGCCATTACTCACATCATGAGATAATGAAACTGCGTTTTCAATGGAGACCTCACTTTTTTCTGTATCCTTTATGGGTTCATGAGTTTGTTGATCGACGTCATATTCTCGTTCAACTGGCACATCAGGCATAGCAGAATACACACGCATCAACACAAAACTCACTAAAATAATAAGTATAATCAGCAATCCAATTGCGACAAACAGAACTGCTTTGGATGAAGATATTTTTTGTGGTGTATCCATAGAAACGCGAGATATTAAGAGGATTATTGTATATCTTGCCTGCTTGTATGGCAAATCGGTTGACAGGTTTTTCTTCATCTGATAGACTGGCGCCAGCTCATTCACTCACCGCTCGTTTGGTCGCGCAGCGATGGGTATTCAGGAGAGACAACGTACACATGAGAGGGGGTTCAACATGACGTGTATTTTGATCATCATTTGATGATGACCCGGAGAAATCCGGGCTTTTTTTATTGCACAAAATATTGAAGAAAGATAAGATGGCGAATATGAAAAAAACTGTGATAACGGCAATCATTTTTTTCGGGTTGGGATATGTCGCGGCGAATCGTCACGAATTATTATTTGCATTTGAACAATATAGAAATCAAGCAACTGCGCCGGATGCATTAGCGCGCGATGAGGTTATGTTTGTTGAGCCTGCTATAGAAGAATCAGAAATCACAACATCAACGCCAGAAATTAAGGAAATCCCAGAGCTACCAAAACATGAGGATAAAGAAACTCCAGGACTTCCTACAGAATTCAACCTAGCAATCCCATTCACATCACAGGCACCACACTCAAATTGGGATATGCCATATCAAGAAGCGTGCGAGGAGGCGAGTATTTTAATGTCGATATGGTTTATTGATGAAGTTACAAGTAGAACAAAAGATGAGGCAGATCAGGAGATTTTAGAATTAGTCGCATGGCAGGAGGAAGAATTTGGATATTACAAAGACACAACAGCTGAAGAAACGCTTCATATTATTCATAAGCGATTCAAATTAACTGACGCATACATTATCGAAAATCCCACAATAAGGGATATTACGGATGCGATTGCATTTGGATATCCAGTGATTGTGCCGGCAGCTGGGAAATTATTGGATAATCCGTATTTCACAGGGGATGGGCCGTTGTATCATATGTTGGTGATTCGCGGCTATACAAAAGATGAATTTATTACAAATGATCCGGGGACTCGTCGTGGAGAGCAATTTCGCTATAAACAACAACATATTATGGATGTGATGCATGATTGGAACGGGGGAGATGTGGTGAATGGGAAAAAGGCTGTAATTATAGTCAAAAATAAGTAAAATAGGCCAGAAAGGGGTTGACAAAAGGCCAAAATAGTGGTATAGTGCGATGTTCGAATTAAGGAGGAATTCGCGATACAGCGGCATTTCCTTAATTGGAATGCCGCTCTTTTTGTTAAAACCAGAAATCTTTGATTTCGTAAGTTTTAACAATGCACCAAAGTCCTACCATCAATACGTAGTAATTTCGCACTTGAATAAAGGTGCGTGAGAAAAAACTGTATATGGACAAGGATTTTGGGGCGAGAGACAAGAGGATCTTTAACAAGTAACTTCAACAAAAGTAATTAGGAGGAGTGATGAATTTTCATCGTTTCATGATCTTGCTCGTAGTTCTGTCGACTGGTGTGGGTTTCGGATGTCAGCAGATGTCGCCCGATGGCGCAGATGCGACGCATGTTGCCGAAGGTGAAATGCAGACGACGATTTCGTATCTGCAGACGCCGTGCGGTTTGGAGACGTTCGTGCAGGATTGCGCGACGGAATTCCAGATGGCCGAGGGTGACAAGTGTGTGTTGTGGCCCGGTGTGTTTTGTCATCCGGTAGACCTGGTCTGCTCGGTGACGATCGACGCCGATTGCTACTTCAATCAGGATGAGGGCTCGTTCGAGTGCACATCCGATGCAGACTGCGACGACGCCAACGCATGCACGTTCGAAACGTGTGTCGTGAAGGCCGACTCCAGTTTCTGTCACGAAGTCGCACAGCCCAACGGATCTTTCTGTGGATACGACGAAGCATCGGGCACCAACAAGGTGTGCGAGGCCAGCTCAATTCCCAGCAGCCCCAACTGCGTGTTGGACACCGGCTGTTCGCAGGATTCCGATTGTAGCGACGGAGACCCATGCACGTACGACTATTGTGGTTGGGACGACGAGTGCTACAACTACGACAAGTGGGATTGTACGCTCTGCACCGACGACGCAGTTTGCTCGGAGAAAAACGAGCAGATCTGTGACGACGGCGAGTGGCACACCTCGATCTACAAATGTGGTGACGAGGGAATCTGTTTGAACACCGCGTCCTCCTGGGGCGTCTGTGAAAATGGGTGTGCCGACGAAAGTGTTTGCAAGGGTGATGAGCCCGCGCCGACGCCAGAGCCGACTCCCGAACCGGAGCTGATTCCCGAGTGCACGCAGGACACCGACTGCGCTGACGACAGTGGTTGTACTAACGACCGCTGCAGCAACAGCGGTGTATGTCAGTACGATCCGATCACGGATTGCACGGTCTGTAAGGACGATTCGCATTGCGCGGGTCTCACCGAGCACACGTGCGTCGACGCCGCCTGGACCATCATGCATTACACATGTGGTTCAAACGGCACCTGCGAAATGAGCCAGCTGGATTCCGGAGATTGCAACACCACCTGCCTGGCAGATGGAACGTGCGAGCCGCCGGAATGTACACTCGATGCAGAATGCGAGGACAGCGACGCATGCACACTCAACAAGTGTGTGTCTGGAAGCTGCTCGTATCCTGACAACGGGACGTGTACCAACGGAGCTCAGGATCCGATCCTGACGCTCGGTTGGACAATGCCGGCTACCTGGAACCTCGACAAGGTCGCTATGGAAGGGACCTACTGTGCCGATGGTGCGAAAGCGCCGGGCGTTCAGAATTGTGGTTCGTTGTACGTCGTTTGGGGCACATTCGCCACGCACGACATGACGCCGACACAAACGGTCTGGGTGAAATCGCAAATCTCACTGGTGGGCGATCAGAACCTCCAGTACGTTGGTGCGAAGGTGAAGATCCCCAAAGACGCAAAGTGGATGATCTTCAACTTCACTTACGAGCTCATGTCCGCCAACAAGCACTGGCTATGCAACGCAAAGTCAGGGCCGGTGAACTACAGCTCGTGGGGCGACGCAGACAACTACGGAAGTTTCACGTTCGAAGCTCCTGATGGCACAACGCTCACCGCGATCGTGCAGGAAGGAAACGGCGATAGTTGCAACTTCTGGCTCGACGTCTCGTCGATCGCCGCACTCAACAACTAGGAGGTCTCATGCGCAAAGCATCGGAAGCTTTTCGGTCGAATGTGTACAGGTATTACCCGCAGAGCCCAGTGGACATTGTCACATCTGGGCTGTGTGAAGTGATAACACACGGACTTCTCAGGGAAGACGCAACACAAGCGCAGCATAGCGGGATGACGGCAAACATCGGTATTGTTGTCGGAATCATCCTTGGCAGCGGCGGCAACACTGAAGCAGTCATCACTGCTTTCGAAAGAAAAATCCTCAACGGAGGATAGGAGGCTACCCCGTTCAGACTACGGTCTGGGCGGGGCTCTTTTTTTACAACCATATATCACAAACGTGTCATCCCGGCGCAGGCCGGGATCCACTGTATTAATTGGCATGGATCCCGGCCTGCGCCGGGATGACAAGAAATGTGTTATACTCCTTTTATTCATTAATACTGAAGCTCACGGGATCTCACCCTATCGGGTGACCAGCCGATAGGCTGGCTTCGGCTTCATTCCGCTCAGGATGACACTTTTCTATGATCACATTTGAAGATGAATTAAATCCACAACAATTAAAAGTCGTCACAGATGGTGATGGGGCATGTTTGGTATTGGCTGGCGCCGGATCAGGGAAAACACGAACCATAACGTATCGCGTCGCGTACTTATTACAAAACGGCACACCACAAGAAAACCTCCTTCTCTTAACCTTCACCAATCGCGCATCAAAAGAAATGATGGAGCGAATCAAAGAATTAATGGGAATGCCGCTGGATGGATTAACCGGTGGAACATTTCATTCAGTCGCAGTGCGTCAATTGCGCAGATACGCTTCTTTGATAGGTTATGGAAACGACTTCACAATTTTAGACGCGGATGATTCAGAAGGAATGATGTCATTGGCCATGCGTGATGAAGGAATCGATCTCAAATCAAAACAATATCCCAAACCAAAACAAATGTTGTTTCTCATTTCATTCATGAGAAATGCACAAATGACTGTCGATGATGTCATTGAATACAAATATCCCGGCTACGAACGCATTAAAGACATTATCGAAAGATGCTTTGTCGCTTACACGCAAAAAAAGAAAGAAGCGAACGTCATGGATTTCGATGATCTTCTCGAGCAGTTTTTATTATTATTATGCACAAACGAACAAGTCCGCGATGAACTCTCATCACAATTCAAATACATTTTAGTAGATGAATATCAGGACACCAACAAAATCCAATCCCAAATTGTAAATCAATTATCTCATGTGCATAAGAACGTTTTGGTGGTTGGGGATGACGCGCAATCAATCTATTCATTCCGTGCCGCAGATATCAACAACATTCTCGACTTTGAAAAAAACTACAAAAAAGCAAAAGTATTTCGATTAGAATTAAATTATCGATCTGTTCCAGAAATTCTCTCGCTTGCAAACGACGTCATCCGCCACAACAAAAAACAATATAAGAAGGAATTAAAACCAACGAACGACGCATTTCAAAAACCACAACTTGTCACTCTCTCAAATCAATTTGAAGAATCAGATTATATTGGCGCATCTGTCGCACATTTAATTCGCTCCGGTGTAAAGCCAGGGGAAATCGCCGTGTTATTTCGCGCAACATTTCATTCACAACCTATAGAAGTCGAATTAATGAAACGCGGAATTCCATATGACTATCGCGGGGGTCTTCGATTTTTCGATCGCTCTCATGTAAAAGATATGTTGTGCTTCATGCGCATCGCACTAAACATTCACGATATTATTGCATGGCAACGCGTCCTGAAACTCCAGGCCGGTATCGGCGATAAAACATCCGGTAAAATCATCATGGCATTAAAAGAACTCAATACACTCGGCGAAGTGGTTACATTCGATCTAGCAGAACATCTTTCCGTTCGCGCAAAAACTGGATGGGAAAATCTCACAGAAATGCTCGCAGGAATGGTAAATAGTTCAGGCAAAGTAGGGGACATGATCGACGCAGTAGTACGATTCGGCTACAAAGATTATTTAGAAGAACAATATGGAAACGCATCAGATCGATTACAAGACATCGAACAACTCCGAGCATTCGGCGCAAAAGTAAACTCACTCGAAAAATTCCTCACGGACACAAGCTTGAGCGATGAATATTCAAAAGGAAATAAAGAGCAGACGGATAAAGTCGTGCTTTCAACTATTCATCAATCAAAAGGTTTGGAATGGGATTCTGTTTTTGTGATGAGATTGGTAAATGGAGGACTACCAAACGACCGCGCACTCACAGAAAAAGGTGGCATTGAAGAAGAGCGCCGGTTATTTTATGTGGCGATCACTCGCGCGCGAAAACATCTCATGCTCACATATCCAATTGTCGGCGGATATGACGGAATGACCATGTACGAACCATCTATGTTTTTATCAGACATCGATCCAGAACTTTTCGAATCCCCAGAAGAATTCGAATCAGAAGAAGCAATTTTCGTTGATGAGGATGAGGGAGAAGTACAATACGTAACAGACGGCGGTGGGTGGAGCGGAACCTCATTTTTATCAGACGTAAATGATTTATAGTTGACCAAAACGAGAGCAGCAACTATACTATTCTCACTTATTTAAGAAATATCTATGAAATTAGACAAACCAGAATTAGAAATGACCTATTGCATGGTGAAGCCAGATGGCGTCACACGCGGGTTAATAGGGGAGATTATTCGTCGCATGGAACAGCGTGGTCTGAAAATTATTGCGCTTGAAATGATTCAGCCTTCACATGAGGAAATGGATAAACATTATCCAACAGACGAAGCATGGATTCGCCGCGTCGGACAAAAAACACTTTCAACATACGAAAAGTATGGATACGATGCAATGGAAGAATTAGGAACTTCAGATGATTTAGAGATTGGAAAAATGGTGAGAGGGTGGTTGATCAATTTCATGATCGCAGCACCTGTTGTAAAAATGGTGGTGCAAGGTGTGCATGCAATCGACATGGTTCGAAAACTTGCGGGGCATACGATTCCATCTATGGCAGATGTCGGAACAATTCGCGGAGACTATTCAATGGAATCTGCGGTTTCAGCAAACAAAGGAAAACGCGCAATCATGAATTTAGTGCATGCATCAGAAAATCAAGAAGAAGCAGAACATGAAATCGCGCATTGGTTTAGTAAAGAACAAATCCATTCATATAAAGGTAGTTGTGAGTGGGGATTGGGAGCAGGTTAAAAATAATATATACGATATGAAAAAATTTCTTATCGCAGCAAGCATGATTGCCTTAGTGGGCGCAGGATGTGGAGCTGCTGAAGTGCCAGAGGAAAAAGACACACCAGTCGCAACAGAAAGCGTCACAAAAAAATCAGAAAGCAAGACAACAAAAGTATCAAGTGTAGAAGTTCCGACTGATAGCGAATTACTTCCAAAAGATGGCGAATGGAATGAAGTAAAAATCAAAAACTTCGGAATCTCATTTGCAACAGAAATTCATCCGTGGTGGCACTGGGACGCAACAAGTACAGCACTAGAAGGGGAGGGCGCATTGTTCGCAAATTCAAAAGATTTGTTGTTTGGAGGAAATCCGGATGGAGTGCAATACCGCATCACCGTAAAATCACAAAAAGACTCATCTGCAACATCGCTTGAAGATGCTGCGCAAAAAGCTGATATTAAAGAATGTAAGAAAATTAATGATGTAGATGATTTCGCAGTATGTGTTGCCGCATCAAAAGCTGTTGCTGTATATCATGATGGTACATATCAATGGACGGTCACACTCACGCATGCATCAGACGAAAAGGGGCAAGGATACTTCCTTCATATGTTAGAAAGCTTCGCAGTTATTGAGGGATAGAGAATCAGAGAACCAGAGAACCAGAAAGCGAGAAAGCGAGAAAGCGAGAAAGCGAGAAAGCGATTTCTCGTTTTTTGGTTTTCTGGTTTTCTGGTCAAAACATATCCACACAAAACCGCTGAACTAAGTTAAAAAAAATGTTACAATATACGACTATAGGAAAGTCCCTTTTAGAGGAGATAAACCCATGCACATGAGGAGGCCAACTTTTTTTAGTGTGGCGGCTCAAATTTTAAGAGCTTGTAAAAAAATCATGCCAGCGCATGCGATTTTTGTTGTGTTGATTGCAGTACTTGTTGTGGGAAGTTCAGTTGACGCTGCAACAGTTCGCAAACAACAGAAAAAACAAAATCCAGTTTTACAAACATTCGGATTGATTGGAGATGGCTTCAAAGAATTTGGTGCATCAATTGCAGATGGGTATCGAGAGCTTGGAAAAGATGTCGCATCAATCATGCCGTGGAACAAAGAAAAATCTCGCGTATATGCAACGCAACCAGAGGTTATTGCACCAGCTCCGGTTGCAGAAATACCAGAAGCACCAGAAGTTGAGGTAGATATCGACATCAGTGAATTTATTCCATTGCCCTCATCAGAAAATAGAGAGGAATCAGCTTTGCGTCCAATTTATTATACTGGCGGATCTTCTGGTTCTGCAGACACATATATCACAAACATCACAGCTGGAATGGGAGATGACGAAATTAAAACACTTGTCGCACAGATGTTAGACAGTGCTCTTGGAACATCATTAGTAGAAGAAGATGACGGAGATGATACAAATGATCCAGCATCATTTTTAAATGGATTAATTGCGCGTGGTGTTGTTGATTTATCTGGCGCAACAATCAAAGGGTTGGAATCATATCAACAAAAAACAGCACCACTCACAATCCGTGATAGTACAGGAAATTACAAACGCCACACAGTGGTAAGTGCAAATGAAGGTGGTGTCTCAAATAATTGGTCAGTTGGAGGAGATTTAGAAGTGAAGAAAGATGTTACTGTGACAGGTGCAGCAACTTTTCAATCAGGATTAACAGCAGAAAAATCCGTCACATTAGATACAACATTGACGGTAGCGGGAAACGCAACGCTCGGAGATGATGGAACCGAAGACTCAATCAATCTGAAAGGAACTAGTACGCTGTACGCAGGATTGCTTGCTTCTGCAAACAATAAATGGGATATCGGATCACAAACAGAAGCTTTCAAAGATTTATACACATCAGGATCAATTTATACACAAGATATTACTGTGTTGGGAACATGTACAGGTTGTGGCGGAGGAGGATCGAGTGAATGGACAGACGGAGGATCTGTTATTTATCTCGCGGATTCATCAGATGATGTAGGTATTGGAACAACAACTCCGGCAGGACGTTTAGGTGTAAATGGATCATTATTCATCGCAGGAGCAACGACATTAGGTGATGCATCTGGAGACACTGTAACAATTCATGGATCATCAACCTTCCAAAATGCAGCAGGTGTGCTTGGAAATTTCTTCGTAGGGGATGCAACATCAGACACATTCACAGCAAACGCATCATCAACATTCAACGGACAAGCATCATTTGATAGTCATATCACACTCGGAACAGCAAGTGATGAAAATCTGGTGGTAAACGCAACGTCAACATTTAGAGCCGGCATAACATTCAATGGAGAGCTAACGGCCGGTACAAACAACACATACAACATCGGATCACCATCAAATGCATGGAAAGATGTCTATGCATCCGGAACAATACATTTAGGGTTCGGCCCTAGTGGAGAATCTGTGCTTGTGATTGATGCGTCTGGAGATGGTGGAGATTTGGGTATCGGATCATCGACCCCAGAATACGGACTTTCTGTTGGTAATGGTTACGATTCATATTTCGGAGGAAACACTATTGTTGGAGACAGCTCTTCAGATTCACTCACAGTTAATGCAACGACGACATTCAATAGCGGTTTAACATTAAACGCAGCGCTTAGTGCAGGAACAAACAACGCATATAACTTAGGTTCACCATCAAATGCATGGGGAGGACTATATGTATCAGGAACAACACATATTGGTGGAGATCCGGCAGGGGGAGCACCGGCAACTTTTATGGTTGATGCAACGAACGGAGCGGTGGGGATTTCATCCTCGTCCGTTAATGGTCAAAACTTTACGTTTGCTGTTGGTAATGGATACAACTCATATTTTGGAGGTGGTGTGACGATTGGCGATAGCTCTTCAGACACACTCACTGTAAACGCAACATCAACATTTGAATCAGGAATCACCATAAATGGCGCAATAACAGTCGATACAAATAACACATTTAGTATTGGATCACCGTCAAACGCATTGAAAGACTTGTATGTCTCAGGAACAATCCAAGCAGGATTTGATTCAGAAGATGGAGTTCCGATTTTTACAGTAGATGCACTCACGGGCGCAGGTGTTGGATTCACATCTTCGTCTCCAAACTATCCGCTGTCTGTCGGAAATGGAGCCGGAGCATACTTTGGTGGAGCAACAATAATTGGAGATAGTTCGGCTGACGCACTAACAGTAAACGCAACCACAACGTTCAATTCAGGAATCACCATGAATCAATCGATAGTACCGGGGTCAAATAATGCATATACACTGGGATCAGAGCAGAATTCATGGGGAGGTTTGTATGTGTCGGGAACAGCACAGATCGGGGGAGATGCATCAGGTGGGGCACCAGCAATTTTGATGGTTGACGCATCAAATGGGGCAGTAGGAATCTCATCATCGTCAGTTAATGGCCAGAACTTTACGTTTGCTGTTGGTAATGGATACAACTCATATTTTGGAGGCGGCGTGACGATCGGAGATAGCTCTGCTGATTCGCTGACACTCAATAGTGGAGTAGATTCGAACATTTTTCCAGGCACGAATAATTCTCGAGATCTCGGGTCTGTAACAAATTCATGGAAAGATATTTATGCATCTGGATCGCTGTACATGTTGGGAAGTAGTGAGATAGGTGGTTATGCGGTCGCATTAAATTCAAATCAGGGAAATTCTGGTTTTGCGTCTGATACGCCAAATTACATGCTTTCTGTTGGTGATAGTTTCTATCTCGCAGGAAGCGGTCAAACCGAATCTGTAATTGGAGATTCAAACCAGGTAAATTTACGAGTAAACGCATCTACAACATTTGGAAGTAATGTGCAGCTTGGAGATGATGCTGGAACGCTCACAATTGGGGCTTCGGCAATTAATTACAGCTATGACTCAACATTCACAGAAACATATACTTCAGCTAAATCAGTTACATTACCAACAAATACAGCAGGGGCTTTAGATGTCAATAGTGGACTTCTGTACTTGGATACAAATGGAAGTGGATACATTGGAATTAATTCATCAACCCTAACAACACAAGGGGAAGGAGATTCAAATGCTGTGCTACAAGTATCAGGTAATGTATTCATGAATGGTTCACTAACTATAGATGCAACAAATCAAGAGAGCGGGAATTCGTTTGGTTTTGCTGGTGGAGCAGCCTCGATTTCTGCAGGATCTCCAACAAATAGTGCAGGAAATGCAGCTTTTTCATTTTTGAGTGGAGGAGATATTGACGATGGGTGGCTCGCTCAATTTGCTACAAGTAGTGATGGTGGTATGGGGCCTGTTGTAGGTAGAGTTATGACTCTTGGATACGATTATAATGGCGGCGGTGAATTAGCAACATCAACATGGTTGTCATTTGTAGAAGATTCAGCTGGTACAACTGCATTTCACTTCAATACAATGCACACAATTACATCATCTACAGACCCATTAGATCGAACACTTTTCACGGTTTCAAATAGTTCAACACCAATGTTCCACATTTCCGGTGGAGGAAACGTATATGCGGGTGCGAGCTTCAATGCAAACTCAACCGACTTTGGAATGGGCGATCTTGCCGAGTATGTTGATCTTGTGCCAGGAGAGCGCGTAGGGAATGGAGATGCAATTGCAGTCGATCCAGAAAACCCAGCTAAATTTAAATTAGTCGAAGAAGCATACGCATCAAATGTTGCAGGTATCATTTCAAACACAGCAGCATTTGTAATGGGGGCTGAAGGAGAAAATCGCGCAGCACTTGCTTTGGCCGGACTCGTATATGCAAATGTATCAGATGAAAGTGGTCAAATTGAAGCAGGAGATATGCTGGTAACTGCAACAGAGCCAGGACATCTCATGAAATACGATTCAGCTCGTGCAGCCGGAACAAACGCAGTCATTGTTGCGACAGCTCTTGAACCATATACTGAAGCAGGATTAGGACAAATCAAGGTATTAGTTCGAGCAGCCTCAAATGCCTCATCAAACTCAACATTAACAGTCGTAGAAACAGCAGACGGAACACTCGGATCAGAAAGCGCTCTGGATTTGGATAATCAAGGAATCATAAATGTCGCATCAATTTCCGGCATGAACGAAACATGGTCAGTAAATTCAGAAGGAATTCTCACAACAAAAGAAGTTAAAGCAGAACAATTTACTGTTATCAAAACAGAAGATACTCGATTCTCGTCAATCGGATCTGGGGTTGTCGCACAGGGTGATGGAAGCGCAACGGTTTCATCAGTTGTTGTGAAAAGTAATTCACGTGTATTCATCACCTTCAGATCAAACTTAAACGGGCGCACATATTACGTTTCAGATATTGTTGAAGGACAATCATTCAATGTAAAAGTAAGTTATGCTGCGGAAGAGGATTTGATGTTCGATTATTGGATCGTGCAGGTTGATGGAGAGGATGATATCGTGCCAAATGTTTCACCAGTATTAACTGAAGATGATGTGAATGCGATTCGAGCTGAAGATGATATTCAGGAGGCAATCGAGGAGTTTGCAGAGGAGGCTGCAGAAGAAGAGGTTGTTGAAGAGGAAGAAGAGGTTGTTGAGGAAGTAGTAGAAGAACCTGTTGTAGAGGAAGAGACGGTTGAGGAGGAGTCAGTAGAGGAAGAGGTGGTAGAAGAAACTCCAGAACCAGAAGTTGTAGAGGAGGAAGTGGTTGAGGAGGTTGTAGAAGAGGTTGTAGAAGAACCAGAGCCAGAAGTAGTAGAAGAGCCTGAACCGGAAGTAATAGAAGAACCAGAAGCAGAGGTAGCAGAAGAACCAGAAGCTGAAGTGGTTGAAGAAACAACTCCAGAAAACTAAAAAAGAAGAACATAAAAACGGCGCAAGCCGTTTTTTGGCTACAGACCTATAAAACCTTGACAAACGTGAAAAATTACGCTAACGTGCATACATAGTTTATGTCACTGTTCATTGACAAAAAGGAGATTGCATGAACCCACATGGGCCTGCTGGGCGGGTACTCAAACCATTTATCGAACAAGGATTTCGAGATTGGGTGCGAGCTGCATCCAGCGAACCTTGGTTCCGAAAAATTTTCTCTGTCGATAAAGAAAGCGATGGAACTGGATATCTATACATCGGCGGAAAAGGTGGTACGAAGTTGCCGCTGGATAAAGGCATTGCAGGGCTTACTGCTGCTGCTGGCCTCGCTCATGTAACTATCGCGAATTATCCGATGCTCACATGGGTCGTCAATGAGATGATCGATGAGGTTGGTCCGGCGCTGCGCGATGCATATCGCGAAGGTCGTACGGTTTCTTCCGATGAGATGAAAGATATCAATGACAAGCTCGAAAAGAAGTTTGGAAAAACAAGAGTTCGAGTTCTCAAAGAGCGCTCTGCTGCTGGACAGCCGAGCAAATACTACATGCATCACAGAGAGTGTTATTCCGAAACTTTGGATAAACCAGATGCTGGGGATGGTGGGGGTGGTCAAAAAGGTCGTCTCGTACCAGTACTTGAAGCGCTTGCAATGAAAGCATTGCCAGCAACACACTGTGAAGTATGTATGACGCGGCTGGATAGCGTGCTCAAAGACATCAAAAAAATTGAGGAGGAAAAAGTGGCTCAAGAAAAACAGCCAAAGTTGTCGCCAGCTGAAGTACTGATGTTGATTCCAGCACCAGCACGTCAGCGATTCGATCAGTTCATGGCAAAATGGGACAAGCCAAATTTGCCGGAATCTGAAAAACTAGAACTCGATCAGTTGTTTGAGCAACTCGATAAGCCGAGCGAGGCACTTTATCTTTCGACGTCACCAAATCTAGCGGAATTCAAACGTCGGATGCGAAGAACACTCGCACCAAAAACAGTAACCGGACAAACCAAGCGAATGTTCAAGCAGGCGTCAATGATGTTTCGGCAGATGCGCAGCGAAAGAGGTGAGCCTACGGTCTCGTATGCTGATCATTACAGACAAGTCAGAAAAAACAGACCAATCTGGAAAAGGGTTTTTGGCCTTTTCCGATTGTTGTAGGAGATAGTCATGGATAGTTTGTTTTCGTGGTTCAGGAGGGCAACAACCTCGTCTCATGGATTAGGGCCAATTCTTGATCCAATTCTAGAATTTCTTGAGCGACACTTCATGAAAGTCGCATTCTCGCTTTCAATGTTTATCTTTGTGCCGGTCATCGCATGGATCCTGTTTTGGGCATCTGCTGGTGAAAAGCATCATGAGGTAATGTTGGTAAATGGTGTCGCATACTCGCAAGAGCAAATCGATCACCAAATCAAAAGCGGTGCGATCAAAAAAAGCGATGTTGTGGTAACGGTTGAGAAAGAACCTCGTGTCGTGTATGGGGCAGATAAAGGAAAGGTTAAGGTCGCGAAAGCGCTTTTGTTGTTTTCTTGGTTCTATTCCGTCGTAATGCTGATGGTTGCGTGGGGACTGTTGTTTCTGGTTTCGCGCGTTATCGAAAAAGCCGCAAATTACGGAAAAGAGCGTGTATCACCTGTAACGGTGAGAGTGATGTTGCAAAAAGTGGCAAACGTGATTGCGTGGATATGTGTGGTCAATTTGCTGCTGGCCATCATGCCATTTGAGGATTACAATCCTCACCTCCTTCTGTTTTTCGTTGGCTTCTTCATTATGGCAGCTCTCATGCGCGTGGGATGGATCATGGATCCACCAAAGGCCTTGCAGAGAATCGTCAGTTGGAGTCTTGTCCTGGCTGTTGGGGTTATCGTGTTTGTGGTTGGTATGAGTCCTGTCATGCCGAACACCAGCGCACAATACAACGGCAGCAGCGCAGATGGCGTCAGCGCGAGAGGTGCATGGGACAATTTCTGGCAGGACATGGGAATCGCTGGAAAAAGGACACTGCATGATGTAGGAGGATGGGTTGTAGGTGATGATGATAAGCATCTGCGCAACAAGGCAGGTCGTCCACTTGTCAATTATGGCACGGACAAAACATCTTCTCGCAGCAGTAAAGAAACAAGCGATAAGGAGTTGCGGCAATTGCTGCAAGATCTTTAGTATAGTACCCCGAAATCTACGGATTGAGGGGTTTTTGTTTTGTCCACAATCCTCATTTCGCCTACTTGACATGAAAATCAACCCCAGTTATAATAGCGACACTTACATTATGAATCTCGAGGCTCTTATTTTTTTTGAAATGAGCTTCTCACGCAAGAGCATGCCTACAGCAAACCAATTGGTTCGAAAACCAAGAAAACTCAAGAAATCAAAAACAAAATCTCCGGCTATGGGTCGGGGGCTTGATACGTTGCACAGAAAAGTTACTAAAAATAACTCACCATTCAAACGTGGTGTATGTGTAAAAGTCACAACTAAAACACCAAAGAAACCAAACTCGGCGCTTCGAAAGGTTGCGCGTGTGCGTTTATCAAATGGTGCAGAGGTGTGGGCATATATCGGAGGAGAAGGACATAACCTACAAGAGCATTCAATTGTGCTTGTTCGTGGTGGACGTGTCCGTGATTTGCCGGGTGTGCGTTATCATGTTGTTCGTGGTGTCTATGACGCCGGTGCAGTAGAAGGACGAAATCAGTCACGATCGCTCTACGGATCTAAGAAACCAAAGAAATAGTATGCGAGGTAAACCAGCACCAAAACGAGTAATCGATCCAGATCCAAAATACAATTCCACAGTGGTGGCGAAATTTATCAATACCATCATGAAAAGTGGTAAAAAAACTACTGCACAAAATGTGGTCTATGGCGCAATGGAAATTATTGGAACAAAAGAATTTGAAGATAAAAAACTCGTTCCATTGGAAGTTTTCAATAAAGCAATGAAAAATATTGGACCATCTGTGGAAACTCGGTCACGCCGTGTGGGTGGTGCAAACTACCAAATTCCACGAACAGTTCGACCAGAAAGACGACAAGCACTTGCATTCCGATGGATGATCGAAGCATCACGCAAGAAAAAAGGTAAAACAATGGCAGAAAAATTAGCATCAGAATTGATTGCCGCGTCACAAGGTGAAGGCGATGCAGTTAAGAAAAAGGCAGATGTCCAGAAAATGGCGGAATCTAACCGTGCATTTGCGCACTTCGCACGCTAATGTATGATTAAGTAGTATTTTTAAGATCCGCCGAAAGGCGGTTTCCTATTTCCAAAAAATTATTTATAGAAACATATGCCCCGTCAATTCCCATTTGAAAAAGTACGAAACATCGGAATCATCGCTCATATCGATGCCGGAAAAACAACGGTAACGGAGCGCATTTTGTTTTACACAGGAAAGAAGCACAAAATCGGTGAGGTGCATGAAGGGGAGGCGACAATGGATTGGATGGAACAAGAACAAGAGCGAGGAATCACAATTACATCTGCTGCAACAACAGCATTCTGGAATGATCATCGCTTAAACATTATTGATACGCCAGGACACATCGACTTTACTGTTGAGGTAAAGCGTTCATTGCGAGTTCTTGATGGAGCGGTGGTGATTTTTGATGGTGTTGCCGGAGTAGAGCCACAATCAGAAACAAACTGGCATTACGCTGATGAATTTAGCGTGCCTCGCATTTGTTTCATTAATAAATTAGACAGAACGGGTGCGGATTTTTATGCAGACGTACAATCAATTCACGATCGTCTCACAAAAAATGCAGTACCGATTCAGCTTCCAATCGGCGCAGAAGACGGATTTTTAGGCGTGATTGATTTGATTGAACAAAAATCTCATATCTTCAAAGATGATCTTGGAAAAGATGTTGAAGTTGGTGATATTCCGGAGGACATGAAAGAAAAAGCAGCAAAATATCGTGCAGAATTGATTGAAAAGATTGTAGAAAATGACGAAGATTTGATGAATGCATATTTGGAAGGAAATGAAATTCCAGTCGCAGATTTGAAACGCGTATTGCGAAAGGCTGTGGTTGCATTTGAGATTGTGCCTGTTTTATGTGGATCTGCATTGAAAAATAAGGGTGTCCAAATTTTGCTTGATGCGGTAGTAGATTATCTTCCATCACCACTAGATGTGCCCGCAACAAAAGGAAAAGATATTCATGATGATGAAAAAGAAATCGAATGTCCTCCAGACGACTCAAAACCGTTTGCAGCACTCGCATTTAAAGTTGCGGTTGACCCATTCGTAGGACGATTAACTTTTTTCCGCGTCTATTCCGGAACACTCAAACAGGGGACAACAATTTTAAATAATACAACAGGGAAGAAAGAGCGTGTTGGTCGTATCGTTCGTATGCATGCAAATTCTCGTGAGGATGTGGATGAAGCATACGCAGGAGATATTGCAGCAGCTATCGGATTGAAAAATACATTTACTGGGCACACATTGACTGATGTAGATCATCCATTAATGCTCGAGAAATTCACATTCCCAGAGCCAGTGATCTCCATGGCAGTTGAACCAAAAACAAAATCAGATCAAGAAAAAATGGGCGTAGCACTACAGAAACTCGCTGAAGAAGATCCAACATTCCGCGTCTATACAAATGAAGACACCATGCAAACGATTATTTGTGGGATGGGAGAACTTCATTTGGAAGTGATTGTTGATCGCATGCGCCGTGAATTTAAAGTTGAGGTTGGTGTTGGTCAGCCAGAAGTTGCATACAAAGAAACCATTACCAAAACAGCAGAAAATGTTGCCATCAAATACGTTAAGCAAACTGGTGGGCGCGGACAATACGGTCATGTTGTTATCAATATTGAACCACAAGAACGCGGTGTCGGATTTGAATTTATTGATAAAATTAAAGGTGGGGTTATTCCAAAAGAATATATTCCAGCAGTTGAAAAGGGAATTAGTGGTGCACTTGATCGTGGAATTTTAGCCGGCTATCCTGTCATTGATGTGAAAGCAACATTAGTTGACGGAAGTTATCATGATGTGGATTCATCTGAAGTCGCCTTTAAGATCGCAGGTTCTATGGCGATGCAAGCAGCTGCAAAACAAGCAGGCTTGGCACTACTTGAACCAGTCATGAAAGTAGAGGTTTTGACACCAGAGCAATTCATGGGTGATGTGATCGGAAATTTAAACTCAAAACGTGGAACAGTTGATGAAATGTTAGAGCGAAAAGGTGTTCGAGTAGTTCGTGCACAAGTCCCTCTTTCAGAAATGTTTGGATATGCAACTGAATTGCGAAGTATGACACAAGGACGTGCATCATACTCAATGGAGTTTGGTTCATACGAACAAGCACCACAAAATGTCGCAGCAGCAGTGATGGAGGGAAAAGCTAAGTAGACTAACAGCGAACATATGGAATGGCAGAGAATTATAGACCTAGTGAAAAAAACAGGGGAGCGATGTGTCGTAATCGATCCAGATCATGATGAACCTGTGGTCGTTATGCCGTTATCGGATTATGAATTTTTAGCAGATCGTGATGAAGAAAACGAATTTGATTTTGGACTAGATGACATGCCCAGTGACATCCCATTTGAGCCAGAAGCAGATTGGATCCCAGATTTTGCACAAGAAGAAGAACCTGTTTTGGAAGTAATTGAAGAACATATTCATGAAGAAACAGAGCCACTTGCTACAGAAGAATCATGGTATATCGAACCAATTGAGGGCGAATAAAGGATGTGGACAAAATCGGGATAAATAACCGATTTTAACCCCAAAAAGACTTGCCAACATAATAAGGCTATGTTACAATTGCGACGTCATTTATCCACTAGAAACCAATTTCGTGGGATGACGTTAAATTTAAACTAAAATAAGATAAATATATATGGCAGAGCAATTCGACCGATCAAAGACACACGTCAACGTCGGTACAATCGGTCACGTTGACCACGGTAAAACCACAACAACTGCTGCACTTTTAGCAGTATTACGTTCTGGAGGAAAAACAGCACAAGACAAATCAATGGCTGAAATTGACGCAGCTCCAGAAGAGCGCGAACGTGGAATTACTATCAACACAGCTCACGTTGAATATGAGACAGATGGACGTCATTACGCTCATATCGACTGTCCAGGTCACGCTGACTACATCAAAAACATGATTACAGGTGCTGCTCAAATGGACGGCGCAATTTTGGTAGTTTCAGCAACGGATGGTCCAATGCCACAAACACGTGAGCACATTTTGCTTGCTCGACAAGTTGGTGTGCCACATATCGTTGTATTTTTGAACAAAGTAGACCAAGTTGATGATTCAGAATTGCTCGATCTCGTAGAAGAAGAAATTCGTGATTTGTTGAAGAAATACGAATTCCCTGGAGACGAAACTCCTATCATCCGAGGATCAGCTTTAAAAGCTCTTGAAAATCCAGAAGATGAAGCTGCAACAAAACCAATTCATGATTTGCTCGCAGCACTTGATTCATACATTCCAGATCCAGTTCGTGACACAGACAAGGATTTCTTGATGCCTGTTGAAGATATCTTCTCAATTGAAGGTCGTGGAACAGTTGCAACAGGAAGAATCGAACGTGGAACAGTCAACATTAACGATGAAGTAGAAATTGTTGGATTCGGAGATGTGCAAAAAACAGTTATCACGGGAATCGAAATGTTTAACAAACAACTCGATAAGGGAATGGCTGGTGACAATGCTGGATTGCTCATGCGTGGAACTAAGAAAGATGAAATCGAACGTGGAATGGTTTTGGCAAAGGCTGGAACAGTTACTCCACACACAGAATTCGATGTTGAAATCTATGCTCTTACAAAAGAAGAGGGTGGACGACACAAACCATTCATGACTGGATACAAACCACAGTTCTACATCCGAACAACTGACGTGACTGGAGAAATCAAGTTGAAAGAAGGTACAGAAATGGTTATGCCTGGGGATACATTCCAAGGTGCAGTAACATTGATTTCACCAATCGCATTGGAAGAAAAGCAAAAATTCAGCATCCGTGAAGGTGGAAAAACAGTTGGTGCTGGTATCGTATTGAAGATTAATAAATAATGAACTCCCTGCGAAAGCAGGGTTTTCTCGTGTCTCATGTCTGCAAAAGAGGATAACAAAAAACCGGAAGGCGAGGTTTCAAATCGCATCCGCATCAAAATCAGAGCATTCGATCACAAAATTGTTGATGAATCAGTTAAGAATATTGTGGAAACTGCAGAGCGATCAGGCGCTAAGGTCGTAGGGCCAGTGCCGTTGCCAACAGAAAAAAGCAAGATGACTGTGAATCGTTCAACATTTGTACACAAAGATGCACGAGAACAGTACGAAGTTCGTACGCACAAGCGATTGATGGATATCATCAATCCAACTCCAAAAACAGTAGATAACTTGATGAATTTGAATCTACCGGCAGGAGTAAACATCGAAATTAAAATGTGAGATATCGCTACACGATATTTCATCACCCGACAGGGTGATCTAATAATTAACAATAAGATGGGCGCCGGATCTCAGCAGATACAGTCTTCTGAGATCCGGAACTCATCCGGAAACTGATCCAAGATAAAGGTATAAGATCCAACAGAACCTTCTTAATAAAATAATTGTTTGTAGATACAAATTCGTTTTGGCTGCAAAGCGCTCAAAGCTCCTCGACGATACTTCGGTATCGCCTCATCGCTTATTCACGCTTTTCGCCGAAAACGATATTCATATCTACTAAACACTATTTTATCAAAAAGATTCATGGAAAACATACCCACATCACGGAATCAGAGGAGTATAAAGAAGATACATGCGGATTCCCGAATGGAATTCGTACACAATTCGACATATTAAGGCATGCATAGCATGTCATGTTGAGTGGTATCCTTTATATTCATTAGAGATACCTCTTTTTTTATGAAATGTATCATTGGAAGAAAATTGGAAATGACTCGAATTTTTGACGAGCAGGGGACAGCGACTCCCGTGACTGTTATTGCTGCACCAAAACAAGTGGTTACGCAGGTTCGTGAACGTGCAATTCAAGTGGGGTGTGAATCTGTAAAAAAGAACGTCAAAAAAGCACAACAAGGTCATTTGAAAGGATTGCCAATGATGAAAGTCATGCGCGATTTCAAAATTACCGACGATCAATTATTTGAGCGTGGTGATTCTTGGGATGCTGGCGTATTTGAAAAAGGGGATAAGGTAACCGTAACAGGTCATGCAAAAGGACGTGGATTTCAAGGTGTGGTGAAACGATGGGGATTCCATGGTTCACCAGCATCTCACGGACACAAAGATCAGTTGCGTATGCCTGGTTCAATTGCATCACGAACACAAGGTCCTGTGGCAAAAGGAAAGAAGATGGGTGGTCACATGGGAACAAATCGTGTGAGTGTTCATAATATTGCAGTCGTAGATATCAATCCTGAAGCTGGATTATTGTACTTGAAGGGAGCAATTCCTGGAGCACGCGGTTCAGTGGTATTGGTTAAAGGATTGGGTGAAATGGTTGTCGAGAAAACGAAAAAACAAGAAAGCGAAAAAACAGAAGAAACACCAGCAGAACCAAAAGCTGAGGTTGTTGAGGAAGTAAAAGAAGCGGTTGTAGAAGAGTCAAAAGCTGAAGAGAAAGTAGAATCATCTGAAGAGAAAAAACCAGAAGCAGTTGAAGAAAAACAAGAAGTTGCAGAAGAACCAAAAGCCGAGGAGGCGGCAGAAGAGACTAAATAAAATCATAGAACGTAGAACATAGAACGTACAACATTAATATGAAAGCACCTCTGTACAACATCAAAGGAGAAAAACAGCGGGAAGTCGAACTTCCAGCAGCTGTCTTTGGTGTAGAAACAGAAGCTTCAATTATTCAAGAAGTAGTAGTAGCTTTTGAGGCAAATCAACGTCAGCAATTCGCACATACAAAAGATCGTGGAGATGTTTCAGGTGGTGGTAAAAAACCATGGAAGCAAAAAGGAACAGGACGTGCGCGTCATGGATCTATCCGGTCACCTTTGTGGGTTGGTGGTGGTGTGACATTTGGTCCACGCAATAACAGAAATTTCAAAAAGAAAGTAAACAAAAAAGTTGCACGAAAAGCACTCAAAATGGTGTTGTCAGATCGTGCATCACATGGAGTCGTATCTTTGATTGATACCTTTGATTTGAAAGAAGGTAAAACAAAAACATGCGCACAGCTCGTGAAAGCGGTTGGTGCTGAAAAAGCAAAACGCGTGTTGTTTGTTACAAATGGTGTCAACAAAGATGTGGTTCGATGTGTAAATAATATCCCTAACGCAGAAGTTACTTCTGTGGCGGACCTTAATGCATACACTGCGATTAAGCATAAAGCATTGGTCATGGAGGAAGGAACAATCGAAGCATTAACCACACGATTGAAATAATTGTATGTCATTCTTAGGAAAATGGTTTAAAAAGGATAAGCAAGAACGTCTGGATAAACAGACAGATGTTGATGTTGATGCAGAACAAAAAATCGAAAAATCGAAAAAACCAGAAATCGATAGAACTGAGATAAAATCTGAAAAGAAAAAGGAAGATGCAAAAAAAGCAGGTACTAAGAAAGATGAGGAAGAAAAAGTAGATGCGCCAATGATGACACTGAAAACGCCAGACTACATGTCGAATATCATTAAGCGATTGCATGTAACAGAAAAGGCTGCAGATGCTGAATCACAATCAGTTTACACATTTGTAGTAGACATGAAGGCAACAAAGAATGAAATTGCTAAAGAGATTAAACGTACATATAACGTGACACCTGAAAAAATTCGTGTCATGAATATGCGTGGGAAACGAGTACGATGGGGTCGAAATCGTGGGCAGCGTTCAGGTTGGAGAAAAGCTATGGTTGCTTTGAAAAAGGGTGAAAAGATTAATCTTCACGAAGGAACTTAATTCGTATGGCGATTAAACGATATAAACCAACAACTCCCGGAAGACGCAAATCTAGTGTGAACACCACAAAAGATTTGACGCAGAAACGACCGGAAAAAAGTTTGCGTGTTATCAAAAAGCGAAAAGCTGGACGATCACGTGGGCGAATTGCGGTACGTCATCGTGGTGGGGGAGCAAAACGGTTTATTCGAATTATCGATTTCAAACGAACAAAGTTTGATGTACCTGCAACAGTTACTGCGGTAGAATACGATCCAAATCGTGGAGCACGCATCATGTTGTTGCTATACAAAGATGGTGAAAAACGATATTCATTGGCGCCACAAAAAATCAAAGAAGGTGATACGGTTATTTCATCTGAAAAAGAAGTTGATTTGAAACCAGGAAACAGAACAAAGTTGAAAAACATTCCGGTAGGTTTGGATGTGCATGATATCGAATTGCAGCCGGGCGCAGGATCACGCATGGTTCGCGGCGCTGGAGGTTCAGCTCGATTGCGTGCATTGGAAGGAAAATACGCATTGATCAAATTGCCATCAGGAGAAATTCGAAAGGTATTGGCAGAATGTAGTGCGACACTCGGCGCTGTTTCAAATCCAGATCACAACTTGGTTCGATACGGAAAAGCTGGCCGAACACGTCACCGAGGTTTCCGACCAACAGTTCGTGGTAAGGTTATGAATCCATGTGATCACCCTCACGGTGGTGGTGAAGGTTCTACCTCAATTGGTATGACTCATCCAAAAACACCATGGGGAAAGCACGCATTGGGTGTCAGAACACGAAAGTCGAAAAAGTTCAGCAACAAATTTATTGTAAAACGTCGTTACCATAAAGGAAGGTAAACAAAGCGATTAGCGTCTAGCGTTTAGCGTTTAGAAAATTTCTAATCGCTAAACGCTGTACGCTATACGCTCAAATATTATGTCTAGAAGTCTTAAAAAAGGACCATACGTTGACGAGAAACTGATGAAAAAAATCGGGAAGTTAAAGCAAGGTGATTCTACGGTCGTGAAAACCTGGGCTCGTCATTCAACAATCGCTCCGCAAATGGTGGGATTTACGATTGGTGTACACAATGGAAAGGATCATATTCCTGTGTATGTTGTTGAAAATATGGTTGGACATAAATTAGGTGAATTTGCTCCAACACGTAAATTTGTTCGTCATGGTGGTAAATTACAAAAGACACAAGAGAAGAAAAAATAGAATATGGATATTAAAGCACACGCAAAATTTGTTCGAATCTCACCACGCAAAGTTCGCTTGGTAACAGGTTTAGTGAAAGGCATGACAGTGCCGCATGCGTTGGTGCAATTAAAAATGACAACAAAACGATCAGCTCCAGTAGTCAAAAAGTTGATCGAATCAGCAATGGCAAATGCTCGCCATAATTTCAAGGTAGACCCTGAAGCGCTTGTGATTTCAGAAGCGCTGGTGAACCAAGGGCCGACCATGAAAAGATGGCGACCGCGTGCCATGGGGCGTGCAGCGAAAATTCGCAAACGCACATCACATATCAGCATCACACTTTCAGATATGAAGGGAGATGCAAAACCAGTTGAAAAAACTGAAGCGGTAAAGGAAGAAAAACCAAAAGTCGAAGCAAAAAAGGATGCAGCAGAAGCTCCAAAGAAACCAGAAAAGAAGCAGGAAGAGGCAAAGGCCGCAAAAAAATAATTCTTGATTCATAATTCATAATTCCTACACATGGGTCACAAAGTACATCCAAAAATTTTCCGCATGCAGGTCATCTACAAATGGCCATCACGTTGGTTTGCGAAATTGAATAAAGAAGAGTATCGAAAAAATCTTCGACAAGATATTGAGATGCGCGAATTTATTCGTAAGCAATGTAAAGATGCGGGCGTGGATGAAATTAAGGTAGAACGTGACTTATCAGGAGAGGTAACCATCACATTGACAGTCGCAAAGCCAGGGCTTATTATTGGTCGCGGTGGATCGGGTGTTGAGGATCTCACAACAAAACTTGAAAAGAAGATTTTGAAGGGAAAGAATAAGATTCGCATGAATGTGGTTGAAATCAAGAAACCAAATCTTTCAGCTCGAGTTGTTGGAATGAACATGGCTGCAGATCTTGAAAAACGAATGCCATATCGTCGTGTATTGAAACAGGCACTTGATCGAGTTGATAAAGCAGGAGCAAAAGGTGTGCGCGTTATGGTTGCAGGTCGATTAAATGGTGCAGATATTGCTCGCCGCGAAACATTATCACGTGGAAAAATTCCTTTACAGAATCTTCGTGCAGATATTGATTATGCGCGTGTGAATGCTCACACCATTTACGGAGTGATTGGAATTAAGGTATGGATTTATAAAGGTGAGGTGTTCGAATAAGTTATATGTTGATCCCAAAGAAAGTAAAACACAGAAAGTGGCATAAAGGACGTCGTCGCAACAAAGGTGTTGCACAAACAAAGACGACGGTTGATTTTGGTGCATATGGATTGAAATCACAGTCACACGCTTGGGTAACATCCCGACAAATTGAGGCTGCACGTCGTGCAATTACACGTCACATCAAACGTGGTGGAAAGCTCTGGATTCGTATTTTCCCGGACAAACCAATTACCAAAAAAGGTAATGAAATGCCTATGGGAAAAGGAAAGGGAGCTGTTGATCACTATGTGGCAATTGTAAAACCAGGATGTATTATTTTCGAATTGGATGGTGTTGAGAAAGATCTAGCGAGACGAGCATTCGAATTGGCAGCACACAAATTACCAGTCAAAACTTTGTTTGTTGAGAAAAATGAAATCAGAATTTAAGTTATATGGCTAAGAAAGAAAAATTCTCAGTGCATGACACAAAAGCACTCAAACAAATGTTGAATGATAAACAAGTAGAACTTGCAGGATTAAGATTTCAAGCATCAAACAAAGCATTGAGACAGGTAAACAAAATTAGTATTGTTCGACGCGACATTGCTCGCATCAGAACAGCACTAGCACAAAAATAATTAGTATGGATAAAGGCACAACAACGCAAAAAGATGTCATCAAGCGAGTATTTTCTGGCGTGGTGGTAAAAAAGACAGCCGATAAAACGGTGCGTGTTAAAGTTGCGCGAACAGTTGTGCACAGTAAATACAAAAAACGATATACAAGACATGAAAATTATCTCGTCCATGATCCAAAAAATCAGTTTGAGGTAGGTCAAAAAGTTTCGTTTGAACAATGTCGTCCCATTTCAAAAATGAAACGATGGCGAGTATTGTACGAATCAGCAAAGAAATAATATGTTACAACAAGAGTCAAAATTGTTATCAGCAGATAATAGTGGCGCAAAGCGGCTCAAGGTTATTCGTGTTCTTGGAGGATATAAAAAACGCTATGCGAGAATCGGCGATATCATTACATGTTCAGTAAAAGAAGCAACTCCACGCGGACAAGTAAAAAAGGGTGAGGTGGTACATGTGGTATTGGTACGAAGCAAAAAAGAGACAGTACGTCCTGATGGAACAGCAGTACGATTTTCAGAAAACGCCGGGGTAATTATCGATAAGAAAAATAAGGAACCGCGAGCAACACGTATTTTCGGTCCAGTCGCTCGTGAATTACGCGCAATGGGATATAACAAAATTATCTCACTCGCACCTGAAGTACTCTAAAAGCGATTAGCGATTAGCGTCTAGCGTTTAGAAAAAATTCTAATCGCTAGACGCTGTACGCTAAACGCTACAAAATTATGGCTAAACAACACGTAACATCTGGAGATAACGTCAAAGTGCTTGCCGGTAAAGACAAAGGTAAAACCGGTAAGATTCTTCAGGTATTTCCAAAAAAGAATCGCGTTGTTGTTGAAGGTGTAAATGTCATGAAAAAACATTTGAAATCACGCGGAAATGAAAAAGGACAAGTAATTGAACTATCAGCGCCTATCCATATTTCAAATGTGAAGAAAGTAGCTGAAGAAAAACCAGCTAAGAAATAATATGTCAGCACTCAAAGAATTGTACAACACAGCAGTACTGCCGAAACTCAAGCAAGAACTTGGGTGTGACAACGTGCATGCATGTCCAAAACTTGAAAAAGTTGTTGTTCATGTAGGCTTTGGAAAACATGCAAAAGATGGTGAGTATATCAAAAATGTAAAAAAGACATTGCGAAACATTACAGGACAAGAACCTGTAGATGCACCCGCAAAGAAATCAATTTCAAACTTTAAGGTTCGTGAAGGAAATATTATTGGCGCAAAAGTTACGCTACGTGGGAAATTGATGTATGACTTCGTGGAACGTATTATCAATGTGACACTGCCGCGAGTTCCGGATTTCCGTGGATTGAAAGTAAAAAATATTGATAGTAATGGAAACATGAATTTCGGATTTAAAGACCAGATCGCATTTCCAGAAAGTTCGCCAGAAGATATTCATAATCCGCATGGTGTACAAGTTACAGTTGTTACGACAGCAGATAATCACAAAGATGGGTTTATGTTGTTGGACACACTCGGATTTCCATTTGCAAAGGAAGAAACTAAATAACTCATATGGCTACAAAAGCTCAGATAATCAAATCTCAAAAGAAGCAAAAGTTCTCAACGCGTGGTGTGAACAGATGTTGGCGTTGTGGACGAAAACGCGGATACATGAGAAAATTTGATCTCTGCAGAATTTGTTTCCGTGAATTAGCTAACGCCGGACAAATTCCGGGAGTACGTAAATCATCTTGGTAAATATATGATGACAGATCCAATCGCAGACATGTTGACCAGAATTAGAAACGCATGTATGGTACGCAAACCATCAGTGTCTTTGCCGTACTCAAAATTGAAATTTGCGATTGCACAGAAAATGGCTGAAGCAGGATATGTGAAAGAGGTTGTAAAGGAAGATGGTGCTGGAAAACCAACCATGACCATTTCACTCAAATACAAAGGCAAGCTTCCACATATTACAGAAATCACACGTGTAAGTAAGCCCGGATTGCGTATTTACGTGAAATCAGACGCAATTCCTAAAGTGAAAGGTGGATACGGAACAGCATTTTTATCAACATCACAAGGTTTAATGACAGACGAGCAGGCGCGCGAAAAGGGCGTCGGAGGAGAGCTTGTATGCACACTATATTAAGGAGGATCATTCAAAATAAGTACTGATTGAATATATGACATCCACTTCTGCTAAAAAGGGTTCAAAGCTCGTCAACGATGCGTCCGGCATCGCTTCCTCGCTTGTTCACCCTTTTTATCTAGAAGTGGAGGCCATCTATCCTAATCAGTATTATTCCGAATAATCCATATGTCACGTATCGGACGAAAACCCATTACGATTCCGGAGGGCGTCAAAGTCGCAATTAGCGATGGGTATATTGTGGTTAACGGACCAAAAGGTGAATTGAAACAAACAACAAATCCTGCGGTAAATATTGATATTAAAGATAATGTAATTGGAGTAACAGTGAATCAACCTGAAGATAAGAAGGAGCGAGCATTGTGGGGGTTGTATGGATCACTTGTCGCCAACATGATTACAGGAGTCACAGAGGGTTACGAAAAACAGTTGGAAGTTCGTGGTGTTGGATTTAAAAGTAAAGTAGATGGAAAGAAATTGGTTTTGGATGTCGGATATTCTCATCAAGTAAATTACGAGATTCCAGAAGGCATTGAAATCAAGGCAGAAAAAAACATTTTAACAATTACAGGAATTGATAAACAACAAGTTGGATTTGTCGCAAGTCGTATTCGGTCAGTTCGAAAACCTGAACCATATAAGGGGAAAGGAATTCGATATGTCGACGAACAAGTCCAAATGAAAGCTGGTAAAGCAGCAAAGGCTGCAGGATAACATATGAAAACAGCACACAAAACATCAAATAAAGTTGTTGCGAAAAAAAGACGTCAAAAGCGCGTACGCGCACAGATTTCTGGTACCGCAACTCGACCGCGTTTGGCTGTTTTCAGATCAAACACTGCAATACGCGCACAACTTATCGATGACGTAAAAGGCACAACATTAGTTTCTGTTGATTCAAAAAAAATGGATGAAAAAGACGCAGGCGAGAGAAAAGCAAAAGTCGCACGAGCATTTAATGTGGGACGTGAAGTTGCAAAACAAGCTCAAGCAAAAAAAATAGATACAATTGTATTTGATCGTGCAGGATATGCATATCATGGCCAAGTCAAAGCGGTCGCCGATGGCGCACGCGAAGGCGGCCTTCAATTTTAGGAACTTATATGCCAGAAGCAGCAACAGTACAAAAAAAGCAGCAAGGAAATCGAGGAAGAAATCAACGTCCTCGTGGTAACAGACGACCACGTCGTGAAGAGCGTGAATTCGAACAACGCGTAGTAGATCTTGCGCGTGTCACGCGTGTGACATCTGGTGGAAAACGAATGAGCTTTCGTGCGACTGTTGTGGTTGGTGATAAAAAAGGAAGAGTAGGTTACGGAATCGCAAAAGGAAAAGATGTGCAAGCAGCAATTCAAAAAGCTGTAGCAAAAGGTGAAAAATCCGTCATTCGTGTTCCCATGAAAAAGAATACGATCCCGCACGCAATCAACAAAAAATTCAAAGCAGCAAAAGTTTTATTGAAACCAGCTCCAGATGGTACAGGAGTTATTGCAGGTGGTGCGGTTCGTATCGTATTAGAATTATCAGGAATTAAAGATATTGTTGGAAAGATGCTTGGATCAACAAGTAAACACAACAATGTACATGCAACCATCGAAGCACTAAAAGACTTGCAGTTGGCTGCAGCAAAAAAAGCATAAATATATGTCGTTATCTCTCAACACCCTCACCAAAAAAGGTAAGAATGCAAAACCTCGTCGTGGACGCGGTAATGCTTCTGGTGCAGGAACATATTCAGGAAGGGGAATGAAAGGGCAAAAATCTCGCTCAGGTTCTTCTGGTTTGAAAGAAATGGCATTGCGGCGCGTAGTCCAGCGAATTCCAAAAAAACGTGGATTTAAGCCAGTTCGAACAAAACCAGAAGGTGTAACATTGGCAACTATCGAGAAACATTTTGAAGAAAATGCTATAATCACTCCTAAGGTTCTACGAAAAGCTGGATACATCAAGACTCCGCAAGTACGCATCATAAACACAGGTACACTCAAAAAGAAATTTTCATTTAAATCATGCAATGTAACTGAAGGCGCACGCGCAGCTATTGAAGCGGCTGGTGGAACTATTGCATAGAAGATGCGTAAATCGTAAATCGTAAAGCGTAATGAGGGAAAAGGTATCGCTGCACGCGATCTATTAATATGTCGCCCTTGGCGACTCCGCTACCCGCATTACGAGTTACTAATAGTATGATCGAGCAACTAAAGAAAATCTGGAAGATCAAAGAATTGCGTAACAGCATTCTTTTTGTCATTGGTACACTTATAATTTTCCGCATTGTTGCACATATTCCATTACCGGGAGTAGACGTAGCAAGTTTGCGTCAATTCTTCAGCAACAATCAATTACTCGGATTGTTGAATATTTTCTCCGGTGGAACACTTCAGAATTTCTCCGTTATTGTGATGGGTGTTGGTCCATTTATTACCGCATCCATTATTCTGCAATTGCTGACAATGGTAATTCCAAAACTAGAAGAACTTTCAAAAGAAGGAGAATACGGACAAAAGAAAATCAACCAATATACACGATTGCTCACCGTCCCACTTTCATTTCTACAAGGATACGGAACAATCCAACTCATCAATCAGTCAGCACACAACATCTTCCCAGACCTCACAGGATTCATGATGTTAAAAACACTTCTGACAGTTACAGCTGGAACAATATTCCTCATGTGGCTCGGTGAGTTAATTTCAGAAAAAAACATCGGAAACGGAATCTCATTCCTCATCTTCGCAGGTATTATTGCTGGATTGCCACAATTCGTACAACAAGCTGCCGTAACATTTACTGAGGCAGACTTCATCACATACTTACTCTACGCAATCCTAACTGTCGGAACGGTCGCTGGTGTGGTCTACATTACGGAAGCGCAGCGAAACATTCCTGTGGTGTATGCACGTCATGTACGTGGTTCACGAATGGGCGGAGGATCACGATCATTTCTGCCATTGCGTTTAAATATGGGTGGAATGATCCCCATCATTTTCGCAATTTCTGTTGTGCTATTCCCATCACTAATCGCACAATTTTTCATCAATGCACAAACCCCTTGGGTCGCAAACTTCGCGGCCAACACTATCGCATTCTTTGAAAACCAATTCTACTACGGATTATTCTATTTTGCGCTCGTGATGATTTTCACATTCTTCTACGCATCTGTCATTTTCCATCCAGAAAAAATCGCAGAGAATTTACAAAAACAAGGGGGATTCATTCCAGGTATTCGACCAGGAAAACACACACAAGAATACATCAACACCATCAAAAACCGCATCCTACTTTTCGGAGCACTTTTCTTGTCAGTGATCGCAGTTTTCCCATTAGTACTCCAAGCATTCACAAACACAACAGTCCTCACGATCGGTGGTGTAAGTATTCTGATCGTCGTGGCTGTTGTCATCGACATCATCAAAAAAATCGAAGCTCAAATACAAATGAGAGCATACGATCAAGTCTAAGCTGTCATCCTGTAGTCGTACGGGATCCATGCCACTAATCGAGAGAAATGAAGTCAAATCCCTATACATGGGATTTTTACTTTACCATAGACAAACCCACAAAAATCAACTAAAGTAATCAGAGTTCATTGAAACAAAAGAGGTGCAACATATGAAAGGACAAGCTATGGAACATGATGAAGGTACGCAAGAAGCTGATGAAGAAGTCAAAGGCTTTGATTTCTTGAGCGACATGATCGGACAAGAAGTAATGGAAACCGCGCTAAGAAATGGCCTATCCTTAAGTGATTTTCGTAAACTAGGTGAAGATGCGCTGATGCAACAAATTGCCCCAACAATCAAAGCATACACAACAGGAGCTGGCGATGCTGATATGGAGAATCAAGTAAAAGCAGAGATAGAAAAAAACATCATCGATTGCGATGCGAGTCCATTCATTCACGACGGGTGGTCCGTCTATCCTGGAAATCACATCAAGGGTGGTCAACTCGAGTGGGATCCGGGGAAAATCGAGCTCTGGCTCTCGCAAGAACAGAAAAACAGTTCGATTCCAGGACACGAGCTGCGCAAGCAGCTAGTAGAACAGAAACCACTGAATGCCAACGTGCTGGACTACCTGCTAGCCAACCCTCACCTCATTCCCGAGAAGTGGAAGGGTCAGTACGTCTTCTTCTGGGGAACCATTTACCGCGGCCGGCGCGGCAACCTGCTTGTCCGTTGTCTTTGCTGGAGTAGTGATGCCTGGCACGGGCACTATCACTGGCTGGGCAATCGCTGGACCGACGGCCATCCGGCGTTGGTGCTCGCACCGTAACTAGCCCTTTGGGCTCACATACTTAGTACTACTAGTCCTCGACCCTTAGTTCTTTGTCCTTAATATTTTAATCCACAGACCTACAATGGTGCAACGCACTGGTGTAGGTCTTTTTTATTTGTCATCAAAGCAAAATTTCCTTATAATACAGCTGTATTTACATAATCAAAAAAACCTCATATGGCACCCAGCCAAGAACTTGAGGGTGGTCCGCCGATTATCATCGTGTTGGGTCCGCCAGGTTCCGGAAAAGGAACACAAGCGCAGCGCTTGAAAGATCGCTGTAATATGTCACATTTATCACCAGGAGCACTCCTGCGAGAGCTCAAGAAAAAAGATCCAAAAAAACTTCCGCCAAAAACACGGCGTGAATTAAAGAAGATGGAAAGAGGTGATATGGTAGGGCATTGGTTGGTGTATGATCTCATGTTTCCCAAAATCAAAAAAGCATTAAAAAAAGGAAACGGAGTTATTATTGATGGAGCCATTCGTACAGTAGAACAGGTTGAAGGTTATACAGAATTTTTTGAAAAAAATGACTTGATGAATCGAGTGATCGTAGTATACGTGCATGTTGCAAAAGTTGAGGCCGTAAAACGATTGAAAGCGCGAAGAATTAAAGTAAATGGAAAATGGACAAAGCGCGATGATGATGTCAACAAAAAAGCAATGGAACATCGATTCGCTGTACAAGGAAACGCAGCACAGCGACCAGTATTAGCTGCACTAAAAAAACATGTGTTAGTTGAAAAAGTTGATGGACACGGAACCATCAATCAAATCGAAAAACGCATCGCAAATCAATTAGTAAAAAAAGGAGCTCTCAAGAAAAAAAGTGGGAAGTACATCTGTATATGAGCCTCATTAAATCGAAAGAAGATATTGACTTGATAAGAGAAGGAGGGCATAAACTTTCACGTATTGTGGAAGATCTTGTGAAACTCGTAAAACCTGGGGCGAAAACAGATGATATAGATAAAGCTGCGGAAGATGCAATTGTTGCACTAGGCGCACGCCCAGCATTTTTGAACTATGCGCCAGGTGGGCACAATCCATTCAATTCAACAATCTGTGCATGTATTAATGAAGAAGTTGTACATGGCCCAGCTCATCCAGGGCGTGAATTAAAGGAAGGAGATATTTTTTCGATAGATATTGGAATGGAATATAAGGGGCGATATACTGACATGGCGGTGACTGTTCCGGTTGGAAAAATTTCAGACGAAGCAGAAAAAATAATTGATGTCGCAAAGCGATCTTTTTTTGCAGGGTTAGAAGGGATTAAATCTGGCGCATCTTTAAATGTAATTGGAAAAGCTGTACAAAAGCTTGTTGAGGGAGAGGGGTATCATATTGTTCGCGCATTGGTAGGGCATGGTGTGGGCCATGCAGTTCATGAAGATCCACAAGTTCCAAATTTTGATGATCCGCGCGCAGAAAAAATCATCTTGGAAGAAGGAATGGTGTTGGCGATCGAACCTATGGTCACAACACATTCATATGAAGTAGAAACTGCGCCCGATGGTTGGACAGTTATTCCAAAAGATGGAGGATTGTCAGCACATTGGGAGCATACGATAGTAGTGACAAAAGATGGACACGAAATACTGACACAATATGTCGAAGCTTGAAGGTTTAAAAATGCTCGGGATCGATTATGGTGAAACCCATATCGGTTTTGCGTTTAAACCAGAAGGATCAAAGCTTGCTGTCCCACATCAAATTTTCGACAGAAAACCTGGAGATCGAGAAGTATTGATTGAGGAAGTAAAAGATATTATTGAAGAGTTAGAAGTAGAGATGGTGATCGTAGGCTTGCCTCTCACGCTCCAAGGAAAGCCAGACAAGATGTGCGATCGCGTAGCATTATTCATTCATGATCTGCGCAAAAATATCTCGATAAGGGTCGATCAAGAAGATGAACGCATGACAACGCGTATGGCTGGCAAGCATGCTCACGATCTCTCTGCTGCAATCATTTTACAAACGTATATAGATACTAACTAAGTGTGTGAGTTACAACACAAAAGCTGTAATACTTTCACGTCGTCCTTATCTTGAGGACGATTGTTTAGTTACGATGTTTACACAGCGATATGGAAAGATACAGGCGCGAGCGATTTCAGCACTCAAGCCAAAAAGTAAATTACGCGGGCACTTAGAGCAGGGTAGATTGGTTGATGTCATGCTCACACAAATAGACAGACAGGGAAAACTCGCACAAATCATCACATTAAAAAATTATGCCTCGTCTGATCCAATACGATTTACAGCACTAACCGCGATATTAGAATTGACGGACTTGATGTCACAACCTACTCCAGATATAGATTTGTGGAGAAGCGTACAATCAGCGTTGAGTGGAGTGCGAGATATCTCATCTCTAGATCAGTTAATAAACACATTATCAGCAGGGATGATGGGGATTCTTAAAAGCGGCGGAATTGGAATGGAATCTGCATCAAATCTCGGCCAAATTCACGCACATATTCAATGGAATCTCGGTAAAAAAATCAATAGTCTAAGCAAGATTGGGGCACTTGAACTCAAACAAACAATTAGTTAAGATGCGTCTATGATACACATAAAAGATATCGCTAAACACGAGGGAAAAGAGGTAGAAATCAATGGTTGGGCCTACAATATGAGATCAAGCGGCAAGCTTGGCTTTATTCAGTTACGAGACGGATCAGGGATAATTCAGGCTGTGGTATCAAAGTCTGATGTTTCAGAAGATGCATGGCGAGCTGTGCAAGATATGACAATAGAATCATCTGTGAAGGTGAGAGGATTAGTAAAGAAGGATGATCGATCAGCTTCAGGATTTGAGCTTCAGGCAATCGACGTATCTCTCATTCACAAAGCTCCGGAATATCCAATTGGAAAAAAAGAGCATGGCCCGGATTTTTTATTGAACAATAGGCATCTTTGGTTACGCTCAAAACGACAATGGGCAATCCAGCGAATAAGATGGGGAATCACAAAAGCAATCTATGATTTTCTCGAACAAGATGGATGTGTAAAATTTGATTCACCAATACTCACACCAAATGCATGCGAAGGAACAACGACACTTTTTGAAATTGATTATTTTGATGAAACTGCATATCTATCACAATCGGGACAGTTATATCTGGAAGCCGGTGCATATTCACTCGGAAGAGTATTTGATTTCGGCCCAGTTTTCCGTGCAGAGAAATCCAAAACACGAAGACACCTTATGGAGTTTTGGATGCTCGATGTAGAACTCGCATTTGTGAATTGGCAGGGTAATATGGATCATCAAGAAGCGTTGATCAAATTTGTTGTTCAATCCATACTAGAAAAATATAGTAATGAATTGAAGATTTTAGAACGAGATACAACGCTATTAGAAGGTATGAATAAGCCATTTCCGCGTCTCACTCATGCAGACGCTGTTGCAAAGTTGAAAGAGTTAGGTTCTGATATTGGTGAGCGTGATGATCTTGGAGGAGATGATGAAACAATACTCACACAACAGTACAATACACCTATTTTCATTGAAAAATATCCTGCAGAAGTAAAAGCATTTTACATGAAACGAGATCCAGAAGATGATTCTCTCGCTCTATGTTCTGATATGCTCGCGCCAGAAGGATATGGAGAAGTGATTGGAGGAGCGCAGCGTGAAGAAGATCACGATACACTACTCAAAAGAATTAATGAACACAAATTGAGTCCAGAAACATTTCAGTGGTATCTCGATCTAAGAAAGTATGGAGCAATAGAAACTTCAGGATATGGATTAGGATTGGAAAGGCTTGTTTCATGGATATGCGGATTAAAGCATGTCAGAGAGACAATCCCATTTCCACGAATGCTCAATCGACTGTATCCGTAACAAGTAAACAACAAGTACCAAATAACAAAAAACAAACAAATCGGAAAATTCAAATCTCAAATTCCAAAAAAGCACGATCATGACGTTTGAAATTTGGTGCCTGAGAATTGTAATTTCCCGCAGGGCTATGTACATAGAACCAAATGTAAAAATGCTGAAAAAAACCTTCTTGGGATCTACTATGTTCCTCATCATTGTGTTTTTACTATTTTTTATAGTGATGTGGGGGAAAGAAGCAGCGATAGAAGAGCCGAAGGTTATTGGTTTATCGGGAGAATTAATAAAAGAAGATGGTGTATTTTGGGTCGATAAGCAGGTGATATTTTCTGAGAAAAATTTGGATGGTTTGGTGGGTGAAACAGTTGCGGTTGTCGGAACGCTAGATGACGAGGGATTATTGATGATTGATCAATTATTAACATCACCAAAAGAAGAACCAAAAAAAATACCTGAAAGTGAAACATATCGAGCTACGGCAAAATCGAATCTAGCATTTTCTGTGAATGTTCCAAATAGTTGGCAGGTGCGAGATAAATCGACAGATGCAAATGGATGGCTCGTACTTACAAAAGGAAAAAAGAAAATCGAACTTAATAGATTTCCGGATGCAGAAGATATAGGTGTGCAATTCGAACCAGTTCCGGTAAGTGAAAAACCAATTCTCATAAATGGCTTCCCGTATCTTGAGCAAAGAGCAATAGCACAAACAACAAAACGAATGATGGATTACATAACTCCATCAGAAGAGTGTTTGAAAGATGATGCATGTCCGCGATTCATGGCATCATCAAACGAATCCGATCCAGAAACAACTGTAGTTATACAGAATGTGATGAGTGATTTAGTATTTCTACCAGAACCACAAGGATGGAAAATATTACGACACTCATTAAAAAATTCGGATTGGAATATGTATTTGTACTACCCACCCGAGTTTGAGCTTGTACCATCGGAGAAAGGATATGTATTGATGAGTCCAGCGGAAAACATTGATATTCATATTGCAGATGAAATTCCAGGACATCATATTACTGGCGTGGGAGAGAAAGAAACTGAAATCATCAAGCTTCCAACAAGAGATGAAAAGTTGTATCACACAGAAAGTCCTAAGGACGGTAAGCCATTTGACGCAATGTTATTGAGAAATCCAGATGACACGCAACACATCCTCATCACCGGTTTGGGTCATGGATTCAACGCAGCAATCCGAACAATAGTATTTGAGGAAAAACAGTAGACGTGATTTTGAATTTCGAGTATACTAAGACAGTAATTTAAGGAATTTTATGAAAAGAACTCTAATAAAAGAGACGCACAACAACGTCGACAATGAAGTAAGGTTGATAGGTTGGGTCGATACGCGGCGTGACATGGGGAAGATGGTATTCATCGAACTCAAGGATCGCACGGGCGTGATTCAATGCACATTACTTCCTGATGCATCTGATGAGGCAAAGGCTATCGCAGCTGAAATCCGACCACAATTTGTGGTATCGATTACAGGAAAAGTTGTGAAACGCCCTGAAAAAATGGTGAAGGCTGATAAACCATTTGGCGATGTGGAGTTGGTTGTAAGCGCATTGGAAATAATCAACTCATCGGAAACTCCTCCGTTTCCATTAGAAACAGATGGCACAGAAATAAAAGAAGAATTGCGATTAGAATATCGCTATTTAGACATGCGCCGAAATCGTGTACGCCGCAACATGGTGGTACGATCACAAGTATTCTCAATGATTCGGGATATCATGCGCGATTTAGAATTCCTTGAAATTGACACGCCAGTTCTCACAAAAGGCACACCAGAAGGAGCTCGCGAATATCTCGTACCTGCGAGAAATAAACCAGGAGAATTTTACGTATTGCCACAATCTCCACAACAATTCAAGCAGTTGTTGATGGTTGGTGGGTTAGAAAGGTATTTTCAAATCGCACGATGTTTCCGCGATGAAGATGTACGTGCAGATCGTCATCAAGAATTCATTCAACTTGATATTGAAATGAGTTTTGTGAAACAAGAAGAAGTGATGGAGACAGCGGAAAAGATTTTTGTAACACTCATAGAACAAATTCAAAACTACAAAGTGACAGATAAAGATTGGCCAGAATGGGCAGAGTTTGTAAAAAATTGCCCGCGATTACAATCAAAAGAATTTCCCATCATGACCTATGCCGAAGCGATGGAAAAATTCGGTACAGACAAACCTGACATCAGAAATAATAAAGATGATCCGTCAGAACTCGCATTTCTGTGGGTAGTAGACTTCCCATTATTTGAAGATGCTGGAGATGGAAAACTCGCATCATCTCATCATCCGTTCACCATGCCGCATCCAGATGACATGGATAAGCTCGAATCAGATCCATTATCAGTGCGTTCATATGCATATGATTTAGTATTGAATGGATACGAAGTTGGGGGAGGAAGTATTCGTATTCATGATCCAGAATTGCAAAAGAAAATTTTCACCATGCTGGGTGTTGATGAAAAACAACAGGAAATCAAATTCGGACATTTGTTACGCGCATTTGAATACGGCGTACCACCACACGGCGGAATTGCTCCAGGACTCGGACGGTTATTGATGGTATTACTCAACGAACCAAGCATTCGCGAAGTTATTCCATTCCCAAAAACTGGAGATGGAAATGACCTATTGATGGGTGCACCAAGTCCAGTTCCAGAACATCGTCTCGATGAAGCACACATCAAAATCCAAAAATAATCTATATGAGGGAGGAGTTATTTCCGCATGACAAAATCATGGCGGTTACATTTTTACCGTTGATACCACGATGGGTTACGCCAAATGCAATTACGATTGCCAGATTCGTACTCACACCGCTGGTTGTATTTTTGATTCTGATAGAAAATTATAATATCGGAATTCCGTTATTTATCGCAACAGCATTCACAGATGTGTTGGATGGATCACTCGCACGAGTTCGAAAAAAAGTAACAGAGTGGGGAACCTTGTATGATCCAGTCGCAGACAAGCTATTAATCGGATCATCTTTGGCAGTATTGGTCGTGCGTTACATCCATCCAATTATCGCAGTTATCATTATCTTGATGGAAGTGATTTTTTTGACAGGAGGATACAGAAAAAAATGTCGAGGGAAAATTGCATGTCCTTCGTGGTATGGCAAATTCAAAATGATGTTTCAAACACTCGGCGTCACACTTATTTTGGTAGCAGTCGCATACGACATATCAATACTCGTATATGCATCCACTATTTCATTTCTCATCTCAATCACACTCGGAATCATCAATCTAATAAAGTATGGCGTCAACATCACCAACTGAAACATCAACAGAATACAGCGTGAAGACAGAGCAATTCGAAGGTCCATTTGGTGTGTTGTTGGAGTTAATTGAAGCGCAAAAATTAGACATCACAGAGATTTCATTAAGTACGGTGGCAGAACAATTTTTGGAATATATCGATACGCATCATGAATTGCCAGCACAAGAATTAGCAGATTTCTTGTTAGTTGCATCGCGATTACTGTACATCAAATCAAAGGCACTACTCCCTCGTTTGGGACCCGAAGAAGAGGATGATGGATTATCGCTCGAATCGCAGTTAAGGATGTATAAGGCATATATCGATGCAGCAAAAGTAATCGAGGGAAGGGTGGCAAGTTCACAAACATCATTTTTTGGAAAAATAAAAGGACCACAGCTCGCAACAGGATTTTATCCACCTCAATCACTAAAAGCAGAAGATCTGGAAGATGCGATGCTAAATATACTTAAGAGGTTAGAGCCGCTATTGTCTTTACCAAAAGTTCAGGTTGAGCGCGTAGTTTCCATCAATGAAAAGATTTCGCATATTAAAGAGCGATTAACAAAACAAGCCACCATGACGTTTCGCGAGGCACTGGATCAGGGAACGCGGGTGGATGCGATAGTGAGTTTTTTGGCTTTGCTGGAGCTCGTGAAAAATCGATCAATCGATGTAAAACAAACAAATCTATTTGAGGACATGATAATCGAAAAGGTATGAACACGAATGAATCTACAATAGAAGCGTTATTATTTGTGGCAGGATCAGAAATGAGCGCAAAAAAAATAGCTGACACAACCAACCTGAAAATTGAGGAAGTTGAGCAGCACCTCAAAACAATTGAGGAAAAATACCACGACAAAAGTGGGGTTGTATTAATGCGATCAGGATCAAAAGTACGATTAGCGACAAATCCACATATCGCACCAACAATCGCAGAATATTTAAACAGCGAAGTTACAGGGGATCTCACGCGACCACAACTAGAAACCCTCACTATCATCGCGTATCGCGGTCCCATCATCAAACCAGAAATCGAAATGATTCGAGGTGTAAATTGCACAATCATTTTGAGAAATTTATTGATGCGAGGATTTGTGGAAGAATCAGCTGGAGCCATCGAGCCAAAATATTCAGTCACATTAGATTTTCTCCGATATCTCGGTGTGCAAGATGCAAGTCAGTTACCAAATCACGAAAAGCTCGCATCAGATGATTTGATTGAGAGATTACAAGAGGTTGTCGATCAGCAAACTAAAGAACACACATGATTCAGATAGTACTCTCACTCATCAGCGCATTGGGCGTTTCAGTTGGAATTGTAGACGAACCGCGCAGTACTCCATCATTCAGTGTCACACCTGTGGCATTAGCTGCTGATACTCAAACAATTTCTCGTGCACGCGGAATGCCGCGATTAGGCGATAGAGAAGTTGTACAAAAAAGAATTGATAAAGCTTCTCCAGAAAAATTAAATGGGCGGGCAGCTCTTGTGGTAGATAACACATCAGAAGCAATTTTATACGAATATCAGGCAGATACAGTCGTGCCATATGCAAGCATTACAAAGCTCGCAACAGCGCTCACATTTGTAGGAACAGAAACAAATCTTGATACAGAAATTGAAATTATTGAAGAAGATGTTATTGAGGAATTTTCAGCACTCGCGGTTGGAGATGTGGTGACGCATAGAGATTTGTTAGGTTTGGCGTTGGTAGGATCATCAAATTCAGCTGCGCATACGCTCATACGAGCATCTGGATTTACAAGAGAATATTATATTGGTCGAATGAATCAGGTCGGACAGGAATTAGGGTTAACAAACTCACGATTTGTCGGACCATCAGGGTTAGACCCAAAAAATGTTGGGACAGCGCGCGATGCATATAGGTTGTTAAAAGCTGCACTCGCACATCCAGATTTAGCAGAAGTGATGGGAGATTCAGAATATGTATTTTCAAACGGAGAGAAAAACAAAAAAGTATTTTCAACAAACGCTTTTAAGATTGGGGTTCTGCCATTTGATGGAGACACAATCATTGGCGCAAAAACAGGACACATTCCAGAAGCAGGATTTCATTTTGCTATGGAGGCGCGAGATATAAACGGCGCAATTCGACAGGTGATTGTGATGGGAGCGCCGGGTCATTTAGATCGATTCACTGAAGCAGAGCGTTTATTACTTTGGGCTCAAGAATCATCAGAATAATATGTCATTTTGGATTTCACTCGCACCGCAAATAAAAATCTTTTTACTCGCAATGCTCCCCATCATTGAGGTTCGTGGTGCTATTCCGCTTGGACTCACGGTATACGATCAGTCAATTATTACTACATTCATATTTGGAGCTGCAGGAAATTTCATCGCAGCCGCAATCGTATTTTTAGGATTACACATGTTCGGCGACAAAGTCATCGAAAAGATTCCTAAGATCGGACCGATGCTAGAAAAATATCTCGCCAGGGCCCGTAGAATTTTTAAGGGAAAGTACGAGCACTGGGGAGTACTCGGACTAATTTTATTTGTAGGAATTCCATTACCGATGACAGGGGGGTGGACGGGAGCTGCGGCAGCGTATGTATTCGGATTCCCAAAAAAGAAATCACTCGCCGCGCTCGCTGCGGGTGTACTTCTTGCATCCACGGTAATGACGCTTCTCACGACAGGAATTGAATGGATAATAAGGTTGTTTTAGCAGGTAGCAGGTAGTAGTTTAAAAAACGGCGTAAGCCGTTTTTTTTGTAGAACGTATGGCGTACATCGTACAACATTAAATAATCACCTTAACTAAGATCGCCAACAAAAACGCCTGCATCACAAAGCCATGTTTCAAAGACATGTCTTTTTTTCTGTCAACAAAATAATTATGAAACCAGAAATGCACACGATGAAATGCTTCCAGCCACGGATGTTTATATAACTCACACAATCCAACCAACAAATCGGGGAGTACAGAACCAACTAATCCCCACGCAACAATAGTAGCATTTACATTTGGAACATAAGCAAAAACCCAAGCGACGAGCATAACAGCAGCAAGTGCATCAAAACTTACCTTAGCAAGGGCCTGTTTCATCTTCTTGCCACTTTTATATTCCTTATACAAATGAGCATCGCCATGAGGAATCATGTCGATCAAAAGATGCGAAATAAAGCCCAAAACAAAGGCCCAGAAAGCCGTAGGGCTATTTTGAGCTACAACTGCTCCAACTGCGACATGAGTGGCGATTAGCATAAAAGACTAATTTTATTGGAATATAGTATAGCAGATTTCCTACAAAAAGTCATTTGTGGATTATGAACGCTAAAAAAGCACATTTTGTTGCATATATTATTACAAAATTAGTATCAAATATAATACTAAATTTAGCAAAATAACCAAAAAAAGAAAAGAAAGGGTAAGACTACCATTGACAAAATAACAAAAACATGATAGTATATGCGCGTATTACATGAAGTAGTACGAGAACATTACAAGACGTAGGTTTTGGAGATGACATGCGGCGAATGTTGCGAAAAATAAAGCGCGTTATCCAGCACTGGCTGGACGAGCAACGTGAGGCAATTTTCTTTTTCCGATACCTGTGGGTACGGACGAAAGTGGATTGCAGAATGGGTCTGATCGAGGAGTTTCTCTTCGACCCAAGCGCGTTGAAACAGCGCTACTTCGAAGAACGAAAGTTCGAGCAATCGCTGGCAGGTCGCTGGCGTTAGCTTTCATATTGAGCCTGTTCCCGGGCTAAAAGAAAGGGGAGTGGAGCGAGCATGAGTAAGAATTCCGTAGTCGTAGGTGATGGCATCACAGTGACGCGCGCGCAGTTGAAGCGCGCGCAGAAGCAGTATGCCAGACGCAAAGGTGGCTTGCCGGGTTTCTGGCAGACAGCACTGGACCTCATGGGTCCGGAGCCGGAGCGGGTCAAGAAGACTCGTTCTGCCAAGCCGCGTCGGAAGCCGGTTGATACTGGTTTCTCGGAGGGTTACCTCGCTCAGCACAAGGCCGAGATCGGCCTGTCGAGTAAGGATCGGCGCCGCGAGCGTCGGGCCGCATCGAAGCGGTCTCGTCATCGTGACGAATAATCCTCGGCTTCGGCCAACCCCGAATCTACAAACTCTGGACTGTTGTGAAACAGACCACATAACCCGCGAGCAAGACCAAGGTCAAGTTCGCGGATCTAACTCGGTTGCTCAACAAAGTGTTGAGAGACCGTGAGGATCATTAACCCCATCCCTGGGGCAAAAGAATAAGGGCATGGAGATGCAAATGTTGACGTTTGGCATTATCCAGCTGGCCGTTTTGGTCGGCGCCGTCATCCTGTAAGGGTGGCTGGCGGGGGTGTCGCGGTTTACGAACCTAGCGACACCTCTCCAACTTGAAAGCTTAATCATTCGATTCAGCTTTCGTGAGGAGACACACTCAAAGACCTTTGAAAAACACATAGTCAGGAGAGGTAATGAACCCGGAATTGATGAATTTGTTGGTCGTACTGACCATGTGCTGGTTCTGCCTCGGCGCGATTGCTCACATGGTGGGTGGTCAAAAGTGGGCGAACAAAGTCTGGAGATGGCCGTTCAAGATGATCGGAAAAGCCATCCGTTGGGTGTTGGTCCAGATTCGAGCTTTCATTCGTGAGGCTCTGGTCGGACTCTGGAATGCACTGCGAGGACGCAGAGGTAACCAAAACAACAACCGCGGCAACAACCCATGACTCAACCCTAACCCGCGAGCAGCATATGCGTCGCGGCAAGCCCTGTACCCAACGTGGTACAGGGATCCAAATCGATTTCGCAGTCCTGAATTGCGAAGTCACGAGGATTCATTCACAGGAGGAGAGATGGAGAGTTTTCTGGGCAATGTCTGGGCGCTAGTCTGCCTTTGGGCTGGTCTGTGCATCTTCTATGCCATGATCAGCGCAGTCGTGATGTTCAAATACTCGGCGTGGGACATGTTCTTGCTGCCATTCAAGGCGATCATCATGCTGTGCAAAGGTCTCGGGAAACTCGTTCCCAGGACGTTCACCTAAGAAGGGTGAGATCAAGAGTCAGGTGAAAACACAATAAAAGGAGAAATGATGGGAATCGAACTCATTCTGGGTCAGGCGCTTGTCTGCATCATGTACGCAGCTTTCCGCTAGGAGAGGTGTGTATCCGAGGATCTACGGATCCTCACAACGCAGCCGCGAACCAACATGGTTCGCGGCTCCAACTCGATCTCTGAGCACAGTATTCGTTCAGACTCGTGAGGAGATCTACTGGTTACACCTAACCCCGGGTGGAAAGAAATGGGGAGGAGAGAGAATGGACTGGCCAGGGATTCATCGAGACATGACGATTACAGCGATTTCGCTGGTAACAATCATCTTTCTGTTCTGGGCATGCAGCGGCTCAAGCCTCTGCTAGAAATTAACAACACATATCGAGGGTCTACGGATCCTCGCGCAGTCCCGAACCAACGCGGTTCGGGGCTCCAAATCGGAAAGATTAATGAAAATTAAGCATCCGTGAGGAGTTACAAATAAAAGCCCTGACCCGGGGTAAAAGAAATGGGTTTTAGGAGGCACATGATCTTTTGGATCAGTCGTCACGAGCTGTCCCCGGCGCAGACCAAGGCTATCTTGGATCTGCACGGAGACGTTGAGGTAAAGCGACAGGAAGTCGTTTTCGATGAGGTGGGTGGTTTGAAATCGCTCATCGAGTCGGTAGATGAAGGAGACTTCGTCTACGCCGTGGCCGGTGCGCCGCACTACTTGGCAGCCGCTTTGAGTGGTTGTGAGTTCGGTGTTTTTCTCAATCACCCGGGTCGGCGTGCCAATGGCACGTTCGGTCTTCATTGCGTATTTCACGTGGTCGGTGGAGAGCTGGTAAAGGTCTGGGAAAACCCAGATCCGAACAGCGATGAGGGAGAGCGTCTCGATGTCACAGTCGAGCGTCCCATTCTTTAAACCAGAGGGCGTGCTATGGCACGTCACTCCAACTAAAATTTCAATGTATTGAAGTTTTTGAGGAGAAATGGGAAGAGCAAAAAACCGGCATTGTGCCGGTTTTTTGTTTGCAGAAAAGCTTCTGACTACCAGGGGGGAGAATTGAACTCCCGACCTCAGGCTTATGAGTCCTGCGCTCTAACCTTCTGAGCTACCCTGGTAGTCAATAGCTTTATGATTGCTAACGGCGATAGTATAAGAGAAATTGAAATGATCGTCAATGTAATGTCATGAGGACAATTTCAGGAGGATTAAACAGGCGTGCGCGAGGTCCAGATTCTCCTAAACCAGCCGTTACATACAATGTTGTCTCTCCAAATTTAGATGCACCTTTAAATGTATCTCTTGGTAGCTGTGTAGGGCCTGGTTTAGCAAGTGGACCAATTCCAGGCAAGCGAATCTGCCCGCCGTGCGTATGTCCAGAAACTACCATATCAACTTTGTCTTGCGCATCCAAAATTAAATCCGGATTATGACTGATTACAATTGTACGTGCAGATCGATCAGGCAACTCTATCGAATCAAAATCATCAGCCTCACTCCAGATATCTTGTGCACCAACAATATACAAAGGATCCTCATCAAAAAACTTTGCAACAGCGTCCTCTAATCCTAGTATTCCTAAATCTTGCAAAACCGTTCGCACGTCGTCTGCCTCTTCATAATCCGGAATATGTTTTCCGGGAATACCAACTCGAAAAGCATGATTTCCCAAAACAGCAACGGTCGGCGCAATCAAAGGCAATTCACCATACGGCTCAAAATGATAACGCGCTTCATTCGCATGATCTCCCAAGAAATAATCACCAGCCATTAAAATTAAATCTGGCTCAATCTCTGCAATCTTGTTCACGACACGAGTAGAAAAATCTCTTTTCTTGTATGGACCAACATGAATATCAGAAATCAACACAACTTTCTTTGGGGACTTCAGAGCCTTTTCAGCAGGGAAGGAATAATCATATTCACGCACAACCAACATCCGAGATTCAATAAAACTACCATAAATTAAAATCAATCCTGGAATCAACACAATCACAGCGAGCAGCCAGCACGGATACGGTTTTTTCGACTTACAAGAATGATGATGCAAAAAATATCCTGTCAGCCAAAAGGACAGGACAATACCTCCGAGAATAAAAAAGTCGAAAAAGAGTACTTGAAACATGAAGGTATGATAATTGAAATCAGTAAATTGTTCAAATAAAAAACCGAATCATGAGATTCGATTTTTTATTGCGGGGGTCGGACTCGAACCGGCGACCTGCAGGTTATGGGCCTGCCGAGCTGCCAACTGCTCTACCCCGCGGAAAAAATCTGAAAACAGAATCTTTCCGCGAAATACAGATCCGTTGATGCTATATACGTAGTTGTGGTACCGGGAGAGAGACTTGAACTCTCACGAGCTTGCGCTCATTGGATTTTGAGTCCAACGCGTCTACCAGTTCCGCCATCCCGGCCTACAGACTTACAGTTTGATCAGATGGGCGAGCTATACCTATCTTCCCTCGTTGAATACGACTCATTTCGTCACTCAATCCAGATAGGCATATCTCATCCCATCTGATACAAGCTGTATCTCGTTTGTGAGCGTCGAAACTATTCCCACCAATCTGTTACGCGCATAAGTATAACTTGAGCGGTAATTATTGTCAATAAAGTTGGGTTTCGTGTATAATGAAGTCAAGGTATGTCACGAATCATTTCTGTCGTCAATCAGAAGGGGGGCGTTGGTAAGACAACAACATCCATTAATGTGGGTGCGTTTTTGGCAAACATGGGGAAATCTGTGTTATTGGTGGATTTGGATCCGCAGGCTAATGCAAGCGCAGGGCTTGGTATCAATCACAAAGAATTGGAGTTGGGTATTTATCATTGTTTGATTGGTGAGGCTCGGATGCCGGAAATTATCAGAAATACATCTATCCAGGGATATCGCGTGGCACCATCTACACCAGATTTGGCAGGAGCTTCGGTAGAATTAGTAAATGCAGATCGTCGAGAATATCGTCTGGCCGATGCAATTGATGAGGTGAAACATGGATATGATTATATTATTATCGATTGTCCGCCGTCACTTGGATTGCTTACCATCAACGGCTTGATTGCGTCAGATGAGGTTTTAATTCCAGTACAAGCAGAATATTATGCGTTGGAAGGGTTGGGGCAACTCATGAATACCATCAAACTTGTTAAAGAACACATCAAGCCAGAATTAAAGATTTTAGGCACAGCCCTCACTATGTTTGATAAACGAAATAAATTATCCACAGAGGTGATGCATGAATTATATAAATTTTTCCCAGACAAAATTTTCAGATCGGTTATTCCAAGAACTGTCCGTCTCGCCGAAGCTCCAAGTTTCGGACAATCAATTTTGGAATACGACCCGCGGTCAAAAGCGTCAAACGCATATCAACGCCTAGCAAAAGAAATCGTAGAAACCCAAAGGTGGGAATAACCGCAAAGCGGAATGACCAAAAAACAAATAACAATGTTCAAACAAATCTCAAGCTCCAAAAAACGATATGTGTAATTTGAACATTAGAATTTGAATATTGTTTATTATTTGGAATTTGGTACTTGTAATTTATTGACAACGTCAATTATATGGCATTAGGAAAAGGATTGAACGCACTTATTGGATCAAAGACATCCGGAAGCAAAAAGGCTTCAAAAAAACCGACGACCAAGGTTGAAGAAAAACAGTCGGTACAAGAGGGGAGTCTTATGATTCCTGTCTCGCAGATTCATGCAAACCCAGATCAGCCGCGTAAACAGTTCGGCATAGATGAATTACAAGATTTAGTACAATCAATTGAAAAGCATGGAATTTTGCAACCGCTTGTTGTGAAAGAGGAAGAGGATGGGATGTATCAAATTATCGCAGGAGAGAGACGTTTTCGTGCATCACAGATGATCGGTATGACACGAGTGCCATGTACAGTAAAACCGGTTGATAAAAAACAGGAGCTAGAAATTTCTCTCGTTGAGAACATTCAGAGAAAAAATTTGAATCCACTTGAAGAAGCTTTTGCATATCAACGATTAACAGACGAATTTGGAATGACGCAGGCAGAGGTTGGATCGCAGGTTGGTAAAAGTAGATCGTATGTTGCAAATACAATTCGATTGTTAGATTTGCCACAGGATGTTCAAAAAGGATTGAGTGAAGGAAAAATTTCACATACAAAGGCGCGCGCATTGTTAGGCTTGCCAACTATCAGACAACAACTAAAAGCGTTCTACGATATTGCAGGGGATAAGCAAATTTCAACACGCGCAACAGAACAGATGGTACGAAAGCATCGAACAAAACTGGGGCGACGAGATCCATTACTAAACGCACTTGAAGAACGTCTCCGTGAAAAATTGGGCACGAAAGTGTATGTGACAAATACAAAAGGAAAGGGAAGTGTGAAGATTGATTTCTTTTCAGATGAGGAGATGAATGGGGTTGTGCAGAAGATTTTGGGGTAGGTTGAGATTGAAATTCAAAGAGCGGTTAAGCCGCTTTTTTGGTTTGCGATGTGCCTCGCCTCTTCAGCCAGGTACATGCGTAGTTTCTAAAAAAGCGTGTAGCACGTCATTCAAGCTTTCTACATAAGCCTGCTGGGCTTTGATGCATTGTAAACGATCACGAAATCGAAGATTTCTGTCGTTAACAAAAAAAGACTTCGATATATTCCTCAACCGTAGTTGATAAAAATATCGAAGTCTGGGGGGGTGGACTAGCGACTACCCAATCCGGAAAGGAATGAGCTGTGTGGCACAGGGCCATCCGGTCGCGGCGGGTTCATGACATCGTCACAGCGCTTCAGGCTGTGGCGAAACATCTTTGTGGAGCATGCAACACCAGCGCATACGCCATCAGCGATGCATTCGGGAGCCATTCGTCGGCTGTCGAATGCGATCAGAACCAGGTCCTTCAGCTCCTCCCACGGAATCGTGGTTGGCTTGATGTTCAATGCAGAGCGCGTACCGTTGGCAAGCAGTGGTATGCGCGCATCGTAGAACCAGTTTTCAGCACCCGGAATCTGACCTTCAGCAATCAGCTGATGCTTGTTGTAGCCGTAGAGAGTCGTCGTTCCATGTCGACGTTCAGCCATGCGGATCATCCGCGTAAGCTGATCGAGATAGGTTTTACGATTCGTATCGCTGTTGATCCGGCCGACGTTGAGCTTCTTGAGAACGCGGAAATTCGTCAAAATCACGACATGACCAGTCTCCGGATTTCGGATGACAATGATCGCAGCTTGATCGAACTTCCTTGCGCATCGGTCGAGACCGAACGTTGTCGTTTCGAGAAATACGATCTTCATGGTCTTGCGACCTACAGGAATGTCGACGAGTTCTTTGTTCGCGTCATACTCAGCGCGGCCAACCGTGAAGAAGTGCTGTTGCTCAACATGCTTCATGATGACGAGCATCTGCATCTGAACAGGTCGATCGGTACGCCACAAATCACTATGCTCCGACAGACTGCCAGGTTCGGCAAACATCAGTCGGGGAAACATCGCGAACTCGTAAAGCTCGATCTTGTTCTCTCGGACTCTCTGCTCGAGATGCCGACAGTACGTGAGCAGCTGCTCCATGGCCGGATTGCTTTTGCAATCCAACTCTTGCGCCAGCGCATCGGGAGTTGCAGAGTAGAACGTCTGACCTTCCTCTCCGAACTGCTCCTTCATGAACTGCATCACCACCTCATATACAGAAGTGGGGTGAGCAAGGTCTGCTGGGGCAACATGTGCCGGCCAACGCATGCGTCCGATCACGAGCTTCTCGAGGAAGTCATAGATCGGGTCATCAGGCGTATTGATGTTCTGCATCATCCGCACGAGCTGTGAAAGCTCGAGTGGTCCGCAGTACATGCGCTTGTGGCGTGCATCTTCTTCGTCGACGTACTCCACAAAATCCTCGAGCTGCGCAGGAAGATTATCGCCAAGCGCATCGGCAATCAGCCGAATGCTAGAGGTGTTGACCTCACGTCCGAGTTCCGGATCCGGATGCTCGTCGAATCGACCACCACCAGTACCCACGAACAGAATCCCGCAATGTTCCTCGAGCTCATCGGCAGTCAAATTGCAGATCCGAATATCATCGAATTTCGGATACACACCCAGGTCATTGCGCCCGGCGTCCGCATCTTTCCAGTCGCAGTAACCCTGCTCCTCGAGCAGATCTCGAATCTCCGGATTGTCCCAACTCAATGTGCCAGTAGCATCAATGAGATGATGAGGAGTGGTAAGATCCACACCCATGCTTTCGCCAAAGTGACGAAGCAAGATCAGAGCACAAAGCTCATCCAGATGTGGCTGTCGATGCATCACAATTACTCGTTTATCATTTTTCAATGAAACCTCCTATGAAATTTAGTTTACTTTTTGTTTTGATGAAAGATCGTTCGAAGATGACACAATGTCATCTCCACACAACTATCCTCAAAAACAAATCTGATATAACATTATTTTACACTAAATTAACCAAAAATAATACCACAAAAACAGCCTTTTGTCAACCCCTACGAACATCTTGTTGCTCTACTAAAATAAGTGGTATTTATGGCATTTTATGGGTAAGTGAGAGGTATCGAGAAAGCGAAGAATCTAAAAAACAAGAAATCAAAAAAGCAGCAGAGCCACTTTCGATTTCTAGCTTTCTAGTTTTCTGGTTTTTTCGAACTATTTTTTAGGCAAAACTCCCTTAATCCAATCAGAAATAGACTTCTTCGCATGCGTACGAATGCGAGATTTCGCGATAGATGTTTTCACAAAATTGATCCAATCTGCACTTGGACCCTTTCGGTTCTTATCAGTTATTACCTCAACCACATCACCACTTTTCAAAGGTGTATCAAGTCGAGTAAGCTCGCCATTCACACGAGCTCCAGAACATTTATTTCCAATATCTGTATGAATCGCATATGCAAAATCAACCGGCGTAGCATCTTCCGGCAAATCAATAACATCACCTTTAGGAGTAATGACAAAAATACGACTCTGAAAAAAATCCAATTTAATCGATTCTATATCCTTCAGGCCCTTCACCATTTCTTTATGCACACGAGCTAACTCATCAATCCAGCGCCTGTGTCGTTCTGGCATTTTTGAAGTTTTCGCATTCTCATTATAATGCCAATGCGCAGCCAAACCATACTCGGCCGCTTCATGCATTTCTTCGGTTCGAATCTGAAACTCCACAATTTCACCACCCATCGCAAAAACCGTCGTATGCAATGATTGATATCCATTTGGTTTTGGTTGAGAAATATAATCTTTAATTCGTCCCTTCAAAGGTTTCCACAAATTATGCAAAACACCAAGCGTGCTATAACACTGCGCAACATCCGGCACGATCACTCGAATCGCAATCAAATCATAAATCTTTGTAATATCTCGATCATATTTTTCCAATTTTCGATGTAACGAATACAAATGTTTCAATCGACCAACCATAGATTTCATCTGAATCCCAGAACGTTTCAATTCCTTTTGCGCAATTTTCATCACCGTATTGATATACTCATTCTTAGCATCATACCTCTGTTGCACAATTTTCTTCACATAATCAAAACGTTTCGGATATACATATTGAAATGCTAAATCCTCGATCGTTCCCTTCATTTCACCCATCCCCAAACGTGAGGCAACAGGAGAAAAAATCTCAAGTGATTCCAGTGCAATTCGATACTGTTTTTTTGGAGGAAGAGATTCAAGTGTACGGAGATTATCAATACGATCAGCAAACTTCACGATCAAAGATCGAGCGTCTGCAGCCATAGCAATAAAAAAACGCCGCATATTCTCAACATAGCGAGAAACACCGCGATACTTCACCTTACCGACCTTCGTAACACCCTCAACAATCGAACCAACGTCCTCACCAAATTCCTTTGTGATGGTTTCCAAAGTAACATCAGTGTCTTCTGGAACATCATGCAGCATCCCTGCAATCACAATTGGTAATTGCAATTCCATTTCAGCTAGAGTAATCGCTGTACGAAGAGGATGATTGACATATGGCTCGCCAGACATGCGCCGCTGTCCTTTATGTGCATCAACTGCAAGCTTGTAGGCTTTTTCTACCAAATCAAAATCAGCGTCTTTGTGGTACGCTTTGATGGTGCTGATGAGTTGGTCGTATTCGCTAGCCATTGTGAGGAATTATGAATCAAGAATTATGAATAATGGACTAAGAGGGGGTTGGGCGACGCCCAGTAATTATAAATCGTCGCTACGCGACACATTCCCATACCTCATTATTCATACTTCATGATTCTTGTTCCTTTTCTGCAGGAGCTTCGGGTTTCTTAACTCGCGCTAATTGTGTGGCAATCTGCTTCTCATCTTCCTCTGTCTTTTTTCTAGAAAAATCACATTCCTTATAATTCGAACACTTCACCTTTGTTTTCCCAGACGCCATCAAAACAGATTTACATGCTTCACAAAATTGATTCTCAAGAGGCATCCCCCACAGCGCATAATCACATGTTGGATATGTTGAACATCCATAGAATATCTTACCACGCCGAGTCTTTCTCTCAACCAATGGAGCTTTGCATGTAAAACACGGAACACCAATTTCCTTTGGCACAGCTTTTTCTTTCTTATCTTTTTCAAGCGGCTCTGTATGCTTGCAATCTGGATATCCTGAACACGCATAAAATTTCCCATAACGCCCCACACGAATAATCACATCCTTTCCACACTCACTACATTTCTTATCCGTTTTCTCCATCACAATATCTTCTTTTTTCACTTCTTCAGTCTTCTTCTCAAGATTATCTTTAAATGGTTTATAAAAATCTTTGATGATCGGTTTCCATTTTTTCTCACCATCCGCAATATCATCAAACTGTTCCTCCATATGAGCCGTAAAATCGTAATCCACAATTTTGGGAAAATGCGCCACAAGCACATCATTCACCACCTCACCAATATCAGTAGGGGAGAATCGACGTCGATCCAAACGCTCAACATAACCACGCGCTTCAATCGTCGCAATAGTCGGTGCATATGTTGAAGGACGCCCAATGCCATGTTCCTCCAAAATCTTCACCAAACTTGCATCATTAAATCGTGGAGGAGGTTCAGTGAAATGTTGTTCTGGAATGATGGATTGTACGGTCAATTCCTCTCCTTCTTTTAATTCAGGAAGCGTACGATCTTTCAATTGCTCGGGATACACCGCCAAAAATCCATCAAACACAATCACACTTCCTGTTGTTTTGTAGGTATATGTTTTTTTATCAGAACCATCAATGTTCATCAAAATGGTTGTTAATCGAGATTGTGCAGGATTCATTTGAGATGCCAACGCTCGACGCCAAATCAAATCATACAATTTCCATTGTTGGTCATTCAAAGAATCTTTCAACTTGTCTGGAGTTAGCTCAACATGTGTTGGACGAATCGCCTCATGCGCCTCCTGCGCAGATTTTGACTTCGTCTTATATTGATGAGGTTTCTCTGGAATATATTTGTCAGAAAACGTATGTTTTGCATAATCTCGCGCTGCTGCCAAATACTCTTCTGATAAATTCACAGAATCCGTACGCATATACGTAATCAAACCAGTCGTTCCTTCTTCACCGGGAGTTTCAATACCTTCATACAATTGTTGCGCTAAACGCATGATATTTTTCGCCGACCATCCAAATTTTGAATGAGCTGCTTGTTGCAGAGTAGAAGTGGTAAAAGGCGCATTTGGATTTCGCTTTTTATCCTTCTGTTCAATGCTTTTGATTTTTGCTTTCTTGTCCTTGCATGCATCCACAATCGCATGCGCATCCTTTTCATTTCCTATACTCAACTTCTCCAATTTCTCATCATCAATTTTAAATAATGCACCTTCAAGCGGATGATCTTTTGCATTATCAGAAAGAAACATCCCATCAATACTCCAATATTCGTCTGGTTTAAATTTACGAATTTCACGCTCGCGCTCAACAATCAAACGAACGGCAACAGATTGCACACGACCTGCAGACAATCCCCGCGTAACTTTCTTCCACAGAAAAGGGGATAACTCATATCCAACCAATCGATCCAAAACACGTCGCGCTTGCTGCGCATCAACACGAGCCAAGTCAATTTTACGAGGATTTTCCAAAGCTTTTAAAATGGCTTTTTTGGTAATTTCATGAAACGCAATACGCTTAACTTTCGCAGGATCTAATTTCAAAATGTGAGCTAAGTGCCAAGAAATAGCCTCTCCCTCGCGATCTTCATCAGTAGCAAACAAAATCTCATCCGACTCTTTCGCTAACTTCCGCAATTTCGCAACCTGCTTTTTCTTATCAGGCATCACGTCATACTCCGGCTCAAAATCACCTTCAGTATCAATCCCCATAGTTTTTTTAGGGAGATCACGAAGATGGCCATACGAAGATTCAACAACGTATTCTTTGGGTAAAAATTTCGTGATAGTTTTGGCTTTGGTTGGGGACTCTACGATGACAAGTTTCATAATTTTTCGTAACGAGTAAAGCGTAATGCGTAAAGAGGGATTTCGCCTTCGGCGATCGCTTTACGCTTTGCGCATTACGCTTTACGAACTACCTGAGCAAGAAAATCCATGATTTCAGCAGCAACATCGATACCAGTAGCCATCTCAAAATGCTGGAAACCTGGATTGCGATTTACTTCCAAGATCTTCATAACTCCTTCATGCTCGCGCATATCAACCCCAGCAACAGGAATGTGTAACACAGCCGCAGCAGAAACAGCAATATCTCGCATGTTATCTGTCATGTCAAATGATTCGAATTGTGAACCTAAGTCTGTATTCGATCGAAACTCTCCATCAACAGGAATTTTTTTCACAGCTCCAAGCGCAACACCATCAACAACAAACACACGAAAATCATGCGGAGCGTCAAGGTATTCTTGCACAATAAAAGTTCCTACAGGGCCAGAAGCCACAGCACGCCGTACATCATTCATTGTATCACAGCGACGAATGTCAGTCCCATGCGATCCGTGAATCGGTTTGATGATGACCGGAAATGTAAATGAGGCTTCCACAGCATCTATGGAAGGTTCATGTGTGAGAAAAGATGTGTGAGGAATAGGGAGTTGCGCGGATTTCAACTTCATCATTTGATGAAGCTTATTCCACACAAATGGCACATCAATCAAAGCAGGATTTGCAACCGTAATATGTTTGCGCTCCAAAGCTTGCGCAAGAGAAAGATACGCAGAAATAAACTGCGGATGCATATCACGAAAAAAAGCTACATCAAATGAATCGTGTGAAATCTCATTTCCATCAACAATTATGTGTTCACCAAGCTCGTCCACAGAAAGAGAAATCGATTCCATATGAACAACGCGAGCTTCATGATCGCGCGCGTTGGCTTCCTCAATGATTCTTAGATTTCCAGGGCTTTCTGGATTGCCCAATATAAGTAGTTTCATAAAGCTCGCGACTTAAGAACTTAAGAACCAAAGAACTGAAGAACTCACGCACTGAAATTGGCAGCTACAAATGAGAGATTGCCGAGTTCATAAGTTCTTACGTTCATCAGTTCATAAGTGGAATGAGATACGAACGTATCTCATTCCCGATATCTGTTTGACGATACGTTTTGTTTCAAGCATTGTCAAGAGTGTCATCACGCGCGCTGCCGGTAAATCCGCCTTCACAATACAATCATCAATATGCAACGCTTCATGAGATAAAAGACTCAAAATAAGAGCTTCTTCTGGAGATGTTGGTTCATAATCCACGCGAGTTTGCTCATCACTTTCAATCTGAAAAACATTCAAAATATCTTCCGAAGATGTCACACAATGCGCACCCATGGCAATTAATGTATTACAACCCTTGGAGGTTTGAGAAAATACAGATCCAGGCGATGCAAACACCTCACGATTTTGCTCCAAGGCAACTCGTGCTGTAATCAACGAACCAGATTTTTCTGCAGCCTCAACAACAAATGTCCCGCGCGACAATCCTGAAATAATACGATTACGAAGTGGAAAGTGATGTTTGAGTGGGGGAGTGTGTGGGGGGAATTCAGAAATCACTGCTCCGCCAGACTCAATAATTCTCTTTGCTAATTGCGCATGTTGTCGAGGATATACATGTGCATCGTCATTTCCCGAACCCAAAACCGCAACTGTATATCCATCAGATTGTAAAGTCTGTTCATGAGCGCGACCATCCACACCCAAAGCCAATCCAGAAATAATAGAACATCCAGACTTCACCAAAGATGGCATAATAGTATCAATAATTTGCTCGCCATAATGCGACATTTTCCGAGAGCCGACCACTGCAATCGGCATGTCTATACTTGGATTCAAAAACCCACGAACAAACAACACAGCTGGCGGATCAAAAATGTGTGAAAGCAATTCAGGAAAATCATCATCAAAAAAACAGACCAACCGAATGTCCTGTTTTGAAAGTAAGCTAGAAAATTTGGAAATATCAAAACGTTTACGATGTTCAATAAACTCATTCACCAACCCATCTGTAATGCGTGCATTTTGAAGTTCGGAATGTGACGCTCCCCAAGCACGCTCCATCGAACCAAAATGGTTATGCAGTTGTCGTAATCGAACACTGCCGAATTTCGGAAAAGATGTGCATGCTATCCAGTAGTCTTGTTCGGTATGAGGGCTTGACATAAGCTGCAAAAACTGTTAGTATGGCGTCACGTCAAAAGGAGGCGTTCATGGAAGTCATTTCGATCACTTCACCCCCGATCGATCGTAACAAACAAATTCAATTCTGTCTGAAGTGCAGCATCATCATTCACGAGCCGATTGATGAATTCAGCGTGTGTAACCACAATTCCAGTATTACCCTGGAGTTGACCGGTTTCGATCACGGAACTGGTGTCGAATGCATGGAGCGCGACTGCGCTTTCAATGGGATTGGACGATCGCCAAGCGAGCTGTCCAGAATGTTGATTGGACACGCCGAGCGTCACAAAAAGAGTTGAACGCAGCCCTGAACCTATGTGGTTCGGGGCTTTTTAATTCTCTTTAACAAGCCCAAAACCTATTATACTACAAGCCCAAGGGGCTTGTAGTATAATAGGATCTTTGCCAAAATTTCCATATTGAAGCTCAATTCTACAAAAAGTTTTTTGCCTTAGCTACTGCTAGGGCTGCAAAACTTATTTGAAGAATTGATCATTCAATCTGAAAATTTGTGACTGAAAACCTATTATACAACAAGCCCCTCAACATAATCTTCCACACCGGAAAAAGTTGAAATAAGTTTTTTGTAATCGTCTGGAGAAAAATTCTTTAAAACAAGATCAATAGAAGATGTATCATCGCCATCCGGACGCACACCAAGCCTAATCCGCTCAAAATCCTGACTACCAACATGCGAAATAATAGATGCAATCCCTTTGTGCCCTGCAGACCCTCGGTTAGACTGAATTTTCATGCCACCAACCGCAAGATCAGTATCATCATGAATAACAATCAAATCTGTTGGATCCATTTTGTACCATTTCAAAAGCGCGAAAACACATTGACCGGACTCATTCATAAAAGAATTCGGCTTTGCGAACAAAAACTTTGTGCCCTCAAATGTACAATCAGCAACAAAACAATTTGTCTTTTTCATTAAGCTCCATGCTTCACACTCAAAATGTTCTGCTAAATAATCCACAGCCAAGTATCCAGCATTGTGTCGGGTGAGTTTGTATTCATCGCCTGGATTACCAAGGCCTATTACAATTTTCATATGAATTTTGTAATGCGTAAAGCGATCGCCAAAGGCGAAATCCCGCATTACGCTTTACGAATTACGCATTACTTCTTTATATAAAACACCATCGGCACCCCCTCAAAACCAAACACACGCCGAATCTGTCGCTGCAAATAACGCAAATACGTTTCATGTAAATCCGTCTTCGCTTTGAGCTTCAGCTCAAACACAGGAGGAGATATCGCAATTTGTTTAATCGAAAATATTTGTGGGTGTCGTACGCCCTTTCCTTTTGTGGGCAAATGTTTGCGTTTAATCTTTTCAAATGCTTCTTCAAGTTCTACTGGGTCAAGCCATTTTTTTCGTTCATGATCAATTTTCTCAATCATCGGAAACAATCGAAGTACATGTCTTCCTGTCAAAGCTGATAGATACACAATCGGTGCAAAACGCACGAACTTAAAAATCCTCGTAATATATTGTAGATAATGTTCACGCGCATCATTATACTTCTGCGATTTATCTGTAATCCGCAAAAAGCTAAAATCTTCATGTCCTTCTGACGTAAGATCCCATTTATTTGCCACAATAATAATCGGTTTTTTTGAATCCTCAATCAGCCCAGCCAAGTGTTTATCCTGCGATGAAATCGGCTGTGAGCTATCCAACACAAATAAAATAACATCAGCCTCTTTAATTTGATTGATAGATTGCGAAACTCCCTTTTGCTCAATTCCTTTTCCAACTCGAGATTTTTTTCGAATCCCAGCTGTATCAATAAACAAGAAATGATGACCTTCCCATGAGACAAGCGTATCAAATGTCTCGCGCGTCGTATGTGGAATATCAGAAACAATAACCGCATCCTCTCCAATTAATTCATTGAACAACGAAGATTTCCCAACATTTGGTTTTCCAATGAGTGCTATCTTCACCGTATCTTCGGGAAGCTCTTGGGTTGGTGTTTCAGAAACATCAAGCTGATCATATATAAGATCCAACAAATCACCGACCCCTTTTCCTGTGGATGCAGAAACAGGTTCTGGATCACCAAATCCCAGTCCACGCCATTTCTGTTGATGCACTTCAGTAATGAGTTGCATGGTGTCCGCTTTGTTTGCTGCCAAAATCACAGGTTTTTCAGAAGCCTGTAATTTCAACGCCATTCGTTTATCATCATGATCAAGCGGTGCACGTACATCGATCACAAACACAATCACATCAGCCTGCTCAATTGCGAGATTCACTTGATGAATAACATCTTCAGCAAACGGATCGTCAGCAGGAGCAACCATTCCGCCTGTATCAATAAATCTGATGGGCTGTCCTCGCCAATATGCGATTGCGCGGTTGCTCGTTCGAGTTGTTCCCTCAATATCAGTCACGATCGCAGAGTACTTCCCAGTAATCACATTAAACAACGTAGATTTCCCAACATTAACACGACCTACTAGCGCTACAGTCGGCATTGAATCTTCTTGTTTTGTGGCAGAGGTTAAGGTCATGTTGTTATGGGATTCGTAAAGCGTAAAGCGTAAAATGTGTCGCGCAGTGACGATCTATAAATCGTCGCTTCAGCGACCAATTTCCCGAGTTACGAGTTACGCTTTACGAGTTACTAATTTCCTAAATGTCTCTTGGCCCACTCATTTCCAATAATAATCACAATATCAGCATCATTGCCAACTGTAAATGCTGGAGCTTTCTGAACAATATCCGCTGGAACAAAAGGCGCAATACGAGATAATGCAGCATCAGACTTTTCATCAACAGTAACTTGATAAATTAATGTTTCATCAAACGTACGATCTGGTGTATTTCCAATATGTTTCACATTAATTCCTTCATCTTCAAGCAACTGACGCATTGCCGCGGCCATTCCAGCCTCCCACGTTCCATTTAAAATTGTCACACGAGATTCACGAAATTTCGAAACATCAACTGCATATCGACGTGGTGGTGGCGGAGGATCAACATCAAACATATTATTCACAAAATGCGCAACTTCTGAATAATCACCAGCTTTAGGCAACAAGAAATATCCATAATCCGTGTTCAGTTCTTGTAAGAGTGAGTCTGCGCCAATCGTTAAAACGTGCTGCACTACATCATCTGGATCAACATTTTTCCCTTTTTTCGCAAACTCCAAAATCTCAACTAAATTAAAATCTGTATCAACGTGTTTTTTCAACGTGTTAAAAAGTGAGGTAAGTTTTGAAGGATTGATGAGTGTTGTTGGTTTAAGAATTTTCGCGCGCAATGCAGTCAGAATTTTTTGTTGGCGATGAGCTCGCGCAAAATCAGAGCCCTCGCCATGACTACCATGACGCGAGCGCGCATACTCAAGTGCACGATTACCATCCATCAATTCCGTCCCAGCTTCAAATACAACGGTTTTATAACCGAAGTTATCTGTCGGAAACTGATCATCAATAAACGTTTGTTCAATCGTAACTGACAATCCACCCAGCGTATCCACAATATCCTCAAACGCTCCAAAATCCACACGAACATAATAATGCATTGGTTCATCCAAAACTGTACTAATCACTTTGCTCGCAAATGCACCGCCATCCCCAGGAAATTCTTCCTCTCCATACGCATTTGCATGATTAATTTTTTTCACACCATATCCAGGAATCGCAACTGCCATATCGCGGGGAAGCGAAAGCATCGCAACTTTATTATCAGAAGGTCGATAGCTCGCAACAATAATTGTGTCAGATAATTGAGGGCCGTCATGCCCAGCTCCACCAACTCCCAGGAACAAGATATTAATACGATCCTCATTAAATCCATCCAGTAAACGATTTTCAGAAAAAACCAATCGCTTAATCCCACGCACAATCGAAGGCTTTTCACCTTCCGGTAGCGAACCTTCTGTAATCTGCATTAAAGCACTCACAATATTATATACCCAAAAAAGAGCTCCAATCACGAAAATCAAAAAAAATATACGTAGAACATTACGTATGCTGAACCGAGACTTCGGTCGCAGATCCATATCACTCTTATATTTGCGCATGAATGTGTATTACGAGCATTAAGTATATGAAAAAAGTCCTACTATGACAAGGTACAAAAAAATGTTACTATAAAGAAGATATTGGTTTCGACCTGAATTTTTTTGGTCACACTACTATGATGCGTGCTATTGGCAGAATGACGACTCAATATCTTGTCAGATTTGCTATCGCGTTGGTGATAAGTGCCTTCGCGTTTCTTCGGGTTGTGATGGCATATGATTTATCGACCGCAAGTTATGACAGTAAAAATGTGTCCGTTCAATCTCAATGTGCACATCCATATGAATTGGAATTCGACGATGATGGAGATCGAATGTATATCGCATGTCTCACAAATGACATTTTTCAATACACATTGACCACTGCGTGGGATGTTTCAACAGCTTCATACGCCAGTAAATCATTTGATACATCAGGAGAAGAGAGCGGAACAGTAACACTTGCATTTAACTCTGATGGTACAAAAATGTATTCCGGTGGAACAACAAACGACACGGTATTTCAATACTCACTTTCAACAGCATTTGATGTTTCTACAGCGACGTACGATAGTGTGAGTTTCGATGTAGGAAGTCAAGAAAGTAATTTCTTCAATTTAGAGTTCAGTACTGACGGTACAAAAATGTATGTGATTGGAAATGTCTCTGACAAAATTCATCAGTATACACTTTCAACTGCATGGGATCTCTCAACAGCAAGCTACGACAGCAAAACACTTAATGTAAACTCACAAGCCATCAATCCACTTGGAATGCAGTTTCACACAAGTGGTACGTATGTATATGTGATCAATCACTCAACCGACAGGGTCTATCAGTATTCGATGACAACAGCATGGGATGTATCAACAGGAAGTTACGATAATGTCAGTTTTTATGTAGGAAGTCAGGATGGAAGTGGATACGATCTCGCATTTAAAGACGACGATGGAACGAAGATGTTTGTAACAGGAAACTCGAATGATCGAATTTATCAATACACTCTCACGAATTTCGACACCACTGATCCGACATTATCATCTTCATCCCCAGCAGATAATGCAACAGACGTCACAACAACGGACAACATCGTACTGACATTTTCAGAGGCCGTAGATGCAGAATCTGGAGATATTGTGATCTACAAAACATCTGATGATTCAACGGTTGAAACAATGGATGTGGGTGGTGCTGCTGTGTCTGGTTCAGGCTCAACTGAAATTACAGTAAATCCTACAAGCAACCTTGATGATTCCACAGAATTTTATGTGATTATTGATGCAACAGCGTTTGATGATGCATCTTCAAACAGTTACGCTGGAATTTCCGCATCAACAACATTGAGTTTCACAACTGCAGATGAAACCAATCCGACGGTTTCAACATATTCTCCAGCAGATAACGCAACAAGTGTATCGCAAACCGCAAATCTCGTTCTTACATTTTCAGAAGCAGTCGATGTAGAATCCGGAAATATTGTAATTTATAAATCAAGCGATGATTCAGTCGCAGAAACAATTGCTGTTACAGACTCACAGGTTACCGGAACAGGAACTACAACCATCACTATTAATCCATCAATCACATTTGCAGGAGACACGGAATATTACGTCCAAATTGCTGCAACAGGATTTGATGATTCCTCAAGCAATAGCTACGCCGGAATTACTGACACAACAACATGGAGCTTCACAGTGGAAGATGCAAACGGCCCAACACTTTCAAATGAAGGGCCAGAAGGACAAAAAAATATCGGAACAAAAAGTGCAACGCTTTCAGCCACCACAAACGAAACATCAAATTGTAGATATTCCACGTCATCAAGTGCTGCATGGGCAGCCATGACAGCTTTTGAAACAACAGGAGGAACAAGTCATGCATCAGCAATTTCAGGATTAGAAAACGGAACAACATATAATTATTATGTGTTCTGTCAGGATAGCGTTGGAAATCAAAGTTCAAAATCAACTATCACATTTAATATTGCACAGCGAGAACGTTCAGGTGGAAGCAGTGGTGCTGGAGCAGGAATTTCAAGTGGGAGAAGTGGTGGAGCGGTAGGAAGTTCTACTAAAAGCGCAAAGCGTGTGAGTGTAAAGGCTGGAAGGAAGGTTGATGTAGGTTCGGTGACACGAGGAAGCACAAGTCTCACATTGCCAAAAAGTTCAACGGTAATGTTCAAAGTAAAAGAAAAAAAAGTTGACATGAACATCGCAAAAATAGAAGGACGCGGAACAAATCGAACGGTTGAAATGCATCTCCCGTCAGAACAAAAAATGTTGAAACTAAAATGGAACGAGATTGCTGCGGTTGATATTGATGGAGATGGAGTCGGGGATCTTGCGGTGAAATTTGCAGCTGGCGTGAAGGATAAAATAGAAGTTACGTTATCCACAAAAATTCCGCTTGATGCGGTTGTGCAAAATCATCCAATTGAAGTTGAGGAAGAGGTTGAGGAGGTGAAGCTAGAAATTCCGGTGGAGACAGAGAAGGTTGAGGAAAAAGATGAGGAAGTAGAAGTTGAGAAGGTTAAGGAGGTAGAAGAAGTAGTTGAGGAGGTGATCAAGACTGCGCCAGTTATTGAGCCAGTTCTACCAGTACCCCCAAGCGATCAAATCGCACCACAAGTTGAAATCTTCGTGAAAGATGCACAATTCCAATTCAAACGAGATGTAGGAGTTGGTACGAGAGGAGAGGATGTAAAAGAATTACAAAAATTCCTAAATTCAAACGGATTTCCGGTCTCACAATTCGGCGCAGGATCACAAGGAAATGAATCAGAGTATTTCGGAAACAGAACGCGCGCAGCTCTCATCAAATGGCAAAAAGCTCAAAAATTCATAAAACCAAATGGAGTGATGGGAATTGAAACGCGCGCGGTGATGAATGGATCGCAAATAATTATGATTAAAAAAGGTGAGAAAGCGCAAGAAGTTTCAGCTCCTGTTAAAGTTACTCAACCAATAATAGAGAATATTAAAAAAGAACCAGTCGCCACAAATAATTCGCTACACAGTTTCGCGCGGAATTTGAGAAGAGGGGATAGAGGAGAAGATGTAAAACAATTACAAATATTCCTCAATAATTTCGGATTCCCTGTTGCAGAATCCGGCATCGGATCATCAGGAAATGAAACGTCATACTTTGGATCACGCACGCAATCAGCACTCATCAAATATCAAAAAGCCGTTGGCGCGCCATCACAAGGATTTTTCGGACCAGCAACGCGCGATTCCATTAACAAATAAAAACGACCACCGTGGTGGTCGTTCGCGTTAGCCCGTCACTGCTTCGCCGATAGCGAGCGCGGCTTCACGCGCAAGAGCATCAGCTTTGACAGCTGCTGCTTTCTTTTTTTCTTTCTTCCTTGTCTTGCCTTTGACTGCCTGCATCTCGAGCTTCTTAAGTCGCTCGTGTGTCGCGTTCCGTTCCTCAATCATTGCATCAAGCGTCGCAAGGTCTTCTGGAGTAGCTTCGCTAGATTTCAGTTCATACTGAACATCTCGCAGAACTGCATTGATGACCCGATTATACACACGCAAGCCTTCCCGATGCTTGGTAGAGGTAATCCGTGTCGAAGCTCGACAGATTGTGAGCGCTTCATCCAAGTAAGCTCGCAGAGAACGCCGTTGAATCTCAATCCGCTTCAGCCGATCAATCTCCACCTTCTGCTCATCAATGACTTTAGCGCCAGCAGCAACCGAAGCATGAAGATCCTGAATGGTATTTCGAGATTCGCTGATGAACGAACCAACATCTTGCATCGGCAGATCTGCCTTACGTTCAGCCATCAAATTGAGTGCTTCTTCAACATTCAGCCAAAACAAATCGCCGAGCGTCGTTTTGAGCTGAACACTAATTTGGAACAGCTGAATTGGATTGCCGATCTTAACATCAGCAATAGCGTAAAACATCTGTGTTTTAACATGCGGCATGTGGCAACGAGATGTCATGTTGGGACCGCCCAAAGGAACAGCAAGTGTAGCAACAATCATATCACGACTTTCCGTGCTAGATTGGATGACTTCACCATTGCGGTGCGAAAAGTGTACGCGTTTGAAATCATGCGTAACGCTGAATGGCTTGAATACACCCTTAGAATTAAAGAGTGCACGTCGATTAACGATAAACCAGAGAAAATCTCCGTTGTTCCACCGCTGCACGAGTAGCACAAAACCGATCCTGTTTCTATATTTCTGCGCACGGATGAATCGGAACGGCCAGACATCATCTAGATCAGCGTCGCCGAACAACATAAGTTTGATGAAGTAGATCACCCATCCCACAAACAGCGAAACAATCAGTCCGCCAAAAGTGTAGATCAGATAATCAGCTTGCGTCAATGATCCATCGAATCGATGTGCAAAGCATAAATATGCCAGCACAGCAAGCGTGAGCCCAAGTGACATCCCAAGCCAATACTTGAGACGACCATATGGAATAGCGCGAAAATCTGCAATCGCGCTTCTAAAGTCTCCGTTTCTGTGTTCCATGACGTTCTCCTTAACTGCCTCACAATCCGTCAAGTCATGAGGGAGCGATGATAACGGATCAGTCCAATAAGTTCGCGGCCTCAACGAGTACGTTGAGGCGGCTCTTCATATCAAACCATCGGTCACATCTGGTTTTAAAAAACATACTATCAAGTCGCTTGATAGTATGCGTAAACTAACATCAGAATTGAACAATGTCAAGCATTTCGTTATCATCCATGTATATGAAATTATTCATCGTGCGTCATGGCAAAACAACACATAATGAATTGGGGATTATTCAGGGTACAGGGGTTGAGGGTGAGTTGAGTGATTTGGGGATTGAGCAGGCCACAGTTGCGGCGCAGCAATTACAAAACGAAACATTTGATCGAATTATTTCAAGCGATCTCAATCGATGCAAACAAACAGCAGATATCATCGGAAAGCATCACACAGATAATCAGATTGAATACACACCAACATTACGAGAACGATGTGCTGGGGTTTTTGATGGTCAACATAAAAAGCATTACTACGACGCAATTGAAGTATCGCCATTATCTTGGCAATCATACCGACCAGAAAATGGAGAATCGCAATTAGATCTCATTCAGCGCGTCGGAGATTTTCACACAAAACTATTCAAAAAACATTACGGCGAAAAAATATTAGCTGTATCACATGGCGCATTTATTTCCGCATGGCTTCTACATGCACAAGGAAAAAGCATGAATCGTGAGAACTTTGTGGGTGTTCATCCATTAAACTGCTCAATTTCAAAAATGGAATTCGATGAGCAGGGAAAATTAATAGATATCCACATGGGAAAAACAGATCACTAAAAAACCCCGATCGTGTCGGGGTTTTTTGATTGCCATTAAAATGATGTCGGAGGAGTTGGGGGTGCTGCTGGTGGATCTGGAAATTCAGATGCTGGCGGCGGCATGTGTGCAGCTGGCGGCGGAGTTGGGGGTGGTGTTGGTGCAGAAGGTGCAGATGTTGCTCCTGGTGCGCTCCCAGCTAAAGCTCCTTCTTTCACAGATTTTTTCAATCGTGATCCTGCTTTAAATTTTGGTACAGGAACAGCAGGGATATCAATCGCTTTTGATGGATCTTGTGGATTAACTCCAACGCGACCCTTGCGCACGCGAGCGCTAAATTCACCAAAACCTGCCAAGGTGACGCTGCCGCCTCCTGCAATAGTTTCAGTAATAATATCTGTCATTGCTTCAACCGCAGCTTCAGCCTGCGATTTATTTAAGCCGAGTCGATCGGCCACAGCTTGCGCCAAATCGGATTTGTTCATAGATGGGAATTATGAATTATGAATAATGAATCATGGGGTTCTCATTTAAAGAAATCATCCATAATTCCTTATTCGTGATTCATATTTCGGTCACTATATTGAACGGTTCAATATGAGAACAATGACCTGTTTTTTCATCGACATCAACAACGATTCCCGAAAGTATCGCTTCTCCAGATTCCGCAAAGTCATGTGAACGTGTGTGATCTGGATGAAGAAAATTATTGAGAATCGTATCTTGTTTCACTCCTAAAACGCCATTACGATCACCACACATACCAATATCGGTTATGTAGCCAGTTCCTTGAGGGAGGATTCTCGCATCATTTGTTTGTACGTGTGTATGCGTTCCCCAAGCCGCGGAAACACGTCCATCCAAATGCCAACCCATCGCAATCCGCTCGCTCGTTGTTTCTCCATGAAAATCGAGCAGCGCGATTGAGATGTCTTTGTGTTCTGGCATGTTCAAGATTGTATCGATCACAGCAAACGGAGAATCAACCGTTTCCTTCATAAACATCTCACCCTGTAAGTTTAGCACAATAATAGTTGTACCAGCAACATCGAATGTGCGAAACCCCACACCAGGCGTTCCACCCGGATAATTCGCCGGACGAATCACATCAGCATCATCCAACAGAGGAATACCAGGAGGTTTTGAGAATGTATGATTACCACCAGTAAAACAATCGATATTCAGAGCGCGCATTTCATCTAAGGTACGCTGTGTAATCCCTTTTCCATGCGCTAAATTCTCAGCCTGAACAATCGTAAAGTCAGGCTTAAGATCAGCCTGCAATCCCGGCAGCTCTTTAGTGAGCGCCTTTCTTCCAAGTTTTCCTACAACATCGCCGAAGATTAAAAATCTCATATTAGTTCTTTTGGAGTAATGCCGCTTTAAATTTCTCTTCCACATCTGCCAATGTATTGAACGAATCAGAAAGAGAAGGCCAATCTTTGGCGACGGCATACGTATGACACAATCCAAATACAGCAGCTTGTTCACGCTTCAATGCAGCAAGATCAGAATCCTTCTGATCAAAGAATGAGGCACAGTCAGTAGCTCGTTTCGATGCGAGCGGTAGAGCAAAATACACGAAATGACCAAATTCAGATGGAGTCAATCCTTTTTTAGCTACTCGTTGAGCTAAAGACGTAATTGCTGCTCCTCCAATAAGCATATGATCGCTGTTCTGCTCTCCTTCAGTATACAACGTAATAAAGTATGCTGATGCAGCATCGTACAATTCGGACGCCGAAACAGCTTTGTTGCGTACGGGTTTCGTGATGTATCTATAAAAACCATCTTTGTATGAAACCTTTGCTGCTTCCCAGGCTTTTTGCAAATCATCTTTTTGGATGAAGACATGTGGAAATTCAGCAGGATCATGAAGAAAGATTCGATCACCATCGTAATCATACGCTAGAACATAATGATCGACACCCTTCAGGTACGTCGCATTGGGATTATAATTCAGATAACCCATATCAAGAGGGCCAAGAACTGCAGCTCCAGAATCGAGCGCCTGCTTCAATTGTTCAAAAGGAAAATCATCAGGAGATTCCGACACATGAACGTCATAGCTAAAGCCAAGTACATCTAATACTTTGGTGATACCAAGATCCGGTTCAAGTGATTGATTGTTGAAGTACAACAGATTCTTGTCTGTATCCATGGAGGCACCCAATCCAACACCAGAGAGAACTTCAATTGTCGCAGGCGAAACATCTTCTCCAATCGAGCGTAAAAGCATCGAAGCAGAATGTGCATAGCAGTATGCTCCGTTTCCGATATAGGGAACGTAGGTTGCCATAGGTTTATCGTGCTAATTCGATAACCCGCTGCTCACGAATCACGGTTACGCGAATCTCTCCTGGATATTGCAATTCTTGTTCAATTTTGTGTGCGATGTCGCGCGCCAAAGTATGCGCAGCATAATCATCAACCTTAGAAGGATGCACAAACACACGAACCTCACGCCCCGCAGAAATCGCATATGCTTTTTCAACACCAGGAAATGATGTCGCCACATTTTCCAAACCTTCCAATCGTTTAATATAGAATTCGTATGTTCCTTTTCGTGCGCCCGGACGTGCACCAGAAAGTGCATCGGCTGCCTTACAAATCGCACCTAACAAAGTTTTCGGATTATCCTCATGATGAGCAATCGAACAATACGCAATCTCTTCAGGAACATTAAATTTCTTCATCAATGCATATCCCAATTCCGGATGACCACCGTCATTTTCATGATCAATAGACTTTCCAATATCATGGAATAATCCAGCTGTTTTCGCTAAAGTCACATCCATTCCTAATTCACCAGCCATCATCCCACATAAATGCGCAACTTCGAGTGAATGCATCATATTATTTTGACCATAAGAAGTTCGGTATTTCAATCGCCCTAAAATCGATGTCAATTTCGGATCAAACCCCGTCAATCCCATTTCATACAACATTTCCTCACCAGCCTTTTTGATATCAAGCGCCAATTCCTTTTTAGCTAACTCAATTGTTTCTTCAATACGCGCTGGTTGAATACGACCATCCTCAAGTAATTTCTCCAACGTAATCCGCGCAATCTGACGACGAATAGGGGAGAATCCAGAAATCGTAATCGCTCCGGGTGTATCATCAATAATCAACTCACAGCCTGTAACTTTTTCTAGGGTCTTGATATTACGACCTTCCTTACCAATAATTCGACCCTTCATATCTTCAGAAGGAAGCTCAACAGTTGTAGTTGTGGTTTCAGCAGAGTGAGACCCTGCGTAACGCTGCATCACAGTCGTCAAAATTTTCTTCGCCTTTAATTCAAATTCTTCAGTATTACGCTTTTGCAACTTAAACATACGCTGCGCTAAATCGTCAGCATATTGTTTTTCCATTTTTCCGTACATTTGTTCGAGTGCTTCTTCCTTCGTCAAACCTGCGATAGTTTGTAATTTATCGATCGCTTCCTGACGAACTTGCGCCAAATCATTCTTATGTTTCTCAACGGCATCAATTTTCTGTACTAATTTTTGTTTGGTAGCTTCGATTTCCTTTTGATTATTCTCAACAGCAACTTCACGCTTCTCAATGCGTTGAATCATGCTTTTGAACTCATTGCGAGATTTTTGCTCTTCACGCTTTGCTTCATCAACGATTTTCATCGCCTTATCTTTTGCAGATAACAATGCTTCTCGCTCTTTTGTTTTAGCATCATCGATGATTTTCTTAGCTTTCGCTTCGATAGAATTAAGTTGTCCTTGTGCGATGGTGCGGCGGGCAACATATCCGATGGCAGCACCAATCAGACCTGTTACTGCTGCAATCGCAAGTGCAATTGTAGTAGACATAAAAACGCTCAAGATCAGTCGTCAAAATATGACGATTTTTCTAAGAGCGCTTAGTTCTACTCAAAAATGAATCTATGCAAAAATCTCTCGTTTAATTACGAGATGTTTTACTAATGAATTATTTCCCCCTGAGACAGCTAAAATGCTTGTAAATAGAGTTAAATTCATGCGATTCACTTCAACCAGTGCGACTCTTACAGTTACTGATCAGAATTACTTATTAATGTGCCCAGACCTTAACATATAAAGACGCTTTTGTAAAGAGGATAAAACGTGCATAAATAACGTTAAACAGGCATTGACAAAATCTAATTTTACATGTATAGTTAAGTGTCGTGTCAAAAATTCTTTTGTCACATGTGGTGCGAAATCATCAAAAAAGGGCTATAAATGATCGACAAAAAAAGGTTGAGTTTGGCCAAGGGTGAGAAGCTGTTGAGCTGGACGAAAAAGAGTTCAAGTGCTTTCTTCGTCGAAATGTTCGTTCTTAGTGTGGTCACTATCACTGCGGTGTCCGTAGGGATTTGGGCGATCAGTAGTGCGCCTGGTTGGGTCATGGAATCCAAGGGTAGGATGCTGAGGACCTTTGAGGTCGTATTTATGTGGCTGGTTTGGTGGGTGGCTGTCCTGATATCGCTGTGGTGTATCGCAGAGACAATCATTGAATACACATTCTATCACTACGCAGTCACAACTCGTCGTGTGGTCAAATACTGGGGATGGATTGGTCGCTACGAAGAAGAAACGTTCTTGCACAAGGTCGAATCAATCGACACAAAGCAGGGGATTATCGCTCGGATATTCGGCTACGGAAGCGTGAAGGTGTGCGGAACGGGTGGAGCAAAATTCTGGGTATGCGACATTCCAAACCACAGACATCACGCAAAAAAAATGACGGGCGCGATCCGTCACCTGCAAAAAGCAGGAAAAGCCAACAAGGCTTAGTTCTCAAGGGTCTCTAACGAGACCCTTTTATTTTATCGAAAAATTTGTGAGATTATCTGAAGAAAGCTCATCGAGAATGGTTGCATTTTTTAAAGAGTGTGTTCCAATCGCAGTTCGTTCCAGTTCATCCAGATATGCACCGACACCACATTTCTCTCCGATATCTGCACCAAGTGTGCGGATGTAAGTCCCAGAAGTACAATGCACATCAATAACAGCGATGGGCCATTCATACGAAATCAATGCAATAGAGAAAATTTCAATATCAACAGATTCGCGCTCCACAACTTTTCCTTCGCGTGCTAATTCATATAATTTTTTCCCACCGATTTTTTTTGCGGAGTACATGGGCGGGGTTTGTTTTTGTGGGCCGATGAATTTTTGCAAAACCCCCTCTAGCTCCCCCTTGGGAAGGGGGAGAATTTGCTGTGGTGATGGGATGACGATTCCGGTACGATCTTGCGTATCAGAAGTTGCGCCGAAATGGATTGTTGCGCGATATTTCTTATCTAACTTCACAAACTCGGAAATCCGCTTTGTTGAAGATCGCCCAATCGCAACAATAAGCAATCCTGTTGCAAACGGATCCAAAGTTCCGGCATGTCCAACCTTTCGCTCGCCAGTTATTCGCCTCACACGATCAACAACATCATGCGAAGTAATCCCAGCTGGTTTATTGATTAAGACAAAAGCCATAATTGACCTAATTAAAGTATATTGCTAAACTTTCACCAACTTAGTTATACCAGATACCAGATACTAAATACTAGATACTAAAAAAATGAACGTCACAGAACTCGCACGACGCCTCCGCGTCAACTCAAAAACACTCCTACAAACTCTCCCAGAGTTTGGTTTTGATATTGGAGCGCGCGCGATCAAAGTAGATGACAAAATCGCACAACAAATTCAAAGAGCATGGCCAAAAATTAAACGTGAGCTAGACAGACGAAAAGCAGAAGAAGAAAAAGAACGACGCCTGAAAGATATTGCAGCGCGCCGCGAAGAAGTGGGAACAGTGGAATTATCAGATGTGTTTACGGTTCGCGAATTTGCAGCAGCACTTAATTTACCTGTGACGACGTTAATGCAAGAATTGATGAAGAATGGAATTTTGGTAGCGATGAATGAACGAATCGATTTCGACACCGCACAAATCATCGCAGAAGATTTAGGATACGAAGTGATCAAAAAAAATGAAGGAGAAGCTGTCGTTGAAACAACATCAGAAGAATCTGAACTAAAAGAAATGCTTGATGCAGATGCAAAAAACGCCACACCACGTCCAGCTGTTATTGTGGTGATGGGACATGTTGATCATGGAAAAACGCGATTGCTCGATGCGATTCGCTCAACTAATGTGATCGATACAGAAGCCGGCGGAATCACACAGCATATCGGGGCATATCAAATAGAAAAACAAGGAAAGAAAGTGACGTTTATCGATACGCCAGGGCACGAAGCCTTTACTGTCATGCGATCTCGTGGTGCGCGCGTCGCAGACATCGCTATTTTAGTAGTAGCCGCAGACGACGGAGTCAAGCCACAAACAAAAGAAGCAATCAAAATTATTCATGCCGCAAAACTGCCATACGTCGTCGCACTCAACAAAATGGATAAAGCAGAAGCAAATCCCGATAAGGTTAAAAAGGAACTATCAGAACATAACGTATTGGTAGAAGAATGGGGAGGCGACGTGCCAATTGTAGAAATCTCTGCAAAAGAAGGAACGAATATTGATAAAATTTTGGATGTGATTTTGTTAGTCGCGGATGTAAACGCGGATAAAATCACGGCAAATGCAGATCGTGGCGCTATCGGAACGGTAATTGAATCTCGTGTTGATAAAGGACAGGGTCCGGTTGCGACAGTTCTCGTACAAGCAGGAACATTGAAGAAAAAAGATCCGCTTAATGTAAACGGCCGAAATTATGGTCGCGTGCGAGCTTTGAAGAATTATGTAGGAGAGGATTTAAAAGAAGCACTTCCAGGAACACCTGTCAGAATTTTAGGATTTCAAAGCGCTCCGGAAGTGGGAGACATTTTAGATGTTGATGCTAAAGACGCGGTGAAGCTGAAGAAAACGAAAACATTAAAATCACAAGCAGTTGCATCAGTACTTACACAAACAACAGAGGACGAAGACGAAGAAGGAAAGGGAAAGAAGATTCTACCAATTGTTGTGAAGGCTGACACACTGGGATCACTTGAAGCTGTCCTTAACTCACTTGAGAAAATTCAACATGACGAAGTCGGAATTAAAATCGCTTCACAAGGTTTGGGAAATATCACGGATGCAGAAATTCTCAAAGCCGAAGGAACAAACACAAGATTTTATGCATTTAATGTGGTGCCAACAGGAACAGCTGCGCATGTCGCTCGTGAAAAGAAATTACCGATTTATGAAACAGCAATCATTTACGATTTACTATCAAACGTAACAGCGGAACTTGAAAAATTACTTGAACCAGAAATTATTGAAACACAACACGGAAACGCAACGGTGCTAGAAATTTTCCGACAAGATAAAAAAGGACAAATTATTGGGTGTCGTTTGAACGAAGGAAAATTCCGACCGGAAATTAGTATTCGCATTAAACGTGCAGGTGAATTGATGGGAGAAGGAAAAATCACCATGCTCAAATCTGGAAAATCAGAAACAAAAGAAGTTCCGGGAGGTTCAGAATTTGGAATGAATTTGAAATCGCGTACAACCGTACTTGTCGATGATGTTTTAGAAGGGTATACTGTTGAGCGAAAGGAGAAAAAACTTAATCTATAGCGATTAGCGTCTAGCGTTTAGCGATTAGTAATTCACTAGCGAGCTCAGCGAGAAACTAAAAGCTAAACGCTAAAAGCTAAACGCTACTCTATGTTAGAACTCACAGACGACAATTTCAAAAAAGAGGCACTAGAAAGCGACGTGCCAGTACTGGTAGATTTCTGGGCACCATGGTGTGGCCCATGCCAAAGAATGTTGCCAGTTATGGATGAGCTCGCAAAAGAGATGGAAGGTAAGCCAGTAAAAGTAGCCAAAATGAATGTAGATGAAAATCAAACAACGCCAGCAGAATACGGCATCCTCTCAATTCCAACCTTGATAGTATTCAAAGATGGAAAAGCCGCAGAAACACTCCAGGGCGCACAATCAATAGAACAACTCAAGACAGCGCTTGGGGTTTAGAAATCGAGAAATCGAAAAAACGAGAAAACCAGAAATCGAAAAATCGAAAAATCGAAAAAAATCCCGCAAGGGATTTTTAGCTTTCTCGTTTTCTCGTTTTCTCGATTTCTGGTTTCCTCGAAATCATCCTCGCATCGAAACAAAAATGATATAGGCAAGATACAATACAAGAAGTTGTAATCCCTTTGTGGTGCCAAGCTTGAATCTTTTGCCATAAAACATCGCAACAAAAATCAAGATGCTAGCAAAAATCGCAAGGGCAAGGTCAGTTTGCAGGGTATGAGAAAATGCAAGTGGGGTGATAGTAGCTGTTGTTCCCAAAACAAAAAATACATTAAACAAATTCGATCCGATAACATTACCAACAGCCACATCAACCTTTCCTTTCTTGGCAGCAACAATCGACGTGACCAATTCAGGGAGCGATGTTCCGAGTGCTACGATGGTTACAGCGATAAACGCTTCTGAAAATCCGAGTTGTCCGGCGAGAAGGGTAGCGCTATCCACAGATAATTTTCCACCAATAATCAAACCGGCCAAACCTATCAATATCCACATGATTGAAGAGCCTAGTGGTTTTTTTACAACATGATCCGCACCATCTTCAGAAGTACCCAATCCAAATGTGTAATATAAAAAGATAATAAAAAAGCCGAGTAGTGCAATACCTTCAGATCGTCGAATCACACCTTCAGTGCCTCCGTCGATAAGCATATCATTGGCAAACACGCCCAACAAAATCATGGACAACAGCATGAAGGGGAGCTCTTTCCAAACCGTTCCATGTCGAATAGAGAGCGGCTTTGTTGCCACAATCGCTGTAACACCCAAAATCAACAAAATATTTGAAAGGTTACTACCAATAACATTACCAATCGCAATATCTGCAGTTCCAGATAGCGCAGCAACCACACTCACTAACAACTCCGGTGCAGACGTACCAAACGAAACAATCGTCAGTCCAATCACAAAATCAGACATTCCCCAGCGCGCAGCAAGAGAAGATGCACCATCAATAAGCCACTCCGCACCTTTAATGAGTGCACCAAAACCGATAACAATCAGCAAAAGATAATACAATGAAAGCATAGAAAAAAAGTATAGCAGAAAATCCAACTTGATTAAACATGCGCGTCTCGATACTATTGTGTACTTAAGCGAGAAACTAATCGCTAATCGCTAATCGCTAAACGCTCGCTATGACACACATACAAAAACGTCGCCTACTGATTGCTGTTCTGGCAACAGTCGGGTCACTTCTCGCAATCACGATTTATGTGGACGGCGGCATATCACAAAAAGATATTGTACAAGCAGATCAACAAGAAGTTATACAAAACCCATAGTATGAAAGATTACAATCCAAAAGAAATCGAACCAAAGTGGCAAAAGCAATGGGAGGATGAAAAATTACACAGAGCGAAAACCGGCGATACAGCCGAGAAATTTTACTCACTCGAAACCTTTCCATATCCATCCGCAGTAGGTTTGCATGTCGGACATCCAGAAGGATACACAGCCGAAGATATCAATGCGCGCTATCAAAGAATGAACGGAAAAAATGTGTTGTACACGATGGGATGGGATGCGTTTGGATTGCCGACTGAAAACTACGCGATAAAAGTTGGAAAAAATCCTAAGGAAGTTGCGCTCGATAATATTGCAAATTTCAAGCGCCAATTGCAGATGTTTGGTTTTTCTTATGATTGGGATCGCGAACTAAACACTTCAGACCCTTCATATTACAAATGGACTCAATGGTTATTTTTGCAGTTGTATAAAAAAGATTTAGCATATCGAAAGCATGCGCCCGTGAACTGGTGTGAAAGTTGTAAGACAGTTTTGGCGCGCGAGCAGGTAATCGAGGGGGCATGTGAGCGATGCAAAAATAATGTTGAACAAAAACCAATGGAGCAGTGGTTTTTCAAGATTACAAATTATGCAGATGAATTGTTGGATGGAATTGAGGGATTGGATTGGATTGATGCAACAAAGGAAGGTCAGAGGAATTGGATAGGAAAGTCAATTGGCGCCGCAATTGACTTTAGTGTCAAATGTCAAAATCCAAATGTCAAATGTCCGGTGATCGAAGTTTTTACGACAAGACCAGATACACTATTTGGAGCGACATATATGGTTTTGGCGCCTGAACATGAATTAGTCGATCAGTTGAAAGATCAAATTTCAAATTGGGATGAGATCGAAAAATATAGAAACGAAGCATCAAACAAAACAGAAATGGAACGCGTGCATTTGGATAAAGAAAAAACAGGAGTCGAATTAAAGGGTGTGGTGGCAATCAATCCAGCAAATCAAAAAGAAATTCCAGTATGGATTGCAGATTATGTCATGGCTTCATACGGAACAGGCGCAATCATGGCAGTCCCAGCGCACGATGAACGCGATTATGCATTTGCGAAAAAATTCGATCTGAACATTGTGGAAGTTATCAGTTCAGATCAGGGCATTACAGAAAAGGCTTTTGTTGGTGATGGAACATTAATCAATTCAGATTTTTTAAATGACGAAGATGTAGAAGATGCAAAGAAGAAAATTATTGAATGGTTGGGGAAAGAAAAGATCGGAAAAGCTGCAGTAACATATCGTCTGCGTGATTGGCTTGTTTCGCGACAGCGATATTGGGGAGCCCCAATTCCAATTATTTGGTGTGAGAAATGTGGAGATGTTCCTGTCCCAGAAAAAGATTTGCCAGTGTTACTTCCAGATGATGTAGATTTTAATCCAACAGGCGAGCCGCCACTAGCATCCTCAAAAGAATTTCAAAATGTTGAGTGTCCGGAATGTGGTGGATCTGCACGACGCGATTATGAAACAATGGATACATTCGTAGATTCAAGTTGGTATTTTTTACGATACTGTTCACCGCATGAGGAATCTGCGCCATTTAACAAAAAGGATGTCGAATATTGGATGCCCACAGATTTGTATGTGATCGGAGCAGAACATATCGCACTACATTTATTGTATGCTCGATTTTTTTGCAAAGCTTTTGCTGATTTGGGATTGATTGATATTCGCGAGCCATTCCAAAAAATCCGACATCAAGGAATGATCATGGGAGAAGATAATCAAAAAATGTCTAAGTCTCGCGGAAATGTTGTCAATCCAGATGAAGTGATTGAAAAATATGGAGCTGATACTATGCGCATGTATGAAATGTTCATGGGGCCTTTGGCTGATTCAAAGCCGTGGTCAACAGACTCAATGAAAGGCATCAGCAGATTTTTAGAGAAGATGTGGAAATTGCAAAAGAAAGTTACAGAGCAAAAAAACGATGAATATCAAAAAGTCCTCCATCAAACCATCAAAAAAGTAACAGAAGATATTGAATTAATGCACTACAACACAGCCATCGCTCAAATGATGATTTTGAGTAATGTGTTACACAAAGTTGAAAACATCGCGAAAGAAGATTGGGAAATGATTTTAAAAATCCTACATCCATTCGCTCCACATATCACAGAGGAATTATGGCATGTTGATCATGACACATTCATCATGACAGAATCCTGGCCTGCATATGACGAAAAACTCGCCGCAGAAGATGAAGTAGAATTAGTCGTACAAATAAATGGAAAAGTCCGCGAACGTCATAATGTGAGCGCAACTGCTACGCAAGAAGAATTAGAATCAATCGCAAAAAACGGAGAAAGGGTGTCAGTCTTGCTTGAAGGAAAAGAAATAGTTAAGGTGATTATAGTCAAAGGAAAACTGGTAAATATAGTAATAAAATAATTGTATGGGGCCTGAAGCAATGCCATTACCCGGACAAGAGGATCCGGCACAAAAATTCTCTCAAGAGGAATTAGAGGAGGCTGGCTTAAGAGAACCAGAAAATAATGAGAGTAATGTAATGTTTTTATCTGGTGAGGATCGTGTCGCCGCAGGATTGATCACGCAAGAAGAATTAGATGAACAGCGAAAGCAATCTGATGCGAAGAAGAAGGATGATGCTTTGGCAAAAAATGTAGTTGTTGATTTACCCGCCGTTACAAGAGAGGATGTGGTAGCTCAAGAAGAGGGTGAGCATGCGCAAAAAATTGACGTAGCAGAATTTCGCGAAACACCAGAAATGAAAGAAGTAATCGCACAAGATGAAGAAAAAGCACGACAAGAAAAAATCGCTGCTGCACATGCTCGTGCGAGAAGTGCAGGAAGAAACCCTAAGGCAGGTCAGCCAATTGATGTGAGGGAATTACGAGAGGATATAAAAGCTCGAGATGAAGCACAAGCAGAACAAACACAAGAAATAAATCCACCAGAACCACCAAAAAAGAAAGGATTTATGGATCGATTGAAAGGATGGTTCAGTTAAATATTGACAAAAACAGCAGAACACTGCATGCTAAAAGCAGTGTTCTTTGTTTATGAGGTCCATAAGGAGGAGTCATGAGTCATGATGTATACGGCCCTCCATGGGAGAATGTGCCAGGTTTACATGAAAATGAAGTAACGCTCATTCGACTTTTGAGAGCATGTGGTCCATCGCATATCGATCAATTACATATCATGATCAGCGAAACAATGTCGAGAAGTTCGATGTGTGTGCATTTAGCTTTGTTGAAAGTTAAAGGAATTCTACAAACTCATTTTGAGCGATCGCCAAATGGAAGTCTGAAGCGACTAAAGATGTACACACTATCAGAAGAAGCATTGGAGGAGTGGGGGCGAGATCGCGCAAGGCATCTTCAGATCGAGGGTAGATTTATTCGAAGGAACAAGACATAATGAGAACAATGTTCTCATTTTTTTATTCTATAGTACATTCTAAGGGGAGGAGGACGGCTGTATATGTCGTGAGTTTTTTGGTTGGAGTTGGATGTGCAAGTACGTTCAAAATCGATCAAGGCATAATTCTCATTTTTTTATTTGTAAGTTTGATGGCAATGTACGTTTTGAAAAAGTCATCAGATAAATTTTTATTGATATGCATAATTGCAGTGATCGGTGGATTTTTTCGTGTATCAATAATTGATACACATGAAGTTACAAAGGGTCAGAGAAAAATGGAAACAGAAATAACTCAAGAAGTAGAATATCGATCGAAATCACAACGAGTGATTGTTGAGGTGGATGGGCAAAAAACATTAGTGTGGATGAAACGATATCCTACGATGGAGGTTGGCGATAGAATTCGATTCACATGCAAACTAGAAAAACCACAGCCATTCGACGGTTTTGCATATGACAAATATCTACAATCGCGAAACATCACACAGCAATGTTCGCGACCGGAAAACATCGCAATCATCGCACGCGGAACATCGTCATTCAAAAAAACACTCTTCACACTCAAAACGAAATTTTCAGAAACCATCACAAAATTATTCCCCGAACCACATGCATCATTTCTCGCTGGTGTTTTGTATGGCGAACGCGCGGGTATCCCGAAAAAATACAAGGAACAATTCGCTACAACCGGAACCTCTCACATCCTCGCGATTTCTGGATACAACATCACCATCCTCACTGTTGTATTATTAAGTTTACTCACCTCAATTCTCATCCCAAGGAAAAAAGCAGTATGGTTTGCGATTGGAGGAATCGCATTATTTGTCATATTGGTAGGGTCGGGCGCTTCGGTTGTACGCGCTGCAATTATGGGAATGGTGCCCTTATTCGCGCGCATGATCGGCAGACTAACCTCACCAGTGTTTCTACTCATCCATGTCGCAGGATTAATGGTTGTAGTAAGTCCACTCATTTTAATCTACGATCCAGGATTTCAATTATCATTTGTCGCCACATTAGGATTAGTCATCCTCACACCAAAACTCCTCAAAAAAACGCACTGGCTCCCCGACGATAATCTCGATTTTAAAGAAACTGCCGTTGCGACACTCGCCGCAATCATCTTCACACTCCCACTCATCCTCTATCACTTCGGCGTACTTTCACTCACTGCACTCCCCGTAAACATTCTCGTCATGCCATTCATGCCAATCGTCATGGCAACAGGATTCATCGCTCTCATCGCTGGAATCATTCATCCGATATTCGGAATTATCGCAGCGACCATCCCATATCTCATCCTCTCATACATTTTATTTCTCATCGATATCGCAAGTCACATACCATTTGGAGCAATCAACATGAAATTTGGATTAGGTTTGATGATATTGTCATACATCATGCTGTTCTATCTCATGTACAAACCAAAAAACAAGAAACCGAAAAAACCAAAAAACGTAATTAAGATCGAAGACATCACATGGACGATTCACGAAAAATAGGATTACTCGCGACACTTCTTATTACAGTGTTCTTTGCTCTGCAAGGATTATTTGGGATTGAGGCATACTCATATCAAGAAGGAAATTTGTATGTGCATGTGATGGATGTGGGGCAGGGTGACGCAGTTTTAATTCACACACCGAAAGGAAAAAACATTATCATAGATGGAGGGCCACACGATAACATCCGAGAACCACTTTCAGATATTTTAGGATTTGGATTACATACCATAGATGAGGTATATCTCACACATCCGCACGCAGATCATATGTCCGGATTGTTGACAGTCTTGAAAAAATATTTTGTCGAAAAAGTATGGTATACTGGCGTAGTACATACCACCCCAATTTTTCGGGAATTTTTACAGGAAATTTCAGACCAAGAAATTACATTACAGCTTGTAGAATCACAAAATACACGAATGATTGATGGTGTGACATTTGAAGTCCTATATCCCGACAAAAACATTCAAGAGAAAAAGAACTGGATCGAAAATGAAAACGGATTAAATGATACTTCAATTGTCATGAGGTTAGTTTACGGCGATACATCATTTCTATTACTAGGGGATGCAGAAGAAGCTCTGGAAAATTATTTGTTAGAACAAGAAATATATGTAGAGTCAGATGTTTTGAAGATCGGACATCACGGATCCAAAACATCAACGCAGAAAAAGTTTTTAGAAGCGGTCGATCCGGAATTCGCTGCAATAAGTTATGGAGAAAACAGCTACGGACATCCACACGGAAGCGTAATAAACAGACTGAACAAAAAAGGTGTACAATATTTTGAAACCAAAAAGAACGGAACAATCACATTTATTTCAGATGGATATGAGATACAAACTATTACTGAGCGCTAGTTTGGTTGTAGGGGCACTCGCCTTTGCGCCTCTAGCGGCTGATGCAACACCAAAAACAAACGACGCAGATGGCGACGGCCTCATCGATCGTTTTGAATTAGTGATAGGATCAAATCCAGGAGAAAAAGATTCAGATGGGGATGGGTGGCCAGATCGAGGAGAAGTATTTAATGGATATGATCCATCCGGAGAAACACAAAAAAAATTAGAAGTTTCTTTGCTCGAGCGTGACACAGACGGAGATGGGTTATCAGATTACATGGAAGCAAATATCGCAACAGATCATCTTGATTTAGATTCTGATGATGATGGATATATCGACGGATTAGAAATTCAATACGGATTTTCACCACTCGATCCCGGACCAAACCATTACGGAAAAAGAATTGAAGTCAACAAAGATCGTCAAACATTATCCTATTTTGTCGGACCTCATCATGTAAACACATTTCTAATTTCAAGTGGAAGATTCAGTACGCCAACTCCAGTGGGTGAATACAAGGTAGAGAAAAAATTGCCGGTCCATTTATATGCTGGCGAGGATTATTATCTGCCAAATACAAAATATAATCTTCTGTTCAAATATAATGCACGTGGAAATTATTACATTCATGGCGCATACTGGCACAACAATTTCGGAAAACGTATGAGCCATGGATGCGTGAATGTTTCCTACGACAACATGGAACATCTCTATAATTGGGCTGACATCGGCACGCCGATAAAAGTAAGTTAAGTAACATTAGCGTCATCCCGGCGTAGGCCGGGATCCATCTCGTTTATTGGCATGGATCCCGGCCTGCGCCGGGATGACAATGAAATATGCAAACGGTCGGAGTGACAGAATTTTTATCCATTGCAAATGAGGTTATTGCACCTATGCGAGATCTCGCTGTTGAGGGCGAGGTTTCTGGTTTTTCAGTTCGACAAAATAAATGGGTATTCTTTTCAGTGAAGGATGACACATCGGTCATGGAATGTTTTTCCATGGTATTCAAAATAAACATCCCACTTGAGGATGGTATGAAAGTACGCATCCATGGATATCCAACAATCTATAAAAAAAGTGGACGTTTCAGATTTACAGTTGATCGTGTCGAACCTGTCGGAGAAGGAGCATTAAAAAAAGCGTACGAAGCACTCAAGAAAAAATTAGCTGAAGAAGGATTATTTGCAACAGAACGAAAACGAGAGCTTCCAGAATTTCCTTCAAGAGTTGGATTCATCGGATCGGATGCATCCGCAGCATTTTCAGATTTTGTGAGAATTATGAATAACAGATGGGCAGGATCTGAAATACAAGTCTATGATGTTCGTGTACAAGGAGATGGAGCGCCAGGAGATATCACACAAGCATTCAAATTTTTCAACAAACTAAAATCCAAACATCCTGATCAAGCTCCAGAAGTTTTAGTGCTCACGCGTGGCGGAGGATCACTCGAAGATTTGTGGGCATTCAATGACGAGAAAGTTGCACGAGCAGTTTTCTCTTCAAGTATTCCAGTAGTGTGTGGCGTCGGACATGAAAAAGACGAATCTCTTGCAGATTATGTTGCAGATGTGCGTGCGTCAACCCCATCAAATGCCGCAGAAATGATTGTGCCAGATAAAAGAGATATTGAAGACAGAATTGATGCATCGATTGGCTATGTAGAATCAGAACTAGATGCAGTGATTATGCATCACAAACACAGCATAAACACATCACTTCATACACTCGAAAAAGTTATCATGAAAGTATTGCATGACATTCGCCAGATTTTCCAAACATTCAAAACATCTCTTGCGACAATGGAACGATTACGACAAGAAAAATTAATAACTATAAAACGTCACACAGATCGCTTGATCGAAAAAATGTCCGATAATATTACACTCAAACAAAAAGCGCTCGAGGGAAATCAGAAAATTCTCACACAAGTAAACCCATCACACATTTTAAAAAGGGGATATGCAATAACACGCGATACAAAAGGAAAAATAATCAAAGACGCAAAACAGATTCCAAAAGGCACAGACATAACAATCCAATTTACAAAAGGAATGTCAAAAGCTATAACGAAATAATATGACAAAGAAAAAAACATTCTCGCAGCAATACAAAGACCTTGAAAAAATCACACAGTGGTTTGAGGTAGAAGATGTGGATTTAGAAGAAGCACTCAAGAAATTTGAGGAGGGATTGGGGTTAGTCAAAGATCTCAAATCACATCTTAATAAAATCGAAAATAAAGTTACAGATATTAAGAAGCAATTTAAAGGTGTTTTAGAATGAAACGACACAGCTCAAAACGCGGAAAAGAAAACCGAGGGTATAGAACGCCCAGTCGTTTTTTAGCAAAACAAACTAACGTACGTATTGAAAAACCAAAGAAAAAAAAGTAGTTTTTTCTGTTCTTTTTAGGAGGAGTAATCATGAGTGAATCGAGCAAGCCTCTATCCTCTCATACTCTCAAGTTTCAGGAAGATGCAGCACATGCCTTAGAGCATACGCAGATGACTGAACATGAAAGAGAGTGTGTAATCGATGTGCTGAAATGGATTGAAGAGGGGCGAATGGATTTTAAAGAACCAGCTTCAGTAGAAGATTCAGTAAAAATCGTTGCAGACTATTGGGAAATGATTTTTGATGTAATCTTGTAGGGAAACCCGTATTGACAGATCAAAGAAAAAAAGGTAGTTTAGGCGAGTTCATTTCAAAAGGAGAAGCATGAGCGACGAACAGCAATTATTATTTTCTGAAGATGAAATTACAAAACACGAACCGTCATGGCGAGACGGGAGGACTAAGGAGTCCATTCAGTTCGTGAAAGATGCGGAGCGATTTGTATGTGCGCATAAGATCATGCCTCAAGGTGGCAAATACAGGATGCTGGTAGATACGATTACTCGTGTGAAGATGGGGATCTGGGCTGTAACATTCGATCTCACGCCGGAAGAGTTGCTGAGGTACGGAGTGGATCATTTTTTGAGATTCGAAGTACTCCTTGAGGATCCATCTCGAATTGATGAAAGGCGGCCCAGCTTTCATCCTACCGCATGGGCCCATGGGCTTGATGTTGGGGAATATGAAATTCGTTTTGTGGTTGATGCAAAAAAGTGGATTGTAAATAGATCGAAACCATCACGAAAGATCGTTGCGCAAGCCATTGAATTGGTAAAAAATGGACAACTGACGTTTGATGATCCGATGTCTGTTGAAGATTATCTCGATAGCTACCACAATGCTCATCGAACAAAAAAGAAATGCGAGCACTGCAACGGAAAAATCTGGCAAGCAGGAAAACCAGAACATGTCATCGAATTTGTTCATGAAGCGGAAAGGTATCTAGATTTGATTGTGAATCACGAAACAGTACGAGCACGAGAATTGATCGTACTCATATTTCAAGTGAAAGAAGGGTATTACATCCCTCCAAAAAATAGGTCAGTCATACAAGAATTAGACGCACGCCGAATAAGAAGATAATATCGCCCAGTGAGGCGATTTTTTATATGTTGACAAGAAATAGTGCTTTCTATATACTATGGCCACATCCGTAGAAAGCGTGCTTTTTGGGAGAAATTCTAAAAGTAGGACACGCCGAGGTGAAAACTCTACTCGAATAAATCGAGGGATAGGTCGAGTTCACTGATGTCTGCGATGTATATCGCAGTTTTATTTTTCACAAAAGTGAAAAAGCCTAAACGCTAAAAGCTACACGCTAAACGCTAGCATATGGCAAAAACGAAAGAACAAAAACAACAGATTAAGGACAAACTCACAGACCGTCTCAAAAGCGGAAAGGGAGTAGTGTTTGCTACCTTCGCGGGAGTTCCTATGGCAGGAACCGAAGCATTGCGAAAAACATGTCGCGAAGCAGGAATTTACTACACTGTCCCCAAAAAGACTCTTGCAGATCTCGCATTGAAGGACGCAGGAATCGAAATGGAATCTGTTCGAAAGATCGAGGGAAATTTCTCTGTGGCTGTTGCTGATGATGAAGTTGCAGCAGCACAAGCTCTCGCAGCATTTGCTAAAGAGTATGAGGGATTTCAAATCGTCGGTGGAGTTCTTGAAAAGAAATACATCGATACAAAAGAAGTTGTGGCACTATCCAAATTGCCAAACAAGCAAGAGTTACTCGGAAAACTCGTCGGCACATTGCAGGCGCCTATTTCCGGATTCGCTCGCGTCTTGCAAGCAAATATTTCTGGACTCGTGCGCACACTTCATGCAATTAAGGAACAAAAAGCATAGCGCATTCATTATTCCTTATTCATAATTCATAATTCCAAAGTATGTCAGAAGAAACAACAACAGCTGACGCACCTGCAGAGGCAGCGACAGCAGAAGTACCAGCAAAGTTCAAAGATTTGGTAACTGAAATCGAAAAGATGTCAGTACTCGATCTATCAGAGTTGGTAAAAGTGTTGGAGGACAAATTCGGCGTATCAGCAGCAGCACCAGCTATGATGGTAGCAGGTGGTGCAGCAGCTGGCGGTGATGCAGCAGCAGATGAGGGTCCAACAGAAGTAAATGTTGAATTGACTGGATTCGGCGAAAACAAAATCGCTGTGATTAAGGCAGTTCGTGCAATCACAGGGTTGGGTCTTGCAGAAGCTAAAGGACTCGTTGATGGCGCACCAAAAGTCATCAAAGAAGGAGTTGAAAAAGCAGCTGCAGAAGACATGAAAAAACAAATCGAGGAAGCTGGTGGAACTGTTGCGTTCAAATAAGCAATTAAAAAATGCCCGGAAGGGCATTTTTTAATTGCAATAACTCGTAAAGCGTAACTCGTAAAGCGCGATGCCTTCGGCATGTATTTTGTTATTGACGGAAAATATCTGTTATGATAAGACGTAACGGTCGATCAATGGCATCGACAAAAAAAGGAGACTTATGAAAATACTGTTTGTTGATGATGAGCCTTTCGTTCTTAGATTTGAAAGACGATTCTCTGAAGCTGTCGGACATGAATGCGTGACAGCAGAAACAGTAGAAGAAGCCGAAAAAATCATTAAAGAAAATGGAATAGATCTGGCTGTATTTGACACAGAAATCGGCCAACGAAGAGGATTTGAATTAGTTGGGCTGTGCAAGGAAGTGGGGTTGCCATTTATTGGCACATCAGGTGATCACGTATATAGAGTTCATTGGATGGAGCTTGGCGCTTTATATTTCCTACAGAAGCCATTTAGACGAGCAGAATTTCAGGCTATGATCGCGGCTGCACAAGAAAAACTATAAAAAAAGCCACCTAAGGGTGGTAATTTTTATTTCCAAATTTTAATTTACATGTGTAAGTACGAACGAGTATACATTATGCCCAACTACAATATATCCGGTTTGTTTATCTTCACTAATTGCAAAATCTTCAGGAACTTTATCAAACACATATTGCAATTGCATGACACCTCGTTTATTCAAAATCACAAGACGACGACGCGATGGCTCAAGAACATAGAGAAATTCAGAATCTGCATCCGTCCAAATACGTGCAGCTTTTGAAAGTGGGGGATCAATCGAATCATCAGTAAATGGCTCACGCGTACCCTTAAAAAATTTGAGAACACGTGATCCTGAATCCAAAACATATACATTTCCATCAATCACCATGTCGGTAGGGTCTTGTAGTGGCGACTCCTCACGAAGCCATGTTGTGCCACGCGCAAATCCAGAAGCACTGGGGGCATGTCGCAGGATATTTCCATTGCCTGTCACACCATACAAACGAGGTCCGTATTGCTGTGCGGCTACAAGCGTACCAACTCCGTCCGTAGCAAATTCAGAATTACTCAACACATTACGCTTCGAATCAAACAATGAAACTGTACTATCAGTGATAAAAAGCAAGCCCTCATCAGAATACGAAATAACAGATGAGTCAGTCAGCGATGATGAAAAAGAAATTTGTTTTTCCAGTCCAACATTCATGATATGCAGATCATCGTTCGAAATCAGTTGTCCATGAGAAATAAATACACGCCGCTGTCCTTGAGAGGAATCAGCAGAAAATGCAATCGCAGTAAGCACAATATCTTTTTCTTTGAGAATTTCGGTGCGCAGTTCTTGAAGTTGTGAGTCTAGGGTTGCGATTACACTGGCGTGTTCTTTCGCTTCTCGCGGGAGTGCTGCAAGCAATGACTCGGCTTGATTTAATTCATGTCGAGCCCCTATGCTATCTCCAAAAATAAGTTTAGATTCTGCTGACTCAAGGTGCTGTGAAAATTCTTCAATAGTCGCGTCAACCAAGGCTGCTGCATTACGTTTACCCTCAAGATATCTGGTCACAGAAAGCCCAACAAAAAATAATACGATTGCGACAAGCGCAGAAACAAGTGCTAGTTTACGACCGCGTGAAAGATGAGAAAATCGTTTTCCTATTGCACGAACAAATGATCTGAATGGAGAAAAAATACGAGTCGCTATCCACAACAAACTTAAAAGAAAAGTTCGAGCTACACGAAACGAAACAGTTTTTGTTTTTGTATGAACTGCTTGCGATGTGCGATGAGTGGTAATGCGACGAAAAAATGAAGATATCGTGCGCTGAATAGAACAACATCCTTTAACAAAAAATTGAGGAGGACGAAGCCAGCGTGGCGTTACGCGAGAGAGCCATGTAAAAAAACGAGAAAGCGAGCGAGCGATAGCAGTGTAGATACGAGTTAAAAAATTAATGACAACTCGAAAGAATTTCTGAACTCGAGCCAGCGGAGCCAGTACAGTTTGTGGAGGTTTCGCAACATAATCAGATAATGACTGTTGAGATTTTGTATCTTGAATTGAAGGACGATGCGAATATGATTCTAGTAATACGCCAGCACAATGCGGGTTGCCTTTGTGTCCAAATTTTCGTCTCATTCGATCCCAAACTTCGGATAGATTTGTCGTACGTTTTGAGAGAAGCTGCATGAACACATCATTACGTCCAAGATTACGAATCAAACTTGTTCCCAAAACCGCTCGCGCACCAACAGGTAATGCACCACACACAATACTTTCAAATAATGTATCACTAGTTGCAGATCCATTTGGTCGCGGACTAATAACAGGAACAATTTTTTTCTTCGAATCATGCATCATCACCATATTCCCAAAACTCGAACCTCGATCAGCAATACACAGCTTACTTCCACGAGCCATACCAACAATAAGAGTGGAAGATGAAATCAATTTGATATCAGTCTTACTAAACTGATTGTGCCAAAAGTCATTTAAGTGTGTGAGGGTTTCATCAAGCACAAATTCTATATCAATGTTCCGCTGCGATCGCATTGTCTCACGAATTTTTTGATGAATAAATCCATGTAGAGTGATGATGGGTTTGAGGGGTTGTTTACGCGAACTCATCACCTGCGCGATAGTAAACACATGCCACGCATCTGCACCCTCTCCATATGACTCATGTCGCACAAGGCAGGAATCCTCCTCACGAACATCAAGAAGAAACGGGAAAACCCGAACGCGAGATGGCTGCATGTGCTTTGTTTTTGCGCCAGTCATATGTGTTGGTAGATATCTGTAGTATACTTGAATTTCAATAGCATTTCCAATATGATGGAAGGGTATAGTAATAGAGGCTATGATTATCGAACAACTTTTTGGCTCAACAACTCGATGGAAGCTCATGTGGCTTTTTTTGCAGCACCCTCAACAGCATTATTTTGTGCGTGAGTTGGTGCGCGAAACAGACTCTCATATTCATGCAGTAAGACGTGAATTAGCGCATTTGGAGAAGTTAGGATTCTTAAAAATTGCAGAAGGTTCCAGTGATATATTTGAAAGCGAAGCTCAACAATCAAAAAAGAAATATTATGTGCTCAATGCGCAGTTTATGATGCTTGATGAGCTCAAGGCGTTGTTCGTAAAAGACGGTATTCTCGGTCAGCAGAACTTCGTTGACAAATTGCACAATTTAGGTAAAGTTGACTATCTGCTGCTTTCAGGAAGCTTTACGGGGGACGAAACAGCAGATATAGACATGCTTTTGGTAGGTTCTGTGCCAAAAGATAAATTAGATAAAACCTGTAAGGAATATCAAAAGATATTCGATCGAGAAATGAGATATAGTCTCATGACACACAAAGAATTTCAGTATCGAAAGGACGTGGTAGATCGATTTTTATATAGTATCTTTGAACATAAACATGTCATCGTTAAAGACTCAATCAAACAGGGTTAATGTGGCGATCGAAGCACAGACAGATATCATCAAACTGCATCTGCAAATCGATGACACATGGTCCTCATACGAACAACAAGGACGAGCACAAAATGTGCTCATGTTTTTAAATACAGTTTTAAAGGAGAAGGGCTTCACAGTAAATAATATTGAAGGGCTTGGTGTGGTTATGGAAGGAAATTCATTTACCGCAACACGCATAATCACAGTAATCGCAAACACAATCGGATTCATGAAAGATATTCAAGTACGCTCACTCCCCAAAGAATTCGAAGAATCAGAAAACACACAAAAAAACACCCTCTGGAGCGAAGCGACCCCAGCAGAATTTGTCCTCCCGCAATACTCCGGCGAACCAACAATCACAATAAAAAAACCAGCTACAAGTTAATATGACCCCTCGCACAGAATACAGACTATACGAAATGTTGCTGGGGGCTATCGTCTGGATGGTACTCATCGCAAGCATCCTCCTCTCATTCGTCCAGCCACTATGGGCGGCAGTCTTCATTATTGTATTTGATTTGTATTGGCTCTTCCGCGTGTCATATTTTGTGATCAATCTAATTCTGGCATGGTGGAATTTCAAACGAGTAAGTAAGGTGGATTGGCGAGACAAACTAGAAACAATTCCTGGATGGGATACAAAAGTAAATATCGTTGTGCTCCCAACATACAAAGAGGATAAATCTGTTGTTGAACACACACTCACACAAATTTCAGATTGTTCATATCCAGCACATAAAATGGTGATCGTACTTGCTGGCGAAGAAAAAGATAAAGAAAATTTTAATGCGATCGCAGACGCCATGAAAGAAAAATTTAAAGGAAGATTTCGAGATATTATTGTCACATTGCATCCTGCAAATCTGAAAGGGGAGTTAGCGGGTAAAGGATCGAATCTGCATTTTGTAGGACCAAAACTAAAAGCGTATGCAGACGAACGAAACATCCCATATAAAGACGTGATTGTTTCTGCATTTGATATCGACACAATTCCTCATCGACATTATTTTTCATACCTCACATACACATATTGCACACATCCAAATCCAACACGATCTAGTTATCAACCAATCCCGTTGTACAATAATAATATGTGGGATGCACCATCAGTGGTACGAACCATGGCGTTTGGAACAACGTTTTGGATGCTTTCAGAAGTAACACGACCATTCCGCATGTGGACGTTCTCATCACATTCAATGCCACTCAAAGCGCTCATAGATTGCGGATATTGGCAAAAAAATCTCGTCTCTGAAGATTCACGCATTTTCTTACAGATGTTTTTGCGATATGATGGAGCCTATGAAGTAACACCGTTGTATCTGCCGGTTTCAATGGATACCGTGACAGGAGCTTCAAAATGGGAAAGCATTAAAAATATTTACAAGCAGCAACGTCGCTGGGCATGGGGAGCGGAAAATTTGCCTTTCATGTTATTTCATTTCAAGCGAAACAATCGAATTGAATTCAGAAAGAAATTTCGTTTGATATTTAATTATCTGGAGGGGATGGCGTCATGGGCGCTCGCACCGATATTGATTTTGGTTCTGGGGCGATTGCCACTATGGGTTGGATCTGACAGCTTCCGCGATTCAATTATTTTTCAAAATACACCGCTTGTACTTGAGCAGCTCATGTTCTGGTCGATGATTGGTTTGTTAGTTTCAGCTGGATTATCATTTACGCTTTTACCAAAACCAACACAAAACGTGACATGGAAATCATATGTCTCGCTAGCATTTCATTGGTTACTACTTCCAATCACACTGATCGTGCTCGGATCATTCCCAGCTATCGATGCTCAAACAAGAATGATGACAGGAAAATATCTCGGATTTAACGTCACAAAGAAAAGAAAACTAGAAATAAGTAAAGCGTAGGTGGTGTCGCCACGGGCGACGAATTATGCATGTCGCTCCGCGACTCATTTCCCTCATTACGCTTTACGCTTTACGAATCTATATGTTTGGCAAAAAAAAATCATTCCCCATTCTCACATATGTTTTTGTCGGAGTAATAGTGGTCTTGGTAATACTCGGCGCTGTTGCATTTGGCGTATATAAATTTGTGGAAAATGAAATCCCTTCATTTATCGTCGAGCAAAATAAAGATAGGGAAGCAAAATCATTAATTGAAATGGGAAAAATTCTCGCAGGATTTGAAGGCGAGAGAACGTACTTAGTATTGTTACAAAATAATCATGAGCTGCGCCCAACTGGAGGATTCATTGGACAATATTCGGTACTCACAGTGGAAGACGGTCGAGTGAAGGAATTTCTTGCGGGTGATGCAGGTGTGCTTGATACAGATGCGCCAACTGGCGTGCAAGTCCCGCGAGCTCCAGCGCCACTCAAAACATATCTCTCGCAAAACTTTATGTTTTTTAGAGATGCAAATTGGAATCCAGATTTCAAAAAAGCAGCTGCACAAATCGCACAAATCTATGCAATTGAAAAAGGCGAGCGAGCCGATAAATTGGATGGAGTGATTGCAATTGATACTGCGGTGCTAGAGGCAATCCTCAAGCATTTTGGTCCAGTGAAGGTGGGAGATATAACGTTCAATGAAAAAAACGTCATCGATACATTAGAATACGAAGTTGAAATCGGATATAGAGATCGCGGGATTGAAAAAAGATACAGAAAATTGATTATTCAAGAGATGGCGGAAAAGCTCATGGAAAACGCAAAAGATATTTCTCCAGTAAAAATTCCAAAGTTGATAAAGACTGCACAAACACTGGCAAACGAAAAACATATTGTCATGTTTGATTATGATACAGGATTACAAACATGGTATGAGTCAAATGGTTGGGCAGGAACAACGGGTGATATATCGGGCACACATTTTGTTCAAGTGGTCGATGCAAATCTAAATGCATTTAAAACTGATCGAGTTGTAGAGAGAAGTATCGAACATTTCATAACTCAAAATGAAGATGTAAGTGTTTCATCACTATCACTCACATACGATCACAAAGAAAAAAATGCAGACTACAGAACACGCGAGTATAGATCATACACGCGAGTTCATATTCCAAAGCAAGCAAAGATTGTAAGTATTGATGGAGCAGTTCATACACAAGAAGGGAATGAGGGTTATGATGATTATTTGGTGAATAATAAAAGGATCGTAGGGTTTTTTCATAAAGTGCCAATGGGAGGATCACGCACAATCACTATCACATATGAAACTCCAATCCCTGAAAACAATGAGGAGTTAAAGTTAATCTACATAAAACAACCAGGAACAAACGAACCAAAATTGACGATCGATGCGCGATTTGGTAAGAACATAGTGTCGATCGAGGGTGGTGGGTCGTATAAG
>CAZHVT010000005.1:0-11380 GCA_964536205.1 uncultured Gammaproteobacteria bacterium
TAAAAAAACCACCATGCTCCGACGCTGGCTATGATAGTATACAACAGTAATCTGTGGCGAGCTCGTATTCCACCTCCGTGAGGACCTATTCCTTTTACATTTAAGTAGTCGTCTACTAAACCTACTAATGCTGAAGCTACGAGCGCGCCTAGCGGCAACCATGTTTCTTTTCGAGATAGGAAGTTTATGTCGTCGAATCCTGGGAGGATTGATGGCAAAAATGCGAGTAATAATACGGTGACCCAAATGAGGATTCCTCCCATTGTTGGAGTTCCTGCTTTTTTTGCATGGAGTTGCGCGTAGATAGGTGCTTCTTCTGCAGACCTTATCCCTTTTCCCATTTTTGTTGCGCGGAGGAATTTGATGAGTGATGGTGCCCAGAGAATCGCAATTAAAAATGCGATCGTCGCAAGCAAAATTATCGATGTTAATTCAGCCGTAGGTACTGTCATATTATGCGTTGAGAGATATCGTTAGGACGGCTCCTATTACAAGAAATACGTGTAATAGATTTGTAAGTGTTACGAGGAAAAAACTGGTCATGCGAGCTTGTCTAAACATAACATATGCTAAAACTGTATTTGCGATTGCGGCGAATAGGCCGACTGCAGGGAGTGTGAAGATTTGTAATCGTGATCCTACGAAATCCACTCCTACCCCAACTGTGTAATGTAAAAATGTACTATCTGTATATAATCTAATATTTGCCAAAATGTACATCCACAACACCACCTGCATGATTGCAGTGACGGACAACTGTATGACAATATATTTATGTTTATAAAATCGCGCGAATGCGTGACGGAGACGTTCGAGCATATATTAGGATTGAGTTTCGCCTTCAGCATTTTGACCGAGGAGTTCGTAGAACCATTTATCCTCGTCGGATTGTTTTGAGCAACATGATTTTTCTTCGTTGTGTTCGTGTTCGTCCTCGACTGCTATCACTTGCTTGATTGATGGAACTTGTGAAATGATTTCTGCTTCGATTCCCATTTTCAGCGTTACTTGAGACATCGGACATCCTTTGCATGCTCCTTCAAGCTTAACTTTCACCACACCCTCTTTTTCATTAACCTCAACAAGCTCCACATTTCCTTTGTGCATTTCAAGTGCTGGGCGTATGTTTTCTAGGCATTTTTCTACTTTTTGTGTTGCATTCATAGACTATAATTCTACTGTTTATGTGACATTCAGTCAATCTATATTGACAACTATTTTTCGATAGTATATACTTTCGACATTGAAACTTACCCCCCTTTCTATGGCACATAAAAAGGCGGGTGGATCTACCGGTTTAGGTCGTGATTCAAAGCCTAAATATTTAGGCGTGAAGATCGCAGATGGCCAACCGGCCGGCGCAGGGAACGTCATCGTTCGACAGCGCGGTACGAAGATTCGCCCCGGAAGAAATGTGAAGCGTGGATCAGATGATACACTCGTCGCCTTGGCAAATGGCATTGTAAAGTATACAAAGAAAAAAGTTACAATGTTTGATGGCAACTTGCGACTAAAAACGTTCTGTCACGTTGAAAAACAATAAACACCTGTGAGGTGTTTTTTGTTTTGCTGCAAGTCGCGCGGAAAACCTTTTTCGTCTTATAGTAACGCTCACGTACCCTACGGTACTTAGAGCAGCTATTCTATTTGCCCTGCGGTGCAGCCACCTTCTCTTTTACAGACTGCTCAGAGCCTTCAGCTGCCTTTGCGAATTCTTGCAACACTTCTTTTTTTGAAGGCTTTTTTGTTTTGAATTTGAATCTGGATTGGGATTTCTTTTTGATTCTTTGGATAGATGCTTTTACGAATTGTCGGAATAGCGGATGTGGTTTGAGTGGTTTTGACTGAAATTCCGGATGAAACTGAACTCCGATAAAAAATGGATGATTTGGAAGTTCTACGATTTCTACTAAATCTCTTTCTGGGTTTGTCCCTGAAATCACCATTCCATTTTCTTCCAACTGCTTTCTATAATTGTTGTTTACTTCGTAGCGGTGACGATGTCTTTCAGAAATATTGCGCTTCTCATATGCATTTCCTGCAACCGTATCTTTTTTGAGCTTGCAATTGTATGATCCCAAGCGCATTGTTCCACCGTATTTTTTTTCTGCCAGATTTGCTGCTTGTTCTTCCATCACATGAATGACGGGGTTTTCTGTTGAAGGATTGATTTCTGCTGTGTTGGCATTTTCAAGTCCGCAGATGTTTCGCGCGTATTCTACCACAGCCATTTGCATGCCATAGCAAATTCCGAAATATGGAATGCTATTTTCTCTAGCATATTCTACCACCGCGATTTTTCCCTCAACTCCTCTTGTTCCAAATCCTCCTGGAATGAGAATGCCATCGTATTGATCGAGTTCTTTCAATTTTTTGGGATCCTCCTCATACTCCTCAGAATTGAGCCACTCCAAAACTGGTTTGTATTTATGATGCCATGACGCGTGCTTGAGTGCTTCAATAACGGAAATGTATGCGTCTGATAATACAAAGTTTCCGGTTGAGAAGTATTTTCCGACAATTGCGATCTTTACTTCTCGTTTCACATTCTTGATTGTTCGCACCATTTTTCTCCATTCTTTCAATCTTCCATTTTTTCGCTTGAGTCCGAATTTTGCGAGGATTTTATCTGATAATTTATCTTGTAAGAATTTAAGTGGTATTTCATAGATAGAATCGAGGTTTGGTGCTGGGATGATATCTTCTGGAGACATATTGCAATGCACTGAAAGTTTTCGCTTTCGCGCCGCATCAATCATGTACGCTGAACGAGCAATGATAAAATCCGGCTGAATTCCTGTTCCATTCAATAGCCGGACAGCATGTTGTGTTGGTTTTGTTTTCATCTCGCCAATTGATGCTGGGACGGGGAGATAACTTACAAGCACAAATTGTACTGCTTCTGGATCGGCGAGTTTCATCATTCTTGCTGCTTCCAAAAATAATATGTTTTCGTACTCCCCTACTGTTCCACCAATCTCGATGAGGACAAAATCTGCTTCTGCAACCTCTGCTGCTTTTTTGATGCGATCGATCGTTTCAAGTGGGACATGTGGGACAACCGATACACATTTTCCTTTATATTCTAAATTTCGCTCGCGTTCGATCACAGACTGATACACGCGGCCTGTTGTCATATAGTTGAGCGATGTGATTTCTGTGTTGAGGAATCTTTCGTAGTTTCCGATGTCTTGATCTGTTTCGTCTCCATCTACTGTTACGAATACTTCGCCGTGCTCAACCGGATTCATTGTTCCAGCATCGACATTAATATATGGATCGATTTTGATCGCAGTGACTTTGTAACCTTTATCCTTTAGGAGTAGACCAATAGATGAAACCGAAGTCCCTTTTCCAACTCCTGACAATACCCCACCTACTACGAAAATATATCTATGTTTCATATGACAAGCTCAATAGACAAACCGGCCCCGGAACCTGTCCCGCACCTTTGTCAAAGCTCATTTTGTTCTATTTTTCTTGCATCCACTTCAAAGCTCCTCGCCGTAATCCCTATTATGGCTCGTCGCTTGTTCAGCGCATGTAAAAAAAATATAATGAAAAATGATTCTTTGAAAAGATACGAAACAGGTTCCTGAGAGGCCGGATGTTAGTGGATAATATTCATATCACAGCAAGTATAGCACGATTGACAGTTGGCTCAAAGTGGCATATACTGACCACCTGTGAATAACAAACTTAAATCAGGGATGGTGGCGATTGTAGGTCGCTCAAATGTTGGAAAATCAACATTGATCAATGCTTTAACTGGACGCAAAACCGCGATTGTCACATCCAAACCTCAAACCACCAGACATCTTATTCAGGGTGTCTATAATGATGAGCGCGGGCAAATTGTCTTTGTTGATACGCCTGGGTTTTTTATGCGTGCGAAAGATTCTTTATCTAAGACAATGCTCGAGCGTGTGGCGTTTGCGATGCAGGATGTTGATGCGCTTATTTACATGGTTGATCCCACACGAGCTATCGGTGAGGAGGAGCGGAAGATTTCTGGATTAGTTCGTGAGCTGAAGATGCCGCGCTTGTGTGTCATCAATAAAATGGACTTGCCCCGTCCAGATCGCGTGTATCATCCCGATTATGTTGATATGTGTGGCGAAATTGCGCCGATTCTTGAGATTTCTGCTCATAGAGAAACTCATCTGAAATCGCTTGTGACTGATCTATTTGAGCATATGCCTGAAGGTGAGCCGCTGTATCCTGACGATGCGTTTGTACGGGATGAGAAACATTGGATTTCTGAATTGATCCGAGAAAAAGCATTTAATACATTTGGTGATGAGTTACCGTATGGTTTGCATGTACGGATTGATGAGATCGAGGATACCAAAACTATGTTGTCGGTTCATGCTACCATACTCACGAATAATCAGAGACACAAAGGAATGATTATTGGGAGGGGGGCTAAAAAACTCAAGGAAGTTGGGATGTCTGCCAGAAAGGAGCTGGAAGTTGCCGCACAAAAAAAGGTTTTTCTTGATTTATCTGTTTCCGTTGACGAGAGATGGATGGATCGATATGAAAATTAGGATGTCGGATTGAGGGCAGAGGGTGTATTTAAAAACGGCTTACGCCGTTTTTTTCTTTATTCTATAGTTGGGGTTCCAGCATCTTCAGCTTTAGCTTCACCACCCTCGCAAGTGCAAGCTGCTTCCTTTGTGCAGCACTTTCCACCCTCTTCACCTGATCCGCAGGTGCACGGTTTGCATGATTCGCATTCCATACAATTCATTTAGTAAATAATTACTCTTGAATACTCAATTTGTATTTCAACTCCTGAATTTTTTCTGCGATTCCTTGCTGATCCGGAAATGTCACATGTGCTGCTTCGTACACTGCAAGTGCTTGTTGGTAATCTCCTATGGATGCCAAATATGATCCGCGGCTAATTGCAAGATTTGGTGCTGATAACAATACGTTCAACGCTCTATCATATAACTCTAATATATCTTCAGGTTTTTTTTCGTCCCAATACTGCCACAATTCAATTCGCGCCAACCACATCAATTCATCCCCCTCATTCAACTCCACCGCCTCATGATAATTTTTGTCAGCCTCATGAAATTCTCCCAAGAGTTTATGTACATTTCCTGCATTCAAATAGAAGAGTGCAGACCTTGCTTTCTCATTTTTTAATGCTTTATCGCTGACCTTCAATGCTCGTCGATAAAAATATTCTTCGTGAGTTGCATCACCTAATGATTTCCAATGGAAAAAAGCTGCATTGTGAAAACTAAAATTATCTGGCTCTTGTTTCGCCTGTTCTTCACGAGTTAATGCTTTTTGGTACATTTCTACCAATTTACCATTACCCTCAATAAGAGCGAGTGCCTTTTTTTCAGCCTGCGACGTTTTGAAATACCATCCAATTCCTACAGCCAATAAAACCACAAGAAGGAGTGGGATGAGTCGATTAGGCCGCTTGTTTTGTTCGTGTATCTGTTCGTTCATATGTGTTTTCTTTTGATGCGATATAGAAGTTTACTAATTCTTTCATTCCGTTTTCAAATGAAACTGTTGGTTGCCAGTTGAGAAGTTCGCGTGCTTTGGCGTTGTCTGCGAGTGTGTCTTTTGGTTCGTAGCGAGCCTCTTCATAGTTCGCTTGTACTCCGATGGCAGCTGCCAAATCATTCACACTCACATTTTTTCCTGCGCCGATATTTATGATTTCTGCATTTCCTACTTTTTTTGATTCCATTGCGAGGATGTTTGCTCGAACCACATCTTTTACGTGTGTGAAGTCTCGTGTCACTGTTCCATCTCCGAAAATTGTAACTGGTTTGTTTTCTAATCGTGCTTTGATAAATGCCGGGACTGCCATCGCATACTCATCATCCATTAACATATGTTTTCCGTAAACTCCAAAATATCGTAGGCAAACTGTTTCTACGTTGTAGAGTTGTGAATATACGTTACAGTACAACTCCCCTGCGATTTTCTGAGCAGCGTACGGACACATTGGTTGGACACGCATTCCTTCATGAAGTGGAAGTGTATCCTGATTTCCGTAGGGTGTAGAGGACCCAGAAAAAACTAATCTTTTTACTCCTGATTTTGCTGATGCTTCAAGTACGTTTTGTGTTCCATTTGTATTGATGTCGTGAGAGACCATTGGTTCTGCGATTGACCGTGGAACACGTGGATATGCAGCAGTATGAAAAACACCGTCCACTCCGATGAAGTGTTCGGCGATTTCGTTGTAGTTTCTGATGTCAGCTTCAACGAGTTTTGCATCATGAGGAACACGATGTCTTTGTCCTGTCAAAAAGTTATCAATAACGACCACTTCATGGCCGCGATTGAGAAGCTCTTCTGTTAGATGAGATCCGATGAACCCTCCACCACCGGTAACTAAGTATTTCATACTTATCGTAATGAGTAACGAGTAATGCGTCATGAGGGAAGCCTTCGGCTTTTTCGTCGGCTTCGCCGACCGCTTTACGCTTTACGAGTTACGCTTTACTAATTATCTCCCGCGTTTTTGGGTGAGATGAAGTTCAAATTCTTTTAACTCTGGCGCAACATGTCCGTTGTCTGTGTGTTGCTCCTCTTTGTGAGATGTTGTTTCCATTTTCTGTAGATATGTGTTGATGCGTTCTACTTCCTTGAGCAATGTCATATCTGCCTCTTCGCGTTCTCCTAATTGAATGAGAGCGCGAGTGTCTTTTGGTAAACATGCTCCACCGTATCCTCTGTAACCGCCATGTAATACATCAAGATGTGATGGGCCAACTCGTTTATCCATAGCAGCGCATTGTCTTACAATTTCGTAGTTGATGCCCAACTTCTCACAGAGATCGAATACTTGATTTGCAAACACAACTTTTGTTGCAAACCATGTGTTGTTGAAATATTTAATCATTTCAGCTTCTTTTGCTGGCATGATTTTTTCAAACGGCGCTAACGGCAACAATCTCATGATTTCTCCTGCAACTGAATAGCTTTCATCTGTGTATCCCATCAATTGTCGATCTGGAAATGCCATGTCTTGTTCTGCAGTTGATTGCGTCAAAAATTCTGGATTAAAGAGGAATCTGTGTTGCGGAAATTCTGTTTGAAGTTGATTTGTCGTTCCTGGCAAAATTGTTGATTTGATGACAATGATTTTTGGATCAACCAAAAGTGTGATTGCTGATCGAACAAAGCTCAAATCAAATCCGCCTTTTTCTTCGTCATAAGGAGTTGGAACTGCAACGAATACCACATCTGCCTGATTGATTTCTTCGACAGAACCTTCATCTTTGAATTTATCGTAAAGTTTCAGCGGTGCTTTTACTTTTTGAAAATAACGCTTGATGGATCCGCCAACGTACCCGGCAGAACCCAAAATTCCAACTGTATATGCCATATTTTTGTGTTAATTCTATGTTGGAATCCTACCATGCGAATCCAAAAAACGCAATAGTTGTGGGGATAAAAAAAAGTAGGCCGTAACCTACTTATTTTAGGCTTTTTACACTGCATCCAGGGCGATACATACTGCGCCGACCATCATTACCATAACGCCCGGAATTCGGTGTCGAACTTTTTCGTTCAGCATTATGACAGCGAGCACCATTGTGAACACGATCGTGAATTTCTTTAGTACGGCTACATAAGCAGCAAACAGGAAATCAAATGCCCACCAAAATACTATGAGCATCAATGTGAGAACGCATGCATTCATTAGTATTAGTTTTAGTTGTTTTTTTTGAATTCCGTTGAACTCATCGCGAGCAAAAGCTGCACACGCTCCCACCACTCCGACAAATAGGAGGATGAATGCAGGAGCAAACCATTTTGATGATCGCTGCATGGCGAGCTTGTCGAAGTTGATTGAGATTGATCCAACAAGACACACCATCAATGCGATAAATACGCCTTTTCGTGTGAACATGGCAACCCACGGTACGGCGTAATCTCCAAATATTCTTAGTAATGGCTTGGCAATTTTGGGAGCGCCTTCGACTACTTCTGCGTACGTGTTTTCTGTGTGCTTGAATTCCATCACAACCAGAAAGTAAAATCCGATTGCGAGAAATGCAATTCCTATATATCCACTTATTCCAGGAATTTCACCGAGAATGAGCCATGCAGGAATGAGTACGAACGTCGGGATGGTCGCTTGAATCGGTACTACAAGCGATGCGTCATCGAATTTCACCGAGTAGATACTGCCGAAGAGTATGAAGATATTGAGCAGCGATGTTGCAGCTAGTGGCCAGATCAAGCCACTTTGCATCGACCACCAATCTGTAATGTTTGGAGGGTCGAGTGTAAAAGTGATGATCAGTAGCATACTACCTGCAATCAGAAAATTGATTGATCCTGCTGCGAGCGGTTGTACTTTCTTTCCCTCATCATCTTTTGTTTTTTCTCCGACTAATTTTCGATTTGTAACATCGTAGAGTGCCTTGAGGAAGCACCCTAGCAGAACAAGTCCGATTCCATAGAGTGCCATTATGTCTCCTTTTTGAAATGAGCGAATGGATGACCGTACATTATGTACTGTAGTTTGTCAATAAAAATACCCCGACTTTCTGTCGGGGTTGGGATGGCTTACCTTTTTCGGAGGCCGATCCAGAAGTACTGGTTGCGGATGGGTTCTGCGCGTTCTTCCCGCGTGACCGCTTCGTTGAATCGCTTCATGGTTTCTTCGCCAAGTGCGATTTTTTCCGCGAACGTGATCTTGATGTTGCGGAGCACCATCGGAAGGCGGACATGGAAGGCTGCGGCCGGATCGCATGGTAGCAGGACTTCGCGTTGGTTGAAGCCAATCAGCTCAAAGCCCGCACGATCAGCCCATTCTTGCCACTTCGCTTCGGGGAACAGTCCTGAGGTCTGCGGAATGCCACGATCGATCCCGTGATGTTCCTTCAGCAGTTCATTGAAGATGCTGTGGAACTTCGCGAATAGTGGATGTCCAACCATGGAGTTTGTTGTGGCATATTCTTCCTGAGCTGGATCGGAGAGATGGACGAAGTCATGTGGCTCCATTAGAACGACCACCCCACCTACACACAACACCCTGTGAATTGCCTTGAGTGTTGTGTTCACCGCCGTATCCAACGACTCCCCCTCACTCATGTTCTGCTTCACGGGCCAGTGGAACACATTGTTGAGAACTGCGACATCCGATTGGATTGCTCCCTCTGCGGCATACCGATGAATGTCTTTGGCTGCGGGGTAGACGTTTCCCTTATATGGGCCGCCCGCAACTTCTTGTCTTCGTGCTTCGAGGTCTTTTTGTAGCGCTTTTAAGTGCTGTGGACTCATGACTTTGTGTGCACCAGCAACCTCGAGATAAGATGCGATATTTTTGTCAGTCCTGAGAAGCATGCGCAGCAACTCGATCATTTGCTTGGACGGATCGATACAGACGATGTTTGCTGGTGCGTATCGGGTCAATGCTAGTGTCGTTGTGCCGTATGCACAACCAACATCGAGAACGCTTTTCCCACGCAATCCGCCAGACCATGCGTCAGCATATGCTGTGGTCAATTCTGACGTTTTCGAGTAGCTTCCGGAAATAGGACTTTCCGATGCGTAGAGCAGCGGATAGAGATCTGTGAAGATCGTTGCATCGGGATCGTATCCCTGTTCAGAGTTTGGTGCAGTGCCTTCTGACATGAATCACTCCTTGTAGTATTGAAAGAACAACCGAAGCTTAGATCATATCCCGATTCTTGTCAACCCAAAAAGAGCCGCGAAGCTCTTTTGTGTTTTGCTTTATGTTAAGCAATTTCGGGATGTTTCTGCGTGTTTACTTCCTGTTTTTTAGCCTCGAGCATCTTGACTGTTTCTGTTGCGATAATCAAATCTAGGTAATCATCTACATTTACTGATGAATAGTGATCCATCACCAATGCTCCGGTTGTGTCGCCGAATAAATCCCCCGCCTTCGCGAGATGAGCGCGCGTGAGATAGATTGTTCCGTTTTCTAAGTATACTGGATCGCGTTCTTGTCGACGCGCACGTTTTGTCCAACATTTTCCGAGCTGTCCATCTTCTTTGAGATCGTATCGATATTTTGTGATTCTTTCTACACCCACAAGCGAATCATATCCCCCATCAATAATGAGTTTGATAGCTTCTTCTATATGTTCGGCGTTTCGTGTGGGGCATGTCGGCTGAAGTAACAATTCATAATCAAATGTCTCACCTTGTGCTTCAAGAGTTTCTAGAACGTGCGTAATTGCTTGTTCTGTTGGCGCTGTGTCTGTTGCGAATTCATCTGGACGCATCACAACTTCGGCACCATATTGTCGAGCGACTGCAGCGATTTCCTCATCATCAGTTGAAACAACGGTTTTAGTTACTGATGGTGATGCAAGTGATGCTTCTATTGTCCATGCGATGAGCGGCTTGCCTGCGACATCGCGGATATTTTTTCGGGGTACTCCTTTTGATCCGCCACGCGCAGGAATGATTGATAGTACTTTTATTTCTGACATATTATGCGATTACTTTTTCTTTTTCAGGGACAACCTCAATATGTGTTTCCTCTGCTGCCTGCTGCCTGCTCCCTGCTGCCTGACCCTTCCATCCAACAAGGAAATGGCACTGACTAAATCCATAGGTTGTTTTGAATGGATATTTTTTAAAGATGCGTCGCAGTCGATTCATGCCGCGATATACATACGTTAATCCACGATCTAAAAACATAGGAAGTGGAACAAATAATGGATATGGATTTACATTCATGGTTTGCACACCCTCAAAACCTGCTTCTTTCGTGTGTTGTGCGTAGTCTTTTGGTTTGTCTAGATTTCGTGGAAAATCTGGACGAAGTGAAACTCCAAATACAGATAAGATTTTTCTGTAACCTGTGTTAAGTAATTGAATTGACCGTTTTTTCGGGATGTTGATTTGCACCATCAATCCACCCGGTTTTAAAACGCGATGTGCCTCGCGAATAATTCCTGTGTAGTCGTCGAGATGTTCCATCAATCCAATTGAAGTTACTACATCAAACGAATTGTCAGGGAATGGAAGAGCTGCTGCGTCACCGACTTGAAATTCTGCTGATTCGTTAAAGTACTGAAAATTTGCTCGCGCTAATTCCATGGCATTATCAGAAACATCATTGAGTGTGACATCAAATCCAAATCTTTTTTTCAGATATAGTGAGATTGTCCCACGTCCTGCGCCAAGTTCTAACGAGGATGTAAATCCACGACCTTTGACCTGCTTGCCGATGAATTCCATATAGTTATGCAAGTTGAATTGTCGCTGCGTTTTTGGTTTTTCGTTTTCAGGAACATACAAAGAAAATTCCTGCCCTTTTCGTTTTGTGATTGCCTCCATCCATTTTTCATCAAAATGTTTGTTGTCCTGTTCGTCTTTTTGTCCAGTCATAAATCTAATACATTTTTTAGCT
>CAZHVT010000005.1:11390-91794 GCA_964536205.1 uncultured Gammaproteobacteria bacterium
ATGAAATTTTCAGTTGATTCCATTGAATCAAATGTTGCGCCAGCGATGTGCGGCGTAATAATAACATTTTCGTGATGCTTCGCATATTCGTGAAGTAAACTGGTTTTAAACCAATCTCCATCATCACGCTCGTCAGCTAAAACATCGACTGCAATTCCTGCTATCTTTTTGAGATGCAGTCTTTCCACCAAAGCTTTTTCTTCAATAATTTTTCCGCGTGCTGTGTTTACTACATATGCACCGTCAGGCAGCCATGCTAATTCTTTTTCTCCAATTGAATTTTCTGTTTCTGCGGTGAGCAATGCATGAATCATCAAAATATTACTTCTTTTGAAAAGCTCCTCGCGTTCGACATATTGAACATTATGGTCTTCCATTACTCGGTTATCAACATATGGATCAAATGCAATGACGTTTGCTCCCATGTTTTGGACGTAGTTTGAGAATAGTCGAGCGACTCGCCCAAACCCGTAAATTCCGATTGTTGATCCTTTTATTTCTCGTCCTTTGAAAAGATTTCGATTCCATCCCCCGTCCATCACATGCTTATGGGCTGCAGGAACTTTGCGCAATAATGACAATAAAAGTGCGAGTGTGTGTTCTGGGGTTGCAGCGATTGATTCGAGATACGCTTGCTCGCCGCGCAGTGAGTAGATATGTACGTTGTGTTTTTTTGCAGCTTCTTTGTCGATGTGATCGAGACCTGTTGTTGGTGTTCCAATTGCTTTTAGCTCTTTTGCGTTTTCAAAAAATTCTCGATCGAATGTGTGTCCTAATCGAACAACAATGAGTCCTGCATCTTTTGTTTGTTCAAGTAATTCCTCTCGTGTCAAATTGTCGCATACTACAACATTACCCATCGTTTTGTAGAGCTCGATGGCTTTTTGGGAGTAGTCTTTTGATTCGGTGATAACTATTTTCATAGAAATTAGTAATGCGTAATGAGGGAAAGCCTTCGGCTTTTGTCGGCTTCGCCGACCGCATTACGCATTACGCATTACGCATTACGCTTTACTTGCTCTTGCTCTGTTACCCCTTGTTTATTCTTGTGTGATTTTAATAGAAACTCCGCAAACGTGAAATCCAGCATTTCGTTGATGTCTGTTGAGCGTTCTGATGGCATGATGTATGCGCGAGAATCTTCTCCGAATAATTCTCCTTTCAGCAACAATTCTGATTTTGTGAGATAGACTGCGCAGTTTCGTTTGTAAATTTTTTCTGAATCGTGTCTGTCTGCAGTTGTTGATCCTTCTTTGTTGAGAAGTGGCAAAATTTTATCGTCCTCAATTCGTTTGAGTTTTTCTGGCGCCATATCTGAAACTTCATACATACTCATCACTGAATCTGCATCTGTATCCCCTGCTTTGGTAATGCAAGCATCTATATCTTCTGCTGTTCGTAGTGGTGAAGTTGGCTGAAGAATTATGCAATAATCATATGATCCGTCCTGTTCATTTGCCCATTTCAGAGCGTGTGCTGCAACATCAATCCCTCGAGCTGTATCTGTTGCCAATTCTTCAGGTCGAACAAATGGCATATCTGCTCCGCATGCAGTTGCAATGCGTCCGACCTCTTCATCATCTGTAGAGACAATAAAACGATCGAGTAGCGTAGAATTTTTTGCTGCTTCGATCGTCCATTGTATAAGCGGCTTTCCAGCGCACTCTTTGATGTTTTTTCGCGGGATTCCTTTTGACCCTCCTCTGGCCGGAATTACTGCAAAAAATCGCTTGTTTTTATACATGTTTACAGTATCAACTAATATCCTATCCTAGTCCGATTATGTGTTTTTGTCAATCCTTTTAAATCAGGTTAGTGAGATCGATTTTTTCGCCTGTTTCTTGAGTTTTTCTGTATGATAATGCTTGTATTGCGAACATTGAAACCCATGCATTTGTGTGTGAGAGTTCGTTTCCGTCGTTATCAAAACCATATATAAATCCTTCGTTTTGATATGTGAGGAGTTGTTTTTCTAGTTTTTCCAGCTGTTCTTCTGATTGATTGAGAGCTGCGCTCATGCGAAGTGTTTGCGCGAGGACATCAACGCGCTCGTTTTTATTTGCGATTTCATTGTGCACACTTCTACATACTCCGCCTTTTGATCTTTGTAATTTGAGACTCCACTGAATTGCTTTTTTGCATGCATCTAGATACGTTTGATTTTGTTCTTTGTGTGCGATGTAGAGTAATCCTTCGATGGTGTATGTGTGTGGGTGTAGTTCTGTGTTTGTAGTTTCACGAAATGATGTGAATCTTCCATCGTCGTTCTGAAGTGTTAGCGCGTATTCACACAACTTGAGCGCGGCGTCTTTGTAGGATTCGTTGTGTAACGCAAATGCAAGAGTATATAAACCGATTGCGCATTTTGCATGATATGCTCCGCTTTGGGATGACCATTTTTCTGGAGTGTCTACCCATTTGTTTATTCGGGCTTCCCAATATGCGTAGATTGATCCATCTTCTTTTTGCGCTTTGAGTAAAAATTCTGCGTTCTTTTTTGCTGTTTCGATGAGGGTTTCATCTTTTGTGAGATTGTATGCAGACATTAATCCATTCAACACCATGCCTGTGTCGAATGTATAGAGTGTTTCGTTTTTGAAATCGAAATGTTCGTTGTATGCGGAACTTCCTGGGTAGTAGTCTCGTGTTCGTACTCCTCCGGATTCATGTAGCGCAACATCGCGTAGCCAGACGTGTGCATCTGTAATTTTTTGTCTGATTAGTTCGTTATCGCCAAATTCCGCAGCGATGTGTGCGAGCGTTGATAAGCCATATCCTGTGATTTCAGAATACATGTATGGATATGTGTTGTTTGTGATGTCATGCCACGCATTAAACGCACCATGCAATTTTTTGTTTTCATTCTGATTTTGGATTCCAGAATGTAAAATCCAATCTCGAACTAACGAAATGCTCTTTGTTCTATCTGCTACTTTCGTAGCAACTCCTTCTATGGTCATAGCTATCACACTTATTAAAAAAGCAACTCAGTTGAGTTGCTCGTAGTTTATTTCATTTGTGTGTAAACATCAAATGGGATGGTGACATTTTTCCCACATGATTCATTTTTGCACTGCAATGTTTTGTCGCCTGCTTCGAGAAATTGTGTTGGTTTCAGTTTATCAAATTTTGTTCCACATGCGCACACAAATCCGACAATCTTCGCTGGAACTCCTCGTACCACCGCATGATCCGGCACATCTCGTGTCACTAATGCGCACATCTCTACAAATGCATGTTTTCCAACGGTGATATTAGGCGCGATTGTCGCTCGCATGCCAATTCTACAACCCTCTTTGAACGTCGTCCCTCGATCTTCTTCAATCTTACGAATGACGTTTGAAACTGGATCGGGATCGTTTGCGTTTGCAACTTTTGGACCGATAAAAACGTTGTCCTCAACAACAAGCGGTCGATAGAGCAATACATGACTGTGAATCATGACGTTGTTTCCAATCTGCACTCCTCGATCGATGTATGAGCCTTCGCCCACCACACAACTGTTTCCAATTCGTGCACCTTTTGCGACATGTGTGCGTGCCCAAATTTTAGTATCAGTGCCTATCTCTACTCCTTCATCAATAATAGCCGTTTCATGGTTCATACAGTCACCTTCTCCTTTTGTAGTGATTTCACGTGTTCGATATTGCGACGAATTCCTTCATCAATCGAAACTTCAGCTTGCCATCCAAACAGTTCTTTGGCAAGTGCTGGATTGCATCTCATTTTTTGTACTTCTGCCATGCGCGCCTCACCATGAACAATTCCAACGCCAGTTCCAGTGTGTTTTTGGATCGCTTCTGCTACTTCGTTTACTGTTGTATCTGTTCCTGTTCCAAAGTTTACTGCGCGGCCAACTGCGTCAGGATGTTGTCCCATGACAAGAAATCCACGAACCGTGTCATCCACGAATGTGAAATCTCGGGTTTGTGTTCCATCTCCATGAACTGTTAAATCTTTTCCACCAAACGCTAATTTGATGAAATATGGAATAACATCGTAAGTATGTCGTGGACCATATGTATTGAATGGTCTGATTACTGCGACAGGTGTTCCAAACTGATTATAATGAGAGAATGCAACACGATCTGCAGCAGCTTTAGAAGCACCATAAATTGATGTTGGTCGCATTTCTGTTAATTCATCAATACTGCCAGCGCAATGTCCATAAACTTCCGAACTTGATGTACATACAATTCGCTGTGCTCCACAAGCTCGCCCGCCCTCCAAAACATGCAATGTACCAGTGGCGTTTGTTTGCCAAACTTCCAAAGGCTGATCGAATGACTTTGGAACATATGCATCTGCAGCTAGGTGAAAGATAATTTCAGGAGCATTATTTTTAATCAATGCAATTGTGTCGGGATTTCCGACATCCCCACCAATCACTGTGTTTAATTTATCTTCTGCGTGTGCGAGATTTTTCAAGTGATTTATGTTTGTACCAGTAACAGAATTCCCACGTACAAAAATGGATACGATCGCTCCTTGTGCGAGCAAAGCGTCTGTGAGATGTGACCCCATGAAGCCGTCAGCTCCGGTCACCAAAACCCTTTTTCCTTTGTAGTATTGATCTTCCATATATTATGTAGATAACTCAGCCACCTTTTCGGGCTGTGCTTCTTTAGTAAATTCTTTTTGTAAAATTTCGAGAATATGTTCCCCTGCCTTTCCATCGCCAAACGGATTTTCCCACACGATATTATCTTTGGACATCATTTCTTTTACTTTTGCGCGGATCATATCTGGATGCGTTCCAGCTAGTGTGTTAATTCCTAATCGCACTGTTTCTGGACGTTCCGTGTTTAACCGCATTGTCACACAGGGCACTTGTAAAATACATGCCTCTTCTTGCAAGCCTCCTGAATCTGTCATGATGAGTCGTGCATGCGTTTCGAGTTGCAGAAAATCGAGGAATGAAACTGGTTCAATTATTTTGACGTGTTGTGGCATGTGTAATCCAAATCTGTCGATCATCTTTTTTGTGCGCGGATGCATTGAATATACAAATGTTAAATCTGGGTATGAAGCCGCCGTAGATTCAATTCCTCGAATCATATCTTTCAAATTTGTTCGCTTGTCTACATTTTCACTGCGATGTGCGGTGATCAAAACGTATTTTCCTTTTATCAATTCTAACTCATCCAAAATCTGGGATTTTTTTTCTGCCAAATCTTTTGCATACAGAACTGCATCGACGACTGTGTTTCCTGTTTGGAAAATTCGATCGCTCGAATATCCTTCTTCTACCAAATTTTTCACAGCTTCTTTTGTTGGGGCAAATAGGAAATCTGAAAGATGATCTGTGGTGACACGATTTGTTTCCTCGATCATTGAAGGGTCGTGGCTTCGCAACCCTGCTTCGTGGTGAGCAACTTTAATTCCTAATCGTTTTGCAGCGAGTGTTCCAGATAGCACTGAAATTGTATCACCTTGTACAATGACTACATCTGGTTTTTCTTGTTTGAACACTTCGATCATATGGCGCGTCATCAATCCGACCTGTTTTCTATGTGGTTGATTTCCCACACCGAGGTTGTAGTCTGGTTCTGGCAATTCTAAATCACTGAAAAACACAGAATCCATGTTTTCTGAATAGTGTTGTCCGGTGTGCAAAATGAAAAAATCTACATCCAATTTTTTGCATGCGTTTATGATGGGTGCCATTTTGATGATTTCTGGGCGTGTGCCGAGAACAATAGCTAGTTTCATAATTGCTCAATAATGAAATTCCCTAATCGCTTTCCAGATTCTCCTGTGTAGGGAGCGAGCCAGTCCGCTAGTTTTTTACGTTCTTCTTTTTCGTATTCTGGATTTTCAAGATAGCGATTTACCAAAGCCTTCAATTCATTTTTCGAATGTGCAAATTTGATCGCTCCTGAATTTGCCATTCTTGAGTAGTGACTTGATTGGTAGAACGTTCCCATGAACGGCCCATCGTTTGGCTCTTGCCGTGCACGGTAATCAATATTAATGATTGGTGTATCGAGTATAGCTGCTTCCAAGGACAATGTCGAGGCATAGGTGATCAATATATCAGAGTGTTTTAATTGGTTTGCGAGGTTAGTCATTTCCTCCCAAGAAGGATCCCATTTGTCGGTGAACATTTTTGAAACGCGGAAGTAGTAATCATAATATGTGAGAGGTCTGCCATCAACTACATCGTATACATTTCTTTTGTCGAAATTGATGTCCGAAAAGTGTGGACGAACGATAACTTGAACTGGATGCACAAACTCATCGTTATTTGCCATGTCGATCAGTTCTTGTGCAATGAGATATCCGTATGGCGCCCATGCACCTTCTGATCCAAAGAAAATTACTTTTCTATCTGGCGTGAAGTTTCTTTTTTCTAGAAATGTTTCGTGATCGTCGAATGTGTTTTCATCATCATACAAATCGAACTGCGGGAATCCTGCGACGAAAATTGTATCTTCTTTGATTGCGTGATGTGCGAGTGCGATTTCTTTCATGGCAATATTTTGCACAACTAATTTATCCGGAACGACTTGCAACAACATGCGATCGAGATTGTCCCAACTTCGTGTGATTCCAATCGACTTTACACCAAAGCGTTTTGCGGATTTCAAAAGCGCTGCATCTCGTTTTGTTTTGAGACTTGTTGCAATAACGAGATCCGGTTTGTGTTCTTCAAAATGTTTGTCATATAGCTTGTCTGGCCATAATGCAATTTCTAGCCATCGCCACAGCGGGATTAAAAATTTCATTGATGACATTATTTTGAAAAAACCATGCGCAACTATAAAGAACGGCCATGCCATGTTTTTCTTTGATGGACGACCTCCGTAGTGTAAAAGATATTGAGCGGTTTTTGAGTAGACCATCTTTTGCATTGATCTGGCGAATCTGCGACGAAGTGGCCCATATTGTACATCTTCGCATTCGATAGTTGTGATACGTGGATGACTCGCTTCTTTATGAAAATGATCAGGAATGTTAGATGGAACAAAGAGGATGAGTTGTACATCCTCTCGCTTGAGTAGTATTTTTTTCACGTCAGTTTGCAGCATGTTGCGCGCTACAAATCCGCGTGAGAGCATCATGGCAATTTTCATACAAAATTAGTAATGCGTAACGAGTAAAGAGTAACGAGGGAAAACCTTCGGCTTTTTTGTCGGCTTTGCCGACCGCTTTACGCTTTACTCGTTACGCTTTACGCCTCCTCTTTAGCTCTCCTTTCTACCAAGTCTACATACGACTTCTTAGTCGCATCAGTTGCTTCGTAATATGTTTTTGGTCGCATAAGCGGGATGGTTGCAAGAATATCTGCGATTCGTTTTCCTGATTTCCCATCTCCAAAGAGTGGATCTTTTGAGTATGATTTCTTTTCTATTGATTGCTTGATAGCTTCCATGATCTTTTCTTTTTCTGCTGGTACATTGATCACGTTATGTGTTTGCTCGCGACCTTCTTGTCTGTTTCCAATATTTACACAAGGCACTCCCAAAAATCCTGCCTCCATAATTCCGGACGATGAATTTCCGATGACAGCTGCACTTTTCGCCATGAGTGTTAAATAATCTTCGATGGCAAGATTTCTAATGAAGTGTAGTTTTTCCATGTTACCCTGATCGAATCTCACACGCATTGCTTTTGCGATTTCATCTGAACCTGCGTCGTTGTTTGGCCAGAGCATGATGGTCGGTACTCCCAATTCATCAACTGCGTTAAGAAGCGCCTCGGCGTTGGTTCTATTTTTCCCATAGTCGGTTGTAACGGGATGGAAAATTGAAAGTAAAAATTGTTCATCGATATTACATCGACCACCTTTTCCACCGTACTTTTGCCAAAATTGCTCGTTCGTAATGTTTGATTGTGATTCGTGGATCACATCAAGTGATGGATTTCCGGTTACATATACGCGAGATGGATCCTCTCCCATCATCACTACTCGTTCTGCTGCCTTTGTGTGGGCAGCAAAATGAATGTCTGAGAGTTTTGTAACCGCGTGTCGGACATAATCGTCGATTGTTCCGGTACATTCTCCACCAAGTTGATGTGCGACTGGGATATTCATGTATGAAGCTGCTGCCGCAATTGCGAGCGTTTCATATCGATCAGCATTTACCATGACAACGTCTGGTTTTAATCTATCATAAGCAGCTGGAAATTCTATCATTCCCATCCCAACTGATTTTGCCATCGTCATAGGAGTTTCGCCTGCAACGTGCATAAAAATTTTCTCATCAACCTTAAAACCATCACGTTCAACGACATCGATTGCATTACCATAGTTGTAAATCAGCATCGCAGAACCACAAACAACTTGGAGTTCCAAGTCAGGGTGGTTTTTGATGGCGGTCATCACTGATTTGAGTCGACCGTAGTTTGCGCGATTGATCAATGTCACGCACACCTTTCTTTTTTTGTTTTCTTCACTCATAGGAGTTTGAGGAGGTCAGATAGTGATTGAATTGTTTGGATGCCAGGAAATTTTTTTACAAATGCTTCGTGTGAGTTTGTGCCAGTTCGTCCTACGAAGCGAATATTTAATGCGTGGGCTTTTTGTCCATCAGCAAGCGAGTCACCGATGAATAACATATCTGTTTCATCTATGTTATATAATTCTTTCACACGCTCAACATGATCGCGCCCCTTCGCAAATCCTTTTTTGAATCCAAGTGTTTCCTTAAATGGCATGTCAAATTTCTCAACGTAGGCTGTAACATTTTCTTGTGTATTGTTACTTGAAAGAATTGGTGTGATACCGCGTCGAATAAGTGCATCCATTACTTTTTTGAAATCTGCATCTGGCGACGTTGCCCACATGATTGCTAATTTCTCCTTTTCAAATCGTTGTTCGGCTTGCGCATTACGCTCATCTTCTGGATAAATGATTTCTAGCTGTTGGCAAAATGGTAGTCCGGATGTGTGCATGTATGCACCACGTGCAACTTCCCGTGGTGTGCCAAATGTTTCATGCATGATTTCAGCGGCCAAATCTGCATAACCGTGCATGGTGTTTACAACTGTTCCATCAAAATCAAAGAGGATTATTTTTGGTTCATCGCCAATTGTATCTTCTGGCAACTTCTCTTTGATTTTCTCTACATTTCGATCGAATTTATGTGCCCAGAGTGCGATAAATAGAGCTGCATAAGCATATAAAAATAGATCGATTCTGTCAACGAGAATGGCGATCAACAATAGTGGCATCATACCACAGACTGTTGAGAAATTTCGATACAATCGATATGTGAGCGTTGTGGGTGTTGTAACGTTTTGTTTCCAACCGTATGTTGCACCCTGGATTTCATCGATGTGGCGAGCAGCTGCCATGTAGCGGAATTCGAGTAATCGGAACATGAGTTTTCCGATAGTGGCGAATGCTGCAGCTACGAGAGGCAAAGCTGATCCTGTTGCAAGCATTGCGCCGTATCCCATAGGGACGAGCATGAACCCGTACTGTGTGTCGTGTGAGGTTGGTTCCACGTAGACGCCGCCTAGATCGTATTTTGATGTTTGTCCCTGATGTCGTCTGTAGCGTGCGAGCTCACCGTCTGATGCATCTAAAATGTATGCCAGTACGATCATCACAAATCCGATGAGATTGAGTTTTATTGTACCGAACACAAAAAGTGCACAACCCGCAATGAACACCGAAGATCCCAGAATTGTGATTTGGTTTGGTGTGACTTTTGTGTTGATGAATAATCGAGTGAGATATATCGAAAAAAATCTGTTGGTTTGACCCCAGAGTGTTTGTGATGCAGCTGAAGGTGAGCTTGAGCTGGTTTGGCAGATTTTGCGGAGTTCGTTTATGGTCATATTTAACGCGATTGAGTTTCTTTTGTACGTTGTTCGGCTTCGTGTCTTTTGATCTTATTAATATCGCTCACGTTCATTACAGAACTTTGAGCAGCTATACCATTACCTTCGCTGATGAAATCTAAAACCGCGCTGGCGATTCTTTGTGCTGATTTGCCATCATTTTTGTATCCAAATTCTTCGATCAAGTTTTTTCTTTGTTGTTGTCTGATTGATGGGGTTTTGAGATATCGTTTTGTGTATTCTTTTAGTTCATCCATTGAGTGAGCTAAGCTGACTGCTCCGGTTTTAAGAACGTGCGTGTAATGTTCTGATGTATACCATCGTCTTATTGATTCGTTGAATGGTTTTGGATCTGGCGTGTCGAAATAAATATTTATGACAGGGGTGTCAGTTGCGGCTGCATCAATTGAAAGTGTTGATCCAGTTGTGATCATGAGATCTGCATGAACCATCAAGTTTGCAAAGTGTGAAATTTGTTTCATTGAATAATCCCAGTTGTCGCGGAATCCATCAATGCGATTCCATGAGTTATCAACTTTTACGTTTTCTTGTGATTCAATGTTTTTGAATTTTTTAAGATCTTCCGGATACATGAAATGAGGGCGGACGAATAGTTGTGCATTTTCTATATCACCATCTTTTACCCACGTTGCGATTTGTTCGGCGATGTCCTTATCTTGTGGAGTGATTCTTCCTTCTGATCCAAACACAATAATTTTTTTGTTTGGATCAAATCCCCATTTCGCACAAAAATCTTCTCGTGTATCAATGAGATCGATATTTCGATATGCATCAAATTGTGGAATTCCACATACTTCAATATTTTTTTCATTGATCGCAGAATATTTCATCACCTCGTCTTTTGAATAATCTCCCCACACAATCACCTTGTTCGGTTTTACGCGGAGATTTATTTTCGATGGATTGTCCCATGTTTTTGGCATGGCGATTATTGGCACGTTATGAGCCTCTGCTTGTTTCATGATTTCAACTTCCTGATCTTCAATCATGCTTGTTGAAAATAAAACATCTGGTTTGTACTTTGAAAAAATCTCGTCGTAGTGTCGAGCTGGCGCAACAACCTTGTCGATTTTTCTTGCTAATCGTTTTAATGATTTTGATTTTGAAAATGGTGAGATGAAAATTTTTCTCATCCAATATTTCAGCATACTTCCCTCTTTTGGATCATAGATACCAAACTTGTCACGGAAAATTGTGCTCTTGTTGTAGATGAGTCCCTTGTGAATTCCAACCAACATACGATCTGTCCAGCGCCATGGCAGTTCTACCATTTTTTCAAGATGGACATTTGGAGCATCACAGAGTTTTTGAAATGTCTGACTCTCATTTGCAGGCGCAATAATCACCAGAGTATTACCCGATGCTTTAAGCGCCGAAAAACAATCACTTTGCAGTAAATTTCGCGCTGTTCCCCCGCGTGAGATCGTCATGAATATAGTGGCCATAGTGGAGCGAATCTTACCTTAGTTTGCCTATTTTCGCAAGGGTCGTTGGAGTTTCTGTTTTATGATGTATCCGAACTGTTTCATTCGGTTTAGAATCATTTGATCGATGTGATCGAAGGTGAAAAATGATTGTATTGTTGTGGTTGTGATGCCATGTTTTGTTCTGAGCCTCCATTCGCGGATAAGTTCGATGAGTGCTGTTGAGATTATGATTTCCAGCGCTGCACCGACCACTCCAAACTTCAATATTAAAGGTGGAGCTATCACTATCAACATGAGTAATTTTAATATACTCAAACCTGACATAAATTTCTGATCACGAAGTGCTGTGAGTGTTGGAGATTGTGTAATTGAGAATGTGTTGAGTAACAATCTGATTGTGAGTATTTGGAATACGAGAATTGATGCTGTATATTTTGGGAAGAATACATTTATGATTGATGGACCGATTGATACTGATGCAATAAGTATTGCGGCATACATCAACATTGAATATTTTGTGATTTTTTTGAGAACTTGATTGAGACGTTCTTTGTTTGTGGACCACTGCGAAATAAATGGAACCATGACTGTTTTGATGGGCGTGAGTGATGCGATGGCAGAGAACATGCTTTGAGCAACAGCGAAAATCGCGACAGCTTCTGTGGAGAGTAAGATTTTGATGATGTATACACCTGCTGCACCTGTGAAACTTCCGAGCATTGAAAGTGCTGATTGCCATTTTCCATGTGCTTTCATGGCGGCGCGGAAAATCGGCTGTCTTAATTTAGGGACTCGTAGATACGTTCTTCCAATTGCGAGGAGCTGTGGCGTTGATCCTACAATTGTAACTGCTGATGATGCGACGTACGATGCGAGCGCTACCATCACATTTATTCCACCAACCGCAAATGCAACTGCAACAAAAATGAGTCGTGCGATCGGTTCAACAGAATTCCAAAATGCGAGTGTTTTGAAACGTTTGTGGATATGCAAAATTGTGTTGTATGACGTTCTGAAATATTGAAGGATTACATATAACAGCAAGATTAACGTTGCGTCAGTAATTAGTTGGCCGTACTTTGTTGCTAGAAAATCTCGGAAAATATATCCCCCTATCACAAGCATGATAAGCAGCACTGCCTTCACTGCCAGATATCCCGAAAGCATTCGTTTTGCATGTGATTTTTTCCCATCGGCTAAGTACCTTGCTGTGTCCGCTAAAATCATGTCATCTAGGCCGAGAGACATTATGGCAAGTACCGGACCTGTGATTGCGAGTGCCAACATCACCAAACCATATTCGTATAATGACAAAGCAGTCGTAAGTAATACAACTGTAGTGAAGGAGCTCAAGCGTCCAACAACATTTGAAACTGCGACTGCTCCAATACCTCTGATTATTTGTTTGAGAATGGGGTTCATGATGTAAAGTTTTTTATTCGATATGCTGTGTCGTAGATTGCTCGATACACGCCATAGCAGATCGTTGCTGGTGCGCTCCATGGTTTGGCGCTCAACGCATTCTTCTTTTCTTTTGCATCTTCCCCTTTTTGTACGATGATTTGGAGGCGTGTTTTTTTGCTTTCATTTTTCCAGATTGCCTTGAGACCGGCGTAGTGCAATGTCCAGAACATTGAAGATGGAGAAAAGCTTATTGGATGCAGTAGATCAAAAAAGTGTGCTTTTGGTTTTTTGTAATCGTTTACATCTGGAACTTCGATGTAAAATACACCATTTGTTTTTAGATAATTTCGAGCAGTATTTAACATTTTTACCGGATACGGGAAATGCTCAAGCACGTGATGCATGACGATTGCGTCGTATTTTTTTTGTGTGTGAGTTTGTGTGAAGGTTCCCCAATCCATGTTGTGAACTTCTAGATTGTATGTGCGACGCGCATGTTCTGCTTGTTCTTGCGATGGCTCTATCATTTCTAATTGTGCTTCAAAATAATCTCGTAGATGTGCCGAAGCCATTCCTAATCCCCCACCGATCACTAAAATCTTATCTCCTTTTTTAATGTGAGGTTCGAGTGCTAGTGCGATTGAACCTGTTTTTTTGCTTGTGTCTTTTTTGAATTCGATTGTCTCTCCTTCTTTTTTTGATTCTCCTCGATTTGAAACGTAGAGGGTTTTGTAGAATTCATGATATCCGTTTTCTGTGGGGCGTGGATTTAAAAAGACGCATGAGCATCTTGTGCAAATAACATTTGTCATTGCGTATGGTTCACCAGCTTTTTCGATGATGCCGCGGTCTGCGATTTTTCGGAATTCAGTATGTGCGCAGACAGGACAGTTTTTTACTGATTCCATTTCGATTGTTTCTGGGATCTTTTGCATATCTTAATGTGCCTCATCCTTACACAAAAAACTCTTTGTTGCAATAGTCATGCCATAAGCCGCAAATAGCGTTATAAATGGTGTGACTGGAATGCGTAATCGAGGCGTGTCTTTATTCATGGATGAAATGAGTGCGAAAAATAACATCATCAAAATTATAGTGATTGCGATTCCACGAGATACTTTGTCTTTGTGTGTTGTGAGATATTTCCAGAAACCGAATGCCATGAGTAAGAACATTGCCGCCCACCAGATGCGTCCACCGAAATATAGGAATGGATAGAAGATTTGAGATGGCGGATCGAGTTTGTAAAATAGCGTGCTGTATGATCGTGAGGCGGAGCTTTCTATAAAAAATACTCCCATCTTTTGTACGATCACTCGAGCGAGTAATGTATAATCTTGTGAAATGATTTCGCGAGCTTTTGTGTTGAGATAATCTTGATATTGAAATTCGAAAATGCCGTATTGGGCGAAAGATTGTTCTGGGGTGAGGTGCGGGAGTCCTGTGTAGTTTAAATCTTGTACGGCTTGCGTGACGAGACCTGCATATTTTTCTTCTCCTGGTTCATAGTATTCGAGGAATCGCGGTGCAGCGGTGAGGTATGCGTTTGCGCCGGCTGTGGAGATTGGATTAAATGTTTTGTAATGATAGTAATTTCGAGCTGACCATGGCGTAATGACTGCGATTACCAACACCACATACACCACCGCATGCTTGATTGCGAATTTCTTTTTCCAGAATACAAAGAGGATCAGGAGGGCGAAAAGTGGGATTACTGGGATGAGGAATGGTCGGGTCATTATTGCGAGACCAGCGGAAATAGCGGAGAGAGCTTTGAGTTTTGAGTTTTGAGTTTTGAGATATTTGATTAACCAGTAGATGCTTAAGGTGAAGAAAAGCATGAATACAGTTTCTGACATGAGTTGTGATGCGTTGGTTAGTCGTCGTGCTTCAAGCATGAAAAGAATTGTTCCGATGAGCGCGATATTTTCTGAAATGAGTGATGAGCCGATTCTGTAAACTATCACCAAAACATATGCGGCGATGATGTTTTGGATTGCAACAACAAAAAATAGTGACCCTGAAATTCCGTAGAGCGCTGCGACGAATAATGGGTAGAGTGGTGTGCGGATAGTTTGCGGATCTAGATCTGGATGCATGTAAAATCCGCCGGTGTCGAGAAGGTTTTTTCCGAGATCAAAATAAAGTTCTGCATCTGATGTCCACAAAAAACCGCCTGACGCGATAGTCATTGTAAGGTACAAGACAACAGACTGGACGATGAGCGCAAAAAAGAATATACTTTTCTCACGTTTTGATTGAAATAGAGAATTCAATACTTTCATATGTACGATAGACAATACTCCCAAAAAGTCTTACGAGATCGTAAAAACGATATCGTTATGAATTATGATGCAGTTGATGCTGTGCTTTTTGATTTGTTGGATGTTACTGATGAGCATTATGTGTTGGAGGTTGGGTGCGATGTGGGGTATACACAACGAAAATTTGAATCTCAGGTCAAACGTTGTGTCGGGATTGATGTGAATGAATTTGCGATCGCGCAAAATCCATGTGCTGATGCTGTTGTGATGAGTGGTGTTTCAACTACGTTTCCAAATGCGTGTTTTGATCGTGTCTATTCCTCGCACACTATTGAGCACATCCATGAAATTAGAGAACATTTTGAAGAGGTTGCACGCATTCTCAAACCCGGAGGAAAATATGTTGCTGTGTATCCGTGGGAATTATTTCGTGGGATGGCTGCAGCACGTGCGGCGATTACCTTATACGGCAATCCTTTTAAATCCCGCGACATGCATGTACACAAATTATCTCCTAAGAAATTGGACAAAATTACAAAAGATCTGCCAATAACGCAGACCTATCATACACTGAAATTCATGAACACACCACAGTGGGTTTCCGTGTGGGAGAAGGACAACCATCAATGATTCAGATAGCTGCAGCTACTAGACTAACCCATCAGCTTAGCTTGTCTGAAGTAAATGCAATTCTAAATGATTTACCCCCTGTTTGCATCTTTTGATTCAACGAAGCTAGATTTCATTTTATTAAGATTTGCAAGTACTGAATCTCTTTCTGCAGGAACCACATAAATTTCAAGTAGTATCCTCTTTAGTAATTCTATTAAAAATCTTATTTTGTTTGAATCCCATGCCTCCCATGACTCTTCATGCACCTTATCGCTTGACATCTCCTGAATTTGTCCTAGTGCATCAATTAATTCTGGTGTGATATGAGGCAGCTTTTGCTTTAGTTTTTTGACACTTGCTTTATAGTCTGTCCTTCCTGTTTTTTCAACGATTACAATACTATTTTCTCTATGCATCAGTTCATAAATACTCTTTCGCAGACATGCGGAAGCGCCAGTCAGCATATTTGCCTTTCTTGAATTTTCAGCTTCGGACACTAACTCTCGAATCCCTTTAGGGATGCGCTGATCGAGTGTAAAAAATGATGAAGGTTGTGAATAGAAAACTGCCATGTCAATATCAATATCTTGAAAACGATTCATACTGCGATTCATAACATCCGTCTTAATGATCTGACTGTGTGCAAAGTGCACAGATATCTTGTCACATGATTCACATTTCACAAAGTAGGTATAGCACTTGCTTTCATGAGACCAGTCGAATGACCTATCGTCGATCAACGTGTAGCTAACATTACCTCTCTTGCAAAAGGGACAGTTATATACATGTGGGTCAATAAAATATTTTTTATCTAGATGAGATAAATTCATATATCTACTCTACAGAATTTTCAATTTGTTTTTTACGGATATCGGTAAACCGAATGCGCAGGGCGAAAGGGACGTAACGCATGCGTTTCCATGTGTTTATTTTTGAGACGCCTTCTGTGCGGGATTTCCACCATGTTGGGATTTCGATGTATTTGTATCCGAGACGCAGCGGCTTGAGTGTTGTTTCCATGGCGATCTCGTGCATTTCTCCCCACCAATCTACTTCGTTGATTAATTTTGCATTGAATAGTTTGAAGCCGTATGTGAGATCTCGGACTGGTGTCCAAAAGACGATTCTGAAAATTGTTTGGAAGCCGCGATTTAATACATAGGTAAGATTATCATACCCTTTTACTCCCCCGCCTGGCATCCAGCGAGTTGGTAGAACTAAATCATATCCGTCTGCTGCAGCTTGTACCATTTTAGGAACGGTATCTAAATCCATTTCGTCATCTGCATCAATCACTAGTACATGCGTCCCAGTTACGTGCGGGAATACTTGTTTGTATGCATGTCCTAATCCTGGTACAACTTTTTGAATCATTACTTTTATCTCGGCATATTCACTCGCCAATTTCTGACACATATTCAAACATTCCACAGATGACTGCGGCGCGACAATGAAAAATATTTCATGAATGTTTTCTCCGATTCGGTCGTATAAGCCCTCGACTACTGTCTTGAGAGATTCTACTTCTGACCAGATGGGGATGATGATTGAAACCGAAGGTTTCATATAGCGTTTAGCGTTTAGCGTTTAGCGTTTAGAAGCGAGACTAATCGCTAAACGCTTTACGCTAATCGCTCATTAATGTTTCTTCTTAGCGTCTGCGACGTCCTTATTTGCTTTGTACCACGATGCTGTATTTGCCAATCCTTGCTTGAGTGTAAATTCTGGTTGCCAATTTAAGTGCTCTTTCATGCGTGTTACATCGAGTACTTTTTTCATTTGGCCGTCTGGTTTTTCTGTGAGCCATTTGAGTCGTCCGCGAAATCCTGTAACTTCTGCGATTGTTTCGGCGAGTTCTTTGATGGAATTTCCTTGACCAGTTGTAATATTGATTGGCTCATGAGAATCATACAGAGCTGTTGCGCGAATAATTCCTTGCGCGGCATCTTTTACATACAAGAAATTTCGTGTTGGTTTTCCTGATCCCCACACCTCTACTTCGTCTTTGTTTTCCAGAACTGCTTCGGTGAATCTTCGAATGAGTGCACCAACCACATGGGATGATTCTGGATTGAAATTATCCCCTTCCCCATACATGTTTGTGAGAATGAGGAAGTTTGCATTTAATCCGTATTGTTTGTTGTATGCCCATGCTTGCACGGATAGGAAGCGTTTTACCATGCCGTAATCGATTGCAGATGCATGTGGCTTTCCAGTAAATAAATCATCTTCTGACAATACTTCTTTTCCGAGATATCCTGGATAGGCACAGTCTGATCCGATGATGACAACTTTTTCTACATCACATAAATGAGCCGCGTGCATGACATTCATTCCCATCATGGTGTTTTCGTAAAACATTTTTGCGGGATATGCTTCATGAATTGGTGGGCCGCCATACCATGCTGCTGCGTGAATGATGACATGTGGTTTGCTTTGACGAATACATGCCAATGCATCATCTTGGCTCGTTAAGTCGTAATTCTTTTTGCGAGGTACTAAAATTTCACAATCAAAACCTGCAAGTTGTTTGATTATCTCGCTACCCAAAAATCCGGCACCGCCGGTGATCATGACTTTTTTTCCGGAGTAGAATGATTTTAATTGCATAGCGTTTAGCGTTTAGCGTTTAGCGTTTAGAAGCGACCCTCATCGCTAAACGCTGTACGCTAATCGCTCTTAAATGTTTGAGTATGGATTAGGGATGGTGACGATTTCCAATGCATCCATCAACTCACGTAATCCAGTATCCATTGAAATTTTCGTTTCAAATCCTGTTGCGCGAATTTTTTGATAATTTACTTCGTAGTCACGTTGATCTTGATCTTTCGCGAATTCTGCAAAGTGAAGATAAAACGGCACGCGTGCGCGAATTTTGTTTACAATATCTTCTTTTGTGTAGTTCATTGTTTCGTGCCCGACGTTGTAGGTTTGTCCTTTCATCTCTTCGTATTTTTCTAGACCGTGAATGAACACACGTGCAATATCCCTCACATGGATAAATGTTCTACGGAAATGCTTTTCGTACACAATAAGATGCTTGGTATGAATTGCTTGGTACACAAAATCATTAATCATCAAATCCATGCGCAATCGCCCTGCCAAACCAAACGCAGTTGCAAATCGATAAATGATTGGGGTGCAATGTTCTTTTAAAATATTCTCTGCATCGAGTTTGTTTTTTCCGTAGATGGTAAGTGGGTTTGCAACAGTCTCTTCTGTACATGTTTCACCAATCGCTCCATATACAGAACCTGTTGATGCAAATTGAATAGTTTGATGAGGCTGGACAGCGCGTGCAACATTTTCTGTTCCTATCACATTCACCTCATGCGCCAATCGTTCGTCTTTTCGACATGCTGGATATCCGACGATCGCAGCGAGATGAATAACGTGATCTGCTTGTCCAACCAATTTATCTACTAGAACACGATCCTTTATATCACCTCTTACAAACTGAAAATGGTTGCTGTAGAAATTTTGCAAAATGCAGCGACCGTTGTTGTACAACAGATTATCTAGCACAGTTACTTCGTATCCTTTGCTCAAAAGCTCGGGGACCAATACAGATCCCACATATCCTGCTCCTCCAGTTACGAGTACTCGTTTTCTTTCCATATGTTAACGTTGTACGTCGTACGTTGTACGTTCTACGATCTTGCTAAGTGGCAGCTAGAACGTAGAACGTAGAACGTAGAACGATTATAGTTTAAATCCCCCTTGATTGATTTTATATATTTGGATGTCTTGCTCATCGTAGACTTGTTCGAGAAATTCATAATCCAATTCTTTCATGCCGAGTGCTCGCTCATATGGCCCGACATAGAGATAGTCCATACGATACGGCTCAAGTAGTTTCTCATCCTCTGGTAAGGTTTGATATTGCGATAAGATTTTTTCAATCGCTTCATCTGGAATGAATAATTGTCGACCCTCATCAAATGCACCCAAACCTTTTTTCCAGAAGTACGTATCAAAGAGGAAAATGGCTGTTGCATTTTCTGAATCAAGAGCAAAGCTGTCGATATTTTTATGTTCTTTTTTGAGGGAGGTCATTAATGTTGCTTCAGGAATACCATAGAGCTTTGAAATGGTCAACCAACGTCCGACAACTTCTGATAGTGGTGCTGCTGAAGTTACAGCGAGTGGCTGGATAGAATGCGCTCCGGTGTACACAGGAATGAGACTGTTTGTTGTTGCAGATGGAGATGCGACGACACTATTTGTTGGAATATTTTCATCAACCCACTCCAGTGAATTTCTAACATGTTCTGGCATGATTGATGATTCTTGAAAGTGGGTTCCTGAAATGAATTCTGCCTGCACGCCTCGCGTGATGATCAGTAGTGATGCAATCACCAATACTACTGATCCAGCTTTTTTTAACCATGCTGTTTTAAGACTGTGTGTGATGAATAGATGTGCGATGACGAGAAATGCTGCTGCGTATCCCAAGTAAAATTGATGTACCGGCCAGACTGGAGGATGTGGATTGAATCCGAGAATGATTTGCATGTTGAGAATACCAATTCCAGAGAGCACTAATGAAGCGATCACCGTAGCATCTGGAATGCGTTTTTCTGCTTTCCCCCATTTCCACACACCGTATGCCAAAATGAGCATGAGTAGATATTGAGGCCATGCGCTGAATCGAAAGCTGTGCGTGAATTCTGCACCAAGTCGTTCTACTAATTCTTGTGCATGTGGGAGCGCTTGAATTGATAGATAGTTTGTGATGTATGGAGCACTCAAAAGGGTTGCTAAAAGAACAAGCTTAAAAAATGTTTTTGCGCGATGTGTGTCAGTTTGTAAGAAGTACCATACAACCATGACAGCGACTCCTGCGAATATGTACATCGCATCTGTGACATACATGTGTGTGAGTGCCGCCATCGCCAGTGCCGTGAGCCAGAACCATTTTTTTGATGTTGGGTTTGATGCGAGTTTCAGTAATCCGAGTAGTGAAAATACAAATACCGGCCATGTAGGGAATACGGAAAAGCTCACATATCTACTCATGACAATATCCCCCGGTGGTGATCCCAACCAAAATGATCGTGCCAACACGCGCAAACCTTCCATGTCGACTGGCAAAATAAATAGTACAATGAGCGTTGCGTTTACAAACACAAAGGATGAGATGAGCGCCCACCAATGAGATTTTGTGAGGTGCTTTGCAATGGCGTATGCTGCAACAAATACGAGCGCCGCAGAAATAATTGTGCCTAACAGAAATGCAACAGACATGTTTTTTGTGAGTGCAACAATTGGGTACCCAACAACAGGTGATAACATCGACCATAAACTCGGCCCAGCCACCCATTCAAGCACGCGTCCATCTGTAACATATAATCCCCCATCCATGACTTGTCTGAAAATTGGTGCGAGATTTGAGAGTGGATCTATTTGTTGAAAAGTAAAAAAGTTGAATGGCTCACCTTGCTGCAGTTGATACCACCACATAGTGAGATAGCGACCGACAAAAAGAAAACCAGCGATTGTTGCCGCTAATATAATCTGTAGCGTTTTGTTGGTTAGTGGGTTTTTCATGGTTTCGTAATGAGTAAAGCGGGTCGTGACCTTGAGATCGCTTTACGCTTTACTCATTACGCTTTACGACTTAACGCTTCTTCATCCAATTTGAAATCGCGCGTCCAATTTTAACTCGAGCTTTTTTCGGAATAAAAAATAATCCAATATCTCGACACACTCGTGCTGTTGCAAACTGTGCGCCTTTTTTCTTTATGTAATATTTCACATCTTTTGGAAATCCCATTCCTTTCATTTCTTTGTTTAAGAGCGCTGTGTTGTCTGCTGGTTGTGCTCCAGCAATTACATCCATGCCTCCCGGATAGACTGCTTTGGTTGAGAAGTATGATGGATATAGCCCCAAGCTCTCCAAGGCATTTGCTAACGAACGCGGAGAGAATGTCACAACATGTCCGGATTCGAAATATACTTCTGGTCGTTTTTTCATGTTTGTTACGTTCGGCACCCCAATGTAGATTTTTCCATTTGATGATAGCATTGATTTTATCACCTTTAATTCCCCAACTGGATCTGTCATGTGTTCTAGTGTGTGATGCAGAACAATCATATCGAATTTCTTTTCTGGATTCTCTGATGCATATGTTCTCAAACTTCCAAAATACAAATCTACATCATAGAATTTTTTTGCAGCCTCAATTTCAATTCGAGCCAATTCGATTCCTTCTGCTTTGTATCCTCGATCGAGTAAAATACTTACAAGTGTCCCAATCCCACACCCCACATCCAATACACTCCCCCCGCCCGGCATATGAGGAATAATTACTTCTGCAATGCGTTTTTTTGTGGGGATTTCTGATGCACTCAATTTGTGTTCAAAGTGATCGGCGTCTTCGTATCCCTTATTCTTCAAAAAATCTTCTACATGAAATTCCTCAACTTCTGCGATCTGTTTTCTCGGTGTAATAAAAATCAATGCGCAGGATTCGCAGATGACGTTTGTGAGAGATTTGTTCAAATCGCCGATTTTTGCAACCACCGATCTTTCGGTCGAGGCACATACCGGACATTGTTCACTATTTTGCATGTATCCAATTTGTTAATTGTTGTGCGCGTGTTTCCCATGTTTTTCGTTTCACATACGATTGCGCTGTTTGTATTTTTTGTTCTGATGGGTTTGCAAGCGTTTCCATGATTGTCTGTGCTAATTGTGATGCTTTATCAGGTTCTGAAAATTCTACCATAGATTCATCTACAATATCTCGAATAGCTGGAAGGTCTGTTGCAACGATTGGTTTTCCTGTTGCCATGTACTCGAATAATTTTAATGGTGATGATTCATACATCCCGATTTGGAATTTGCCGGATGTCGGGATTACGAACATGTCAGCACAAGCGACATAGTGTAGCATGTCCGCTCGTTGTTTGAAACCTGTTAATTGTACACGGTCTAATTGCTCGCGATCAATGAAATCTTGCATCTTTTCCACATCTTCTGGTGTTCCTCCCACCAAAATCACACGTATATTCTGATTGAGAAAGCGAGAGGCTCGAGCGAGTGCGTATACACCCTTCCATTCAAATAAGTGGCCTGTGTATACAACGTATTTATATTCTGGCGATAATCCTGTTTCGCGGTATGCGAGAGTTTTTTCTGGAAGCTCCTCAAAAACTTGTGTGTCTACTCCGTGATGAGCGATTGTCATAGCTGCTTTTTCCAGCCCAAATGTTTCTGAAAGCTGATCTCGTTTCCATGTATTTGTTGCGACGACATACTTCACTCCACCGAACATTAATTTATTCAAGAGTGTTTTTTTGGGGGCATCATGAACTTCATAGCACCAGTCTGGCACAAACCGACCAATTGCGAATGTTGAGAATGGATCTCGTGAATATACAATTCCTTTTTTGAGTTTTCCTAGATTGAAAAGTAGGCCGATCGTGAATGAAAGTGTGTTGACCCAATACGCCATTTTGCGCGGCATCCATTTTATCGGGAAGAGATCAATAACAGGAATTCGTTTGATGGTGAAATTTGGTTTGAGATTGTAATACACAAATGGATCTTCGTTGCTATCTGTTTTCCGATTTGGAACGTAGAGTGTCACATCATTTTCATTGTTCGCAAAAGCCTGACACATACGCATGATCTGCCATGCATGTGCGCGGTTAGATGGAAGCCTCATATTCGCTATGTAACTTATCTTTTTCATTTCTTCTAGTTAGTGCTTTTTAATAACTCGTAATGAGTAAAGCGTAATGCGTACTGAGGGAAGCCTCCGGCTTTGTCGCCTTCGGCGACCGCTTTACGTGTTACGCTTTACTCGTTACTCATTTTTTTAGCTTAAAAAAATGCTTAGTTGGTACGTCTGCCGGAACCATATCTGACTCAATGGTGAATCCAGCATCTTCTAAATCTTTTCTTACTTTTTTCAGTGAGTGTCCTCGCTTCCCGATTTCCCAGTAATGTTGTCCATCGAATTCATGGATTTTTCCTGATGGGATTTTTACAAACAAATCTTTCCATCCAACTTTTGGAATGTGGAATCCAGCCTTGAATAGTGTTTTGCGAGAATCTGGAACTGAAATCATCGCACCCTTCGCGCACACTCTGTGAATTTCTCGCATGGCTTGTTTAGCATCTTCGTATGGAAGATGTTCGATTATTTGTCCCGCCAAAACTACATCATATGTATTGTCACCTGCTGGGATATCTGTAACTGATCCGAGGATATCTGGTTTCAATTCTTCATCAATATCAATTGTTGTGACGTGCACTCCTTGTCTTACTAAATAGTTTCTCACAAGTGCGTTTCCCAATCCAACCTCAAGTACGGTTTCAGGTTTGAAACTCATCACCAATTGAATTTGATACCAATACGACAACCACCGAGCTTTGTGGTCATATTTCATGTTATAGTGGCTTTTTGATACTTGAACCTGCTCTTGCATAATTTAGAGATTATATGCGCATTGTCTCATATTGTCAATCAAAAAAACCGCACTAGATTGAGCGGTTTTTGGAAAAGAAAAAGCCGAACCACGTAGGTTCGGCCCCATTCCGATTGACGCCACATTGAAGTGTTCGTAATGGGAATGTAGAACAGGAGATATTTAGCCAGCCATCACGCGGGTCGACCAGTGGACGATCGCGAGTGCGAATTCCTCGGCGGTGTAATCCGCTTTGGTGCCACCTTCCAACTCGAGGAAGTTGCGTGCCATGGCCATCGGAGTCATTGGTTCTTCACCCTCGACCGCGCATGCACGGATCATGACCAACTCGTAGTCCGCATCGTCGGTTGTGGCGTCTTTACCCAGGGATTCGCGTGAGTAAATGATCAGGTCGACTTGCTTTGCCGCTGCTTTCGTTGCTCCGACCGCAACAGTTTGCAAGTGAGAAGCCTCTCCCTCTCTGCGTGGCTCGAAGGTTGTCTTCAGCTCCGTTTCTGACGTTACTTCGACGACCCCGCAGAAGAAGCCTTCCGGGAGCACTGAGATCAAGAACGATCCTGGCTTATCGCCCGGCCTGGCCTTGTCAAAATTCTCGTTAATCATCAAAAGTAGATGATTCATGTCTCCTTCGTAGTGCGAGAATTTGGAGTCGGCCGTTTGACGGCGTACAAAATCGTTGAGTGCAATTTCAATCACTGGAAGCTCCTTCGGGGAAAATTCAATGAAAAACTATGGTGCAATAGTATCATAAATATCCCTTTTTGTCAACCCTCTCGACCGCTTAAATAACGGAAATTTGTGAATTTGTCTCTATTTAGATGAATAAAACTGTAAGACTATTTACAACTATTATTACCCTAAATAAAGCGTTTTCCTTGTTTTTTGAGCCATTTGTTGTCGTTGCGGGTTGGGAGTGAGAAGTAGGATTGTTCGCGATTTGGGTATTTTGGATAGGGTCCTTTTGTCTGTACAAGATCCAGAGCATCCCACATCATTTTGGGGAAATCTTTGTAAACTTGTGTGTACGCATCTGCAACTGTTTCAAAATTTTGTTTGTAGATATGCTGGAGGATCATGGTTCCCTTGTCGATTTCTTTGTCCATGAAATGAATGGTCACACCTACTTTTTGCTTGCCTTCAAGTAGTGTCCAGAAAACTGGCATCAATCCTCTGTATGATGGCAGTGGTCCGGCGTGTTTATTTATGACGCCGATTTTCGGCGCGTCCAGAATTTTCTTTTTGAAAATGTAACCGCATGTTGAGAGGATGATGTCTGCGTCGAGCTCTTTTATGCGATTAATGACTTGTTGCTTATTTGGATTTGAGTGTTTTTCAAATGCTGCGGAATGTCGATGTGCGAGATCTTTGTATGAATGTGGGCCGTCTGTGAAATATCTTTTGAATGTTGCGACGGTTGTGATCCAAATTAATTTTAGAACTGTGAAAATTCCAAATGTTTTGAGATAGTAGAGCGGAACTTTCAGCCCCTTGTGTTTTCCAAGCAGATTTGGAAACACAAAAATTCCAACTACGTGATAGTTTTCTTCTGAATCTAAAAATTTCTTCCATGCGGGGAATAGAAATGCGTAGTCTTGTTCAGTGAAGATGACGACTTTTAATTTATCCTTGGGCATACTTTTTTTCTTTGAGAATATCTTCGGCTACCTCGCGGACAGTTGTCAATTTTGCGTTTGCAGACATTGTTTTGATCACTGATTCGAATAAGTACATTTTCTTTTCGAGCGAGTCTGACATGCGCTCAAAAACTGCGAGTTCATCTTTGTATTCTTTTACAATTTCAGGATCGAAATCTTCTTCGTAATTTGCAATATCTGCAGGATGCATGATGTAGTAGAATCCGTCTTTTTTCATTACTTGTTTTAACGCCCAGAGATGGAATTTGAGAGGCCACATAAACGCCATAGTGTGCCAGACAGGAAGTCGTAGAGGCGTGACTGTTGGAACGGGCAACATAAGCAATCCCTCTGAATTTGGTTTGTGTAATTTTTCTGGTCGAATTAAGTATGGTTTTCTTGTCCCATATAACAATACCCTCTTGTCATTTCGTGACATGAAGTTTGCATCGAATTTCTGATCTGTGCGTGAATTGAATTTCAGTTTTGCAATTGCAGCTAACATTATTGGCGATGGAAATGCTGAAGTGTCATAGATGTATCCTAGATCAAGCAATGTTTGAATGGATGTTGGACTCATGCTCCATGTTGGAGAAATGTATCCTTTTGGTTCTTCTCCGATCACTTGGGTGATTCGCTCATGAGTTTTCATTATTTCATCTTTTTGTTTTTGCGGTTCTGTTGCGCCGAGATTTCCATGATGCGTCCATGAATGATTTCCGATTTCATGTCCTGCTTCATGCCATTTTTTCACTTGATCGGCAACTTTTTCATTTTCCAAATCTCTCCCAATCACATAAATAGAAAATTTGAAATCGTATTTTTCTGACATCCTAAAGAACCGATCTGCAACTTTAAAAAAAGTCGGATCTAAATTTCTCTTCCGATCAATTGAAAGCGGAAAGTATAGTGAGTCAAAATTTACATTGAGTGCAACCTTCTTCATATAATTTTGTAGATGTCTACTTGTCCTTCGCTGTACACGCGCTCGATGTTCTCCCATTCATCTGGATTGAAATTTCCCAGGAATTTTTCGTGTGGGCCGTTGTAGATGTAATTCGCTTGGTACGGAAGTTTTACAGAACCAGAAAGTTTTATCGCATCGTAACTATCTCGAATTTGCTGTGCTTCTTTTTCTGGAAGTGTGCGCTCGCTTCCGGAGTTTGTGTAATCTTTTCCGTAGCGCGTTCGCAATGTATCACAAAACAATGTGTAGATATTGTCGAGATCAATGGCACGGACTGGATTTTCAAATTCGTCGTATGAACCTGTGAGTGTGTTGTCTGTCATGTCTTGTGATACTCGGAAAAGGTGTCGTGCGTAGTTGTATCGCTCAATTACTTCATCATGACCTGCAACTGTGTAACATGCAAGTGGAACATATACATTCGCATGAGTGAAAAACGGTGTATAAGTGCTTGTGCGTGTTGATGGTGAAATAATCACACTATCCTTATCTACATTCTCATTCATCCATGCAAATGAATTTTGTATGTCTTGTGGGATGACGTAGCGAGCGGCGTTTGTGCGGCGCTCGTTGAGATGTACGTGAAACGCACTTCCCAGCAACAATATAATAACCGCCAGCATGGTAAGTCGTTCCGCTTTTTTCCAATCTCGATTCGGTTTAATTTTGTGATAGATGAAATATGCAACTATTCCAATCACCCACACCAACATATAGACATTCACGCGTGATCCCCAATGGTCCGGTTGTGGGTTAAATCCAAGCAGCAACTGAAGATTTAGTACGATACCAATTGGAAGTAATGCTCCGGCCAGAAAAATAACTTTGTCTTTTTGTTTTATTGTCCACGCAGCTAGAGCGATTATAATCAGTGTTGCGATAATTGTTTTTGCTGAGGCTGGGTCGAACTCTCTTCCAAAAACTAATCCCACTCGTTCTGACATCGAGGCATAATATGATTGTGCTTGCAGTCCGTACGTTTTGAGAAGATATGGGATTGCAACTATTAATCCTATGACTCCCACGAGAAATGTCTCTTTTGCTCGCTTTCTGAAAAATAGAAATGTAGTGATGAGTATTGTTGTGAATGCTGCAAAAACTGCGTAGTAGAAATATACGTAGAATAATGCACCGAGTAATAACCCTGCTTTCGTGATGTCTTTTTGCTTCATGTCTACGACAACGCGGTACAAAAAGTACATGAAGGCAAACCACAGAATTATTCCTGGCGAAGGAATGAAGCTTCTCGTGAATGCTGGGTCAAATGCTGTTGCGACGAATTTGAATGGATGGAAAAGTGATGGATTTGAAATTGCAGCCCGAATTGCAATTAGTATGTTTGGAAATATTGTGGTGACAAGCGCAAGCAGTACAGCAGGGGTTTGTCGTTTATCACATATGCGGTATGTCAGTTTGTAGAGCATGAGAAATGCAAGGGGTGGAAAGATGATAGAATACAACAGAAATAGGTTTGTTGGGTCTGTGATACCGAAAATCAGTCCTGGCAATCCAAGAATGAATGCAAGTGCGATATTGCCCCATGCGGTTTTGTTGTTTTTGTATTCAGCGAGATATGCGTCCCCGTCTGCGAGATGGCCGTCGAAAACTTCGCGCATGCGTGTGCCATAGGCTGCGACGTCATCTAGAACTGGTACATTAAGAGAGTATGGATGATATCCTTCGATTCCTGCTTGGGCTTGCCATTGCGGGATGAGGAAGTGTGGAAGTGCGTAGAGCGCAAGGATTGCAAGTGCTACGATCCATGCTAATTTATCTTTTTTTTTAGACTTTAATCGCCATCCAAACACTCGTGAAAGTAATTTTACGTGACGAGGAATTTCTTTTTTGTAGTTGAGTTTTGATGATCCGAATTCTCTATTTCCGATTGGTGTGGGGATTTCCACATAGCGTGATCCATCAAAATGCATTTTAAAAAACAATTCTGTTGGGGTGTCGAAACTTGTTGTTTCGAGTTTTACTCGTTTTGCAGCTTCTGCATCCATGATTCTGAAAATAGAACTGATCCCATGTACGCGGGTTCCAGCTGCAAGTGAGTATGCGAGATTTGCAGCTTTACTCACTCCTACGCGCCATTTCGGAATATCATCTGCATAGCCCGCTAATCCATGTGAACCAATCACCGCCTCCACATCACCCTGCTCATAGCGCTCCTTCAAATCACGGATGTATTTAGGATGGAATGTCATGTCAGAATCTAACAGCACAATTTGATCTCCTTGCGCGTGTGCTATTCCTGTTCGTATAGCAGCACCTAATCCACCATTTTTCGCATGCTGAACCACACGAAGATTTTCTACATCACTTGCATATAGTCGTGCTTGGGTTTCATCTGTACTTCCATCATCAATCACCACAACCTCATAATCAAGATCCAGAGCTTTGAGCTCTGGTTCTAAAATCGTCTTTAAACCTGGGATATTGTCTTCTTCGTTGTAACAAGGAATGACAATACTGATCATACGTTCTTTGCTTTTACAATGAGACATGTTGTCCCATGCGATCGTTTAAATTCATCGATTGCAAAACCTGCTTTTTCTAAATCTGCGATGAGTGTTTTTTTATTGTAATCGCGCAAATGCGCTTCCTCCCAAACTTTTCCTTTTGTCTTCAACCACAACCACCAAATTACTTGAAATACTACATGATGTTCTTCGACAACAAATACAATGAAACTTCCGCCGGGCTTGAGGACGCGTTTTACCTCAGAGAGTGTTTTTTCTAAATCCACGACATGCTCGATGACATCCAACATGGTTACAGCATCAAAAGAGTTTTCTTCAAATGGAAGTGCTTCTGCTGGAGCATGCGCAAACGTAAATTGTGGACGTTCTCGTTTCGCGTATGCAATGTGATGTTCCGCAACATCTGCGCCAGCATAGTGAATGTCTGGACGAGCTTTTGCGTAATGGCCCAAGGAAAATCCTGATGAACATCCTACATCCAAAACTTTTCCTGCTTCTGGCACATCTGCAAGCATGCGATTCACATGCTTGAAACGCATATCGTAATACAATTTTTGTACTCGATTATTTGCATATGAATCATCCCAGTATGTAGCTGGAACTTGTTCGTAGATTTCTTCGAGTTGTTCTTTTGTGTATGTGTGTTCGTGTTCTCCCATATTTTTACGCAAGGGTTTTTTCTTTAGCGACCATCAATTGTTCTTTTTCAAATCTGATAAGATCTGCATGTCTATCACCTTTCTTATAGACGCCGCGGCGAAGATATTGTGTTGGGCCAACCCATGCATCTTTTTGGATGAACATTCCTGGCTCGAGAACTGCATTACATCCTACTTTTACATCGTCCCCTAGAATTGCTCCGAATTTTGTCATTCCTGTCGTCGTGTTTCCTGCAGGAACTTCTTTTGCATCCAATCTGAAGTTTGCCAAAATTACACCTGCTCCAATATTTGATCGCGCACCCATGATACAATCACCGATAAAATTAAAGTGCGGCGCACATGCGTAATCAAGCATGATGGTGTTTTTTGCTTCCGTACAATGTCCGATGATTGATCGCTCCCCGAGAATTGTAAGACCTCGAATGTATGCACCTGTTCCCACAATTGCTCGTGGTCCGATGTAACATGGCCCTTCAATGTATGCAGTTGGTTCAATCTTCGCGTCTTTCGCGATGATTACATCTCCTTTGATAATTGCTTGATCAGAAATGTTTCCTTGGTGCCATTGATCTTTTGGGGTTTCAGAAAAAAGTTTTTCTAAGTATTTTTCCGAGTTGTTAAAAGCTTCCCACACAAATTCTGTTCCTTCGAATAGTTCTTTGTGCATGTAGTTTGAGAGGTCGAAGTATTGTGATGCTGCGAATTCGTTTGTCATAATGTGTTTATTAACTTCGTGGAATTACGATTTTAGTAACGCTCACGTCGCTTACGCGACTTTGAGCAGCTGTGCTATTTACTCTGTGCAGGTCACACCAAGGTGTGGACGCGCGAGTGCCCATGCCGCGAGTGTCATCCCATCATCCATTTTCCCCTCTGCGATCATGCGATCGAATTCTTCTGGTGAGAATGACAGTTCTGAAATCTGCTCTGTCTCTTCTAGGTTTTGTGCTGTCTTTTCAATCCCCTTGGCCACAAACACTTTGCAAATTTCATCCGTCACACCGTTCATCGGACAAAACTCCCCCACCTCTTTGATCTCTTGCGCTGTGTATCCCAACTCTTCCTCTAGCTCCTGTCGCGCTGCTTCCTCATACGTTTTGCCTTCATCCACGCCGCCACCTGCAAATTCGTATGACATGCGATCAGTGAGGTATCGATATTGATGACCAATGAGGATGCTTCCATCTGGCAATACTGGAATTACAAACGCTGATCCTTTTGTGTGCACGTACCAATAATCCCCCTCTTTGCCACTGGGCATGGTGAATTTTTTGTGCATGAATGTCGTCCATGGTGTTTTGAAAAACACCTCTTTTGATAAGGTTTTGTATGCTGGTTTTTCCATAGATTTGAATGGATTAATTGTTCGATAGAATAGCATGAGATGCGTCTTTTGACAACATGTACAAATATACCTAAAATAGCCGACTATGTCATTTATTTCCCGGTGGAAAGCTGCGCTGAAAACAGCTGAAGGAAAATTTTTTGTTTTTTTGATTTCTGGATTTGTTGTTTTCTCGATCCTGATTCTTGCCGGAGCTTTTCTTGTTGATCCACATGAGGATTTCGGAACTGGGTTGATTGATCCGCTTGTTTTGACGAATCGATCTGAAAAACTCGAGATGATTGAAGCGCTTGATGAGAATCCGGAGATTCTTATATTTGGATCTTCTCGGACATTTACTATTGATCCTGATCATATTTTTGAGTTGACTGGCAGGCGTGCATTTAATGCGTCTGTTTCATATGGACGCAGTGAGGATCATAATGCAATCATTCATTTTTTGACGCAGGAGCGTGCAGTGCATCCTGAAACACTCGTGATTGGATTTTCTGCTGGAGCGTTTAATGATGATCCGATTGAAACGCAATTACTGAATAATAAGTATTTGAAATCATATCTAGCAGAACCACCTACTCCATTGTGGAAACGTGCGCCGCGTATTTTGAAGAGTAAATTGAATGGGCAGTATGTTGGGGATATATTTCGGTCGTTGTTTTTCCATGCGTCAGGATTTCCGGCGGATCGTGTAAGCTTTTTGCCTAATGGTATGCAGGATACTCACGATAGTCCGTATGATGCAATTAAAATTGATGAGAATTATTACCGAGCGCTCGCATTGTTTGAAAATATGTCTGAACCAAATTGGGATCGGCTTGAAGCGTTCCGTTCGCTAGTAAGATATTCTATCGATAACAATTTTGAAGTGAACGTGGTATTATTGCCTATGCCGTCTGTGACGCGCGCGCGATTGATTGAGGATACTGATTTGATTGCAATTGAAGAACGCTTAAAAGTTTTGTTTACTGATGAGATGCCAGATAATGTGACGTTTTATGATTTTTCTGAAGTAGATAGTTTTGGTGGATCTGAAGAAGGATTCAATGATCCAACACATCCGAATATTGCGAATACCAGATTAATAACCGAAGCGATATTTGGTGATCGTCCCAGCCCTTAGACTGTCATCCCGGCGCAGGCCGGGATCCATGCTGATGAGCAAGATGGATCCCGGCCTGCGCCGGGATGATACTTCGATCAGCTGCGCAGCAGTCCAAAAAGCGAAGCGCATACCAGATACCAGATACTAGATACCAAATACCATTTATGATTTTCAATTCCTACATCTTCCTCTTCATCTTCTTCCCCATTGCATGGCTTGGTTTTTGGATGCTGCGTGGAAAACAACCTCGCTACATTTGGCTGACTCTTGCGAGTTACATTTTCTATGGATACTGGGATTGGCGGTTTACTGGCTTGCTTCTTGTTTCGACAATTATAGATTTCTATGTCGCACGGCAGATTCCGAAACACGAAGGGAAGAAAAAGAAGCTTGTTTTGTTGATTTCGTTGGCTGCGAATCTGGGGATGCTCGGATTCTTTAAATACTTTAATTTTTCTGTTGATTCGTTGCAATCGTTGTTTACGTTATTTCAACTCTCCCCTACGCTTCCGAATCTCGATATTGTGCTGCCGGTTGGAATTTCGTTTTTCACCTTCCAGACGATGAGTTACACGATTGATGTGTATCGCGGACGCTTGCAACCGACGAAGAATTTTATGGAGTTTGCGTGTTATGTTTCATTGTTCCCGCAACTTGTTGCTGGGCCGATTGTGCGATTTTCTGATATTGATAGTGATTTGGATAACATTGATCAGCATGGTCGTACGAAATCGTTTCATCGCGGTGGTTCGATGTTTCTTGTTGGTTTGGCTAAGAAGGTTGTTATTGCCGATACGATTGCACATTTTATTGACCCATTATTTGCCAACACAATTGAGCTCACAAGTTTGACTGCGTGGGTTGCGATTATTGGATACACACTGCAATTGTATTTTGATTTTTCTGGATATTCGGATATGGCGCTCGGATTGGGATTATTGTTTGGTTTGAAATTCCCACAGAATTTTCATTCACCATATAAGGCTGTTGATATCCAGGACTTTTGGCGGCGATGGCATATGTCACTTTCTGCTTGGTTGAAGGATTATTTATACATTCCTTTGGGAGGTTCACGGAAAGGGACTGTTCGTACGTTTGTGAATATGATGTTGACGATGTTGTTGGGTGGTTTATGGCATGGTGCTTCATGGAATTTTGTTGTGTGGGGTGGAATTCATGGGACGCTTTTAGGTGTGACGAAACTCATCAAACCATGGTATGACAAACTAAATTATTGGTTCCGTCGATTTCTCACATTATTCCTTGTGATGATTTCATGGGTGTTTTTCCGCAATATCACATTTGCAGATTCCACGAACATGCTCCGCGCGATGTTCTCATTTGATAATTGGACAATGCCAACTGCATGGAATCTTGAATCTCAAATTCTATTATTCGGCATGCTTTTTGTTGGAGCACTCATTGCACTCTTCGCTCCAAACTCATACGAAATAAAATACTCAACTAAAAAAAGCGTCGCAATCCTGCTCGCTTTCTTGTTTGTCGTGAGTTTAATTCTCATGAACTACACACAACAAGTCTTCCTCTACTACCAATTTTAAAATCGTCCTTTGAGTTTTGCTAGGTCTCTAAGGATTCCATACGCATGAGACGATTGCACGCGGGAATCGGGATCGTCTTGCCATGTGATGGGTACTTCTTTTATTGAGTAGTTATTTTTTTGTGCGAATTTTAAGAGCTCGACATCGAAGATCCAGCCATCTGTTTGGAGGGCTTGGAAAATGTGTTTTGTTTTTTTGTGGAATGCTTTGAATCCGCATTGTGTATCTTGGAATGGTAGATTGAGGAATTTCTGGATTACTTTGTTAAATAAACGTCCTTGTAGTTCTCGGCGTTTTGGTTGGCGTTTGGTGAGGTTTGATTCTGGAAGTGCGCGTGAGCCGATTAAAACATCATGAGATTCTGCGTGTGGCTTGAGTGTTTCGATGTCGCGTGGATGCGTTGATAAATCTGCATCGATAAAAACAACCCACTCACCGTTTGCAGCTTCTACACCTGTTTTTACGGCCGCTCCTTTTCCTTTGTTTGTTGTGTGTTGAATGAGTTGTACGCGATTGTCTGGATATGCTCGCGCGTATGTTGCTGTTCCATCTGCACTTCCATCGTCCACTACAATTACTTCGCACGTGTCGAGATTTTCATTTGCGTATTTTAAAATTTCTTCAATCGCATGTCGGATTGATTTTTCTTCGTTGTATGCGGGGATGATGAATGAAATGTTTTTGATAAGCGTTTAGCGTTTAGCGTTTAGCGTAGAGTAGCGAGCTAAAAAGATTGCAGCGAAAATGAATAATATTGGCTGGATGGGGTAGCGGAATCGTGCATAACTTCCCAATCCTGATGCAGCGGCAAAATATATCACAATCACAGCCAAAAGCAGTATTAATTTTCGTGTGTGTTTTTCTCGAAGCGCCATGAGTAATCCGAATATCATTGCGAGAGTCAATAATGCATAGAGTGCTTTGGCGATGAGAAATACTACTCCTCCAGATTGTATGTAGTTTGAAATAAATGCTTTAAATGCCCCTGGCTCTCCCAACCATGTTTTGTCGAATGCTCCGATTTCAAAATGTGGTTCAATTGATTTGGCGATCGTGAACCATCCATCTGAAGCGAAGAATGGAATAAGTGTTGTTGCGCCGATTCCGATATATGCGAGTGGATCTTTTGCGAGTGATTTGATGGCAACACCCATCATTGCATTTGCCGCTTCTCCTCCTGAAACATTTTGTAACTCTTCATATACTTCTACCGGAGGTTTTTGGAATTTCTTTTGTGTGTATGCTTCGACGTATTTTCCGACACTTCCGCGAACAGCAAATGATGAGCCGTATGTGAAGTCTCCGAGTGTCACGTGATTTCTATAAAACCATGGTGAAAGTAGGATGAGTGGCATCATGACAGCGATTGCCATTTTGGTGAATCGTTGTTTTTTTATGCTCAATAACCCGATGAGTGGAAGTAGGAAAATTAATGGGTATGAGATTTGTCTTAGGTACGTTGCGATGGCAAGTAAGATTGCATATCCAATGAGTACGCTCAATCTTTTGGATTCCAGATAATCGACAAAACAATATATTGCGCCAAACAAGAAAACTGTAAACAGAGATTCACCAATAAGTTGTGTTGGCCAATACCACATGTTTGGCTCAAGTGCTGCGAGGCCTGCAGCGATGAATGCGATGTTTTCATTGAAGTATCTTTTTGTGAAAAAGTAGATCATTAAGATGAGTGCAAGTGATGCAATGATTTGGATGATGACTCCTGGCCAATATACGCCGTGCGCTCCGCCGGTGAGCATGAGAAATACTGGCATGCCGGGGGTTCTGAAATCATTCGCAAGAAATGGTGCTTCTTTTGATAGTGAAAATTCTCCGTGGTTTTTAAGGTTTTCCGCGATTGTTACAAATTCCACTGCATCGCCATTTGGACCGTACACGAAACTTGATTGTCCTTGTGTGAAAAGAAGAGCTGCGAATAAAACGATGCGGATGATGATGGCGGCCATCATGATTGTGCGCAACATTTTTGGAAGTCGTTTCCATGAAGCGATTATGAGAGCTTTAAATTTTGCTGGATGCCATGCATGCACAAGATTGTACCAGAAGAATCTCATATGATAACGAAATGGGAGTACATTTTCACTGCGATATTTTACCGGAAGCCACAATGCAAGAGCGAACACTTTTAGTGCTCGAAGTGTATTCTTCCATAATCCTCTTAAAAAGTCGCTCCATTTTGTTTTGTGAGCGTTGTCGATGAACTTTTCTCTTGCTAGCTTCAAGTAATGCGTATCTTTCTTTTTGCATGATGCCAAATCTGGCCAATATGAAAATAACTTTCCTTTCAATTCTTGTTTTTCAATTCCTTCTGGATAGACGAGTGATTCATGTACGCGTGATCCTGGTTTCCAGTGGATGCCAGCTTTTCGATTTATGAGACGATCCGTGAATTCTGGATAGAAATATGCGCGATCTATTTTCTTCCCTTCTACGATTGCGATACGTTTGAATTTTCCGACAATATTTTTGTCGTTCTTCTCTACTACTTGAGATATTTCTTCCTGCAATGTTTCGTCGAGATATTCATCTGAATCTATATAAAATACCCAATCATGCTTTGCGAGGTTAAATGACTTCACGCGCATCTGTGTAAAATTTTGAATTGCAGCGTTTGCGTGTGGTCCTTCCACTTGAGGATAGACGCGTGCTCCAAACTCCTTTGCGATTTCGACTGTTTTGTCCGTTGAGTTTCCATCAAGCACTACAATGTCGTCACAAAAAGAGACAGAGGCAAGGCACTGTCTGATCGTATCTTCATTATTGAGTGTGAGAATCGTGACGGAGCACGGAATTTTATTATTCATAATTCTGGATCCCGTCTTGCGCCGGGATGACGCTTCGCATCATTTACGATCTACCACGTTGAAGTAGAAAATTGAGAAAATCGCTTTAACGCCGTCCCACCAACCGATTTTTTTACCTTCTTCATATGTTCGGCCTTGATATGAAATTCCGACTTCGTACATGCGAACGCGTCGGCGTGCGAGTCGTGCGGTAACTTCTGGCTCAAATCCGAATCTGTCAGATTTTAGATGTGGGAGAATTTCTTTGATGATTGGAGTTTTGAAAACTTTGTAACATGTTTCCATGTCCGTGAGGTTGATGTTGGTAAACATGTTGGACATCCATGTGAGGAATTTGTTTCCGATTGAGTGCCAGTAATACAATACACGGTGCGCATCAGATCCTACAAAGCGCGAACCATATACGACGTCTGCGTTTCCATCTCGGATGGGATCAAGTAATCGATTGTATTCGTCGGGATTGTATTCTAAGTCTGCATCTTGAATGATGCATACATCGCCGGTTGCTTTTGCAAATCCAGCTCGGAGTGCTGCACCTTTCCCTGCATTCTCTTTCTGATATACCACCGTGATTCCTTCGTTTTCTAATTCTGGCAAGATTTCACGTGTGCCATCTGATGAACAATCATCAACAATAATAATCTCCTTTTCCTCATGAATCGGAGAAGCTTTAACACGAGATACAATCTCACGAATCGTCTTTTTTTCGTTATAACACGGGATGATGATTGAAACTTTCATAAGTTGCCATGGTAGCTGATTTTCTTGATTTGGGCAATATTGACTCAATGAGAGCAATGAAACTCCTATGGGTAGCGACGTGCGTGTGAGGAGATGTTGTTCCGATGAGAATAGTTTGTAGAGTGCGTTGTTTATGAATCCCTCGCCCGTCATATTCACCTCATCTTTTGTATCGAGCGATGGCATGATGCGTTTTGCGAGTTTTACTGTTGCGATTGGTGGGAATAGAAATGAATTGTAGTATGATATTTTTTTGATGTCGCCTAGTGGCTGCACAACATCACGCAACTCATCTTTCGCGTAACGACGATGATGGTGTAACCGTTCATCTTGTTTTGTCCATAGCGATTGTAATGCTGGAACTGTTATCATTGCGAATCCGTTCGGTTTGAGCACACGTTTGATTTCTTGCACTGCTTTTTGATCGCTTGTGCAATGTTCCAAAACATCCAATGCACACACCACATCAAATGAGTTTGATGCAAACGGAATTGACTCCCCTTCTCCTAAAACTACTGTTGATCCTGATTTCTTTTTTGCGTATCCAACCGCACTAAAATTTGGATCTATCCCATACACTTTTGCCCCCTTTTCTTCTAGTCTTCGCAACATATACCCTGTCCCACACCCAACGTCTAAAATCTTTTTATCGATGAGTGGACCGATATGTTTTTCCAATAATCGAATCACAATATCCGCCTTGGCGCGAAACCACCAGTGCTTCTCCTCCTGCTCATTCATGATGTCGTAACATTGTGTATCCATATTAGTTCAGAAATTTCTTTGCCCAGATTTGGAGCGTGACGATTGACCAGATGGTGTTAAGTGCATAACCTTTGAAGTTGATGTGGTCGTCGGTGATTTTTTTGATTGCGTCCCAGTCGAACCAATCGGCTGTTTGTGGGCAGTATGATGGTGAGAGAATTTCATAAATGTAGGATTTAAGTGGATCTTCGCGGAGCCACTTTGCTGTTGGCGAGAAGAAGCCCCGCTTTTTTTGTTCGAGTACAAATTCTGGAAGCATGGGCGCAAAGGCATCTTTGTAGATTTTCTTGCCTTCTGTTTTTGAGTGGAGTTTGTGATGTGATGGAATTGAGTATGCCAATTCTACTACCCGCGGATCGAGAAGTGGTACGCGCTGTTCGAGTCCGTGTGCCATCGTGAGCTTATCGGATCTTATAAGAGATTCATCTGCGAGCCATGTCTGTGTGTCTGCCCACATCATTTTGTTAATTGGATCTTCAAGTGAGTTATCAAAAAATTGTTTGTATGATCCTATTGAGAGTATTCCGTTGTTGAATCCCGGTTTTACAAATTTTCTCAGGATTTCTTCTTTTTGTGCCATCATAGTGAAGAACCGATCGAGTCCTGGTTCGGATTGGAGTTTTCTTGCAAGGTCTGGTTTTCGCAACATCTTTGCTATAAATTTTGAGTTTGTTTTGTTCTTTACGAATGGAGCGATTTTCTGGATTCGATCGAGCATTCTGTAATAGTAATATCTATCGTATCCTCCGAACAATTCATCTCCGCCGTCTCCACCCAAAACCACAGCGACATCTTGCTTTGCTTTTTTTGCGAGTAAGTATGTTGCGACTTGAATGGGATTTGAGACCGGTTCGTCCATCGAGTAGATACAATCTTCTAGATTATCGCGCATGTCCTGATTTGATATTACGACTTCGTGATGATCAAATCCAAAATGCTTTGCTGTTTGAGCTGCGATTTTGAAATCTGCATTGAATTTTTCTGGATTTACTTTTGTGTCGAATCCGACAGAAAACGAATTTATTCTTCCAGATGCTTCCTGCGCCATGATAGCTGCGACAATAGAGGAATCTAATCCTCCGGAAAGGAAGATACCGACTGGTCGATCTGAAATGAGTTGTGATTTGACCGCTTCTCTCACATGCCCTCGAATAAGTTCTTCTATTTCATGTTTCTTTTCCGGAATGTCTTTTGTTTTTAATGTGAAATATTTTTTGATTTGAAAACTTCCGTCTTTGTAGATTCCGTATGATCCTGCTGGCATTTTTTTCACATGTTGCCACATAGTGCGAGGGCCGACGCAATAGAGGAATCTCAAATAGTTGTTGAGTGAAATTGGATCTACATCTTTAGAAATATTGTGTTCAAATAATGCTTTTGCTTCTGATGAGAAGATGAGCCGTGCGCCGTCGTAGTGATAATAGAGTGGTTTGATTCCGAAATGGTCGCGAACAAGGAATAACTCTTTTTTGTGATTATCCCAGATTGCGATCGCGAAGATTCCAATCAATTTTTCGAGCATTCCAACACCTTCATCTTGATATAATTTGAGGATTACCTCGGTATCAGATTCTGAATTGAACTGAACACCTTTTGTGATCAATTCTTTTTTTAATTCTTTGAAGTTGTATAGTTCTCCGTTGTATGAAATTACAAATCGTCCATCTTCTGTTTTCATGGGCTGATGAGCTTTTTGTGAGAGATCAATAATTGAAAGTCTGTTGTGTCCCAGTGAAATTCCGTCATCACAAAAGACACCGGAATCATCCGGCCCCCTATGCTTAGTTATGTTGTTCATGGCTGTGATTGTGTCCTGATCTTGCCATGTGAATCCGTTGATGGCACACATATTATGTCCCCTCTTTTATGTAACTTCCCATTTGTTTTACGAGTGATGGAAGTGAGTGTTTTTGTTGTACGATTTCTCGCATATGTTCTGGCGATTGTAGTTCTAGATTTAAAATGTATTGCGCGAGAGTTTCTGGTTCGAGATTTTCTGGCCAACTTGGTAAGCCGATTGCTTGTGCATTTTCTGATGATGTTATGGTGTTGCATCCACCTGCCATTGCCTCGAGCATTGTTTTGTCGATTGTTCCTTCCGCGAAATTCAGCATTATTTTGTAGGAATTGAAAATGTCTTTAAGCTCCTCCATTTTTACTGCTGAATTAAAATGCACACGATCTTGGAGATGATGTTTTTGTATGATCTGTTGTAGATCTGCGAGATATTCCGGTTCTTTTACATTTCCGTAAATAGTGAGTGTGTATTTTTCTGGGAGGATTGCGAGCGCTTCGAGCGTTGCGTGAATACGTTTTGTTTGCGAGATTCTGTGAACACTTAAGAGGTTGTGTTTCGGTTTTCGTTCGTGATCTTGTTTTAATTCCATGTCCCAGAAATCCATATCGATTCCATGACCGATCACAACTTTTTTTGGATTGCCTTCAAACTCTTCCATTGATGTTGGGGTTGCTGTGAACATTCTTTTGCAGACATAGGGACTCATGCGAAGTGGTGCGTTCATTGCAGGGTGTGTGTACCACAAATAAACTGGGATTCCTTTGAGCTGCCAATACCATGCGCCGGCCATGAGGAATTTTGGATTCATGTGCACGAAAACGCGATCGTATTTGAGCGTTGTGATGAGTTTCCAGAATTCTGCGACTGATTGAACTTTTGCTTTTCCTTTTTCTTTTCCACACGAGTGCACAGAAAAGTTTGCAGTGTGTGTTCCTTTTTCAAAACAGATGACTGTTGTGTCGAAGCCCTGGCGGATGAATTCTTGTACCCAAAGAGATGTGAATGCAAAAACGTCGTCATCTTCGTTTATTTTGTGGGTTATGTATAAGAGTTTCATACGCAGATCATCAACGCTTATTGACAGCGACGATAACTATTATAGTAACGGAAAAATTGGAAATTTTTCCTGTCTTCGTTGATCTTATGCGTGATATATAAGAGTTTCATACGCTGTGTTCGTGGGGTTTGCGAGCTTCGTTGTTTTCGATTTTAGTAACGCTTTTGAGCACTGTGTTCTCAAAAGCAGCTCTTTTATGAGGCGCGCTGAACGCTTTGAGAGTTCGCAGTGCGGCTTTTCCATCATGTAAAGGTAGATTTATGGCGCGACGCTTCCATTGCCCTCGGAGTGCCTTTTTTGTTTGTTGTACGATGTCTTCACGGAATGTTCCAACACATATGTTTGTGCCCTCCATTATAGATTGCATGCGATTTGTTTCGTTTGCAAGCGTTAAGCATGGTATACCGAGTGCTGACGCTTCATCTTGTACTGATGCTGAATCTGTCAGAACTAGTGCTGCATTTTGTAGTAGATGTAGATGGTCGATATATGGCAATCTCTTCAAAGCAATCGGTGCATATTTTGATTTCCATTTTAAATCAAAGGCAGCCGAAATATTTTGTGTATGTGGATGTACGGTACTGACTACTGGTAGTATATCATGTATTTCACATGCTGAACCGAAGATTTCTCGTGCACGATTGAAGTGGAGCGTGTTTGCAGGACGATGAAAGGATAACAGTGCATAGGCTCGCGACTTTACCTCTATCTTCTTTAAAATTTTACTATGCTTTGTGAGGTTCTCGTATTGTAATAATGTATCGATGTGCAAGCCTCCTGTTAGTTCACATTTTGATGTATCAATACCCTCTTTTTCTAAATTGTCCATCGCATATTCATCATCGGCACATAGCAGAGTCGCCATGTGATCGGAAAGAATTGCGTATGCTTCTTCACGAATCCATGATGTGTGATATCTATTTCCGGCACTTAATTTTATTATAGGTTTTTTTGTGAGATGTGCTGCCATGCTTGCTGCGTATGTTGTGAGACTTTCTCCAATCACACAAACATTATCTGGCTGCGTTTTTTGGATAATGTTTTCACATGCTTTTATTGTTTCAGGAAATGCAAGATCCGGTTGTGTCTGATCGATGTGTGTTGATTCAAATGGTTGTTCAATTTCAAGCTCTCTGCACAACTTTTCAATCCCGTCATCTGTTCCGATGTATGTATGTTTTATTTCTATATCTTGAGCATTCCGAATAAGCGCCGCTGTGCGCACGATGTGAGAACGTGTTCCATTTATAATCAGCATTTTTCTCATACCATCATTTTTTTCCATGCATTTATCATAACTACTTGTGCGTCTTTTTCTTGTGCAAGGGATTCAAAATCCTGACGAGCTTGGTGTGCTAACTGTGCAGCGTATTCTTTCTTTTCATATAGTTCTATAACTGCTTCTGCGAGCGCTCCTGCGTCATTTTCCGGGACCACTAATCCATTGTGACGATGTTTTATGATTTCTCCTGCAACACCCACATCTGTCATGACTATCGGTTTTTTGTGTGACATTGCTTCGATTGCAACTCTCCCCCAACCTTCTGTGTGCGATGGAATTACCACAACATCTGCATGAGCGTAGTAGTGCGCGAGATCTCGCTTGTACCCATGTAAGTGAATTGATTCTGCAATACCAATACTTTTTGCGCTGGCTAGAATTTCATTTTTTTGTGGGCCATCTCCGATTACTAAACATTGTGCTCCTGGAATGCTCCCGCAGATGTAAGGCATTGCTCTGGTGAGTAGTGTTACATTTTTTTCTTTTGTAAGACGCGACACCACAAGAACGGTGAATTTTTCATGTGATTCATGGTTTGTCATTTCTGATGTGCTTTGTGCGGCGACTGGCGTGACAGTTATTTTATCTTCTGAAACTCCTTTTTCAATCAAACTTTTTTTGATTCTTTGTGATACAACTCGGATGCTTTGAGCTCGCTTCAAGACAAAGAGTCCGATTTTGGCTCGGATTTTATTTATCTTAGATTGATTTCTCCAAAATGAGTTTCCATAGAAATCTCCGTGAAGTTGAACTTCGAGTTTTGCATTATTTTTTCGTGCGACAAGCCATGCAACAAAGCCGCTTTCAAATGGTTCTTGTGAGCTGATGATATGTGCGTTGTATTTTTTTGCCCATTGTGAGAGCGTTTTGTATGCCTTCCACAATCTTGCCACTGGGTTTCCCATAAAACCGGTTGCGATGAATGGACCGTGTTCTGTTTTTTCTTCTTCGCAATTTGAAAGTACAATCACCCCCAACATTGAAACGTCTGCAGCATAACGACTCATGCGTTCGTATGATTCTGTTTCCTTATTTAGAATTTTTTTGTCGAAGCTAAGAAGGAGTACGTTCATAACTTTTCATAAGTAAGTCGATTGTGTTAGTCATCATTGTTTCTCGTGAGAAGCGTGCTGTGTCTTCATGTCCTGTTATTGCCAGTTGTTGTGCTAGTTCATTTTCAGTCACCATCATGCGAATTGATTTTAGAAGTGTCAGGTTGTCGTTAAGATCTACAAGCAGTCCGCTTTTCTTGTGTTCAACTACTTCTACATTTCCGCCAGCGCGTGATGCAACAATTGGAAGCCTTGAGAATTGTGCTTCAATCAAAACATGTGGCAATCCTTCATAATCGCTATACAACACAAATACTTGAGATTTTTTCATCGCCCAAGCAACCTGCGCGTGAGGCCGCGCTCCCATGAAATGAACGCGCTCGTTCACATTGTGCTTTGTTGCTGTTTCTTCTAACTCTTGCGCCATTGGGCCATCTCCCACAATTACACATTGTACATTTGTAATTTCGCGAGCAAGGGGCTCGAGAACTCTGATGACTTTGTCGATTCCCTTCCACGGCACAAGCCTCCCCACATACAAAACCACCGGTCCTTCTGGCCAATTTTCTATTTCTTCATTTTTTTCTGGAAGATGTGCTGCGTTATACACTACTTTTATTTTTTCAGGATCTACTCCCCACTTTGTGATGATGTTTTTAAGATAGTGACTTGGTGTGATAATTGTTTTTGCGCCGCGTGCCACCCATCGAGATAGCATTCTGACAATTTCTACTTTCAGTCCATATCGCTTCCCATCAAAGTTATCAAGGATATCATCACATTCTCCATAGTTTCGAGCTCGCTCCCATGCTGGATCTCCCACAACTTTTAGGATCATTGGACGACGAGTTAGTATGTGAACAATTCGAGCCGGAAATCCTGTGGACATTGAATCTTGTACGTAGATGAGATCAGATGCTTTTGCTGCTTTTTTCAGTGCGCGTGTATATTTCCAATATCTTGTTAATACTGATCTGTTTCTGTTTATGAATGTTATGGTCGTGTTGTTATCAAATCTTGTGTCATCTTTTTCGCCAAATGAAACCACTTGAGTTTCAACTCCGTTTTTTGATAGTTCATTGGCGAGAGATGCTACATATGTCGCAGGCCCTCCTGGATCTGGAGGGAAAATTCCTGTTGCGATGAGGATTTTTGGTTGCATCATTTCATCGTATGTATTTCGATATTGCTTTGCGATTGTTGACCATTCAAAGTTCTTGATTAACTCACGCGCGTTTGAAATGCATGATTCTCGTAAATTTTTATTTTGCAGTATTCGTACAATCGCTTCTGCAAATTCGTCTGTATCCTTTGGAGTGCACAATAATCCTGTGTGTTCATGTATGACAACATCAGGAATTCCACCAACATTACTTGCAACAACAGGAACGCCCAGTGCGAATGCTTCGAGTGCTGCGATTCCCAAGCCTTCTCCATGTGATGGCACAACTGCAACTGATGCTTTTGCTAGGATTGCCATTGCTTGCTCGTGCGGCAATCTTCCATAAAGTGTAACTTTATTTTTCAGTCCTAACGTTTCAATGAGAGCTTCTGTTTCGCCTCGCTGTGCACCATCACCCACAAGATGCAATGTTGCATCAGGGATCTCTAGAGATATTTTTTTAAATGCTGTCACCAAATCCATGATGCCTTTTTCTGGTGACAGTCTTGCAACAGCTGCAATACTGTTTGGAATTTTTGCTTTCTCACTTTCTTGCTTCTTAATGTATTCCAATTTTCCGAGCGCAACTCCATTTGGAATAATTTCAATGCTTCGAGCGCCTAGTTGCGCTGCTCGAGCTGAAAGGAAGTTGGATATTGCAGTTATTCGATTAGGTGTATTGTGAATTTTTCTCCACAACCATCCTGGAATAATTCCTTTTGCTGCTTTGTCGTCGAGATCACCACTTTGCAATGTTAAAATTCTGCGTGATCGTCGTGATAGCATCCCAATAAACCATAATGCGATTCCTGCATAACTTTCCATGACTGCGTGGATGATATCTGGTTTGAGTCTCAAGGTTTTAAATGGTGCCAAAATTGGAAATAACCATTTATCGAATTTGAATCCTAAACCGACACGTATGATGACGTATCGACCACGATTATCGACGCGTGGCAAATCTCTTGACAATCGAGCTGTAATAATAGTAAATGCATGTGAATCTTTTCGACCCAAACGATTGACGATTTCCTCGACACACATTTCAGCCCCTGACATGAAGGGGTCGAAGAACGTTGATAAAATGGCTACATGTACAGGTTTTTTGGCCATACTCTTACTTGCGTTATTCGCAGTTTGCACGTATTATGGTGTAAAGTTAGATAAAAGTCAATTGGTGTTCGTAATGCGTAATTCGTAAAGCGTCATGCGGGCAATGAGTCGCCAGAGGCGACATATTTATACAGCGCCTGCGGCGATTCCTTATACCTCTTTACGCGTTACTCTTTAACGCCTTACTATTTTTTATGAACATCCTCATTACCGGCTCAAGTGGTGAAATTGGTACAAATTTAGGTCTGAAATTGCTCGATCGTGGAGATCGTGTTTTTGGTGTCGATAAACGAATGAATACATGGACGGATCGTATTCCGACCTTACTCCAAGATCTCTCACAGCGTTTTCACAACTTTGTCGGTGGGATTGGTGCAGCGAGTTATCCAAAACCTGACGTTGTTGTTCATTTAGCAGCAAATGCAAAAGTGCATGAGTTGGTTGTTGATCCGCAGCGTGCGTTGGATAATATTATTTTGACATTTAATGTTTTGGAGTATTGTCGTGCTAACAATGTTCCTATTATTTTTGGAAGTTCTCGTGAAGTGTATGGTGATATTCATCGATTTGAAACTAAGCGAGAGGAAGTCAAAGAACCTTCTGCTGATTTTGTATTTACTGAAAGTACGTATTCTGCGAGTAAGGTTTCTGGTGAGTCGTTGATCTATTCATACGCACAGTGCTACGACATTCCATATATTGTTTTTCGTTTTTCAAATGTGTATGGTCGTTTTGATAATGACATTGAGCGAATGGAGCGCGTGATTCCTTTGTTCATCAACAAGATTGAGAAGGGAGAACAAATTACTATTTATGGAGCGGAGAAAACTCTGGACTTTACGTATGTTGATGATACGGTTCAGGGATTGATTAAGGGTATTGATGCGCTGACTTCAAAGCGAGTTGTTAATAAAACTATGAACCTTGCGTGTGGTTCTGGATATACGTTAGTTCAGATGGCGAACTTTATCGCTGAGAATTTAGGTAAGACAATTAATCCAATTATTGAGCCAACTCGTCCGGGTGAAATTACGTATTATGTTGCTGATATCACAGCAGCTCGAGAACTGATTGGATTTGAACCTACTACAACATTGCCAGAAGGAATCAAGAAGGCTATCACATGGCAGAGAGAATTTGCTGGATCAACTGAACCAGTTATTGAAAAAGAACTAGCGTAATATGTCTGATGCAGGAGGAAAACCACTTGTCTTGCACATCATCACACAAGCTGAATTTGGTGGTGCGCAAAAGTATGTTTTTGATGTTGCGACGGGATTGTCCGATCGCTATCGTACTATTATTGCGAGTGGTCAGATTTCAATTTCTAAGGAGTTGTTAGTGCGCGCTGCTCATGCTGGAATTGAAACTGTTGAGCTCAAGCATGTTGTTCGTTCAATTTCACCACTTTACGATCCTATTGGATATCGTGAGATTGTGAAATTGATTGAGCGTATTCGTCCTGACATTATTCATTTGCATGCATCTAAGATGAGTGTGTTGGGTTCGATGGCTGCAGCGAAAATTACTCGACGTTACAAGAAAAAAGGAGGGTATCGACCAAAGGTTGTGTATACAGCGCATGGTTGGGTGTTCACTGAAAAGATTTCAACACTCAAGCGCTGGTTTTATATTTGGGCTGAAAAATTTATGAGCAGAATGAAGGATGCGATTATTGTGCTTTCTCGAGTTGATAAAGATTTGGCGTATGAGCACGGCATCATGCCAAAGAAGAAAATCTATATTATCAATAACGGAGTTGATATTCCGGAATCTGATTTTCTGTCCAAATCTGAAGCTCGGCATGTTTTGCATAGAAAACTGCATCGAATGCAACCGCCAAAACCACTCGATAAGAAAAATTTTTGGATTGGAACTATAGCAAATTTGTACCCTAACAAGGGACTGTCGAATTTGATTGAGGCTGTGGGAATAGTGAATAATCAGATTGATGACACGCAATACGATGCGCATGTACAGTCTGTGATTATTGGTGATGGTATGTTGCGCGGAGAATTAACTGAAGATATTTCGTCACGCGATCTTCAGGATTTTGTTTTTTTAGCCGGGGCTGTTCCTGATGCATACAAATATTTGCGAGCGTTTGATTTGTTTGTTTTGCCATCATTAAAGGAAGGAATTCCATTTGTTTTGCTTGAAGCCATGTCCGCCGGAGTTCCCATCGTCGCATCTTCAGTTGGAGCGATTCCTGAAATTTTGGAAGATCGTAAGACAGCGATTTTAGTGGAACCGGGAAATGCAACACAACTTGCTGAACATATTCATGAGTTAATGCATCACGAAACATTGTCTTCTGAATTAGCAAAAGCTGCGCATGAGCACGTTACAAAAAAACTAACCGCCTCAAAGATGATTGAAGCGGTTGATCGTGTGTATCAAGATTTATTGTAAGATTTATCTCATCAGCCTGATTTCAATTCTCGAGATAGTGGACAGTCTTCATCCCAACGTGCTGGCATTTTTGTCAGTTTTTTTGATTTTCCAGTTTCAAATACACATCTTAAAAATCCATCTGGGTTGATGTCGTCTATGTGGTTTTCAAAGTAGGGCTCCATCATTTTGTATGCTTCTTCGTCTTGTGCGTATCCCGCCGCAAACAAGACTTCCTCATAATTTTGATATGTCCATGAATCTTTTCTTTCTACAATATACGCATTGAATAAAGCTTGGGTCTCCTCACTTGTGATTGCTATTTCTGGTTTTGTGAGAAATTCCGCGAACTGCTCGGTTTTGTCAGGATAACGTGCTTTGATTTGTAGTCCGATTTCGTGTGCCTTTTGATGATATCCAAAATTTTTCCATGTTTGCGCCTCTCGAATATATATTTCTGGTGTCACCCTCTGTCCAGCATTCTCAATCATGAGTATAAGCTGACGAATGAACCGGGGTTCATGAAATCCATTCTCTGCGATGACTCGAGAGAGAAGATCTAAATCCAGAGCGCTTGTTGGTACAAACTCTTGAAGTATAATTCCTCGATATACATCTTCCCATGCATCTGCTTTGTCTCCAGCACCATACTTAACTTTCCCCCGCTCCCACCAGACTCGGCCTACTGTGTCGTTGATAGCTATTGCTTGATCTATAAGTTCTAGTGCGCGATCTGTTTGTCCATTTTTTGCATATAGACTTGAGGCAATGAGATATAGCTGCTGTCGATTTGGTGAGCGTTCTAGAATCTGCTGAAAACGCTCTTCAACAAACTGTTCCCATTTTGGATCGGGAAACATAAACGATGCGAGGTCAATCTCAATAAGTGCGATGTGTAATTCATTTGGTTGATTTTGATATGCTTCGTTTAATCCTTCGAGTGTTAGCTCGACAATCTCTTTGAGCTCTTCTTTTGGATACTGTTGTTGCCATATTGGTAATCGTCCATGAACCTTTCGTCCAATGTCCAGACGTATATCTGCGATATGCGGAGTTTCAAATTCATACGAAGCTTTGATGAGTTGTTTTGCATTGACTGGACCTTGTTGATGCAATGCTGCCAATACTTTCAGGACAGCTGCGTTTGCTTGGGATGGTTTGATGTTGATCTCAAAAATAAATGCTAGTGCAACCACGGAAACAATGGCGCATGTTATCCCAATTTTTTTTGACTGCGCTGGGGATGTGTGTTCCTCGTATACTCTTTTTGGTCTTGTGATTTCGTAAATGAATGCGAGTGTTAGGAAAAGTGTTATGAATGAAATTGGGGTATCAAATACAAACATCTTGGAAAAGAAATCTGTAAATAAAAGTGCATAGCCTGCGTATATTTTCTTTTTGTGTGCAGGATTTTCTTCTTTAAGTCGCCATAACATCATGAATGCTGCGATGTATAATCCTAGATAGCCGATGATTCCGAAAATTCCGGCGGTTGCTAATGTATTGAAAAGTACGTTATGAGCATTATCAAACCAAGATTCATAATATGAGTTTGATAGTGATTCTGGAATGAGATGTTTGTTGAATGCTGCGTAGAAATTTTCATGACCCCACCCGAAAAGTGGTTTTTCTTTCCATGCTGAAACTGATGTTTTCCATGCTGCGATTCGCGGACCGGAATCGCTTGTGATATCTGCCAATCGACTTACTCCTCTAACTTTTTTTAGAGCATCGTTTGCCGGAGAAAACCACACTATTCCAACCACTATAATAATAAGAGCTACAATTCGTATCCCCCATTTTCTGACGTGAGTGTGTTCTTTGAGAACCGCGATTAATCCGGTGACAAAAATTCCCGCAAGAAGACCAAGAATCGCGCCACGACTTCCAGAATACAATAAGAGCAATCCACTAAGCGCTATGATTGCCCCGAGTAGTGTTTTTTTGAATTTGTTTTTTTCTAGGAAGAACAGCATGGCTGCGACGATCATACTGATTGCCATGAAGTTTCCGAGATAAATGAAATTACCAAGTGTTGAAAAAACCCTTCCTCCGCCTTCGTTGAATAAAACTCCGTTTCCGTATCGTTGAGCTAATCCGACAATTGATATAACGACTGATATGAGCATGAAGATCCACCACAATGATCTCCACCCAATCAATTTAATAGCTGTTGCTCTTTCTCCTTTCCATCCCCGAACTGAAAGCCCAATGAGAAAAAACCACAGTGCGTAATGCATGATTGAGATGAGTCCAAGCATACGCTCATGTCCACCCCAAAATGATCTGTGTGGATCTACTCCAAAAAAAGAGGAAAGTCCGAGAGATATAATATACAGAATTACCGCGTAGTGAATGAGTGATAACTTGTATCGAATTTGTTTGTTATATAATGCGACGATTATTAGACATGCGGCTGCTATTATAGTCACTACACGCAGGAAAATCACCTTTGGAAAGATGAAGGGGAAAATGAATTTTGATGGAATTACGATGAGTGGTGTGAGGAGCGCGACCAATACATATGCTGCACCTACTAAATACAATAAACGAAGACCCTTGTTTTTGGGTCTTTTTTCTGGGGATTTCTGAGTATCTGTGGTATCTGTGTTCATGAGAGACAGTATAGCATATATTCCATTTTTTGATGTTAATGCCTTGACAATCGAGGTTTTCTGTGCTAAATTACAGGCACGTAGCGTTCATTAAAACGTGAATTAGAACTTCAAAAAGGGGGTGCTTCATGCAACGCTTGAGCCTCATGACCGCACTGCTTTTGGTGTGTGCATGTCAAACAGATTTCAACCAAGCTGATTATTGTGCTTCGAATCCGGATCATCCGGACTGTCCGCAACTCTTTGTCAGCCAGGATACAGATACATCAGCTGATGGGGTTGTCACGGTCGATGATTCTGTTTTCACTGATGATGCAATGCATATTGATACTTCTCCAGACATCATCGTGACTGATACTGATGTTGATCCAACAGGAGAGGAAGAGGTTTCTGACACAGAAGATTCGTCTGACACTGATCAAGAAATTGATGAGCCTGACGTTCCTGATGTTGATGATACTACTGACGCTCCTGATGTCACAGATACTTCCGACACTGCCGATACTGATTCTGGTGACGGTGATGTTGAGGATATTGAGAGTGATGGTGATTTATCTACTGATGATACTTCGGATGCTGACACAGATTCAACTGATGACAGCGATGTTGTTGAGCCTGAGTGTGTGATCGACTCCGATTGTGAGTATCTTAACGAGAACCTGTGCAACGGGTCGTGGAAATGTGTTGAAGGCGAATGTGCATTCAGTGAGAAGATCGTTGATTGTTCTAAAACCGAAACTCTTCCCTGCTATATTTCAGTGTGCGAACCGTCTGATGGTACGTGCCAAGCGCAAAAGACTGAGGATGGTGTGTCGTGTAATGATAGCGATCCTTGTACGGAAAATGATGTCTGTACTTCAGGCTCATGTGCTGGTGATCCAATCACCTGCCCGTGTCTAGATGATGCGGATTGCATTGAGCTTGAGGACGACGATTTGTGTAATGGTACGCTTGCGTGTGTTGACGGCGATTGTACGCTTGATCCAACAAGCGTGGTTGTCTGCAAGGATAGCCTTACCTGCGAGACCGAGACATGTATTCCTGCTTCAGGCGAATGTTCCTCGACACCAGTCATCTGCAACGATGATGTGGGCTGTACGATTGATGTTTGCGTGGAGGACGTAGGATGTACATTTACTGCTGATCATCCGTCGTGTGACGATGGTGATGATTGTACGGTGAATACCTGCAACACAAACAGCGGCTGCTCTGCGATTCCATCGTTTTCACCTTGTGATGACGAGGATCCATGCACAAAAGATGATACATGCACAAAGGATCTTGCGTGCGTTGGGGTCGACATTGATTGTGACGATCTCAATCCCTGCACAAACGATTCCTGTCAGAATGGCGATTGTCTATTCACACCACATACCAATGAGTGTGATGATGGTGACCCTTGCACGATCAATGATGTTTGCCAGAGCAGCGTATGTGAAGGTGAGCTGGTGTGTGAGTGTGAGGGCAATGCAGATTGCGCAGATAAAAATGACTTGAATCTGTGTAATGGTTCATACATGTGTGACAAATCCACTGCGGTTTGGACATGTGAAATTGATCCGTCTTCGATTGTCAATTGTCCTGATCCAATCGGACAATGCCTTGTGACAAGCTGTGTGCCAAGTACTGGTGCGTGCGTTGAATCATTCGCTCCAAGCAGCACGCCGTGTGACGATGGCGATGCATGTACGGACAGCGACGTTTGTGCAATCAATGGAAGTTGTGGGGGTTCTAATAAAACCTGCAACGACGATAACCCATGCACTGACGATAGCTGTGATTCGAGCTTGGGTTGTGTCTATAAGATTTCTGCACCAAAACCCTGCGATGATGGCAATGAGGACACCGTTACTGATGAGTGTTCTGGCGGCCTTTGCTCAGGAGTTGTTCTCTTCAAAGAATTCTTCAATGAAGGTGCTCCTGCTGACTGGGATTTTGATCAAAATGCCGATGGTTCGATCATCTTTGATGTTACTAATGACGAGTGGAATGACGATCCCTCAAATTTCTATTTGGGTGTGTGGATCATTTCTGAAATCACACTTACTGAAACCCTTATGTTGAGTGTCACGCTCCCAGAGCTCCCCATTCCGAACAGCGAAAGTCCGAAACTTTCGTTTGTGCGGTGGGGCGGCATGGCATGTGGCGTTGGCAATCTTCACTGGCATGTAGACGACGAACTTGTCGATGGTTCCTGTGGTAGCGAGAGTGACATCGGGACATTCGTCCCACTTGATCCTTCACATGATTTTGCGACTGTTGTTTTCACCTTTACGATTCAGCCTGGTACGCATAGTCCTGGGCTCAAGTATCGTATCGACAACGTGAAAATGAATAAGTAGCTTACGAGCAGGCCTCCCATATCGGGAGGCCTTTTTTATTCTATCAGATTGTGTCTTTGCAGAAATTCCCCTGCACGTATCCTTACCTCTTCGTATGCGTCTGTTCGATTAAACCCTTGATCTTCGAGATACCTTATGGCTGACACCACAAGAGGCTTATCATAACCATCAACCGTGACTATCTGTTCAACGTTAAACCAATTCTTTTCTGTAAATGGATCCAAAAGTAGTAGCCGCGTAAACGCATATGTGAGAACGTCAGCTCGCTCAAGCTCAACTGCGACACGCGCGATGTGCTCCAGCTCTGGAATGTTCGCTGTTTGAAACGGGTTTTTCATGTTTATTGCTGTATGAAGCGCATCCAATCCTTCGCTTTTTTTATCTGTATACGTGAGAATTAATCCCTGTAAGTAATGTGATTGTGATAAGTTTGGCCCGAGCCGAACAGCTTCATCAAGTATTGCAACAGCCTTCTCATATTCTTCTGTGAGTACATATAAATTTGCTCGCTGAAATAGCACTGATACTCGTAGTGGCGCAAGTGCTGAAGCGTGTGCAAGTACAGCATCTGCTTCCGCTGCAAATGATGTGTCGATAATGTAACTTGCTTTTGTTAATAAGTTTCCAAGCGTGAAGTAATATTCAAATCTATCTGGTGATCGTTCTATGCCTGCTTTCATTACATCGATGCCTGATTGTAGTAACCGCGCAACTTCTGGATTATCCCGATCCGCTCGTTCAAACATAACGTTCGCATATCGCTGCGCGAGAGAATTCTGATGCGGCGACCATTTTCCCAGAACAGTTTGTGCGAGTTCTATTTCAGGTTTTCCAATGTTGCTCTGTTGTATCATCAACATTGTTTGAGATCTTTGGATTGCATGTGAAGATGCCCATAAAGTTGGTATTGATAATAGAACAACAACTATTACTGCAATACCGCCCTTAACTTCTGCGTCTCTTTTTTGTGAATTTACTCCTAATAGTGCTGCGAATAATACGAACAACATTGTAGTTGCCGGCGAATCAAATGAGAATATTGCTTGTACTGCATATGTTACGAGCAATCCCAACCATATAACTGATGTCATTTTTTCATTTTCTTTTTCTTGTGTAACAGCGCGTAGCATTGCCAATAGCAAATATATGAGGATGAGTAGTCCTACTATTCCCTGCATTACCAGAGCATCGACATACATGTTGTGTGCGCGATCAGAGTATGTTTGATTAAATCCGAATCGTGTGAACAATGGATTGAAGTGCTGGTTGAATGCATAATCAAATGTTTCTGGTCCCCACCCAAAAATTGGTTTTTCTAATGATGCCTGTATACCGGAATTCCAAAGAATGAGTCGTTGATTTGCACTCGATTCTGAAATTGAAATGTGTAGTATACGATTGAGTGCTTTGATTTTTTTGATTGCTGCTGTATCGCGCGCTGCCCACAAACCTCCGATTATGAGCGTTACAGCGATCGCTATAACAGCAAGTCTCTTTTTTTGTTTCCGGGTTTTTGGCCTGAATCCGTATGCGATGATCGCGATAATAGCTACAACTAATCCTACAATTACACCGCGAGTTTGTGTGAGATAAATTCCTGCCCCTGAAACAATTGCCGAAAGCAATGCAACCACCTTCCATCTTTTATCTGTCTCCTGAAAAAATCTTTCTAGAGCAAAAAATAATGGAAAGATTGCAACGTTTGCATATAACAGTGGATTTCCAAAAAGCGATTCTGCGCGATGTCCATAACCAAATTGTACGACCTCTGAAATTACTTTCAGGATGGCTATGTTTCCCATCATGATGACAAACCATATGAGAAATCGTTTTTTGTTTTGTTCTTTTACTATGTTTGATAAAAGTATGTACAGAATCCATATCCATAACCAAACCCATAATCCAAATCCGCGCGTGTCGGTTCCCCATAAACTTTGTAATGGATCTACGCTTGAGATTGTAGATAAGATCATTGAAATTACAAATAGCGAAAGTGCGATTGTAATGTGATTGCGCGGTATGCTTAATTTTCTTTGTGCAAACATTAATATCGGCGCAAGAACCGCAAACAGCATCACAAAAAAGAGTGTCTTACCGTTTGTGTGCGGGAATAGCATTCCTGAAGGCACAACGACTATTGAACACAATACCAAGGCAACTAGCCAGTGATTGTAATGTTTTATTGTTTCACGCCATTTCATAATGTTGGAATTACATCAAAGTCCTTATGTAAATCTAAAATCACATCTGTTTGATCGTCACGCTCCATTTCCGGCAATTCCGCTATAAACAGTTCTGCTTCAGCCCTGAAACTTTCGTCTAGTGATACCGCAGTTTGTGCTGCTAGCTTTGCACTGTGCGCATACCCACCCTCCTTAAGATAGATTGCGTATTCAGCCCACGCTGTAGCTTTTCGAATGTTTCCTTCAATATGCATTATCTGCCAATACACCACGAGTGCCAGATCATACTCTTTATGCTCGAGCAAAATTCCCGCTGTTAATTTTTTTTGAGCACCTTCTACAGGAATATGCCCCAACTCAATTGCCTCGATTAACTCTTTAACCCCCTCCTCATCCTGATCAAGCGTCAAAAGTGATAATCCGTAATACCAATGCCCGAGCCCAACTTTTTCTGATAAATCATGCGCCTGCTTATATGACTTATGAGCTGTGATGGGATCACCTGCATCAACGTATAATTCTGCGAGGGCAAATAGGTATTGCTGTCTTTCTGATTTTTTTATTGCGTCATTGAAGTACTCAATTCCCTTTTGCGCGTATTTTGGATTTTTCTTTGCAGCAGTGTAGTACAGAACACCATTTAAATAGGTATGATATGAATCATGTTTGTGATCGATGATATTTTTCAGACCAACCTGTTCAGCTTTTGTGATGAATTGCTCTGCTTCTGCATCGCTATATACGCCCGCCTGCAGAGCCCGAATCACATTCTTTACATACTCATTTCGTGACTCTGTTTTGTATGGTGATTGCATGTCGAGCACTCCTTGCAATCTCGGAGTAGCCTGCAGACGGGAATGTTCTGCGGCAAATACAAGTGTGTTGATGAGTGCAGAAGATTCTTTCATTGGTTGATATGCATATCGATATACGCCCATGAGTCCGACTAACATTGCTATACCGAACACAACCATTTTTTGTCCCTTAATTATTTCATTATCAATCTCCTGTATCTCATTTTTTTCGTACAGTAACATTATCGCAAATAATAGAATGAGTGACACTGCGGTGTCGAATGAGAACATGAGGTGAACCATGTAGGCTGCGAGTGTTGCGATAGCTACAATGTTGACCGGTTTTTTCCAACGACTGGATTGCCATAATTGATATAAAAATCTCAACATCAAAGCCGCGTATGCAAGTAAGCCAATTACACCTCCTGTTACCAGTAGTTCTACGATTATGTTATGTGCGCGATCAAATCGAGTTTCTGCAAATCCTAAATACAGTGAATCGGGATTGTAGTTGACATCAAATGCTGCGATGAATGATTCTTGTCCCCATCCAAGGATTGGTTTTTGTTTGAAGGATTCCCATCCGCTTTTCCATGCATTTACACGAGAGACGAGCGAGCTATCTTGCAATGTTGTGACGCCAACTAATCTACCGATTAATGGAACTTTTTTCTCGATTGATTTGTGGAATATTAGTACAAGCGAGACGAGCAGCAGACCTGAAATAATACATCCTATTGCCGCGTGTCTGATTATTTTTCTTTTTGAGCTTAATGTTACAAGCATGCCCGCAATTACCGCACCAACAATAAATCCTATAGCCGCTCCCCTTGTTTGCGTGAAAAACATGATGAGAGTTTGGAATAATGCGAGTGCTGCGAATGCAAATTTATGTGAACGTTTTTCGTGGGTGAAAAATCCATAGCCGGCGATTCCAATGTATAAAATTAGCATTCCTGCAAAAAAGATTGGGTTTGCGATAGTTCCCGAAATTCGCAGACCTGTGTCTACGCCAAATAACACAATTCCTTTGAGACGAGCCAGTGCAATAAGAGACACCACTAATCCAGATACAGAAATTATTTGTGTGAGTCGTTTGTAATCTTTTGTGGTCGTGTGCGTAGCTCTCGTTAATACAAACCACAACCAGATTTGCGTGAGGGTGAGTAAGCCTGTTCCGCGCGATTGTGTTCCCCAAAAACTTCGCGAGAGATCAACTCCAAAAAGCGATGAGATCCACGCGGTCGCGAGATATATTGAAAATAGTAAGGTTATTGGATTTTTAAGAATGGAGGTTATTTTTTTGCGCTGATCTGGAAAAGTGATCAACACAACCCATATAACTAATAATGCAATTGTTGTTGTATGCAAAAAAAGTGTCTTTCCAAACATGAATGGATAGATCACAGATGGTAGTACAACCAGCGGCATGAGCGCCACTGTGAGTCGTGATATCCATCTACTGTAATTGATGAGGTTGAATTTATTCATCGGTAGGTTGTGTCGCAGTTTTGATGCGAGCAATTAAATCTGTTACTTGCGGTTCTAATACTGCGTCTAATTCAAGCGCTGTCATTGCATCTGTTCGCGCAATTGAAAATGCTTCCAGATTATATGCAGCATAAGCCTTTCGCAAAAAGTTGTGCCCTGTTTTGAGATGTGGATTTTCTTGTGAGAGATTTAGAACAACATTGAGCTGTTGAAATGCCGCCGTGTAATCCCCTACTTCCTCCAGCAATACAAGAATTAAATCGAGTGTATCGTGTGACATGCGTGGCAGATATCGTCCATCTCTGATTAGTTGAGCTGCGACAAGCCCTGCCTCATGTGTTTGTTCTTGAGCTGACATTATGATCACGCGCGTCCATTGAAAATCATTGTTTGAAGGGACATGTAATACGATTGTGTCGACTAGTTCGCGCGCTTTTTCGAGCTGCCCTGTTTGCATATAATAGTTCATCTGGTTGATGTCTACTGTTTGTCTGTCTGGTGATAATGCTCGTACATCATCATAATCTTTTTCTATCGTATCTTTGAATTTCTCTGTATCAACATGTTCTATAGAAAGCGCCTTGAGCTGAACCTCTCGCAATTGCATTGCATATCGCGGTGCGTATGTTTCGTTATACTGTGCAAATCCGTTTAGCAGTATAGGGATCCCTCTCACAAAAAATTCTTTCGGTAGTGCGCCAGTATTATTATTTACTAAATCGTCAGTTAATATTTTCAATGTGTCTGTTTGTGTCATTGACTGTATCGCCAGAACGGAAGTCAATTTTTTTTCATACCCTTCAATATCTCCTTGTTCGAACGTATTTCTTACCTCTTGAACTTGTTTTGCTTCCATCCATGGTTTTAGAATCAATACAAACAACACAGCAACCGCAGCGAGAGTGATTACTATTTTACTTGAAACCCCCCGCGTCCAGTTTGGCAATTCTTTTGACTTCTCTACTGCAGCTCCCAAACCTACGATAAGTGCGAGATGCAGAATGAGTGATGGGGTATTAAAAGCAAATAGCCCGAAGCCTGCATATGCACCCATTATCCCGGCTGTAAATATTCGCAATGTTTCCTGCTCTTTAGTTTTTGACTTTACCAAAAGAGGTGAGATGATCAGTAATAAATATACAAGTAATCCGATTAAACCGGTTGTAACCGCAACTTCGAGCAATTGATTATGTGCGCGTTCGGTCCATGTTTCTTGTAGACCAAACTGCGCTACTTCTTTTTTGTAATGCGTATCAAATACTGTTTCGTACATTTCATGTCCCCAACCGAGGAGTGGTTTTTCTTTGATACCATCTAATGCGGATGACCAAAATAACAAACGCGTTGAGATTCCTCCTTGTGAGTCGAGTTGCTCAAACCAGTACATTGGATGATATGGTCTTTGTGCTTGTTGATCTGCTGGAGTGAAAGCTAATAGATATACAAAAGCTGTTACACAAAGAAGGGCTGCCACAGCAAATCTTTTAATGATAACGTGAAGTTTTGAACTTCGAGTTTGAAGATATGCGAGCCCCATCAACACTAGACCGATAATAACACCCACCTGTGACCCTCTTGAACCCGTTCCCCACACACCAAATATCGCGAGTACTATCCCGACCATGACTGCCTTTTTAATCCAGCGGGTTTTTTCGAGGCGTACGTGCAATCCCATGAGAAACAGACTCATTAACACGTATGCTGCTAGATATGTTGAGCTGCCCCACAATCCAGTTAATTTTATTCTAACAAATCCGTAATACTGATCCCATCCTATTCCTTCTGTTCCCACTATTGCGTTGAAAAATTCTGGTGCGAATTGTACAAGAATTGCCAGTCCAACCACAATCACAGCGGCGAGTGATTGCATTCTTAAAATAAATAATCTTTTGTTACTTGTATTTGCCCACCAACTTAACCACCACGCAAATCCTATCATCAATATCCACATCCATGCGCCGTTTAATCTTAAGGCATCTCCCAACAACCCCTTTATGGGATCTCCTAGAAATGACCATGCCACTACCACGATCCCATACAATGTCAACATTAACAGCCCGAAGTTTTTTCCGTGTGAGAGTGGTTCGTTTGTTTTATTTTTTTTCAGCCATGTGTAAATGAGGAGAAATGTGATTACTCCTGCAATCAGCAGCCATTTACCTACATGGCCTTCATATATGAGTGATGGCGTTGTGATTACAGGAAGCAAAAAAACCGCGGCAACACAACCGCGGATTATCCAATTTTTTGTAACTTTAGTGTTGTTTTCACTCATGTTGATGGATTTACAATCCAAATTTTATGAAGGAATTGGTGACACGGAAACCGCTATTTGGTCTATCTTGACACCATCTACGGTTGCAGTCAAGATCGAGGTTCCTGCCTCATTTGAGGAGAAAATACACTTCACTTTTCCGCTTGTTGTTTTTCCGTTGTCGCATTCTATGTTGTCGATGGATCCTCTGTTGCTCGATAGCCCGGCATCAAGTCCTGACAAAAATTCACCTTTGTAGTTTTTTGCAAATAATGTGATGGTCACTTCTTCCACCCCCCCAACTAGAATTGGCGAGGGTGTTTGCTCTGTGTAACTTTTTTTCGCATCCGCTTTTGCCTCATCTAGATCTGCTTCAAATGTGACTTTGGGGAAATCTGAAATTATGAGATCGCCAATTTTTGCTACCAATGTTCTCTCACCTGCTTGAGATGCAGTGAGGTATATAATGACCAATCCTTGATTGTTTGTTGTTGATCCAGCTGCAAATTCAATTACATCTGTTGAGTTTCCTGTATCAATTTCAACCTCGCGACTCCTTAGTAATGTGTTGTCCGATGATCGCGCTATAATATTCACAACAACCGTATCTACTAGATTTGCCGTAGCTGATGTTCTGGTTGTTGTGACAGCTGATCTGGTTGGTGAGACTTTTGAAATACTTTCTAGATCAGCAGTGAATGATATGTCTGTTTTTTTGTCCTCGCTTACCTCAATTGTTTCATGGATGGTGTTATATCTCTGTCTTACTACTTCTGCAAAATATGTTCCTGGCATGACCGCGAAATTTACTTTTGTAGCATTTATGATATGTGTTGCATCTCGCGCAACCGCTCCGATTTCTTGTGCGATCTTTGTTCGCGCTCTGTCTGTGTAGAGCGTCACCTTGGTGTCACTGATAAGTGTCCCAGCTGTATTGACTACTGAAATACTTGCACGTGATTGCAATGCTCCGCATGATATAGCGGAACCGCTTTTTACGCATGATCCAGAGCCTTTAAATGAGACTGATTTTGTAGACTTGTCATTTACCGAAATTACCCCAAGCAGACCGTCCGTTGTTTGTGATTGAGGAAGATATGTTGGATGTCCAATTTCTAGTGCGCCGATATTTTGAGCTGCAAAATAGTAAGCCCCGCCAGATGCATGTCTTGCAGAAGCTCCTTCATAAAAAATATCTGCATTGGTGATTGATGTTCCGTCTTCATCGTACGGACGAACAACGAGCGTGTAAGCCAGCGTGATTGTTTCTGATGATATGTCAAAGTTTTTGTCTGCTTGAATGTTGCCTAGATCAACTGAACCAGAAGACACAAAACCTGGCGAAGAAAATGTTGCCGTACAGTGAGTTGAGGTTTCGGTGTGATCGTAAAATAATTCGACATTATATCTATTTGGAATGGTTGTATCAGCTTTTACTAATCCTGTTTTGTGTATGTTGCACGTCGCAAGATGAACCTGTGGTGCTCGATCAAAAGAATTTCCAAATTGATCTGTTGCTGAAAAATGTAAGTTTATTGATCTTTCTTGTGCACTTGCTGTATGTGCCCAGAAAAAAAGCATTGCTGTCGCACAGACAAAAATAAACGCTTTTGAGACTCGAGATACTGCAATAGACATAGAGTATTCTTGAATATATACATCAGTAGTATAGCAGATTTTCTCACAATCGGTAAACAAAAACAAAACCCCCTCGCAAAAGGGGGTTTGTTTGGGTAATGAAACCCGACGGTCGAACTAGTAGGAAACTGATCTACCAGTCAACGGCATTCCTCTAACCTCTGTGAGGGTGAGGGCTGCTCCGTCTGACCAAAGCACTGGATTCATTTCTTCTCCATCGATTCCAGTTACCGCACTCGTTTGGATTCCGACACTCAAAGTATCGTTTGCTCCAATTGATGAGTCATTGGTGTCCAATGTTACGTAAACGTAACGTGAGCTACCAGCTGAAACTGTGATATCCGTCATGTTTGCCGCGTCAATAGCGGTGTCAGAATATCCAGCGTTAGCTGATCCCAGCGCGTACGTTGTTGTAGCGAGCTGGTTTGAAGTATCAATCCTGTCTTTGTAGATCTTCAATGCACGAGTTCCAGCAAGTGAGATACCTGATGAGTTAACATCGAGGTTGATTCCCTTAACTGTAGCTTCGTACCCACCTACGTTTGCAGTATTAGATATCTTCAAGATAGCCAATGTTTGCTCTGATGATTTGGTTACGGTTCCTGATGGTGAGACCTTACCAGCGTCGTCTGAGTAGGCGATGCTAATCTTTGTTCTCAATGCATCCATTACGTTACCAACCAAAGCTGTTTGAGTTGCTCCTGTTGCAACACCGATAACAAGACCGGATGTAGCAGTAGCATTTGTGGTTGAGATAGCAAAACCAGATCCCAATCCAATTGCATCGACGTAATCATCTTGTGCTGCAGTTGTTAAGTCTGCATCAGAAGTGAAGATCGTTGCTCTATGAGTTGAGGATGCTGATTCATTCTCTAGCCACGGTGTCAAGTCAGCTTTCAATGTCAAGACAGTTGTTGAACCCTTAGCCAATTTGAATCCACCTGCAGCAAGGCCGGTCAAGTCAAATGAAGCTACTGGAACTGTTGATGTCTTAGAATCATCCATAGCGTCAACTGATCCCAACAATGTTGAACCATTGTAAAGTTTCAAGTTACGCATTGTACCAGTTGAGCTGAAAGGAACTGCAGTGTTAATTGAGATCACGTCCGCAACTACGAACTTTTTGATCAAAATGTCTTCTGCGTTTGATTCTTCAGCCAACTTGAACTTCGCAAATGTTTGATCAGTTGCACCCAAAACAAGTTGATCGTCTTGTGGTGTATCACCGTCAATTGTTACACGAAGTGATCCATTTGTTGCAATGTTCAAACGTTGCAATTTAGGATCTGTTGATGTGTCAGATGTTGTTGTACTTGTTTCTACACCTGTAGCAACGACAGAGTCAACGAGGATTGCTCCATCTGTATCGTCGTCGTTCAAGTTAGATGTTGCAACACCTGCTGATGACAAGATGTCAACATATACATCAACTACATACGTTTCACCGACACCAAGCGTTACGTTTGGTGAGAGGTTAAATGTGTATGTTGTTGAATCTGTGTCTGTCAATGACAATGGTGATGAATGCAACATTGTATCACCATGTTTGATTGAAAGATTATCGAAGTAGTCTTTCAATGTAACACCATCTGATGTTGTATCCACATCATCCTTCAACACAATTTGTGAGATGGTTGATGCTTCTGCTCCACCAGTAATGATGAATGAACCTGCACGGACGTTACTTGAACCAAGCACACCCAATGGACGTGATGATGTGTAGTTAGCCAATGTTGGGTTCTTTCGAACACTTACAGCTCCTGATTTCACGGTCAATGTTCGACCAGAAATTGAAGTTGTTGAAAGTGCTGTCAATGAGACAGTACCGTTAGCATTTGATGAACCAGCTGCCAATGTCACAGATACTGTGTCAGCGGAAGCGATGGTTGAATCAGTCAAATCACCGTGAACTTCTACAACGCCAGATGCACCTTCTTGAATTGTGAAGGAGTTTCCGAAGCTGAAGTCTGTTCCTGATGGAGATGATGCGTCACAAGTCAATGTGCTCAATGTTGAGCCGATTTGTGAACCATCAAATGAAATCTTAACGTTCTTCAAGATGTTTGTTGCTGCATTTCCTGAACATGAAATGTCCAAGTTCTTCACCTTCACAGGCTCACCTGAAGCTTTGAAGTTGTACTTCGCGAGCAATACGTTTGTTGCTCCGTCAGGGATGTTTCCTGTTGGGGAATCAGTTGCGATGGTTTGTGTCAACGTTCCAGTATTAATGGTTGTTGCACCACCAGCTTGTGTAACTGCAAATGCAGAGTTGTCATCTTGTGCAGGAACTGTGTAGACGTTGTAGTTCAAGTCTTTAACGATAACGTCTGTTTGCTCCTGGATACCGAATCGAATGGTACGGTTAGTTCCACCCTTGATGTCGGCACGTACTGTCAACTGACGTTGTTGTCCAGAAGTGATTTTGAAACCACCGTCGTCTGAACCAGTCAAGTCAAATGTAGCTGTACCGTTATCGAGTGTTCCCAATGTGTTACCCAACTGTGTTGAGCCTTGGTACCACAATTCGATGTTTTGTAGGTCATCGTCGTCTGTTGAACCCACGTTAGTTACGGTGATGTATTCCACCAACATATCTTGTGAGTTTGCGTCGAGTCGGAATGTCCATAGGTCGTAGTCATCTTGTGGGTCGATCGTGTCTGCTGCTGCCGGTAATACGTTAGCAATATCCAAGAACGCCAAATCTGATACGACTGCTACTGTGTGGTTTGAACCACTTACTGAACCTGATACAGAATCAGCACTAGATGTAACGTCGGCTGCTGCCAAGCTCCATCCGATTGTGATTCCTGCTGATGCGTCTTTGTTTACATCAACTTTCAAATCCAAGTTTGTTGTTCCGCCTGCAGGGACTGTGAACAATCCACCTGATTTGGTGAATGTTGCAACACCCTTAGACACTGATTGTACTTGAGCTACGATGTCCATTCCGTTGTAGAGGTACATGTCGTCAAGGTCACTGTCTGAAGCGATACCACTTCTTCGCAATACGAGTGTGTCAATTGAAACAGCGTCTGATCCAGCTGAAAAGCTCAATCCGAGAACATCTGCTCGTTGTCCACCTGCATTGTTACCAGTGTCTGTTACCAAAGTCATCGCACCTGGGTTTGATGATGATGGTCCCACACTCAAGCTTCCGCCTGCTGGTGTTGGTGTTGGAGCTGGTGGCGTGTTTGAATCGTCAAGACCGAGGTCTAAAGCGATTGAAGTTGCCGCAGCTTCAACTGCTGCTGGATTGAAGTCTGAAGATGAAGCAATATCACCTGAAGCTTCTGATCCTTTATAGTTGACGAAGAAACCATCTGGAACGTCGTCAATCATTGTGTTCCATGCTGAACCATAGAGTTCTACTGCAGCAGCTTCTGAAGTCACGTGACGGAGTTGTCCGCCAGCGTCAACAGCATATGTTGCAGGATCACTGGTGATTTTCACCATGCGAGCACCTGGTTTAGCTGTAACGTTAGCACCAATTTTGAATGATGCAATTTCTGCGTTTGTGACAGTTTTTACCAAACCGCCATTGTCTACTCCCTCGAGCTGGTCCATTGTGTACCATGTCAAGAAAGTTTTTTGTGTTGGGAAGACGTACTTCTTGTTGCCGTGGTAGTAATATACTGTTGGCAATGATCCTTTGATAAGATCACCATCAGTTACTACAGCTGCTTGAGCTGTCAAAGGTGCTACAAATGCTGCAAGTCCTACGGACCATGTAACAGTTGCTACAACAGTAACCCATGCAAATGCACGTTTACCCAATCGAATAACATCGATCATATAGAATATCTTTCTTTGCAATGTTGACTATATATCCCCTTCTTATTCGTGCAATCCCGAGTTAATACGGGACACGATTGAGTTTTTAGGCTCTTGTGTGCCCGTATTCGCTACGGGACACACGATAAGGATGCATAATCACATTGTGTTTATTTAATAGTCGTTTTATTTCGAGCGTTTTGCGCGCTCCCGACCTTTGCAAAAATAGAACTATACGAGACCGTTACAAAACCATGAGCACACACATATCCGGCTATTTTTTCCTCATATGCAGCTCAAAACTCCGCAATGATATACGCACATCATTTTGTTGTTTTTCGCGCATCTGAGAAAAAAATCTCTCGAATCTGTGATGCACCATAGTTTTGTAACGATCTCTTCCTCTCCCCCTTTGAGTCATAATGACTCATATTGTGCGTGAACTTGATCTTCACTCCACAAATCATTGTATGCTGAGGAGATGTAAGGCTCCACGAGAGCCTCTCATCTCACCATCATTATTCTGTTGTTGTTTCTTCAACTCCTTCAATCTCTGCTTCCACTTCAACCTCCGGTTCATCTTCAACAATGACATCAGCCTCAACGAGCCCCTCTGATTCTGCACTAACATTTTCGGTATCAATTTCAATAATTTTTTCTGTGTTCGTTGTGTTTTCAGCATCAAGAATGACTGTTTCTGATAATTCTTCTGTTTCTTCCATAGCCACCTGAGATTCGTCTTGTAACTTTGCAGCTGTTTTTTGTGCTTCGTTAACAACCGTTTTAACTTCTTTAACTTTTTCTATAGCTTCTTCAAACGCCTCGCTGTCTACTGATTCTGCTGCCTCTTTCACAACCTCTAAAGCCTCTTCTGCTTGCACTTGTGCGTTTTGTAATTCTTTTTCTTCTACCAGTAGTTTTGGTGTGTTTGTGCTGGCAACTGCATCGAGAATCAGGAGCACCTCATCAATTTCTGAAGTTGCGTCTTTTAATTTATCCTCAAGGGTATTTTTGATTTCTGTATCAACTACTTCGTTTTCACTATTATCCTCTTCTGTTTCTGTTCGTGTGTGTACGATTGTTTCAACCGCACTCACTGCTACTTCATCAATCAATTCCTTTGCTTCATTAATTTCTGGAATTTCAACTGCGAGTTCTGCTGTTTTTTCTAATACTCTTCCGATCTCTTCACTCTTTACATCGACTGCTCGTGCTGCCTCTCGAACAATTACCGGCTCTTCACTTTCTGCTAATTCAACCAATTCGTCACTTGCTGTTTGAATTTCAGTTTCTAATCTTTCGATTGTTTTTTTAATGTTTTCCTTTACTTCTTCCTCTTCCACATCTGTTACTGCTGGTTGTGCTTTTAGTTTTACTACTTCATCTGCGCGGCGTGCTGCAAATTCTGTTCGTAAAGCGATTTTTGTACTTTTATCTGATGTAAAAGCGAGTTGTACTTTTTCTGAAATGATTTTGACACTATATAAAGCATCGCCTGATACACTTAGGCGCGCTGCGTTTACTGTTGAAATCCAACTTCCAAATGGGATGATAACAGCAAGTGCGATCACAAAAACTGGGCGCATGGCAAGTGCCCATCTGTTTTGTGGCGAGAACCATCTTTTTTTGTATGACTCAACGGTACGTGCCAGTTGTTTTTCAACTACTGGCGCTGGCATAGTGTTTTTAACCTGCATCATTAGCAGTGCTTTGTTTTTTGCCAACCACGCAGAATCAGCCGCACCTGCTTGCGGTTTATTTTTGAGTTCTTTAAGTTGTTCTTCTAGTCTGTCAGACATGTTTATGAGGTCTCCTTTTCATTTCTTCCCAAATGTTTTTTGAGTGTTTTGACCGCGCGATGCATTGTTACGCGGACTGTCACTTGTGATTTATTCAAAATCTGTCCAATTTCTTTGTAACTCATTTGATCCATGAAGCGGAAAATTATGAGTTCTCGATATTCATCCTTGAGTGAACGTACTGCTTTGAGCACGACAGTGAGTTCTTGATTGTTTGCAATGCGATCTATATGTGCCGATACCATGATTGCATCTGGATCGATTGCTTCTATTGATGTGTTTTGTCGCTTAGCTCGATAAAAGTCCACTACGAGGTTTCGTGCTATTCTATATAGGAACGCACGGAAGTTCAGGACACCGTCCTTTTTTTCCCGAATTGCGGCCCATGCTTTTAAAAAAACCTCTGAAGTGAGATCTTGTGCATCCACCCTTGAACCGACCTTAAAATAAATAAAGCGGTATATGGGTTCTGCGAAGCGATCGTAAAGTTCAGAAAAGGCTTCGGGGTCGTTATCAAACTGAAGTTTCAAGACGAGTTGTTTGTTGTTGCCTTTCACAAAAGAAGACGTAATAATTAGAGAAGTGTTACACCTACTATTAAGATGACTTATTTTAGTAGATTTTCCTGGCTGATACTGCTATGAAATGAGCTACATCATAGAATGTTGTGTAGCAAAAGTCAATGTGATATCATATTTATGTCCAGACTAGTCTAGACAATTGTCTTATATAGGCATTTTTATGTATATATCCCATAAAAACAACTCTTCCCTGCCCCTTTCGATTTCAGAGACTGCACGTCTTTTTGGGCTCTCTGAAAAGACTATTCGACGAGCTATTAAATCTCATGAGCTTCCTGTTATGATTGTGAAGGGTCGTTATCGCATTCAATTTAAAGATGTTTTGGCTTGGTCACAAGAGCGACCTCGATTGTCAAAAGCTCGTGATACGAAAGGTATTGGACAGTTTATTGTAGGTTGGCGTTCTGCTGAAGCCGAAACTATCGACGAAAGTGCGCCACAACCTCAACCGGGCGGGCAGCTTCGTCTGATTGATTAATATGATTTCTCCTATTAGGAATTTTTTCGAAAACCATTTTCAGAGCAGATATAAAAAGCTCTACAAGCGCGCTCGAGCTCTGTTTGTGTTTGATATGGTTTTGTTGGCGATGATCGGCGCTGTTCTGATTGGAACTGTTTTGTTTTTTATTTTTCGCGAACCTCCTTCGCTTTTAGTCATTACGTCTCAATCATCCACTTCTGAGATCCGAGCGGGTGAGCCAGTTACTATTATCGCAACACTCTCAAATCCGAGTGAGGTTGCGTTGACTGCTATTGAAATTTCACTGCAACCTCCTGATGAGATTGTTGTTTCGCATGAGACTGGACAAGCTATCACAGTTGCGGATCTTGAGGCTGGAGCGTCCATTGATATTCCACTTCGTGTTACTTTTTGGGGAGAGGTTGATACAACACTTCGCTTACCACTTCGCTCTAGCGCGAGAACCCCAGAGCACGAGATTGATATTGCACACGGTGTGATTATCCGAACTATTGAACAACCTGCTGTAACGATTTCCTTTAACAATATTCCAACATTATATGAAGGTCAGTTTTTCGCTCCTGAAATTACCTTAACCCAAAAAATAGAACGGGGCATTTCTGATCTGCGAATTAGAGTTGAGCGATTTGACGGACTTTTACATTCTCCATATTTTTCAGAGGATGGTGTGCTTCCAGTCTTTGAACCGGACACTGATTTACTATTGAATTCCACACAAGAGAAAATTGTGTCTGATCATGTTAATTTGGAATATGTTGTTGAATATCAAATTTCTGGTGAAGTTACTGCTGTGCTTACTCGTGGCATATTGAGTGAAGAGGTGCAACAACTTGATGTGTCATTTTCTACTTCTGTTAATACTGCTGACCGTATTATTAGTGAGGCGGCGCGTGTTCCTGTTTCTGTGGTTGTGCAGAATAATATTCCCGATGTATTAGAATTTGTTGGTTTTAATTTTAGTTCGCCCTCTGCTTGTGTTCGGTTTGAAAATCGTATGCGAAATCCGGACTCATCTCGTATTCCTTTGTTGGATTTTGCTTCACGCGGATCGATTACTCCTGGTGAATTTCGTGGGGATTTGTGGTTGAGTATGCGTGTCGTGTGTGAGCCTGCTGGTGGTAATATTACCATTAATCCAACCATGTCATTTTCAATTGGTGATTCAAATCATCATATAGAATTAGGTGCAGAATCATTTGCGCTTACCGCAAAAGGTACATCTTCTCTTCAAGCGCAATCAAGATATTTTACGGAAGATGGAGATCAGTTGGGGCGTGGCCCTCTTCCTCCTGAAGCTGGAAAAACAACCAAAGTTTGGGTATTTGTAGAAATGGGAAATCGACTTGGTACACTTCTCAAACCGGAATTTTCTGCGGAACTTGCTGATTATGTACATTGGACAGGACGATCAAATGTCACAGCTGGTAAAGCCATTAACTTTAATTCTCAAAAAAATCTGGTATCATGGAAGCATGATGAAATTCGACATGGAGAGCGTGCCACATTAGGTTTTGAATTATCAATTACACCTCCGGAAGATGGACTGTATAAACTTCTTACACACATCTCGCTTTCTGGTCGTGATAGAGCAACTGGAGAGGCTATCTCGTTATCCGTACCAACCGTAGTTACACCACATGAATAATTAATTCGTTCTATATGCACCCATACATCCATGATATTGATCTCAATGCTGAAGGAAAATTATCTGAAGATCAATTAGACAAACTAAAAAAGATCACAAAAGCGCGCGGATTTGTTGGTTGGTTGCTCGTGGTGTGTTTCGCTTTTTTGGGAGGTCTTAGTATCATCCCACTTCTTGGCAATATGTTTGAGGGTCGCATGTTGATCTTCATGTGGGTTGCGGAGGTATTATATATTATTGGCTTCCTTTACGGCATTAAGATTATTGCAGAGCAAAAAAAGAATGCAAAAATGCTGGGTAAGCCAAAAGTTCGCAAGGTTGTAGGCAAACCTACGAAAGTTGGCGCGGCTGTTGCAATTCCACATGTCCCTGTTATGGGAGGTATGATGTTAATTACACATCTGAAAGCTGGAACCATTAAACTTGAGGGAAAGAAATATGGATCACTCAATGGCATTTACCCCGTTGTAGAAGACGGTGAACTCGCAGAATTCCATGTCGTCGATTTTGGGTTTGATACCATAAAAGGCGTTGTCGTGAACTATCTCTAAAAATCAAAGTCTGAATTCGAACTCCGACTTTGATTTTTGTTTTTTGACGTGATGCGTCTTTTTTTGTATCCTCATTCTCTGTTCTTTACAAAGGAGCTGACATGGAACTTCGAGGGGTTGATTTTGGGCATGTGCTGGGTGCTTCCGGTGTCGAGGGTTTTTTTGGCGAGGGGTATTGGTATCACAAGTATGCTCGTCCTTTTGGGATGAATTTTGATGGCATGACTTTTGTGTCGAAAACGACCACATTACATGCGCGCGCTGGAAATACATCTGGAAATGAAAGATTTCCGAACTGTATTGTAGTAAAACCACTGAAATCGATTGCTCTGAATTCTATGGGATTGCCGGGACCTGGCGCTGGTGTACTCTTGCGCACAGATGGTTGGCAGCGCCGAACGAAACCATTTTTGATTTCGTTTATGTCTATTGAAAAGACTCCGGAAAATCGGATTGGTGAATTTACGCAGTTTTGTCGATTACTTGTTGAGCATCGGATTCGATTTCGCGCGTCGTTTGGTTTGCAGATCAATGTGTCCTGTCCGAATGCCGGGCTTGATACGACTCATCTTATTGATGAGGTGAAGGAATATGTGCGGATTGCAAATCAGCATCTTGATATTCCTATCATGATTAAAATCAATGCGCTTGTTCTTGTGGCCGCGGCCAAACAAATGAGTTTCATTGATGGCTGTGATTCGATTTGTGTTTCTAACACAATTCCATGGGGCAAGCTTCCGGAAAAAATCGATTGGAAGGGATTGTTTGGAACCGATGAATCCCCACTCAAACATTTGGGTGGAGGCGGTTTATCTGGTGCGCCGCTGTTGCCGATTGTCGAACAATGGGTACGCGAGGCGCGAATGTCCGACATTTCCATTCCGATCAATGCAGGTGGTGGGATTTTGTCCCCCGCTGATGCAGAGCGACTTATTGACGCTGGCGCAGATTCGGTGTTTATCGGATCAATGGCGTTTTTACGTCCATGGCGTGTGGCGAAGACAATCAGACACATCAACAAACTCATGGAAAGGAGAGCGTAACGTGACTACATCCATCACCATCCGAAGGCCAGATGATTTTCATCTGCATCTGAGACAAGACGATCAACTGAAAGAAGTTCTGGGCTACTCGGCGAATGTGTTTGGTCGGGTTATTCCGATGCCAAATATTCGCACGAAAGATAAGCCTTTTAAAAAGAACATGCCGTCACCACCTGTGTGGAATGCTTCTACCATGGAATTGTATCGTCGTGAGATTAAAGGTGTTTTACATGGACGATGTATGCCTATGCGTGAAAGTAAGATGCAACTTCTTATGAGTATCGCACTTCTTGATGAGACGAGGCCAGAGCACATATATGGCGCAGTGGAAGCTGGTGCTGTGATTGCGAAAGCTTATCCGAAAAATCCGGAAGATGAGCAGGCTCCCAATAATATCTCATCGATTCTGAATGGTCCTGTTGGTGAGATGACGACGAATTCCGAATATGGCGTAACTGATTTCCGCGAACCACAATTCCAACCGACCCTTGAGGCGATGAGAATTAACGGTTTGGTGCTTTCCATTCATGGCGAGCAGCCCGGTAAATTTTGCATGGACCGCGAGCGAGAATTTCTCCGAACATTGGTCTGGCTGCATGAGCATTTCCCTGATCTCAAGATTGTACTTGAACATATCACTTCGAAAGCCGCACTTGATTGCGTTCGCTCTCTTGGTGAGAGTGTAGCCGCAACCGTTACGGTTCATCATCTGATTTTGACATTAGATGATGTGATTGGTGGGAAGATCAATCCACACAACTTCTGCAAACCGATTGCGAAACGTCCTGAAGATCAGGAAGCTTTGCTTGGTGCAGTACTTGAAGGTTTCCCGCGTTTGTTCTTGGGAACTGATAGCGCTCCCCATCTTCGTGAAACGAAGGAATGTGCTGATGGTTGTGCCGGGGTGTTTAGCGCGCCCGTGGCGATGCAGGTTCTGTGTCAGTTATTTCAAGAGTGCGATGCACTTGATCGACTCGAACCATTCACATCTGAGTTTGGTGCGCGATTCTATGGATTGCCGCTAAATGATGATACGATCACACTGGTTTTCGAGCCTTGGGTTGTGCCGCAACTTTGTGGTGGCGTTGTTCCATATATGGCTGGTCGCACACTCAATTGGCAGATTGAAGGCGTGGAGGTGTTCTAATGACTGATCTATTTGAACAACATTTCGAGCATCAGAATGTTCCGACAACTGTTGCCGAAGTTGAGGCGATACTTGCCGATCTTGAGCTTATTGTCACAGGCGATCACTTTGTTTACAAAAGTGGTGAGCACGGTGATGCATATGTGAACAAGAATTACGTGACGCTTTTCCCGGAGTTAGTGAAACATATCGCACGATTGATGGCCAAGCAGCTCAGACATCGTGGCACCGAACTGATTGTGTCTCCTGCAACTGGTGGTATTTCGCTGGGTCAGTGGGTCGCACATGAAATGCGCGTTGATCCAACGCTTTCAAATCCTCTCTTCATCTACGCAGATAAAGCTGGTGAAGATCGGTTTGTGATTCGTCGGAACTACGACAAGCTTGTTTCTGGAAAACGTGTTGTCGTTGTTGAAGATATCGTCAACAGCGGTTTGACATCGCGCATGCTGATGACTGAAGTTGAGCGATTAGGCGGATCTGTCGTCGTACTTTCCGCGTTGTACAATCGCGGTGGACGAACGGAGGATGATTTTCCTCTGCCTAACGGAAGCGACTGCCCATTTTGCCCGCTTATCAACCGACAACTTCGTAAGTTTCCTGGCGATGACTGTCCTTTATGTCAGGCCGGAAAACCGATCAATACAGATCTTGGACATGGCGCTGCATTTGTTGCGGAGCATGGCCAGCCAAAAGCTGTATAAAAAAGATACCCGACACGCATGCGTGTCGGTTTTTATTTTGAGGCGTATGTGAATACGTCGTTTGAGAGTGTGATCAATTCTAATTTGTGGTCGTTATCAATATCTGAAAGATGTACTTGTACACCTCGTGAGTTTTTTACTGATCCTGTAAAATATTCGTTTTTTAAGTCGCCTGTATTTGAGTAAATTTTTACGTGTGGGCCTCCACCGATTCCTGTTCCTGTGATGATTTCATTTTGTGCATCGTCATCAATATTTCCGATTGCAACATGAACTCCGCCGTGGAAGTATCGTGTGTATGGAATCCATGAGCGTATATATGATCCATTTGATTCTAAAAGATGTACTCGTGGTGTAGTGCCTTTTCCTGTTCCCACAGCAATATGTGACTTACTCACCGCAATATTGATTCCAATGTGTTTTGGAATACTTGGAACTCGTTTTACTCCGCCCACCTCTTTTCCAAATTGTTCGTAAATTCTATATTCTGGTGCGCCTGTTTTTCTTCCAACTACAATATCTTTGCTTCCGTCATTATTAAAATCTGTGATGGCGATTGAGAGTTCTCCTGTGTATCCAATAAATGGCTCCATAACTCCGCGTACGTGCTTTCCACGACTAAAAGTTTTTATTAATCCGTTGTTTGCTGTGAGCACATCATCAAATCCATCACCATCTAAATCTGTGGTGAGTAATTGTGTTCCACCTAGAATGTTTTCGTTGTATGCGAAAAATCCATTTCGTTTTTTTGTTCCATCAATATCATAAATTCGCACAAATGATCCATTTGCATATGCGACATTTTTTACAACTCCGAGTGGACGCAGCAAGATTTTTCCATCATTACTTGCAAGTTTAATTGATTCGACTATTCTTCCGTTGTTGTGAAGTGGATCCTGCTTTCCACGAATCGCTTCAAATTCCCCTCCTAAATCAATATCTTGAGAATTGGATGTTGCATTTACGATTGCCACACCATTTGCAAATTCTCGCTTCCATACCCCATCTGAAATTTTACTGTGCTCTACAAAATCTTTTTTTGCCTTGCTCTTTGCATCCCCCAACACCACATCATATTCATCATAACGCCATGTTTCTGCATGTGTTGCATCTCCGTTATCGAAACTGTAGTAGGCGTCTGTGAGTAGCGTGCTTGTCAGTCCGAATCGCATGTGACGGTAATCTTGAAGAAATCCTGAATTTTGTACATTTGAATTTAAAATAGAAACTGTTGGTGTCAGACTTTTTGATTCAACATCCTTTGTTTTGTTTAGTCCATGTGCGAAATTATCTTCTCCGAAATGTTCGTACAGCGCACCGTTTACATGTGGTGCATAGACGTGACCACCATTTGCGATGATGATTTTATCTGGATGCAAATGTTTTGTTTTTTGGAAAATTTTCACCATGCCGTCACGCCATTGATTGTCGTTGTGTGGACGTTGCGTGTCTAATTTTCCATCTCGATTCAAATCTGTTCCTTGTGGCATAAAGTATGAAATGTTGTCCCATGAGTTATCATAAAAGACACCATCCCATAATTCATTTGATAGAATATTTTTCGATACAAACTCTGGCAAAAAGTCATTCCATTTTTGGTTCGCATTATTTTTTCCAGATCCATTTGTTACATTCAATAATTTTGTTCCTGGCCACCAACTCAATTGTTTCCCATTTTGATCTGTGAGCCACCAACTTTTGTGAATACTATTGTTTAGTTTGTATCGCAGCGGAGAACTGTGTTGGAGTGATGTTGCATCTCGACGAATTTCTTGTGAAGTGATATATGCGAGAATCACTATGTCAGGATTTTTTGCTCGCATGCGTTTCATGAGATTTCTCGAGTGATTCTGAACCTCCATATCTAGGACTACTACATCCCATTTTGATAGTGCATCAGCTTGCGCGGCTGTTAATTTCCATTCTAAAAATACATTTGCGATTTTGGGATATTGATGATTTTCGACATTCGCGTGCGCAACGTTTCCAACCAATAAAAAAATGAGGCTGAGAACCCCACCGACAGCAAATCTCATCAACTTATGATTGACGCGACTTGATGGCTTTTTTGTATATGTTGATAAGCGATTCATAATGAGTATCTTCATCATTCACCTTCTTTAATTGCGCTTGCGCAGCTTTGCCGAAAGCACGAATTAATGGCTTATCGTACCACAATTTTCGGATTTTGTCAATCCATTGATCGATATTATCATGCGCGCAAATAAACCCATTTTTTTTATTTTTTATAATCTCTGGAATTCCGCCCAAATCTGAACCTATCGCCCCCCGACCTGCAGCAAATTGCTCTAATAATGAGATAGGATAATTTTCGTACCATTGCGAAGGGATAAGCAAAAATGCAGATTTCTCTCTTAACTTTTTGACTTTAGCAGCTGATACATGTCCATGCAATTTCACGTTCCGTAAGTCTTGTGCTTGAATCAACATCTCAACATCATGTCGAAGCGGTCCATCTCCCGCGATATCAAAAGTGATGTCTCTAAATACTTTTGCGCATTGCAACACCACATTAATTCCTTTTTCCCGTGCGAGTCGTCCTACATATAAAATATTATCTCCCGGAGCCGAGGCTTTTTCTTCTGCCTCAAGTCCATAGTGCAGCACATCGATATTCTTTCCGCTTCTCCCCCACTCTACATTTTTTTTCTTCATGAAATCACTTGGCGCAATAAATCTATCAATATATTTGTCATACCACCCGAACAATGACTGCGCGTACATTTCTGTAGCGACTACTGCTGATGCGGCACGTGAATCAAAAATACATTTGAACTTTACTGCTTTGTAATACTTTCTGCTTTTGCATCTTTCGCAAATACTTCCTTGTGTGAACATTGCGTGATTTGGACAGAGTCGTTTGTAATCGTGCAGTGTTTGAACAACTGGAATTTCATGTCTTTTTAAAACCCCGAGAATGCTTGGCGAGAGATGATGATAGATGTTGTGGATGTGTGCAATTTCCGGACGTTCGTCTGTGCATAATCGATCTAGTTTTTTTGCAGCTTCTTTTGAATAAATAATTCCGAGCGCTTCTTTCGCCTTGAGCGTCAGTTTTCCCTTTGCTTCATAATCATCTCGAGATATATTTCGCTGATCAACAAAATATTTTTTGTATTTTGTTTTGATATTTTTTTTGTGATCCATTCCAAAGTATGACACATCGTGTCCATGTTTTTTTAGATATTCTGCGGTGTCTATTGCATATACGTCTGCACCGCCGTGTCTGTACCAAAATTTGTTAATCTGGAGCACCTTCATAACGTATATTCATAAATAGACACTCGATCTTGCGATGGTTTATCTAATTGGGTTGGTTCCCATGGATCGATTGGAAATACGTACGAAACAACGCGCGTTCCTGGATTACAACTCTCTTCTAATTTTTTTGCCAGTCTTTTTTTCATGGGTCCAGGCATTCCAAAAATATAAATGATGTTTGCGTCGGAATAATCGCTGTCAAAACAACTCTCATGACGAACCTCAAAACGATCTTTCTTTCCGATTTTTTTTCTGATTTGGGAGATAAGTGCCATCGGCCATGCTCTTTCAATTCCCACTACTTTTGCGTCGCTATTATCATGCACGTATAAACTTACTCGACCGTTTCCACATCCTATTTCATATACGGTATCATCTGGCCCCGCATTAATCATCTTGTGAATTCTTTCTAAATCTTTTTTGCGCGCAGGCACCCACGGCGCTAAAGAGTATCCCGCGATTCCCATCGACAACAAAATAAGAAATGCGACCACGGTTAAAATAAATGGAATCCATGCGCTCATACTTTTTTCTTTTTAACCTCCTCCTTAATAATTTTTTTAAGCGCATCCCCAGCCTTTTCCCATGTGTATTGCTCGCATACCAAACCGCGTGCCTTTTTTTCTAGATCCTTTTCTTTCATTCCTTTTTTTATGAACCATCGTATTCCTTTTTCCATTGCTTCCGGTTGGGCTGAATCGAATAATAGATTCTTATCTACCTTCGACAATATTTCTGATGTTGCGCCCACAGGAGTTCCTAACACCGGCAGTCCTGATGCCAAAGCCTCAAGGGTTGCAATTCCCAAACCTTCGTAGGCTCTTGTAGACAATATAAAGCAATCTGCCGCCTGATAAAACATGTGAAGATCATCTTCTTTAACTCGGCCAGTCAGTGTTACTGTGTCCTCGAGCTTCGCGCGCTTAATTGTTTTTTCCAGAGATTCTTTGAGCGGCCCTGCTCCGACAATATATAGTTTTAATTCTGGGAAATCTTTTGCAAGTGGTTTGATCGCTTTGATGAGATTTTTTAATCCCATGCGAGGCACTAATCTCCTGACAGTCAATAACACCAGCATATCTTCTGGAATTCCTAAAATTGATCGTACAATCTTTTTTGCTTTGATAGGTTTGAAACGATTTGCATCTACTCCAGTTGGAATTTGAACTGTCTTTTTTGTGGTGAAACTATAAATTCTGTTCACCAACTTCTTCGAGTATTCTGATAATACCAACACACGATCTGATTGCCGGAGCGTGCTCTCTTCAATATCCTCAAGCCATTTCACAAACGCCCATCCAAATATTTTTTTCCATCCACCTTTTCCTGTGATGCCTTGAAACTTTACTTCTTTGGGAACTGATGCATGGAACATATATATCACTGGAGCCTCATCGAATTTTTTTGTGTAGGCATGGCCGATTGTTGGTTGATGTATGATTACTGCGATTGGTTTGATTTCTTCTACGACTTCTTTTATCACTTGTGCTGATTGTGTGACATCTACGAAACTTTGTCCAAATGGGTGCATGCGGCCTGTTCCATATCTTCTGACTTTTACGCCCTCAATTGTTTCTTTGTTTTTAGATTTTATATTTCGCTTTGGCACAATCGCTGTAACAGAAAAACCTCGCTTTACTAATTCTCGTGATTGCTCAAATGCGACACGCGCGCTACCACCCACGCTGTCTGGAAAAAATTGCTGTGCGAGCACCAATATGTTCATACCTTTGATTTGAATTTCCATTTACCCATTAATACGACAAGTGCCAATCCGACCGGGAACCACAATTTAGCATTAAAATACGATGTGTTAAATACCTGAAATACGAGCGCGCCCAAAAGACTGATATAAACCGCCAAAACTAGATTCTTGTAATCGCTGTGATGTGATTCGTTCCATGCTGAAGCAAGAGAAAGAAGTAAGTAGATGAAAAACATGAGAAATAATGCAAGACCAATAATCCCTGTTTCAAATAATATTTTTTGCCCAAAGCCATGCGCTTCGATTGGTCCGCCGTATTCTAGATTGAATGCTCCTGAATTTCCGAGTGTTGGCATGAATGTTCCTATTCCGTGTCCCAGCCATGGCGTTTCTTGGGCTTGTATTAATGCAAACTTAGTCAGATCTAGTCTGGAATTTGTTGAGAGTTGTACGAAATCACTTGTTGAGAATAATCCCATGTACATTGTTAGAATTGCTGCTACGATTAGTGCTGGCCATGCACGCAATAGCATGTGTGTGAATTTTTTTGGTCGAAGAAACCACCACGCTGCGAATCCTTGAACCGCCAGGGTGATCCATGCTGTTCTTCCGAATGTCAAAAGGACTACTATTGTCATGAATATTGCAGCTGCTGCGTACCATTTTTTATAGCGTTCATGTGTGTGAGCTGCAACGTACAATGTAACTGGAATGACGATAATTAAAAATTCTGCCAGCAAATTGTGATTCAAGCCTACTGGCGCGACATTTCCGATTGCAAATGGTGATACGCGGCGCCATATACCCCAGAACGGTTCGTTTACTAATAATGATGCCGCTCCTAATCCTGCAACAACTACTCCAGACCATGAAAATACATGAATGATTTTTCTTAACTGATCTTTTGTCTTTATCATCCAGTATGGCATGGCGACATATGCGATGTATGAAAATAATACGAAGCGGATGAAGTATTGAAGACTAATCCCCTGCATCTCTCGTGGTGCTCGGAAGATTGTGAGCGCTGCGACAATTAAAAATGGACCATACCATTTGAGCGCAGGAAGATGATCTTTTAGATGATGATATATATGCTTCTCGCGTTCGTAATGCATCATGTACATTCCGAAAACAATCGTGACGGTCAGTGCGACAAAATCTCCTATCGGTGCATCCCAGCTTCCGATGAATGGAAGTGACCTTAATAATGAGTAATCATTGAAATTAAATGTGATGCCTACAAATGGTATGAGAAAAATTGCGGAGTATAGGAGCGGATATTTTAATGTCCATGTGAGAAGAACTGCACCAATAAGGAGCATGAGTGGAAGTGCGTATTCTGGCGGGATCATTGCGAGAACTGATGCTAATACAACAAGCCCCACGATGGCGAGTTTGCTGCCTCGAGGTTTCGCGGCGGTTTTTGGCATAGTTCTGTATTATACCCGATTTCTTGTTTGCGCGCTATAAATTAAAAAACCCCACTTCCGTAGAAGCAGGGTTCCTGAATTAGCCTCCGCAGGCCGCGTTGTCTTGGACATTGGTGTCACAGAAGCCACCATCCTCGTCGCAATCTGCTGTGCCGTTGGCGTCCCAATCGCCCCCACAAAGGAAGCAGTTGGCTGCGTCACCGAAGCACGTGAAGGCGTTTGCCGCCATGAATGGATCCGGAACCGGGCGCGGATCGAGGAATGTCTGGTATGCCACTTCCGTTCCTTCGAAGAAAAAACGTAGCTTACCGCATTCGTCGTGCACGACCACTCCGGTCACATCACTTGTCACGAACGAAAGTTCGTTGCCGAGCGTATCGTCGGTGTCGAATTCGAAGTTGAAGCGATGCAATCCGTTGGTGCCGCCCGAGCTGGCCTGGACGACGAGATTCGTAGTGAATCCCGTCTCCCCATCGAAGCTTGGGATGGCCGGCGAGCTGATCGAGGCGAAGTCGTTCACCATGATCAGATTGTCGAACGGACATGCGCCGGTTGACTCGAAGCGAACGAGAACGCTGCCAGCCGCTGTGGGATAGCAGACGAGTTCGTCGGTCAAACCGTTGCAGTTGTCATCCTTGGCATTGCCACACCACTCCGGTTCGGCGGGGTTGATTGCGGCATTGGAATCGTCGCAATCTGCGCCCTTGGCACAGCCTTCGCCGTAACCGTCGTTGTCTGCGTCCGTGCACGGAACCGTGCAGTCTTCGTCGACGCTGCCATCGCAGTCATTGTCGACGAGGTCGAAGCAAACTTCCGTGAGCGGAACGGTTTCATCGAAGCACGAGGTGAGTTCGCCAGCGGCACATACCTGAACGCCATCCCCACACGCGCCGACACCAGAGGTGCCATCCGCGCCAGTGTAGCATCCGACGGTCAGTGCTTTGCCATCGTCTCCCTCGTCAGAGGTTGCGTCACAGTCGTTGTCCTTTCCGTCGCATGTTTCAGCGCCAGGAACGACTTCGCCGTCACAGTCTCCAAACGCACCAGCGGT